>NZ_PDYG01000061.1 GCF_002735305.1 Agathobacter ruminis
AAGACTAACTATTAAAGAAAGTCAATAAAAATGTTTTAAAACAGAAATGTTTTGAATAAAGTGGTGATGACTTATTCATCGCAATCAGTACTTTGAAAACTGCATGACAAATAGAGCATCGGCTGAGATGCTCTTGAAAGAAGAATTGTATGGAATTAATTAATCTGCTTTGTTGTATGACTGATGAGATTTCTCAAGCTGATATATCAGTCTCACGAGCTTCTTCGTTGCATGGGATACAGCAACATAGTAGTGCTTTCCTTCGGCTCGCTTTTTTGCAAGGTAAGCATTGAATGTCGAATCCCAATGGCAGACGTAAATAGTGGCGTTAAACAGAGCATATCGTAGATATCTGGAACCACGCTTTTCCATTCTTGGATGGCAGTTATCTAATTGTCCAGATTGATATGTGGATGGCGATAAACCTGCATAGGCAAGGATTTTATCTGCAGAGTCAAATCTATCAAAGTCACCAATCTCGGCAATTATCATGGCGCCCATGCGATAGCTTATTCCAGGGATGCTAAGGATTGGAGAATTGATGGTGTCCATAATGGCATTGATTTCTCCTTCAATTTCATTAATCTCGGAATCAAGCTCACGTATCAGTTTGATGGTATGCTTTAATTCAAGGGATTTCGTTGGCATATTTGAGCCAATAGAAGCTCTTGCTGCATCTCGAAATGCTATGGCAACATTCTTGTCATAATGACCCTTAGAAGCTTCGTTCAGTAGATTTGAAAGTCTTGTCAGATGCGCATTTGCCACTTGTTTTGCACCTGGGAATTCATAAAGCAATGAATACACAGAATTCATGTGTATAGTTGGAACAAGCTTTTCTAACTCAGGGAAAAGGATACAGACAAGACGAGAGATAGAAGTTTTAAGTTTTGCCCGTTCTTTGACTTTATCAAAGCGGTAGCGGGTTAGTGACTTAAGTTCTTCGTTGTGGTACGATGTGTTAGAGTAGGACTTTAAGTTCACATCTGACATGAGCATAGAAGCAATCGTATTGGCATCTACTTTATCCGTTTTTGTCTGTCTAAGGCTTAGACTTTTTCTGTACAGATTGGTATGTAACGGATTGATAACGAAGGTGGGTAGACCTTTATCAACGAGATATCCAAGAAGATTGTAGCTATAGTGTCCGGTGGCTTCTAGCCCTACTTTTACTTTAGATACATCTTCCATTACGGATTCTATCTTTTGATAAAGATCAGTGAACCCATCGAGATTGTTTTTGATGGTGAATGTTTTGAAAACAACTTCCCCAACAGAGTTTTTGATAATGCAATCGTGTTTGTCTTTAGCGACATCAATTCCTACATAGATCATATAGGACCTCCCTAATAATAGTATTGATACTGTTTCAGATCCACAGGGCTCCTTGCAATCGTAACCTACTTCTTGATAAACCGTCATGCGGTAACTAACTGATTAACAAATAAACAAAGAGACTGTGGTTGGAGCCTTACTCAAACCGTCTATGCGGTAGGGGATAATAACCAATCCACAGCATCTTAAACAGCATAGTCGAACCTATTGAAAAGGTAAAGAAAGACTATGACTAATACTAATAGTAGG
>NZ_PDYG01000062.1 GCF_002735305.1 Agathobacter ruminis
TTTGAACAAATTCACAAGATAGTTATACACCTTCTCGGATATAAATATATGCACATCATCTATCTTCTTTCTTGTACTATACAAATCAAACATTACTTTATATCCTAATTACACAACTATTCATCATCGCTTTTTTTATAGAGCTCACTTGGATAATAAAGCCCATTCTCCTCATAATATGTTTTTCCCTGCCACCATTTGAAAAAGGCAACCAGCCAGCTTTCCTCTATTCTCTCCCATCCAAAAACTTTTGCGAATCCATGTACATACCTCGGTCTAATCGGAATCTCTACATTTCCCAAAAAGT
>NZ_PDYG01000063.1 GCF_002735305.1 Agathobacter ruminis
TCCCAAAAAGTGTAGCCTTTTTCTAGGATACTCAGATGCTTTTAAATAATCCATTCCAGCTGACATATCGAGTGGAAACGTTCTCAACAATTCTTCATTTTTCCTATATGGTATATCAGCCGGTAATAATCGAATATCTTTTATTACTTCCGGGCTCGGTAATTCATCAAACAGTCGATCATATATCTGTATAACATCATATCGAAAGCCTTCATATGGGTAACCCATACCTTTTTCTCCTACTTTTTGCATCAATATATATTTCTTGTATATACCGGCATCTTCCGCGTCTTTTGTAGAAAACTGATAAGCATACACATCACCCATATTCCACAATTCTAATTGCTCAAATTTCTTTATCTTTTTATAAGGCTTCATAGGG
>NZ_PDYG01000064.1 GCF_002735305.1 Agathobacter ruminis
TTCACAGTAAACATGCGGCTTTTAGCCGTCTTCACCGTATATCGGTGAATAATTCAGGATTAAATCTTCCTTACTATATTCCATTGTTACCCTCCATAACTTCTGATTGTTGCCGTCTTGACGATTATGTATCTTTACATTACCTTCTGAAACATATGGCGCACCTTGTCCAGGCGGCTGTTTGGACGGCGGGGCTGGATGACCGGCTGACCGACAGCGGCCTGATATCCTTTCAGCTCTGTAAGGCATACGCTCCGCCCGTTGGTGTAAAAGGCCAGATCAGTACGGTATGCCTGTATACAGCGGGCGGGAATCTCGCCAGTAAAGACAACTTCATCCTTTTTTACCTGGGCCGTTTCGATGGTGGCACAGTATTTCGGTGCATCATGATAAGCCCTGGAAAGGTATTCCTGGGGCGCATAGAGGATGAAGGAGAGATAAGGTTCCAGCAGCTGCGTCCCCGATTCCTTCAATGCCTGTTCCAATACAATCGGGGCCAATGAGCGGAAGTCCGCCGGCGTGCTGACCGGACTGTAATAAAGCCCGTATTCAAAGCAAATCTTACAGTCCGTTACGTTCCAGCCGAACAAGCCCTGCTCCAGCCCGTAACGGATACCATCCCTGACAGCGTTTTGAAAACTCTGGTTCAAGTATCCCAGCGAAACCCGGCTCTCGTATTGTACACCGGAGCCAAGCGAGAGTGGTGTAACAGACAGTCCTATGGATGCCCAAAACGGGTTGGGCGGCACCTCGATATGGATGGTGTGGCTGGCTGCTTTGAGCGGCCGCTCCATATAAATGACGGAGGGTTCCTTTACCACTGTTTCAAGCTTGTATTTTTCCGACAGCAAAGCGGAAACAACCTCCAACTGCACCCGGCCCAAAAAAGAAAGAATGATCTCATGGGTGATGGAATCCACTTCGCAACGCAAAAGCGGGTCAGTATCCGCAAGTTGCGTAAGAGCGTCCAGCAGCCGTTCTCTTTGCGCTGCCGTTTTCGGCGCAATCGTCGTCCGCAGCATGGGGAGGGGGTCCTCGCGCCACCTTTTACGAGGGAGCCGGGTTTGGTCCCCTAATACATCGTTTAACCTCACGCTGTCGCTGGGAAGGATAACAATTTCACCCTGATAAGCGGTGTCTGTCCGAACAATTTCCCCTTTGGATGGAATACGCATCTCTGTGATTTTCAGCTTTTCTCTCCCGGCCAGGGCCACCGTATCCCGCAGGCGCAGCGTTCCGCTGTATAACCGTAGATAGACACGCCGCTGGCCGCAATCGGTGTACTCAACCTTGAAAACGCTGCCGCATAGGGCGGCGCCCCCCTGTTCCCCAATCGGTTGGAACAGCCCTGTCACCGCATCCATCAACGGTTGAATGCCAAGGCCATTTTTGGCGCTGCCATGATAGACTGGGAACAGGGAGGCGTCTTGAACCCGCTGCTGTTCCTCCCGCGCAAGTTTTTCCCGGCTGATTGGTTCTCCTGCGATATACTTTTCCAATAATTCATCGTTATTTTCGATGACCGCATCCCATGCTTCTATGTCGGTATTTTCCTCCAGGACTATTTCCGGGGACAGCGACACCGTCTGCTTGATGATAATATCGGCGGAGAGCTTATCCCGAACAGACTGAACCACGCTCTGCAAATCAACGCCAGCCTGGTCGATCTTGTTGATAAAGATAACGGTGGGAATGTTCATTTTCCGCAGGGCATGGAACAGAATACGGGTCTGGGCCTGCACGCCATCTTTAGCGGAGATCACCAAGATGGCCCCATCTAAAACAGCCAAAGAGCGGTACACCTCCGCCAAAAAATCCATGTGGCCGGGCGTATCCACAATGTTAACTTTACATCTGTGCCACTGGAAGGAAGTGACTGCCGCTTGAATGGTAATCCCACGCTGCCGCTCCAAAAACATGGTGTCCGTCCTCGTTGTCCCTTTTTCGACGCTCCCCGGTTCTGAAATGGCTCCGCTGGCATATAGCAGGCTCTCCGTCAAGGTCGTCTTTCCAGCGTCTACATGGGCAAGAATTCCAATATTGATTATTTTCATGTGATTGTCCTCCCTTTACAGCCCCAAAGGGCATAAAAATCCCCAGCAGTAAAATACTTTTACCACTGGGGATTATAAGTTGCGGACATACACATATACAGCATACACCTGTTTGTGATTGCTGTTTTTGGGGATATGTCAAAATTGATAAGGCAAAAGTATTCTTAAATTGGGTACAAAAAACTAAGCCCCTACAAAAGGAGCTATCATAATCCTTTGTTCCCACTATTTGATTATAGTTTTATTTAAGAATACCTTGCCGCATATTTTTTACTCCTTTTCTGGATTAAATCATTGTATCACATCAGTTTTAGGAAAGCAAGTACCTAAAAGAAATTTTTCTTCCCCTTATATGTAACAATCATACCGGCTTCCTAGCGTTCAGAATGTTTTCTGCTGTCTGCTGTGGTGTTTGGTTGGAATTGTCCAACCAAAAGCCGATCCGTGGTGTTGTCTGCATTTTACTAAATACAAATTCAATGTATACAGAAAGATATAAGGAGTGGGAGGGATTCCGCCGTAGTTGGCATTGTAGGAAAATCCAAAAGTTTAGATTTTCCCACAATGCTTATCTTTTGGTCTTTGGTTCGGAATAGTGTAGTGCTGGCGGTCTATCTCTTGTTTTCGGTTGCTTGCTTCCTTACCGTACATGAGCATTGTCGGAAGGAATGCCACGTTACGCATTGCATACCACGATTTATCGGCAATACGGAGCAATGCAGCCAGATCAAACTGGCCAAGCTCCGTAAAGCCTCTTTCTATCGCCATCTCACGCTGGTTATAGCTCAACTTATCCAGAACACACTCTTCCCACCAATCGTCTGATGCTCTCGGAAGAAGACTCCCAAGCCAGTCAGCTAACACATTAGCGGAAGTATGCAAATATGAATTCATCCTGCTTACAATCTGGTCGTTGTCCATATTGAAGCCTCCAATCTATACTCTTTACTCCATGAAGAATCCATCTGTATCAAAGATGTGATCCAATTCGTCGTTTGTCATGGCTCGTGCAACTTTGTCACGCACGGCACTCATAGCCATATCCAGCCTCTTGAATCTGTTATGTCCGACTGCATCCTTGGCCATTCGGATCAGCTGTATACGTCCTACACCCGGATTCTGTCTTGCATATTCAGCAAAGCCTCTTGCCTTACCAAGGTTATCTATTCTGGTAGGATCATGCGGCTCCAAAATATCAACAACATATTCGTCATCGCTGTCCTTACGTATGATCACAAAATCCGGGTATGCAGGTTTCTGCTCTCCTCCCATTTCATAAGGAATGCAGAGAGACCAAGGCTTTCTCGGAGGATTCCTGAGCCAGCATACATAATCTGCCTGACCTTGTTCCTCTACCAGTACACCTTCTTCCCAGTTATTCAGATTGATACGAGCCTTTCCATGATCGTCTACAAAAAGATGATCATCATAATCCTTTCCGTTTACTTCATGAGGCAAACTGATGGTCTCCGGGAGGCGGAAGTTATGCTTACTGACAACATCTCCGTTAGAGACAATGGCATCATACTGTTTGATGAAACGGTCTCCCAATCCCACGATCTTCCGACGATAATCATCATTCATCTTATGGAACATCTTCTCTGCATAAGCCAGAAGTCGTGCATAGCAATCGTCATTCGACGCATACAGGATGACATCGATCTTATAGGCGTTCGGATCATCCTCATCGTAATAGTAATGACCATATTTGTTTCCAACGCCCTCATTTCCAAGCTTTGTCTCAGCCCTGCGGAACTGCCGGTCGATATCAATATCTGTGGAGGACATGAACATATGCACGATGTTGTCATCTACAGTTTCACCAAAAGCATCGAAAACCTGAGATTTCATCTGAAACTCCATGATTCTCTTTGCCATATCGTCATATTTACCGTTACGTTTCAGATCGCCTACATATTCACGGATCATCTTTACGATCTCTTCCAGCACGTCATCTGTAGCATCCTGATATTTTCCAGACTGTCTGAGCAGTCTTGCCAGGCTGTACAAGGAATTTAGATAGTTGCTGATTCTAACATTTCTTACATCGTAGGACAGAAGTCCGGAATCATTGATAGCTTTTACCACACCCTCTCTGTCTAAAGGATCTATAAATGTTTCCTGAACGTGTTCCGGTTCTGTCTGTGTTGCGTTTCCGGCAGGTCTGGTCTGTGTAACGCCTGCAGCCGGAGCAGCTCCGGCTGCTTGTGTATTCTGTGTCTCTTCCGGCTGCTGAGAGGCTGCTTGATGCGTTGTGCCGCCAGCCGCATTGTTTGTGCCAGCATTAATTCCAGAAGGTATTTCGTGAACGCCGGAAGTACTTCCAGTCTGCCCACTACTACCATACTGACCTGCGCCATCATGTACCTCGGAAGACTGGGTTCCACCCGGTTGATCAAATAATGATATCTGTCCCGGATATGTCGGTGTATGACGTATTCCGCCGCCAGAAGTATTTCTCGGTCTGACAGACAATGTATCCATAACTCTTGTATCAAGAGATTCGCCATAGATATCAGCAGGAATATCGCCGCCCTCTGCATTCTGCAGTTCTTCTACAACTTCCTTTACCGTATCGGAATTGAAGTAAGGCAGATACAGATGTACATCATTCAAAGTCTCATCAACCTGAATATGCATCTGCATCGGTGTACGGATCATTCTTCCAAGAAGCTGTGCGATATAGGTTGCGTCCGTCGCATGACGGAAGGACATCATCGTCTCTGCTCTTGGACAATCCCATCCGGTTGATAAGCTTTCCTTAAAGAATACAACTCGGATGCGCTTATCCTCTGCGATGGCCGATGGAGCGACATATGGCACATTCAGCCCATTGATCCTGATCACATTATTGGCATCTCCAAAGGTATGAACCACTTCCCCTTCCTGAAATCGGATGCCTGTTCTTTCTTCGATCTTCTGAACGCAATCATCGAGATCCGTAGCAGAAATTGAAGATGCCGTAGCATTCTGTACCTGGATAACAAGTACCGGATTCACATATGCATAGTGCTGTTCATAACAATACTGATACCAGTGATCCCATTTATCTTTCCATTCATCAGCGGCTGCCTGAAGGACAGCCATATCCTTATTACCAGTGTTATCTTCCGGATAAGAAATAACAATACGATCCTTCAGCAGACCGGAAGCTCTGACTTCATCAGTTGTAACAACCACATACTGCGTATCAGATGCGATACCCTGTACCAATGCATTGAATCTCGCAGATGTAGCAGACATTCCGATAACTACCGGCATAGCCTCGATACCATCTTCTGGACTTCCCTTAAGGAACTTCTGCATGATCGTTGTGGCACGTCCGGCTTCACGTCCCTGCATTCCACGGTGCGCTTCGTCAATGATGAAGTACAGACGGTCGCTCTTTTCACGGGCTGTATTTGCCAAAGTCTCCCAGATCGTATACTGACGATTATCTGTATGCTTCGTAAGATTGGAGCTCTTGCCAAGCTTCTGCGTGTTCAGGAAATAGATATGGCCGTCATTGAACATTTCCTGATCAAAGGAATCGTCCTGAACTGTCACACACTGCCCCAAACGGATCTTATCTGCCTTCAGATCAATCTTATCTTTAGATTGTTCATTCAGCTGTGGAGAATCCGATAGCCACACCACGATTGCTTCCGGCTGCTCCGGATATGCTTCATCACCAAAGAAAATACTCTCTATCAAAGCAGCCATGATAATTGTCTTACCTGCTCCGGTCGGTGCTGTAAAAGATACTACCTGTTTTGAATGAGTACGCTCATAGCGGTATACGGCTTCCGTCGATTTCATCCTAAGTTCGCTTAATGCTCGCTTCTGAAATGGAAATAATTCTGCTTTCATGGCTTACCTCCCTATACTAATCCGGAAGTTATCCAGATAATCTCTATAAAGCTGGTATGTATCTTTATCGCCATATCCAGCAATCATCTCGCGATATCCGGCTTCGGAATCCGTAACAACATAAATAGTCTGAATCTCTGGATGCTTACTTACCTCTTCGTTGAACTCCTGAAAATGCTTTTCATCGATAAGAATAGCAAATTCATTTTCCGGAAAAATCTGCATATAAGCTTTATCATTTTCCAAAGCAGGACACGGTCCATGAGCTCCTGCTTTTAACCATAGAACAGGATATAATTCGGCCAGCTGACGACCTAATGCTACAGAAGTCTTATCTAAAAAGCCAAGCTTTAAAAATGCCACATTTGATTTAAATCCTTCTGCAATTGGAATGTCAGATCCATCATATGAACCCTCTATTCTTTTTCCTTTCACATCTTCACCCTTAATGACACAAGTTGTTCTCGGCCATGTAATATATCGTGCTATGCCGTGATTCTCCCACTCAGCATCACCAGGTTTATACCCTCTTTTTATTAATTCGCTTTCTTCATCTCCGTTCATCTCGTTATTTGTCACCATAATGCATCGACGATGTCCTCCATCTTCTTTATTAAGTAGATTGACGGCGTGCATCGTGGTTCCTGAACCCGCAAAAAAATCCACAATTAATGCGTTCTTTTTATTTGCAACAAACAAATTTATACAATCCTTTACTGCATACAAAGACTTTGGAAACGGAAATTTCCTATCAAGAAGTATCTGCTGCAATAACAGGGTGCCGAACACTTTGGCATCATGGGATGAATTTGCCCATTGTGTTGTAGGAATAGCTTTTTTGCCTTCTTCGTAATATGCTTTAACCGCACCGTGCTCATCGTAACCTTTAATTGTCGCTTTTCCAGCCTCAATATCTTCTATTGTTCCCGACGCAAGGTATGATATAGAGTACTTTTGTGGCTTATTAGGTGTATGTCTACCAATTTTCACATATCCACTTTCTAGTCTTTTAATGAAAGTTTCTCGCTTTAACCCCCACATCATTTCAACGCCGTTATCTCGTATTGGCCAAACTGTTTCACAATTCTCACGAGGTTCAACTGTTGATATATCCGTTCCAAATGGAAGATTTTCACCAATCTCAACAATATCATTAGTATTGACATCGATAAATAACGGAAAAAACTGGTTAGGGTGCTGTACATCACGAATATTGGAAGCTGTATGTCTACGTAACGGTTCCCAGTGAACTTCAGATTTTGAAGCAACCGTTTTCACTTCAGCAACCTGTTCAATGGTACACTGTCCAATTCTTACAAAGAAAATAAATTCATTTGTACGAGAAAACTCATCAGCCCTTTTTGTTCCTGTTGGATTTATTACTGTGCTAATCATCTGAATTCTTGCTTCCGGGAATAATTCCTCTAACAAGCACCCCAGATGCAGGTATTCTTTTTCATCAATTGTAATAATCAAGACAGAATCTGTTGGATTAAGCAATTTTTTAGCTAGCAATAGCCTTCGTTTAATAAAGGAAAGCCATTTGCTGTGTCTATATGCATCCACACTATCCACATAATCATTATTGTATTTCCAATCTTTAGCCCCTGTATTATATGGTGGATCTATATAAATGCAGTCCACCTTTCCAGCATAGAGGTATTCCAACAATTGCAGAGCATGATAATTATCGGCTTCAATCAACGTATGCCACAGATCACTATCAGGAGCATTGCATATGCTGTCTATCGGTTTCAGATAAGGATATATAGGCTCTCCAAACTGAGCCACCGACACAAGTTCTTGCACCGGAATCTCTTCTTTTTCTTCCGTAACCTTGTGATAGCACGTAGCAACACCATCTTTGATGGCGCTTACTTCATACATATCACTGACGGCACCAGTCTTTTTTGCAACGGTTGAGCCACGCTTAATCGGAATATCATAAAGCGGCGTACACTCCGGAAGGTGCTCTTCAAACACCAGCCCGAATTTCTTTGTCTTTGACAGTCTGTTTATCTCTTGCTCCAATCTGGCTCTCAACGCCTCATCCTGAACCTGAGCAAGCAAATCATGAATCGCAGCCATGTCTTTCCTCCTGTTTATCCATATTTACCGGCATTATATACTCCGGCATCTTAATTCTATCTCTTTACCTGTCCCATAAAACGGTCTCTATTCTGTAATCGTCTTATCTTTTATGTGGTAAGCAATTCCCTTCTTGGTACAGAAGTCAATCACTTCCCTTGCCCTTTCATTGTAGAACTTCTTATGTTCAGGATATCCAGACGTGACATCCTTGCAGTAATTGGTTCTTCCAAAGATAATCTTATCCACGAAGCTGACTGCTTTCAGAATCTTCTTTAGATCCTGCTCTATCAGATTCGGCGTAGGATATGGTTCAATGCTCACCCACGTCTTACAGCCCTTCTCATGCAATTTCTTTAATGCTTTCAGTCTGTCGGCATATGGTGCCGATCCAGGCTCCATCCTCTCTCTGTATTCCTCATCCAGAGAGATTAGTGTGATGCCGTACTCATTATCCTTGGAACACTTTTCCAGACTGATCGGCAGGATTCCCTTGGTAAGCACCGTACACTTTATCCCCGCGTCATTGAGTTTCTTTATGACATCAAGACTCATTGTCTCAATCTCAGGATATCCCACCATGAAGGGATCCGTCGTAAAACAGAGTTGTACAGATTTGATCTTGTCTTTGAGTCTTGGAATCTCTTTATCCAGGATTTCCAGCGTATTTGACACCAGATAAGGCTTCAGCCAATCCTCATACTTTTTAATCTGCCCAAATCGTTTCTTTAACAGGAAGGCATAGCAAGGATACCGGCATCCATGCGCACATCCCTGCACAAAATTCAATGTATAATCTCCATACTCTACGCCTGTCTTGTACAGCATGGATTTTCTTTTTATGTAGCCTTCCACTTTCGGCATCTTTAGCAACTCCTATCTGAAAATGTTACGGTATTTCTGTGAACTACAGCACCATAATATTTCTTTAATGCGTTATAAGTTTTTCTGCTGTAGTCTCTGACTGGGAACACCGGATGCTCAAACAAGTAATCCGATATCTCATCCTTCGGTACATCCTGCCTACCTCGAAAATGCTGTTGCAAATAAGCTGCAATATCTCGAAGTGTATAATGAGCATCATCTTCTTTATGCTCGTATCCGACTTCGCCGGTCTCAAAGTTCATAACCAGTTGTTCATAACCATCATCATTTCCATCATTGGTTTTCTTTCCGGATGACTGATCATCAAAGGTCTTCCATGCCGTAGACTTGAAAAGATCAAATCCTGTTGGATGACCGGTACAGTGAATCAGGTTATAAACCACGGAGTTATTACTGTTGAAGAACGGGAAGGCAGCAACATAATAGCGGCCTTCTTTTCTTCCGCTAAAATCAAGAATAATCTGCTCAATCTTTTTCTCGAAAGCATTTCTATCGCTGCCGAATGAAATCAGTTCATCGATCGTAGTCTGATAGGTTTCCTCATACTTCTCGATAACTTCCGGCTTCTTTGCCATCTTAGCTGCCCTGATTGTATCGGACACCATGTGGTTGATGATGATCTCGCCCCAGTTTTTCAGGAACGGCATCATGGCATCCCATTCGATATGAGCATCATACGGATCGTAAACAAGCAAAAAATGCATGTCACTGAACATGGATGAGAATTGGCTACCTATTTTTCTTAGCAGCACATTTGCATCCATAGACTCCGTATAAATTGTAAAATTGCTTGTCTGCCTTGGAATTCTTGTCTTAAGCAGGTCTATTTTTCTGGAATCAAGGTCATTGAAATATACATATGCCTGCTTGTCTGTATATCTGGTCATAGCTTCAGCAATGATCTCAGAAACAAGAAGCGGCGTCCCCTTTATTTCATTACCTTGATCATCATAGTACACGCCACTATTTGACATGCAATCTATGTAGACAATGCCCCTGCACTTTTTGTTCAGCATAAGAATGTTGATCCAGGCCTTTACATACTCTGAAATCAACTCAAACTTCTTGATACTGTGCGGCGGAGCAACGCTAATAACATCATTCTTCTTTGAGCTCGCCATTCGTATCACCTTCTTCCGGAATCAGATCCATAATGTCGCCGATATTGCATTCAAGCACTTTACACACTTTCATCAGAACTTCCATACTCACATTTTCGCCCTTGGACAGTTTTGTGACAGAAGTCCAGCTGATTCCGGCCTTTGCCTGAAGGTCTTTCTTCTTCATATCTTTGTCGATAAGTAGCTTCCAAAGCTTCTTGTAACTAACTTCCATAGTGCAGTCCTCTCGGTTCATTCCCAAAACATATATGTCATCAGGTAACTACGCATACCAATACAGTCTCCATTATACCACTCGTCTCGAAAATCTACAAGCAAAAATCTCCACATACGCACGAATTGACACCGCTTTTAATTGAAAATTCTCCAAATAAGTGCTATAATTCTATCTGTATCATTTCGCCCGCAACCAGCGGGCACTTCTACGAAAAGAGGTGTCTTAGAATGAGCAAAGCTCAGAATGAGATTGAAGAATTTATATACAAGATTTGTTACCGCCCTATCTGGGAATCAGTGAATAATTATATTGCAGCACACCCGACTACGCTGAACCTCAGCATGTCCCGCATTAAGTATCCTGATACCGCCATGCTTTTGGACATGCTGCTCGAATATGCCACACATATCCGTATTGATGAAGACTCTCTCTTCTTCGATGCGATTCTTAGCTGTACTATCGAATTACAGCAATTTGATGAATACCGTGGTGACATGTCTGGAGAAACATCACAATGGCTGATTGCGTCATGCGAAGCCGTTATCACCGATAAACTTGAATCCTTAACAGTTTCGTCTGTAAAGCCTTGGAGCAAAGACACAAAGCCGTCTTCTGCCGGTGTTGCAGCATCAAAGAGTATTGTACCTATCATCTACCGTAAGGATCTCGACAGAGAAGCCACAGCCTTTCTGGAGAAGTATTATCCAGAAGCACTTGAAGAACCGCTCCGCGTCCCGATTGAAGATATCGCCAAAGAGAAACTCGGTCTCAAAGTCATCCAGGGATATCGCATCACTGATGACTTCACCATCTTCGGTCAGATCTGCTTCTCTCCCGGAACAGTCAAGATCTACGATCTTTTCAAGACCTCTGAGAAAGAACAGGAAGTTCCCAGAGGAACTATTCTGATTGATGCTTATACCTACTGGCAGCGGAACAGCGGCTGTGTGAACAACACTATCGCTCATGAGGTTTATCACTGGCACCGGCACCGTCTCTATGCTGCCATCAAACATATCCTGCGTGATGAGAAGTTCATCGCTTGCCGTTGTCCGGCTGAGATGAGTTATCCGGATGAAAAAGAAGAATGGACTGATGAGCAGCGCATGGAGTGGCAGGCAAATAATCTGGCCCCAAGGATCCTGATGCCGATACAGACCTTTAAGATCAAAGTAGATGAACTCTATAAGCAATATGATTATGAGAATACTCCGTTGAAGCTCGCCGTGCTTACCTGCATTGCCGATGATCTTGCTTCATTCTACGGCGTATCAAGGCAGTCTGCCTTAATACGTATGACAGAGACCGGGTACCCGGAAGCAAAATCGGTTCTGCAAGCTATCAATGAGAAAGACTGGCACTCCTATGTCAGCCGCGAAGATGTCTTCTATGAGTACAGCACCAATGAAGACTTCCGCAAACTCATTGACACCGGTAAGTTCAGATACGTTGAAGGATATGTGGTCATCAACGATGACAAATATATCTCCACAAACGATGATGGAAAAGCAACACTTTCCGAATATGCCTGGGATCATCTTGATGAATGCACCCTGTCTTTCAGTTGGCAGCGCATACGCCGCTCCAAAGCCAAAGAAATACTGCCGCAGATCATCTTCCACCGTGACAACGACGAACAAGAGATTTCTCATTACGATGATGATCAGAGTGCTTCTGTTGTCGCACTCTCTGAGGATTTAAGAAAAAAGAGGAAGAGCTTTGAACAAGGCGAACAGATCCATCAAATATCAACTATTGGTAAAACATGCTGGCAGTATATTTACGAAATCATCCAGCTTAAAGGCATAAGTAAGCCCCACTTCTGTAACCTTACAGGTCTTGGTGAAGAAGTATATCGCAAGGCTGAAAAGAACTTAGGAACCGACCCTTCCCTGAGAACAATTGTCGCTATAGCATGTGGTCTCAGCCTTGATATAGAAACCACTGAAAAAATGCTTCACCTTGCCGGTCACGCCTTCAAGGAAAGCAACGAACATAGAGCCTTAAAGTTCTGTATCAACAATTACCCTGGCGACATGCTGGAAGATCGAAACGATTTCTTACAGTCTTATGGATATGAGACCCTGGGTACAAAAGAGCGATATTAACTTCAATTTGCCGTGTTTCCCCTTCGGAAGCACGGCTTTTTTTATTTCTGAAAATTTTTCCGACTCGATGAGTCGGGAATATCATCATAAATCCCTGTCATACTATCATAAATGAATATGTGAACTGGTTGAAACCCGCAGAAATGCGGGCTTTTTTGTTGGGTTTAATCCGACTCGGTGAGTTTTTCCAAATAAAAAGAAAGCGATTATGATGGGCTTAGCTTCAGTGAGATTGCTTCTTTAGCGCTGAAGATGGTTCTACCGTCTCACCGAAGCCGCCATGTAAATCACGTCAGCCCATGTAGAACAGGCTGGCCAAGCAAACTAGGAGGAATCCGAAATGACTGGCCACCTGATAGGGACAATTTCATATCGCCATAATGCGGATTCCTCCGCGCAAATCTACGGAGGAAAAGCGTTATGGTTGATAACGAAATCACCAAGTACAGCGATAAGCGCTCGTACAACAACCTTCCCGTACCGGAAGGATTCTACCTCGCTCCGTTCCTAGTTCACAACTGGGGCGAAGTAAAAGCGATGAACTATCATCGTGAGAACCTTGAAACCTGGCACTTCAGCGGCATCGCCGTTTTAGTCGCCTTCACACCGGTCACTGCTGAACAGTTTCCCGGCACCATGAAGCTCTTCTGGAGCGATGTTCGCACTTACATTGCAGACCTGAAGAAGGACCCGAACATCCTCTCCTATGACAAGATGCTGGAAGATATGATGTCGGAAGACGGTAACGGCTATGATCCCGCCCAGACAGAATCTTTGGAGAACACGACTCTGCTCGGCCTTATCATTGACGATCTGATCCGTCAGGTCAGAGAGATGAATCCGCGCTATGGTCGTATCCTCGATCTTCTGAAGCAGGAATACACCAAAGGCGAAATCCTTGATGTCATTCTTAAGGAATATGGTATCAAAAAGACGCAGGGATATTCTGAGATCAAAGCAGCTCAGAAGCTTGCGAAGGATCTCTACTACGCCGACTAACACAGACCGGCACAGATGAAAGAAGCAGCGATACTGGAACTATCTCCGGTACCGCTGCTTTGCTGTGTGCCTTTGTATTCGATTTTATTTCTTAGACGGTCTACCCTGCATCTGCCATCTATCGTGACTCTGTATGCTCCGGATAGCCTGCTTCAAACTATTCGCACGACCGTGCTGGTGATATGGATGTGATGCCTTATGCTTATGGAAAATGATACATGTCCCCGGTGTCGGATACTCCGGATTATGAATAAACCAGAAGTGCCCTGTATTCCGGCTCATAATCGTCACATCAAAAGCATCTGTAAAGATGATGGAGAAATACTTCGGATCCAGAACGGATAGTTCATTCGCATCAAACATAGGCCTTCCCCCTCTCCTGATCCTTAGCATATTCTGCCTGCTGCTCTGCCACAAACTGTGCGTGGAGCTTTTTCTTTTCCTTCAGAAAACGTTCATGCAGCCTTCTGGTTTCTTTCTCCATAAACACTTTCTCAGCTTCCATCAGCTCCGCTCTTGCAGTGTCCAGGCTGATGATGAGCTTACCATTCTCGCACTTGACCAATACCGGATCTCCGATATGGAAACCGGCAGTCTCCAGCCACTGTCCCATCAACCGGATCGACGGAACGGATTTGTAGTTGTATCCGCTCATTGCGCAAACCTTCAGTTCCCGTTCGTTCTTCTTTGCCATGTGTTTGTCCTCCTTTTTCAATCGTTTGGCTTGAAACAAAACAAGCTGCAGATTTCGGATCACTTCCGCATCTGCAGCTTATCTATTCAAATTCCTATTCGATTGTGAGGCTGAACTTTAGGTGGTAGAATTCTTCCCTTCATTCTTGATGCGGTAGTAGTCTTCCATCTCCACATCAAGCGTAATATAGGATTCTTTCTTAGGTCTTTGGGTGTTGCTCAAGAGGCACACAGTCTCCACATGCCCGGTATGTGCGAATTGATCAAATGCCTGCACTTTTTTTAATTCATATCCGTTTGCACACAGATATTTCAAATCGCGTGCAAGCGTAGCTGAATCACAGCTGACATACACAATGCGGGGCGGTGCCATCGCCACCATGGTCTGAAGACATTTCTCGTCGCAGCCCTTGCGAGGCGGATCGACCACGATAACATCCGGGCGAAGCATTTCAGAATCTTTTCCGGCTTTGCCTTTTCCCTTTGCAGCATAAAAATCCGGAAGGACTTCCTCTGCTTTTCCGACAAAAAACTGTGTATTTGTGATGCCGTTGATATGCGCATTCATTTTTGCATCTTCAATGGCCTGCGGTACGATTTCGACACCGTAAACCAGTTTGGCTTTTTGCGACAAAAACAGGGAAATCGTACCGATTCCGCAGTACAAATCCCAGACACTTTCCTGACCGGTCAGTTCTGCAAATGCAAGTGCCGTACTGTACAATTTCTCTGTTTGAACAGGGTTCACCTGATAGAACGACTGCGGTGAGATCCGATAGGCAATTGCATTGTCGGCATCCTGATAATCCTCACAGTAGAAGGTCTGTCCGGCATACTGCTCGTCGGTTGGAATCTGTTTTAAATGGATATAGTCGGTGATATACGGTTGTCCCCAGATACAGATGGTGGTATCGCCGAGAATCCTGTTGGTATTATCTCTGTTGATATTAAATGAAATCGAAGTCATACCTGTGATATCGGAGAGCACTTCAATCAGCTCATCCTGATATGGCAGTTTGCCCGCATTAATCACCAGACAAACCATGATTTCTTTTGTGGTAAATCCATAGCGCAGCAGGATATGACGGACAATTCCTTGACCCGTTGTCTCATCATACGGTTCGATTTTGCACATTCTCATCCAGTTTCTGATGCGAAAAAGGATTTCTTCATTGTCCTTCACTCCAAGCAGACAGTCCTCTACCGGGATAATTGCATGTGAACGTGCAGCATAAAAACCGGTTGCAATTTCTCCGTCACGACCATATCCAACCGGGAACTGAGCCTTGTTGCGATACCGGAACGAATCCTTCATTCCTACAATCGGAAGCATCAGCGACCGGATCAAAGCCTCGTCGAATCCTCCGATGCGCACCAGATGATTGAGCACCTTGCGGTTCTTATATTCCAATTGTTTTTCGTAGGAAAGCGCCTGAATCTGGCATCCACCGCACTGTCTGTGAATCGGACACTGTGGAGTCACACGGTCAGGTGATGGCACAAGAATTTCTTCCACGCGCGCATACCCGTAATTTTTCTTGAGTTTCAATGCACGCGCCCGAATCCGGTCACCGATCACGGCATCTTTTACAAAAAAAGTCATTCCATCGTAATGGCCGATGCCCTCACCGTCTGCTCCAATATCTGTTATTTCCAGTTCAAAAAAATCATTTTTCTTCATACGAACATCCTTCATTCGAATCGTTTCATTCATCTCTCATCTATCGAAAAAAGAGCCGCAAGCGACTCTTTTTGATTGACAGTTATGACTCTGTGCGGCGAATATTGGTATCCAGGAATCGGTTGAATCCCTGCCATCCGTAATCATTTTCCGCCACAGTTGACATTGTTTCTTTCCATGTTTCCATTTTTGCATCCACGTTATCGGCAAAGCTTAAGGCAAGAGCCTCTACCAGAGCCGGTTTCTTCGGTGAACCGAATTCCATTTCTCCATGGTGTGCAAGAATGCAGTGCTTTAACTGATTTGCCTTGCTGACCGGGAAATCAGCGATGGTTCGAATCACTTCTCCGACCCACTCAGCGCCGATGACAATATGGCCGAGCAATTGTCCCGCATCTGTATAATCATTTTCCGGGAATTTGGAAAGCTCTTTGATTTTTCCGATATCATGAAGCATCGCAGCGGTCACCAGAAGATCACGATTCAAAATCGGATAATTCTTTGCAAAAAAATCACAATTGCGTGTCACAGAAAGTGAATGCTCCAACAGTCCGCCGACGAATCCGTGATGCACAGACTTCGCTGCCGAATGGAAACAAAATGCTTTTTTGATTTCCGGATTCTTAAAGAACCCTTCCAGTACCGCATGATAATGGATATCATGAACCGAATCAACGAATCCAAGCAATTCTGTGTACATCTGCTCGATGTCGTGCTCCGATACCGGCAAATAGTCAGTCGGGTCGTATTCTCCCGGCTGGCATACTTTCGCACGGCGAATGGTCAATTGCGGTTTTTCCATAAAGATGCTGACATCTCCACCGACATAGACATAATCCAATGCATCAAATTCTTCTATTCCGGCTGATCCCACATCCCAGATTTTTGCTTCAATGGTTCCAGTCTTATCCTGAAGGACTACATTGTCATATGGTTTCCCCGCTTTTGTCTCGGCACGCTTTTTGCTCTTTACAAGATAGACATCTGCAATGCGTTCGCCCTCGCGAAAAGTGTTGATATATTTCATTTTTATTTTTCTCCAATCGTTATTTTGTAGGTGATATCGGCATAGCCGTCAGCGCCCTTACGCTGTACCACCATGTTCAGGGTAGAACCCTGTTCGATGGCGAGCAATACCTCGCCGTATTGATCTGCTGTGGTAATCTCTTCCCCGTTCATTTGGGTAATGATATCTCCCACCTGCAAACCTGCTTTGGCACCGAGTGATTCCATCTGTACACTCTTGATATAGACACCGGTCGGAAGATTGTATTCATTTGCGATTTTGCTTGTAACCGTTGAGACAGACAATCCAAGAGAAGGAATGGTCTTGCCGCCGGTCAGCAAATCAATCATGGTTTCAAGATTGGTCATAGTTACCGCAGTGATGGTATTTCCCTCATCGCTGATGCCCTGCATGACCACACCGATCATTTCTCCGTCAGTATTGATCAGAATACCGCTTCCGGATGAATTAGAAACAATATCGGTACTGAATACCTTAAAATTGTGATCCACGATAGAAGCTTCCAGATTTGTCGCAGTCACGGTTCCCGTCAATACGGAAAAGGAACTGCCGAGCGGGCTGCCAAGCGCAATGACAATCGTACCCGGTGTCACGGAAGCGGCAGAACCGGTCTGTGCAATTGCCACACGACCGAGTGTCGTATCCTGCATATCATCCTTTTTTACTGCAATCACAGCCAGTCCGATATTCTTGTCGGCGCCAATCACCTGTGCATCTACCGTCGTATTATCAATAAATGTTACACGCACACCGTCACTGCCATGAATCAGTTTCTGTTCCGTCAGGATATAAAACACCTTGGAATTTTCGGAGATGATCACACCACTTCCTTCTCCTTCCGATTCATAGGAATCATTAAACCAGTCCGTGTCATTGGTCACACTGGTAATTACGACAATGGACTTGTTTGCAGTCTGTCCGATTTTGTATAACTGTGTCTGAAGCTTTTGATAATCCTCCAGGGATAATGTCGGATCCACGACAACCGGATCCGGCTTTTGTGTCTGTGTCTCCTGAACCTGTGTCTGGGTCGGCTGCGGCTGCGTCTCAGTTGCCGTCTGTGTGTCCGCCTCTGCAAGCATCAGACCGCGTCTCTTCAACAGGTGCGGCAAAAGCAGCGCCGTTATTGCACAAAAAATAACCGCAAAACAAATTGCAGATCCTGCGGCAACAAGAAATTTCCGATATATTTTTTTCCGGTTAATCGGCTTGTCCTTAATTGTCTCACGGACAAATTCGTTTTTGTTTTCGTCCATTCGGTACCTCTCTAAAAACACCTTTTTTATTATAAGCAGAAAATGCATGTGATGCAATAACTTTCCCCTTTTTTATCATACCTTTATCGAGTATAATAGTAGCCATGAATGAGAAAGTTTTACACACATTGGAATACGACAAAATTATACGGACACTCTCCGAATATGCATCCTGCGAGGAGGCCAAAAAGCGCTGTCTTCATTTGCAGCCGCAGACCGATCGTGCCGTCATCGGGAATCTGATTCAGCTGACAGATGACGCACTCAGCCGCCTGTATCGCAAATCCAATATCAGCTTTTCGGGAGTTCACAATATCAAGGCATCTCTGAAACGACTCGAAATCGGGGCATCGCTCAACACGAGTGAATTTTTGCAAATCATCTCCCTGCTTGAGGTGGCAGGCCGCGCAAAAGCTTACAACCGCACCGAACGAGAAGAAGAACAGCAGGACAGCCTGACCTCATTATTCTCTCAGCTTGAACCGCTGACTCCGTTAAAGGAAGAATTAAAGCGCTGTATTCTCGGAGAGGATGAAATTGCGGACGATGCCAGTCCGACCCTGCACAAAATCCGTAAATCCATCGGTGGCATGAATGACAGAATCCATGCCCAACTGACCAAGCTGATGAACAATTCATCCACGCGTCTTGCACTGCAGGATGCCGTTGTGACCATGCGCGACGGACGCTATTGTCTACCGGTCAAGGCAGACTCCAAATCGCAGGTTCCCGGCATGGTTCATGACCAGTCTTCCAGCGGTTCCACACTCTTTATCGAGCCGATGGCCGTGGTCAATCTCAACAATGAATTGCGTGAATTGTTTTTAAAAGAAAAAGCCGAAATCGAAGTCATTCTGCAGACACTTTCGCAAAAAGTATTTGAATATGCCGAAGTGCTTGCAGCCGATTACGAATTGCTGGCAGAGCTTGATTTTATATTTGCCAAGGCCGGATTTGCCAAGACCTATTCCGGCATGGCTCCGACCTTCAATGAGCGTGGATATATCCATATCCGTCAGGGACGCCATCCCCTTTTGGATGCAAAAAAAGTGGTCCCGATTGATGTCACACTCGGCGACAGTTACAAACAGCTGATTGTCACCGGTCCAAATACCGGTGGCAAAACCGTCTCCTTAAAGACAGTCGGTCTGCTTACCCTGATGGGCCAGTCCGGACTTTTGATTCCGGCAGCAGATCGTTCGGAGCTGTCCATTTTTGAGGAGGTCTTTGCCGATATCGGTGATGAGCAAAGCATTGAGCAATCGCTCAGTACCTTCTCTTCTCATATGACGAATATTGTCCGAATCCTGCAGAAAGCCGACGACCGCAGTCTCGTTCTCTTTGACGAATTGTGTGCCGGAACAGATCCGACAGAAGGTGCCGCACTTGCGATTTCCATCCTGCACCGCCTGCATCAGTTCGGTTCTGTTGTGATGGCAACCACACATTACAGTGAATTAAAGGTCTATGCCTTAACCACAGACGGCGTCGAGAATGCCTGCTGTGAATTCAATGTCGAAACATTAAGCCCGACCTATCGCCTGCTGGTCGGCATCCCGGGTAAGAGTAACGCATTTGCAATTTCCCTCAAACTCGGACTGCCTGACGATCTGATTGACGATGCCAGACAGCGTCTCAGTGACAGCGATGTCGCATTCGAAGATTTGCTGACCGACCTTGAGACCAGCCGCGTGACCATCGAACGTGAGCGTGAAGAAATCAGTCGCTACAAAGCGCAGATTGAAGATCTCAAGAAACAGACAGAAGCCAAGCGCGACAATCTTGAGGAGCGCCGTGAAAAGATTCTGCGTGATGCAAATGAAGAGGCTTATCGCATCCTCAAAGAAGCAAAGGATGTGGCAGACAAAACCATCCGCAATATGAACAAATACGGACAGGCTATCGCACCGATCAGTGAAATGGAAAAAGAACGTTCCGCAATTCGCGACAAAATGTCCGAAAAAGAAAAGCGGCTCGCTTTGAAAGCCAAACCTGCCAAATCCGGCAAAAAAGCGCCGAAGAATCTGCGTATCGGTGACAGTGTCAAAGTGCTCTCGATGAATATCAAAGGCACGGTGCATTCTCTGCCGAATGCCAAGGGCGATCTGTATGTGCAGATGGGTATTCTCCGGTCCCTTGTCAATATCAATGACATCGAACTGGTCAATGAGGATACTGCTGCACCGCTCAAAAAGAAATACGGCGGTGGTGGAAGCAAAATTAAAGCCACCAAATCGGCCTATGTTTCTACAGAAATCAATCTGATTGGAATGACGGTCGACGAGGCGATTGCACATCTCGACAAATATCTGGACGATGCCTACATTGCGCATCTGCCAAGCGTACGTATTGTTCACGGAAAAGGAACCGGCGCATTGCGCAATGCCGTACACGGCCACTTAAAGAAGCTCAAATATGTCAAGAGCTTCAACCTCGGAGAATTCGGAGAAGGCGATGCGGGAGTCACCATCGCACATTTTGAATAACAGTTTGTATGAAAAGGAGGACCATCATGGTCGCAAAACAAAAAATACTGATTGTGGACGATGATAATAACATCGCGGAATTAATCTCTCTGTACCTGACCAAAGAATGCTATGATACACAAATCGTCAACGACGGCGAAGAAGCCCTAAAAGCATTTGACAACTACCATCCGAATCTGATTCTTCTGGACCTGATGCTTCCTGGCATCGACGGCTATCAGGTTTGCCGCGAGATTCGCAGCAAATCCAATGTTCCGATTATCATGCTCTCCGCCAAAGGTGAAGTCTTTGACAAAGTGCTCGGACTCGAACTCGGGGCTGACGATTATATTATGAAGCCGTTTGACTCAAAGGAAATGGTTGCCCGTGTCAAAGCGGTTCTTCGCCGCTATCAGGCGCCAAAAGCCGAACCTGCCGTTACCACTGATGTACGACTGGTGGAATTCGCAGACCTGTCAATCAATCTGACCAACTATACGGTTCTCTTCCGCGGGCGCAATCTTGAGATGCCGCCAAAGGAGATGGAACTGTTATATTTCCTCGCATCCTCACCAAACCAGGTATTTACCCGCGAACAGTTGCTGAACAATATCTGGGGATATGATTATGCCGGAGACACCCGTACCGTCGATGTCCATGTCAAACGCCTGCGCGAAAAGCTGAACAGCCATGACGCCTGGGAAATTGCGACCGTCTGGGGCATCGGATACAAATTTGAAACCAAATAGACCATAGGAATTTGCCATGAAAAAGACACTCTACCTAAAGTTGCTCGGCAGTTATCTGATTTTTGCACTCATCGCATTTGTCATTGTCGGTTTCTTTACCCAGTTTCAAATCACCAAGAATGAGCAAAAAGCCGAAGCGATGGCGCTCTATCGTGAGGCCAATCAGATTGCCGAAAATTATGCACGCCAGGTTTTTAAACCCAAAATGGAATACGCGGAATACATCCAAAACGAGATGGAAACACTCGCCAAATACAATGATTCCCAGATTCTTTTGATCAAACCGAACGGGGATATCATCCTCAATTCCGCGGATCGCAAGTGTCTTGAGAAGGCGCTCGACAGCGAATATGAGCATTTGGACGGCTTTAATATCACCGATTTTGGCAATCGTCTTTTTCGCATTGGCCGCTTCTACGATCTGCAGGACAAGGATCAGCTGATCGTATATGCAACCGTTACCACAAACTATCAGTTGATGGGTTATGTCATCATCATGCGTGATGCCAACTCCGTCGCTTTATCCGCAAATACCTACATGGGCGCCGTTTTTCTGTCCATGCTTCTGGTCATTGCGGCTTCGTTTATCATTTTGATTTTCTTCACATTTCTGGTCTACCGTCCGCTGCGCAAAATCACACTTGCCGCCGACGAATTTGCCCAGGGTGATTTTTCAAACAAAATTGATGTCAAATCGCACGACGAGATGGGTATTCTCGCCCACACATTAAATTATATGGCTGAGGAATTGCGTTCCCAGGAGGAGGAACAGCGCAAATTCATTTCCAATGTCTCTCATGACTTCCGCTCGCCGCTCACTTCCATCAAGGGCTACTGCGAAGCCATGCTTGACGGAACCATTCCTCCGGAAATGCAGGATCGCTATCTGAATATCATTCTCACCGAAACAGACCGGCTCAACAAGCTGACGCAGAGTCTGCTGGAACTGAACCGATTCGGCAAACATGAGCGATCCCTCGACATTGCGGAGTTCGACATCAACCGGATGATCAAAAATGTCCTCATGACCTTTGAAGGCATCTGCTTCAAGCGTCATATCACATTTGATCTGGTGCTCACCGGCACGGAAATGTTTGTCGTTGCTGATATGTCCAAAATCCAGCAGGTACTCTACAACCTGGTCGACAATGCCATCAAATTCTCGCACAACGATTCCGCCATCAAAATCGAGACCAGCGTCAAAAAAGACAAGCTCTTCGTTTCCGTCAAGGATCACGGAATCGGAATTCCGACCGACTCCCTCAAAAAGATTTGGGAGCGCTTTTACAAAACAGATGCATCCCGCGGACGCGACAAGCGCGGTGTCGGACTCGGACTCTCCATCGTAAAGGAGATTCTCGCCGTCCACAAACAAAACATCGACGTCATCAGCACCGAAGGGGTCGGCACAGAATTTATTTTCACACTGGATATTGCACAGCGCAGCCTTTGATGGTTGCGCTTTTTTAATACAACAAAATGTGATAAAATGACAACATGAGCGAGATAAAAGAGAAAAAAATTCGCCTGCGCCGAAAGGGCGAACGAAAAAAAATGAGCCGCGTCACGCGCAATCTGATTATTGCTGTGGTGGTTCTTTCGGTAATCGTGGGAATATTGGGAGCCGCACTGGTCTTAACGGATGTAGAGCTGCGAAAGCTGTCTGCACAGATGACTTATATGCAGGATACGGTCAGTGTCATCAATTCCAATCTGGATAATTTAGGAACCAATATCACTGCCCAATTGGAAGAAGAGACTTCACTTGTGGAAGATTATCAAATTAAGCTGAAGTCCATTAATTTTGAGACCAAAACCTATACGGTAGATGTGACAATCGTGCCAAAGGAATTCACGGAATCCACTGAGACCAGCGTCTATTTCGGTACCAAGGAATATCGCATGGACAAAGACGGATTTACCTACCACACGACAGCGACACTTCCGATCAACGAAAGTTATGAGGGAAATGTCACGGTTCTTTTCACGGACGGAACCAAGCGCACTACCGAAATCATCAAATATTATCATGGCATCGACATCAAAGGACATGATTATATCACCTGTACCGGCGAGACAGAACAAAGTATCAGCAAAGAGGGACTGCTCTCCGAAAAATCCAACTTAAACATCAAGGTTGACGGTGCACAGCTGTTTTCATTTGAAGAGATTTCGTATGTGGTATCCGTGAACGGCACGGAAGTATATACCTATAATCTGCTCGAGGAATATGAAAAGAAACAGGCTGCCGAAGCCGATACGGATGAACCGGAAGCCGGCCCTGAACCGGAAACAGAAACACAGACCGAAGATGCCGAATTTGAGACCGAGCCTGTAGACACCATGGAGCAACAGTTTGCACTTGAATATAAGCTCGAGAAACCGCTCGAGGACCTTGACCGCGTTTCTACCATGGTACGCCTCAAGACGACAGACGGATATATCATGACCTATGATATCAGCAACAGCACCATCACTGCTGCCGTCAATGCAGAAAAGCCGGAAGATCCTCCAACCTATGCGGTCACAAAAGATGAAATCACACGGCTGCTGTTTATCTTTTATGATTCCAATGGGGGCACCTATCGCAAGACGGTTGCCATTCATTAATTTTATGTTACCATTCACCGTCTGTATTGCCTAATATCCTCAGCCCATAAACCCGGTAAGCCCTTCACGATTTTGCGAATATTTTAGGTTTTCAATATGTAAAAGGTGAGCATCACTCATGTGTCTTTTGATGAATGAACTATTTTGAAAAAAGGTTTATGAAGTGGCGGACACTTAATTTATTGATATTATGTACTCCTCAGTCTAAGGGATACCCGGGTTCAGACTCCGTTTGCCAAGTGAAATGACAAAATGAGTTTTGTGTTTATAAGCATCATGCATTACGCAACGTCGTGTTGCAATCGCATTTGCACCGCCATCCGTGGCGGCGCATGCCTATAAACATCAAAACTCATTTTTATTTCACTAGGGCGCACTCCAATTCACCCGGGTATCCTTTAGATGAGAAGTACATATACGAAAGTTTTGGGTGTCCGCCAACCATAAAACTTTTTTCAAAATTGTACAGGCATTCAAAAGACATATGGTAATCAGGATGCGAGCTTTTGCATATATGAAAACCAAAATATTCTTGCAAAGTGAAGGGGATACCGGGTCTATGGGCTGAGGATATTTATCATAAAACAGACTATGAATGGTAACAATTTTACAATCAACAAAGCACACAAAAAACGAGTTTCTGCACGATGCAGGAAACTCGTTTTTTCTATTCTAAAGAATGCTTCAAGGGGGAATTAGAAACATTCCAAGAATCCACCCGTATATACGCAAATATTGTATCGCATATTCCACAAAATCGCAATTATCACTAACAAATCCGCAAGATTTTTAAATCCCACGGCTGAATCGAAATCTGTTCTCCGGATGCAATAGTTTGATTCTGCAACAGTTCTTTGGCCTCCACCGGGATCGCAAGTGTCTGTTCCTCATCCGAGAAATTCATGACATAGACAATCTGTTCACTGGCCGCATTCACGCCCTGTTTGACAACCAATGGATAGCGCACATTCGAAAAACTGATTTTGTGCGGCTCTGCAAAATTGATTTCATGCAGGAATGCAGACAGCACTTCCTCGAGCACTTCATCCTCAAACATGGCTGCCAGATACATGGCACTGCCTTTGCCAAACTCATTGTATGTTACTGCTGCATAACGGTTCCAAACCGGATGGGTATAACGGCTCCACACTTCTGCCGTGTCGGCAAATACCATTTCCATCCACTCCCGTGCAGCGCCGGACTTTTCATGAAAAGCCACTTCCACATTCTTCGGGAAAGTAAACTGATCGTAGTGGATGCCCAGTGCCTCATGCAGGATATGCGGCTGACGATCCGCATAGATTTTAATCTGCTCATTTGCAAATGCGCTTTTGAAGGTTGCAATCAAATGGCCACCGTCTTTCACATAATCGGACAGAGCCTGAAGATATTCTTCCTTTGCACTGTAGAGCGCCGGAAGAAGGACGATCTCATAGCGGCTCAAATATTCAGCCTGCGCCGGTATGACATCAAATTCAATATTCAGGCGATAAAGTGCATCTGCAAGCCAGCGCAGCACACGATTATATCCATGTGTATCCTCCGTATCCATCGGGAATTGAATCAGACCGGTATTGGAGCGGCTGTCTGCCACGATTGCCACGCGATTGTCCTTTTTCAGATTCACCAAATGCTGCCCGATGCGCTTCCATTCATTTCCGACGATTGCGCATTCTCTGTAGGTTTCATTCTCCTGCAGATCATGCGACAACACACCCTTCCAATAGCTTTCGATTGCATTATGAATCGAATGCCAATGCCAGTATTCGACCATATTGGCTCCATTTGCGACATGCGAATATGCACAGAGTCGCAGCTGTCCCGGATACGGGAGCCATCCCAGATTGCCCTGTGCTTCTGTCTCGAGTACCAAATAGTTGTCTGATTTGAGTCCTCGCGAGATATTGCCCAGCACGGTAATCTCCGCACCGGTCAGATCCTGCGCATTCGGATGATAAATATCACAGCCCGCGATTGTCACAGCTTCCGCTGCCGCAAACTGATCCACCTCCGGTTGCAGTCCCAGTCCCCCGCGACGTGCATCCCAGTCATAATCAAAGTTCTGTGTGATAAACTGATCCGGTCGCTTATATTCCGCAACAATTGCAGCCTGCCACTTCAGAAAATCAGTTACCAGTCCACGCGAAAATGCAGCATATTCCGCGGCAAGTGAACCATTGATGGTTCCTCTGATATCCGGAAAATGTGCCCAGTCATCCACACGATTGCTCCAGTAATCCAGACCGAATGCATGATTAAACGCATCCAGATCCGGATATTTTTGTTTGAGTGATTCGACAAACATCTCCTGCGCTCGCGGTCCGCAGGTATCATAAGCCTTTGTTTCATTGTCCAGCTGAAATCCGATAACATGTGGCTCGTCGCACACTTCTTCCATCAATTTGCGAATCATACGCTCTGCATACTGCAGATAAATCGGATTCGTGATATCCATATTCTGGCGGTGGCCGTAAATCCCCGGTCCGCTGTGCGTAAGCGCAAGTATGTCATCCGCTTTGTCCGCCAGCCAGCTTGGAATCGCATAGGTCGGCGTGCCGACAATGACAGAAATATGATGACGCTTGGCCGCATCGAGCATCCGATGCAGAGACGTAAAATCAAATTCTCCCTCGCGCTTTTCCCATGTGCTCCATGTGGATTCCGCAATACGAATCACATTCATGCCGGCCTTCTCCATCATGGCCATGTCCTGTTCTACGCGATCATATGGCATATATTCATCATAATATGCCGCTCCATATAATAATTCTTTCATATTATTGCACCAATTCAAAATCATCCATTGTGCCCCATCCGTTGGCGGCACATTCCACATGCATACCGACGCGAATCTTTGATCCGGCTGTCGCCTGAATCTCACCGATGACCGGATTCTGCCAGTTCACCCAGCCGTTCAGCCGGACAGCGTCCGACTTATATTCCGTCACCGTTTTGTCCGGTGAAGTTACCTGTACAAACAGATAGATGACCGCATCATCGCCGACATCTCCGCCCTGAATAAAGGCATTTGCACTGTAAACACCATCCGCGTCTATTGTTACGTCCTGATACATTTCATAATTCATTGCCGATGCACTCCACCAGTGGAATGCATTTTCTCCGCTGTGTGCATCGGATTCTTTCGTCTGAATATCCGTCGGATTCTCCCCGTTTTGCGAAGTCACCTGCCACATCGAAGCATCCGCATCATCAAAGTTGCCGTTGACCAGCAGATTCTCACTCAGGACTCTGACGGTCATCTTCATTTCATAGCCGGCCGCTTTGCCGGATACCGTATAAACACCCGCACGATTTCTATCAACCGCATTGAGTTCCTCCTGATTCCATGTCACCTCTGCCTGCTCGCTGATAGACGTATCATTATAAACTGCATCCACTTTTTGCGGAGCCTCCCAGGAGGATCCCTTTGCTATTTCGATTTCCAGATCCGGCACTGCAAGGACTTCGAGTGCTCCGCCCTTTGCGCCGTGATAAACAAAACGAAATACATCCAGCGAAGGAAGCTTTTTGCCTTCGGCATCAAAAAGTGCCTGATTGTCCCATGAGCATCCGCCATAATAAGCACCTGCATCTTTCGGATCATATGCGCCCGCATAGGACGATGCCCATCCACAGCCATATTTCTCATAGCTGTCCTTGTTGCTTTGATAATCGGAAAAGGCACCGATCCAGCAACCTTCCCAATAGAAAACGCCAAGCGCATGTGCAGACTGTGCAGCAGCCATGACATCGCGCAGATTGTTGGCCTGTCCCTGCACGGTTGCCGGATAATTCGGCAGTGCATCCGCCTCTGAAATACTGTTTGCACTTCCATCCGCATCCGCTCCCGTATAAAGATAAGAGGTCTCCATGATACAGGTCTTCACCCGGTAAGTATCCTCAATATCACGCAGTGTCTGAATCATATTCTCATAGGTCCCATGCCAGTAGGTATAATATGAAATGCCAAAAATATCATAATCGATTCCCGCATCTTTCAAACGCGCTGCGCGCTCCTTTGTCGCAGAGGCATTGTCCACTTCGGTGAAATGAACCACGATTTGGATGTCAAGCGAATGCTCTTTTGCAAATGCGCGCACCGCCTTTGAAGCAGCATCGAGCAATTCCAACTCGTTGTCAAAATCACTCTCTCCGGCCAGTCCGTAGTTGATTTCATTGCCGATCTGGACCATGCCGATGTCGGTTCCGGACTCGTAGATGGTCTTCAGACTCTCACCGGTATATGCGGTTAACGCTTCCTTTTTCTTCTCCAGGTTCATATCCGCCCATGCCTTTGGCACCATCTGTTTGGCCGGATCTGCCCAGAAATCGGAATAATGAAAATCCACACAGGTCTTCATGCCGTACTCCGCTGCGCGTGCGCCCAGTTTTGCTGCACTTTTTGCATCGCAATTGCCACCGCCGTATCCGTTTCCATCCTTGTCAAACGGATCATTCCAGACGCGGATACGCGCATAATTCACACCGGAATCTGCGAGAATTCGAAAGACATCCTGCTCTTTGCCATCCGCGTCATAATATTTTACGCCGGCTGCTTCCTCACTCAAAATGCTCGACACATCCATTCCGCGGATAAAATCTTCGGACAAACCGTCTATCTTTTCAACATAAATCTCAGATGCTTCCATTTCAGTTGGCATCGTCGGACGATAAGGCGCCTTCGCCTCCTTTGTCTTTGCGCATCCTGTTGCAGACAACGCAAGTGTCGATATCATCATTATGATTAATTTCCTTTTTCTCATTGTAAAAACACCCTTATCTTAAAAATCACGAATCACCGCAAGTGCCGGTAATGCATTTCCATCATAATCAAACAACGCCTGGTTGGCCCATTCGTTTCCGCCCGGGCCTTTTTCCTGCATATAAGCAATCGCTTCCGGACTCGCCCATTCGCTTCCCGGCACCGGAATCCACGCCGGTTCCCAATACATGAAGCCTTTTCCACGGCCTTCGTCGATTCCTTTGAGCAGTTCCATCAAATCCTGCATGAATTTGCTCTGTCCCTCCGGACTCATCTCGTAAGGCACTTTGGCAGCCAGCTCCGGTTTCGTCGCCATTCCTTTTCTCTTCTCATCCGGCAGTTTTTCGTAATCTTTATAATCTTCGAGTGTAAAACCGGTCGACACTTCCGCGACAATCATATCCTTATGATATCTGTGCGCCATGTCATTCATATTGGCACGCAAATCTTCCATCGTTCCATGCCAGAACGGATAATAGCTCAGTCCCATATAATCAAAGTCTGCACCATGATGTGCAAAATAATGATCAAACCAGTCGCGATACATCTCATTGTTTCCGCCGGCATCCAGATGCAGCATCACGGAAATGGACGGATCAAACTCGCGCACCGCACGAATTCCCGCGTTCAGAAACAGGACGATATTGTCCCAGTTCGGCTTTTGTCCCAGCGGCCAGAGCAAGCCATTGGTAATTTCATTGCCGACCGCCACCATTGAAGGAAGCGCGTCAGCATCTTTTAAATGTTGCAGGGAATCCTTCGTGAAATCATAGACTGCATCGGCAAGCTGTGCAGCTGTCATCCCCTTCCATGCGCGTGGCACGCGCTGTTTCCCCGGATCGGTCCAGAAGTCCGAATAGTGAAGATCCAGACACCACTTGATTCCGAGTGCTTTTGCCCGTTTTGCCAGACCGGTTACCACATCGATATCACAGGTTCCGGCTCCAAAGCTCTTTCCCTGATCATCATACGGATGATTCCACAGGCGAAGCCGCAGATAATTCATCCCATATGATTGCAAAATCGTCATAGCATCCGCAGCATTTCCGTGATCACGAAAGACGCCGCCACACTGTTCTACCTCGGCCAAAGTAGACAGGTCCATTCCTTTGATAAAATCCATATTAGTCCTCCATATAGTCATAATGGCAGGCTCTTTGCCTGCCATTATCGTTATTTTATGCGCTTAATCAAAATCTTCAAAACTGGTATAACGCTTTAAATAATCCTTATATTTGCTGCGCACTGTCTCATTCTCTGCGAGCACTTCCTCTTCTGTCCCAAAGAACTGACAGCGGATGCAATAATATTGTTTCTTTTCTTTGTCATAAAACATATCGATGTCCAAATCACGTTTAAAACAGGCAGGACAACGGTAGTTTAATTTGCCTTTTCCAGATTGAGCCATGTCGTAAATACCTCCTTGTCCTTTAAAGATCCTGTATATCCAATTGTAAACATCGGGCTAAAAGCATAGCCTTCTTTGATATAACCGCATTTGTCGCGACCGTCGCATTCCATGGATACTTTTGTTTCAATCGGTGGAAGCGTACAGCTTGCGCTGTCTGCGTCTGCAAGGCATGCCTCACGACACTTGTATTCATATGGAATCGTAGTCGGATTGCTTCCTGTCAGCGAAAGCGACAGGGAACTCATGTCTTCGGTATATTCTGTCGTACCATAGCAGCCTACCATATATTCGTTGATGGTAATCTCTGCATCCGGATCCGACACCGAAAGGATATTGCGGTCAATGCGAATCTTACTGCTGCCCTCTTCAAATGTAATCACACTTTGAATGGTAACATTGCAGTCTCTGAATTCGATCTCCACAGGATCCAGGGTCAGGATACGGTTCTTTCCTTCCTGAGAGAAATGTGCCTTTGTTCTGCACAGACAAAGATCCACTTCTTCCCCGTTATGACAAATCTTGGCAGAACGAACGGTTCCTTCGCCGGCATAATGGGTGAAATATCCGGCACGATATTTCTCCTGTATCAAAAATGGATAGGAAGCATCCTGAATATGTTTGGTTCCGATTCCGACAGGCCAGTTCAGCTTTGCCACATATGGGCGCAAGTCCACGATTGCGCCACCCTGATCCATATTCACGCATACGCGCATATACGGATCGGCATACCAGAACAACTGCTTCTGGGAACCGTAGAGAATATCACGCCACAGTGCACATTCCGGCTCGTTGTAATTGCCATCGTCAACGCCCTTCTTGCTGCGGTAATAGTCCGCGAACTCAGCCATAGTCATATCGGCCAGCTTTCCTTCTTTTTTCAGCTGTCCGTAATAAGCGCATCCTTCTTCGTATGACTTTAACAGCAGTTCGTACGGAGCTTCCCATCTTCCCATCTTGTTCATCCAGCCAGGTCCCACAAACATCATATTGTAGGCATAACCATTGTTGAATTTCGCAAGATAGCGGTATTGGTCGATCAGATTGTAAAGATAAGGAAATTCCCAGGTCTTGCTGTCATAAATCATACCGCGCAATACGTTTTGCGGATGCGTGCCAAAGTTGGAACCATTGCCGTCATAGCAGGCAATCAGGTCGCGGGACAGATGTGGAATTGCGACAATTCCACTGTCTTCCGCCGCATTGGCCGCCGGCGCATGGGTATTCTGCTTGGATGGAATCCATGGTGCCCATGGGCCGCCATCCATGAACGTGTACCAGCTGTTGTTACAGGTGTGGTACGCCTTCGGGCCTTCTTCCCAACAGGTTGCAACCGCACATTTTACGGAAGGATACTTGTCCTTGATATAATTGATCAGTTCCGCATCCATATAATACGAACCGGTCGATTCCGGATAGAATCCGAAAATATCATGGAATTTGGCAAATACATCATCGACGATTGCCATCTTGTCCTCCATGGAGAACATCCAGATACAGAAGTCCTTTGTCTTATACTTTTCACGGAATTGTTCACAAGGCAGTCCCAACAAAGTCAATGCAATTTCATCACCGTATTTCTCGTGATGTTCCTTTGCAAGCTGTACCGCTTCCTCATTGAACAATGAAGCATAAGTCATTTGAATGGTGGTCTTCAGACCATTCTTGTGCGCGCATTCCTGCTGCGTCTTGAAGATATCGAGTGATTCGGTCAAAAGAGCCTTATCCCCGATGTCCTCTTCTTTTCCATGACCCGTGACGGTGGCGGAATATTCCGGCACCATCTCCGGGCGATGGATGATGTTCACTACAAACTTGTCCATTTTTGTTTCCTCGTTAGTTTTTTCATGTTGTTTTTGGGTTACATCTATATTAAAAGCAGTCCTCTCCTCAAAAGACTAGCCTTTAACAGCACCACCGGTAATTCCTTCGACATAGAACTTCTGCATAATCACGAACAGGATAGAAAGCGGAACTGCTACAATCAGACCGCCGGCGCAGAATACTGCGAAGTAATCTCCAATCAGGGTTCTTTGCAAAATATTGTACAATCCGATGGACACGGTCCAGTTGGCCGGTTCCTTGCTGTTGATCATGATACGTGCCATTACGAAATCCATCCATGGAGCCATGAAGGAGTTGATAACGGTATAAACAATCATCGGCTTTGAAAGCGGAATGACAATTCTTACAAAAGTAGTCAGTTCGGAAGCTCCCTCGATTTTTGCCGCTTCACGAAGTGAAACCGGAATCGTATCAAAGAATCCTTTACAAATCAGATATCCAAGTCCCGAACCTGCGGAATAAACTACAATCAGTCCGATCAGACTGTCGTTTAATCCCAGCAATTTCATTACAAAGTAGATTGCAAGCATAGACAAAACGCCTGGGAACATTCCGATGATAATCGAAAAGTTCATCAACGCTTTTCTGCCTTTGAAACGCATGCAGCTGAATGCATATGCAACCATCAATACAAATACGGACGAGATGACACAGCATGCGCATCCGATAATAAATGAATTCTTAAACCACGCCGGGAAGTTTGCTACGGTATCCGGGCGGAAGAACAACTGTGCAAAGTTGTCCAGTGACCATTTCTCTGGGAAGAAATGGTTGGTATTGATTCCTTTTTCTGCTCCAAGTGCGGTCACAAACAGCCAGATAATCGGAATCAACCAGAATAATGCAAGTGCGGCCAGCACCAGATGACGAATAATTTGTTTGATTGTTTTTTTCACTTTCATTACTGGTAAACCTCCTCTCTATCGCCCTTTGTCATTCTTGAGAAGGTAACTAATGTCAAACCTGCACAAATCACAAATACGACAATACCGATTACTGAAGCCATGTAATACTGCTTCGTTGTCGAGTTGGTTGTAATCTTAAACAGCCATGTAATCAAAAGGTCTGTCTCCGACGCATTGGCCATTGCATACATCGGGTTGGTCGTGACATAATCGCCCGTCAACAGGAAGATTACATTGAAGTTGTTGATATTACCAATAAAGGAAGTAATCAGACTCGGTCCGGTTACGAAAAGCATATACGGCATGGTGATTTTCCAGAAAATCTGGAAATTGGTTGCACCGTCGATACGCGCACTCTCAAGCTGATCGTTTGGAATATTCATCAAAATACCGGTTGCAATCAGCATCTGATATGGTACACCAATCCAAATGTTGATCAGGATTACCATCACATGCGCCCAACCCGGCTTGGAAAGGAACGGAATATAATTTAAACTTCCGCTGAGCAGTCCAATATCTTTTAAGAAAGAAGTCAGACCAATGCGGCTACAGAATCCGTTTACAATACCGTAAGTTCCAAACATCTTGCTGACCAAAAGCAAAGTTACAAACTGTGGAATCGCAATAGTCACTACAAAGAGTGAACGCCAAAGCTTTTTGCATTTGGTATTGTTATTGTTGATGAATTTGGCAAGTAAAATACCGCCGATGTATGTGGTAAATGTGGCAAATGCTGCCCATACCAGTGTCCATCCAAGAATGCGGATAAATGCATATCCGAATCCGGAATTACGGTTGAACGAGAACAAGGTGCCCCAGTTCTTTAATCCAACCCAGGTAAACAGGTTTGATGGAGGCATATGTGCTGCATCATAGTTGGTGAAAGCCACGCAGACCATGAACAAAATCGGAATCACATTGATGATTATGACACCCAGACTAGGAAGGGTGAGCAAAGTGATATAGAATTTGTTGTTGATCATCTGGCGACAATCTTCACGGAAGGTATTGATATGTTTGCCTTCCTCCTTCATTTGCTGAAGACGATAAACAGTCTTCATGTTAGATATATATAAAAGAATAAATGCTACAATAAATAAAATTCCGATGATGCTGCAAAGCAAAATCAAAAGGGAATTATCGTAATCATTCACTGTTTTTGTCAGAGTTAATGGATCAAATACTTCTTCTCTTTGTACGGTTCCCAGTGTTCCAAGCTTTGCAAGATAGGTAAGCGAGAATTGGAATGTAAACATAAAGAAGCCAATCTCAATCAAGGTCATCAGGATTCCCTTGACAATCTGTTTTCTGCCAAAATATCCCATACCCATAATGACCAGGGATAATCTTGTCCATAAGTCGCCCTTTGCAACGGCTGTGCCGAAATTTGCAAAGTATTGACCGATTCCTTTGAAAAATTTCTTCATAGAGAACTCCTCTCAGAGTTGTTATTAGTATCAATGTATTTCTTGTAAGTTTTTTCACTTGTAAAAATGTAACCCACGCGCCCCAACAGCACATGGGTTACATTTGCATAAACTAGCCTTCTTAATTGTTGATGACTTTTACTGTGCCGGAGTTGTAATACCGGTTACAGCATCATCAAGCGCTTTCTGAATATCCTTGGTTCCTTCATAAAGAGTAGTTCCAAGAGATGCGCCCGGAGTCCAGAAGTTTCCGCCAACTCTCTGGAAATCAGAGTATGGAAGCTGTGCCATGGATCCGGCAATTGCAGGAGAATTTGCAACAGAAGCGGTATTCTTGTTTGCAGGTCCTTCACCAAGTGTCTCATAGATTTCAGCCTGAGTCTTAGCAGATGTTAAGTATTCAGCGAAGATCATAGCCCATCCAGGATTCTTAGAGTAAGCATTTACACCAACCATCTTGTAGCCCTTGAAGCCACCCATCTGGTAGTCTTTACCATCGATGTTGAATGTAGGAAGCTTAGCAGCGCCGAGCTTGTCGCCGATTGCCTTTGTGTAATCGTTTGCTGCCCAGAGTCCGTCTACATATCCGATGATGTTCTTTTCTTTTCCATCAACAGTGATCTTTAATGTACGGCTGTCTCCATCGCCAATGCTCTGGAATTCAGGATTTGCAGATAAGTCCATGATGTACTTACCAACTGCAGCACCGGTAGGGGTGTTGGTGGTTGAGTTCCAGTCGCAGACATTGTTTACACCGTCATCTGCGAATGTACAGGTAAGTCCTGCACCTGCGAACCATCCGTATACATACCAAGCGTTACCCATATCCATACCGATTACGCCGTCGCAAGCCTTAGCAGCTTCGAGAAGTCCTTCCCATGAACCAGCCTGCTCTTCAGAAACGAAATCCTTGTTATAGAATAAGAAGTATCCGTTTGTGGTTAATGGATAAGCATACTGCTTTCCATCTACAGAAGCTGCATTCATAGCATCCTCTTCATAGTTTTCAGCCATATCATAAGTATAGGTTGTGGTTACTTCCTGCAAAATCTTAGCCTTTGCAAGCTCTGTAATCTGGTCATCTGCAAATACGAAAACATCTCCGCCTGCTTCAGGATCCTTTAACAAGTCATCCTTTGCGTTTGCTTCTGACTCAGCACCGATGTTAAAGTTGAATGTTACATCCGGATACAAAGCCTTGAAGTCTTCGGTGATCTTCTTCATTTCAGTCTGCCAGTTCTCCTGCTCAGAGCACCATACAGTCAGATCAACAGGATCTTTTGTTGCCTCAATCAAAGCCTTTAAAGCGTCGTCCTTGGAAACCTCACTCTGAGTGTCCTTTCCTTCGTTCTTTCCGGCTTGTGAGTTTGTGTCTTCTTTTCCACCGCAGGCAACAAGTGATGTAGCCATTGCAGCAACAAGAAGCGCAGAAACAAGTTTCTTTTTCATGTCCTTTTCCCTCCACTAAATAATATGTTGTGACATAAGATGAACAATGCAACGGTTGCGCTGTGTTGTCCTTGGTCATCGAGTAAAATTGCGCAACCGGTTGTTCTATGACATAATAATACCCCGAGAACCATTTTTAGTCAATAAATCAAAATAGACAATAGTTTCAGGGTAAATTTGTGCACCTTGTCTAGTACTTTTTAACGGGTGCTCTCTCTCATTTGTAAATTAAAATCGGTCAATATGCGACTTTGCGCAACTTTGCCATCGATTTTGCGCATCAAAACGTCCACTCCCTGTGCACCGAGATACTTGGAATCAAAATATAAACTGGTGATGGACGGAGTGTGATTGAGCAACAGCTTGGAATCATAGTAGCTCACCAGCTTGACATCCTTCGGAACACTCACACCGGAAGTCTGCAAAAACAGCAGCGTGTTGTTGCAAAGCACATCATCCATGCATACTATGCAGTCCACTTCGTTCTCCAGGATGGTGGATACAATGGATTTCAGCCGTTCTCCCCTGTGTGCATTCAGGAAAATCAGATTTTCATTTACATCAATGCCACGCTTATTCAGCCCTTCCAAATAACCTTCCAGTCGGCTTTGCGTAACAAAAAAGCTCTCATTGCCTCCGATCAGCGCAAACTTTTTCATGTGCTGGTCTATCAAAGCCTCCATCATGCGGCGTGCTGCTGTTTTGTTGTCATTGTCCACATAAAGAATCCCTTCTTCCAGCGGATTTCCCAGGACAACATACGGCAATTCTTTGTCCTTGAGATACTCAATTACGCGTGAGTCCTTGATACAACGGCTGACAATCAGTCCGTCGATTTTTTTGTTTGTGATTGCACGATCCAGTGAGTGAATGTCGTTATTGTCCGCCAGAATATTGAGCACATCATAGTCATGGTCCATCGCAGCTTCGCACACTCCTACCATGACATCCTGGAAATACGGCATTTCATCCAGAGTCGAGTCCTGCGGAAAAATCAATCCGATGTTAAAAGTCTTGCTTGCTGCAAGGCTGCGCGCAACCGCACTCGGCATATAGTTGATTTCTTTGATAAAATCCGCCACCCGCTGTCTTGTAGACTCACTGATTCGTCCTTTTCCTGAGATTGCGCGGGATACAGTTGTTTTGCTCAGCCCCAATTCCTTCGCAATCGCATCAATCGTGTAGTTCATACTCGTTTCTTCTCCTGGATTCGAATCCTCGTTAGCATTCGAAATCATAATTTTTGCTTTTTGTATACATCAAAATTAGCATAGCTGTTCTTATTTTGCAACCGGTTGCGCGTTTTTTGTTAAAAATAACCACCAAAGCTATTTAAAACTTTGGTGGTCACTCTTTAATTTCATGTTTTTTTTATATTATTTTACTAAATTTGATGCTCACAGATTCTGCTATTTTAATACCAGAATCGAAAAAGCAGGAAGCGTAATTGTATTTTTCTCGATTGTAACCGTCTCATCTCCGGTTAACAGTTCACCTGCAACCTCAGCATTTTCAACCGTTTTTCCATTTATGCTCAAGGAAGTAGCATCCACTGTCTGCGCTTCTTCCGCTACATTGAGCAGGATGACTATCTCTTCATCGTTGTATGTTTTTTTGATTACATCCACATAATCTGTACTTAAATCTGACAGGTTTTGCACCTTGCCCTTTCGGATGATTTCGTTCTGGTTGCGCAACAGAATTGCGCTTTTCACATAATTGTAAATCGAATCATCCGCTTTGGCCTGTTCTTCGTACGAATCAAATTTCATTTCAAACGAATCCATGCCCTGCGGTCCTTTGCACATTCCCTGGGCATTGGCATCTTTTGACCAGTACATCGGTGCACGCTTGTTCTCATCCTTGCCGGATCCCTTCATTCCAAGTTCTTCGCCGTAATAGACGAAGGCATTTCCGGTCATCAGCAGGTTCAGTGCCTGCGCCATCTTCACGCGCGCTTCTCCGAGATCTCCCGGATAGAAACCTGCGGAACGCGCCATATCATGATTCGTATAGAACGGCGCATCAATCGCATTTTCGTTGTGTGACGCGTACAATTCCTGTGCTTTTTCGCTCATAGCGCCGTAGCTGCCTGCAGGCGCAGTTCCTTTTAACACCTTTGCAATCACACCGCCCTGATCGGCAAATGCGAAATCAAACATACTGTCTACGCCGGAGTCATAATATTTGGCATAGGTATTCTGATCCGTCCAGCCTTCGCACACGATGTACGCGCTCGGTTTGACCGATTTCACATAATCATTGAACCATTTGAGCACTTCAATGCTCTTTTCATGATTGCCAAAATAGAAATAGATGACCGCATCCAGTCGGAATCCGTCCACACCGAGATCCAGCCAGAATTTGGCAATGTCTTTGAACTCATTCTTGACCGCTTCGCTATCCCAGTTCAGATCCGGCATGCCATACCAGAATTGTGCTTCATAATACCAGTCCGTACCGGACACCTCGCTGTATCCGCCTTCCTGAGACTTCGTAAAATTATAATAATCCACATACGGACACTTCGACGCATCCGGCTCCTCGTCCTTGCCCAGGCTCTGCATATACTTGTATGCTTCCTTGAACCATGGATGCTCTGAGCTACTGTGGTTCATCACAAAGTCGATGATCACTTCGATGTTGCGCTCATGACAATCTGCCAGAAAAGCCTTGAAATCATCCAGCGTGCCATATGCACTGTCGATGTTGAGATAATCGGTCGTGTCATATTTGTGATAACTTGGCGACGGCATCACCGGCATCAGCCAGATTCCGGTATATCCCATATCCTGAATATAATCCAGTTTGGAGCGTAGTCCGTTGATATCGCCGATTCCATCCCCGTCGCTGTCACAATAAGAATATACAAATACCTCATAATAGGTGCGGAAATGATCTCCCTCCTGCGGCATCTGCAAGGCATTCTCTTTCCATGCAGTTGCTGCGGCATCCACCGTTTTACCTGCTTCGCTTTGTGTGTCTGCCTGTTTTCCACAGGCAGCGGCAGATGTCGCGACTACAGTTGCAAGTACCAGTGCCAGTGCCTTGTGTGCAAATTTCTTAAATTTCATGATTCCTCCTTTTTCCTGCAACCACTGCGCTGATTCCCGGAACAATCCAGTTCTTTTCACCAATCTGGAAATCATCCGGTCCCAGCAAAACCTCCCAAGCTTCGCATTCGAGATGCTCTTTTTTCAAAGATACTTCCGTCTGCGAAGGATTTGCATTGAATATTACAATCAGTTCTTCCGTCTCATCCGCAAGATGATAGGCCACCACATTCTTTTTGGTATGCTCAAAGAAATGCAGTTTTTCACGGATTTCCTCTGCCGTGCGCAGACGAAACAGCGCATGCATTTTGCGCAATGCAATCAGCTTTTGATAATAAGCGCGCATTTCTTTGACCGGTTCAGTCTGCAGATAGCGCAAAGCATTTGTCGCAATCGGACGATTAAAGCTGTTTTCGCACAGTTCTCCCGTCTCCGGCAACGGCTTCGTGCGAAGCATCTCCTCCCCAAGCAGGAAGAATGGCACACCCTGTGAAGTAAACAGAATGGCTGCCGCAAGCTGATTCATGCGATAGCGTTCTTCTTCTGTCGCATCCGGTCTGGATTTTGCCAGCTTATCCCAGAGCGTCAGATTGTCATGGCATGACAGATATTGTATGGTTGTGCACGGGTTCTTTGCCCATGCGCCCTTTGTATATTGATATTTTTTATAATCCACCTGTGGGTGCTCCGTTGCAGCCACAATCACATAGCGCATATCATTTTCCATTTTGGCTGCGCCATTGACAAATCCGCATTTTTCTTCGTAGAAGACATGTCCTTTCACACAGTCTCGGAAATCATCCGAAAATGCGCCCAGATTCGGGACCGTATGTACATTGACTTTCAATGCGCGTTTCTCTGCCGCAAGTACGGAATCTCCTCCGGTCCATCCCTCTCCATACAAAATCACATTCGGGTTGATGGCACGACATGCTTTTTCTATTTCGCGCATGGTCTCGCAATCCAGGACACCCATCAGATCGAAACGGAATCCGTCGATATGATATTCCCGCATCCAATATTGTACCGATGCGATGATATAGTTGCGCACCATCTCGCGGTCTGAGGCAATCTCATTGCCGCAGGCCGACGCATCCGAATAGCGGTCGCCATCCTTGCGATAATAATAATCCGGTGTTGTCTTCTGGAAACAGCTGTTTTCAATATCATAGGTGTGATTGTATACCACATCCATAATGACACCGAAGCCAGCTTTGTGCAATGCCATTATCATTTCTTTCACTTCGCGGACACGCATGGCTCCATCGAACGGATCACTTGCATACGAGCCCTCCGGGACATTATAATTCACAGGATCATAGCCCCAGTTGTACTGTTCTCTGCCCGGTTCATCGACAGGGATGCTCTCATCCACACTGCCGAAGTCATAGATTGGCATCAGCTGCACATGCGTCACGCCCAGCTGCTTCAGGTAATCGAGCACAGCCGGCTGCGCCAGTCCGAGATATCGGCCGCGTGTATCCGCTTTGACATCAATAGAAGCATCCGCCGTCGTATCGCGCACCGACATTTCCGTAATCACCAGATCGGTATACGCCTGCGGTTTCGGTCCTGCATCCTCTGCAAAACCATCCGGATCGGTCTGCGCCAAATCCAGAATCATACTGCGTTTTCCATTGACTCCGGTCGCAACCGCATATGGGTCCTGAGACTCTGTATGCCTGATTGTTCTGTCTTCGTTCTCAAAAGTGCATCGATACGTATAATACAGCCCTGCACAATCGCCTTCCAATACAGCAGTCCACACAGCACTTGCATCGCGCGTCATCTGCACTGTGCGAATCGGTTCTCCTTCATCACCCGTTTGATACAAAACCGCCTCGACGGATTGTGCCATCGGCGACCACAGGCGCAATGTCGTCCTGTCTTTATGATATGTCATTCCCAGTTTCTGTTCTGTCATAATATCCTCACACAGGCAACGCAACACTTCACCGACAGACCAAGCCTGTGAATAACAGCCTCTGCCGTAATGCGGCGCATCGCCATCAAAAATCTCCGATATCGTTCCAATCCCATTTTCACGCAAATGTTCTTTGACCGGCACAAGCAACTGCAATGCTTTTTCATGCACTTCTGCCTTCGACAGACTGCGACGCATAACCTTCACATATGCCGTCACAAATGCGCCCAACAGGAAGCCCCATGCTGTGCCCTGATGATATGCCGCATCGCGTTTTGACAAAGCTCCCTGATAAATCGGATGATATTCAGGATCATCCGGAGAGAGCGAACGCAAGCCGACTCCGACATACAGCTTCTCATATACTTTCTCAACTACCATGCGTTCCTTTTGCTCATCCAGCAACGAATACGGGAGTGAAACTGCATAAATCTGATTCGGCCGCAACTGCGGATCATCCTCATCGACCACATCATAGAGATATCCGCCCTCTTCATACCAGAAGCGGCGCACATAAGACGCCTTTACTTTTTCCGCAAGCGCGCCGTATTCTTCGGCCTCCTCAGAGCTCAGCGCCTCCATAATTTTTAAGGCATTATACCAAAGTGCATTGATTTCAACCGGTTTGCCATGGCGTGGGGTCGGCACCCAGTCACCGACGCGGACATCCATCCAGGTCACCTGGTCCACTCCGCTGCCGGCATGAATCAATCCATCTTCATCCATATAAATCGAAAAATCCGTCCCATTGCGATATCCTTCGATAATCTGTGTCAGCGCAGGATAGATTTCGCGCATGATAAAGGCGCGCCCCTCCTTTGATTGGTCATATTCCAGATATTTATGTACCGCATAGAAATACCACAGCGACGCATCCGCCGTATTATAAAGCGGATCCTGCCCGTCATCCGGAAACATATTCGGCACCATTCCATGATGCACATATTTGGCAAATGTCAAAAGGATTTCCCGCGCATCTGCCAGACGATTCGTACACAATGTCAGACCCGTAAACGCAATCATCGTATCGCGTCCCCAATCCGTAAACCACGGAAGGCCGGCCAGAATGGTCTTGTATCCGGTCGAATCGCGACGCACAATCAGCGCATCGCTCGCCTGTACCAGACTCTCATAAAAATTATTCCATCCTTCATCCACCTTGCGGTCGCCCGCCAAAGCAATCAGCTCCTGCACGCGTGCATCTGCGGCTGTCACTATTTCATTCACAGTATTCAGCACTGCTGCACGATCATCCAGTTTCTCCGACCAGTCCGGATTCAGACCGCAAAGAAGTGCAACGGTCTTCTTTTCATGTGCTGCCACTTCAACCACCAGATCCAACGGACGATAATGGCAATCCAGGCCATCCACCTCATTGTCAATCTCTGTCTGAAGCATGGTATTCACATCATAGCAGGCTTTGCGCGCATGCAAAACGCCTTCGCTGCTCGCCAGACAGATTTGCTGCCCCTGCACTGTCCATACATAATACCCTTTCTCACAATCGCCCGACCCTGTATGGTCAAACAGCTCCTGTAAGCCTTCCACCGTCTGGGCAGAAGAATGCTCGCGATAATTGATCAATGGCGTCATCACAAAGCGCATCGGTTCATCCGAATCATTCTGCACTTCATATCGAATCGCGCAGGTATTTTGTCCGTATTGTAGGGCTATCGTTTTTCGGTACCGTTCCCGAAATGTCTGATAAAAAAAGTTCGCGCATCCTGAATACACAAACTCCTTCAAATATTCATTTCCGTTGTGTGCCCGAACTGTTCCGTCTTCCATTCTGTGTCTTGCACAGGTGAAGTCAGTTGTCGGCATATCCTCACGCTCCACACGCTCCGTCACCTTGGACAAAACCAGATAACGCTCCACAGGCGGATGCAGGCTTGCAATCAGATACCCCTGGTGCGTGCGATTGTTGCCGCCGAGGATGTTGCCTCCGGCGTAACCTCCAATCCCATTTCCCATTGACCATTCACGATACTGGTTGCGCGCGTAGTCATCTAAATGTTCAAATTTGAATTCCACAATTTCCTCAATTCTCTCGATTCCCAAAGACTCGTTATTACTCTGTCATATGAAAACATCATAATATGAGTGTCTTCAAAAATCAAGCAAAAAAAAGCGGCACACCGTCAGCGTGTACCGCTCGTTTCTAACGTTACCATTCACAGCATTCATTACAGTAGCATCCTCGCCCATGGCCCCGGTACGCCCTTCACTTTGCAAGAATATTTTGGTTTTCTAATATGCAAAAGCTCTCATCCTGATTTTCATGTGTCTTTTGAACGCCTGCACAATTTTGAAAAAAAGTTTATAGTTGGCGGACACCAAAAACTGTCGTATATGTACTTCTCAATCTAAAGGATACCCGGGTGAATCGGAGTGAACCTAGTGAAATAAAAATGAGTTTTGATGTTTATAGGCATGCGCCGCCACGGAAGGCGGCGCAAATGCGATTGCAACACGACGTTGCGTAATGCATGGTGCCTATAAACACAAAACTCATTTTGTCATTTCACTTGGCAAACGGAGTCTGAACCCGGGTATCCCTTAGACTGAGGAGTACATAATATCAATAAATTAAGTGTCCGCCACTTCATAAACCTTTTTTCAAAATCGTTCATTCTCAAAAGACACATGAGTGATGCTCGCCTTTTGCATATTGAAAGCCTAAAATATTCGCAAAATGTGAAGGGCGTACCGGGGCCATGGGCGAGGATGCTATTGCAAGATTGCTGGCTGTGAATGGTAGCTTTCTAACGATTATCCACTTTTTCCGGATAGAGGTCGTGGTTTGCAAGGCGATTGAATGCGATGTCTTCCCACTTCGTTCCCGGCTTGCCATAATTGCAGTACGGATCAATCGAGATGCCTCCTCTCGGAGTGAATTTGCCCCATACTTCGATGTATTTCGGGTCCATCAGACGAATGAGATCCTTCATGATGATATTGACACAGTCCTCATGAAAATCGCCATGATTGCGGAAGCTGAACAGGTACAGCTTCAAAGACTTGCTCTCCACCATCTTCTCACCCGGCACATAGGAAATAATAATATTTGCAAAGTCCGGTTGTCCGGTAATCGGACAAAGAGAGGTAAATTCCGGGCAATTGAATTTCACGAAATAATCGTTGTCCGGATGTTTGTTTATAAAGGTCTGTAACATCTCCGGCGCATAATTATCCGGATAGGTATTATTCTTGTTTCCTAAAAGGGTTAATGTTCCTTCATCTTTACGATCTGCCATATTCATTCTCACTTTCTGTCTTATGATTCATATTCAATCGGATCTGTAGTTCCGTTCTCAATAAATGCCTGCTTTCTGTCAATGCATGTACCGCATTTGCCGCAGGCTTTGTCATGTCCTTCATAGCAGCTCCATGTCAGATGGTATGGCACATTGAGAGAAAGACCAAGTGCAACCACGCCTGCTTTGTTTTTGTTGATGAACGGTGCTTCAATCTGAAGCTGCTTGCCACTGCCTTCGTAGATTGCGGTATTCATTGCCTGATTGAATGCTTCGGAGCAGTCAGGATAGGCATTTCCTGCCGCATCATCTGCATGTGCTCCGTAATAAATCTTTGAGCATCCTTTGGAAAGTGCAATTGCACTTGCGCTGGAAAGGAAAAGTCCGTTGCGGAACGGCACATAGGTGCTGACCGGTTTGCCATCGGTTTTTTCAAGCTGTTCGGCATAAGATTCCTCCGGAATCTCTCCATCGGAATGTGACAACAATGTACAGTCACTAAACTGGAACATCGTCGACAAATCAAGTGTGATATGCTCTACCTGATAATATTCACAAACCGCATTTGCAGCTTCAATTTCTTTGTCATGTCTCTGTCCGTAAAAAATGGACAAACCAATTACATTTTCGTGCCCATATTCTTTGACTGCCAGGGCCAGGCAGGTGGTGCTGTCAATTCCACCACTGATTAATACCAATGCTTTCATCTTTTGTCTCCTGAATTACAATGATCTGATTATTGATTATTTTAATCTTGCCAGCAAATCCGGCTCTGTGCGGAATCTGCCACGCAAAGTCTGTGTATATGTTTTTGCGCTGGCATTTTTGATGCCGCGTGCAGTCATGCAGCTGTGGCTTGCCTCGATGAAGACTGCAACATCCTGCGAACCAGTCACCCGTTCAATGATTTCTGCGATGTCATTGCCAATGCGTTCCTGCAATTGCAGACGTTTTGCTGCCATGTCGGCGATGCGTGCAATTTTGCTGAGTCCGATTACTTTTTGGTTCGGAATATATGCCACACTCACTTTCATGTCATACATCAAAGCCAGATGATGCTCGCAATAAGAGAATACTTCGATGTCTTTGACATATACCAAGTCCTGATTATTGGCATCATAATAATCTTCATCGAAGGTCTTGTTGAACATCTCCGCAATTTCTTCATTTGTATAATTCATACCCTCAAAGACTTCTTCATACATCCGTGCAACGCGATCCGGCGTGTCTTTGACACCTTCACGATTCGGATCATCCCCAAGCGCAATAATAATATTTCGAATGCTCTCTTTGATTAAATCTTTGTTGATTGCCATTTCCTGTTCCTTTCCGGCATTATACTCCTCGTTTATTCGGATCCCAAATAAACTTGTGCAACTGCAATTGCAGTCGAATGTCATTTCTCTGATGTAATATTAAATAATCTACCATGTCCGCAGGCTCTATCGAACCAAATACCGGACTGATCAACACGCGGCACTTTTCAGAAATCCGGTATTGATCCACAATTTCACATACCCGGTCCAGCTCATCCACCGACGAGCAGACAAACTTCACCGTATCCTTCGGTTGCAGAAGCGCAAAATTGCTCACATCCATATACTGCTCCATGCCCGATCCTGCCAACTTATAATCCAGTGTGAACGAAGGCGCATGCTCCATGGATGCATATTTTGCAATGGAGATACTTCCATTGGTCTCAATCTCCAACGCCAAGTCACTGCATTGCGCAAATGCCTGCAGCAGCACATCGATAGACTTTGCCAGCAGAGGCTCACCTCCGGTCAAAGTCACACGCGTCACACCGGTCGATTTCACATAATCAATGATTTCGCCCTCCGTCATCTCCACGGCCTCTGCATCATCCGTGCAGGCCCATCTCGTATCGCAGTAACTGCATGCGAGATTGCACCCACGCAAACGGATAAATACGGCAAGCGCACCTGCGCTTTGTCCTTCCCCGTTGATGCTGACGAATTTTTCTACCACTTGAAATTTTGCCATATGACACCACCTTACGCCCGATAAGTCGCGCAGTTGTTCGGGGTTTCATAGACTGTCACTTCATCTACCTCAAACCCATGCTCTGCAAACCGGTCAAAAAAGTGTTTTGCAAAATTCTCCGCCGTCGGGCGATAATCCACAGGGCGCACAACAAATGCTTCATCAGCGAGTGCAGCTACCGTCGCCGGCTTCAGCGAATCCTTCTCATAGATAAAAGTATGATCAAAATAATCCGCCTCCTTTTTGAGAGCGGCTTTTACCTCTCCGAAATCCACAACCATGCCGCGTTCCTGGCCTTGTTCCTGCAGATTCTGCGATTTTATTTTTAAGATTACTCTCCAACGATGTCCATGAATATTGGAACATTTTCCCTCATACCCCGAAAGAAAATGTGCTGCATCAAAAGCAGCTTCTGCGGTTAAATAATACATGAATTTCCTCCTGAATCAGGACAGACATACTCAGACAAAAAAAGAAAAGGCTGCAGAGAAACCTACAGCCTAAAAATTCACTCAAAAATCAAATGAATGTCTAGTCCTGGTTTTGTTTAGGGACAGGATGGTACAAACGAACTGTCCTATGTAATTGTGTAGTTATTTTACTCCTCAACCGGAACAATTGCAATATGAACATCATCCAATTGCTTCTGATCTACAACTGCAGGTGCATTCATCATGACATCCATCGCATTCTTGTTCATCGGGAATGGGATGATTTCACGAATGGAATCCTCTCCGCAGATTAACATAATCATACGGTCAACACCCGGTGCAATTCCGGCATGTGGCGGAGCACCATAGCAGAATGCATTGTACATGGCAGGGAATTTTGCTTTTACATCCTCTTCCCCGAGTCCAACCTTCTTAAAGGCCTCTACCATGATTTCCGGATCATGATTTCTGACTGCTCCGGAAGATAATTCCACACCGTTTACAACCAGGTCATACTGGTAAGCCAACAGCTCCAGCGGATCCTTGGTCTGAAGTGCTTCCATTCCGCCCTGCGGCATAGAGAAAGGATTATGACAGAATTCCAATTCTCCGGATTCTTCACCGATTTCGTACATTGGGAAATCTACGATCCAGCAGAATTCATAACATTCTTTCTTCATGTGTTTCTCGCAGGAAGCGCCAAGCAGCTTGCGAAGTACGCCTGCGGTCTTCTGTGCGGTCAAAAGTTTTCCGGCGGTTAAGCCTACAAAATCACCCGGCTTTAAGCCAAGTTTTGCAATGACTTCTTCTTTTTTATCCTGAACAAACTTTGCGATACCGCCTACGATGTCGCCGTTGTCATCTAATCTGAACCAATATGCTTTCTGTGCAGTGGTCATTTCCACTTCCGCGCACATAGCATCAATCTGCTTACGGGTACCTGTAAATCCATCACAGACAATCGCCTTTACCACATTGCCTTCAAATGGTCCGAATCCACAATCTGCAAGCAATTCTGTCGCATCCTGAAGTACCAGATCAATTCGAAGATCAGGCTTATCGGAACCGTACTTATCCATTGCCTCAAGATAAGGAATACGTACAAACGGAGCTTTTGATGCTGTATTATATACACCATATTTTGCAAATACAGGAGGAATCACATCCTCAATCACAGCAAAGACATCTTCCTGAGAAGCAAAAGCCATCTCCATATCAAGCTGATAAAATTCTCCCGGAGAGCGGTCTGCTCTTGCATCCTCGTCTCTGAAACAAGGTGCAATCTGGAAATATTTATCAAATCCGGATGCCATCAAAATCTGCTTAAACTGCTGCGGAGCCTGAGGAAGTGCATAGAACTTTCCAGGATGATTACGCGCCGGTACAAGATAGTCTCTTGCGCCCTCCGGCGAAGAAGCAGTCAAAATCGGAGTGGTAATCTCCATAAATCCATGCTCTGTCATTCTCTGACGAAGCTCTGCAACAATCTGAGAACGAAGTACGATTTTGCTCTTTACTTCCGGATTTCTAAGGTCTAAATAACGGTATTTCAGACGCATGTTCTCATCTGCATCCTTAGACTGGTTAATTTCAAACGGAAGTGCATTATAGCGGCACTTGCCCAAAACGTTGATTTTCTCCGGAACCACTTCGATTTCACCGGTTGCAAGCTCAGTATTCTTGCTTGAGCGCTCGCGCACATTTCCTACAACCTGAATGGTAGTCTCCTTATTCAGTTCATCAACGACTGCCATCATTTCTTCGGTTTCAATCACAACCTGTGTCGTTCCGTAAAAATCACGAAGAATTACAAACCCAAGATTTTTACTCACCTTACGGATATTCTCAAACCATCCGCAGATAGTGACATTTTTGCCTGCATCACTTAAGCGAAGCTCGCCACAGTTATGTGTTCTGTACTGTGTCATGTCATTCTCCTTATATCATCATTATATTTATTGTTCAAAAAATGATCTAGTCACGAAACCTTCGCAACTAAAGCATTTTATCACATAATCTTAATTTCGTCAAAAAACAATTCCGGTCATTTTCTAGTCAATCGCACAATCTTCTTCCCGGAGTGTTGTATGATGCTTTTTAAACTGGAAGTTTCTGGCTATTACCACTACAAGCCCCATGAATAAAACAAAATAAAAATTCACACCGCGGGATGCGCACATGGATGTCGTTAGATACGCTTCCCCAAACACGCCTAAAAATACTTTGTGATAAATATATTCCGAAATTCCCTGCGCTCCCGGAAGCGGAATCATATCGGAAGATATTACGACCACCAACTGCACAACCATAATATATGCAAAACTTCTGCCCTGCAGACCCAATCCGATATATACCCAATAGGTGACCAAAAGCAGGAAGAACCGCTGCAAAAAGCTAAGCATAAATACTGCAATCACCGCAGGTTTGTTTTCTTTGATCATTGTAACTATGCCGCGATATGCATCGAAAAAATGAATCACAACCCGATCAGCCTTCGCCCTGTTTTTAAGCAAATGTAATTTTACCGGAATCCCAACCAGTTTTAAGGCAACCTTTTGGCAAATATCCGGATTAAAAACAAATGCAGTCAGAATGATTGTCCATCCAATCAAAAGACCCCAGCCGATATAATACCAGATGATATAACTGCCAAAGAGTCGTAGCAGTCCGTCATGCCAAAGTCCAAAAATGACAAGTCCCGAAAATGCCAGCACAAATTTGTTGGTGACAGCATTAAAACTCATTGCCGCACATCCCTTTGTGAAACTGTATCCGTCTTTTTTCATATACAGCAACTGAATCGGCTGACCTCCGGACGCTGAAGGAGTAATCCCACCGTAAAAGAATTCAATCAAGGCATATCCACAACATTTCAAATATCTGCGAATCCCTTTTCTGCGGTCCATTAAAAGCCAAATTTTAAACCCTTCCGTACCGATATACCCCAGCACGGAAGCCACCATCAAGGCGATATAAACCGGCGAAATTCTGGCAATTTCTGCAAAGACTTCCCTCGGATCGGTACCGGAAAAGACAGCATACACCGTCAATCCCATTACCAGCACGAAGAATCCGAAAATCAATATTTTTTTGATAATATCTTTTTTTCTCTTATCCATAATTTGTCCCAAAATCGCATATTATCGGTTGAAGAATTCTACAAACTCCTCATAACCCTGCTCATTCAATTGTTCTTTTTGGAATTTCTTATTCTTGTTCATACGGACAACCAATACCTGCTGACCGTTTGCGCGGGCATCGCTTGCCTGCTTCATGACATCAACCAGCTTTTCTGCCGGATATTTCTTTTCGACCAGATATGCCACCTTCTTCGGCGATTCCGGAATTTGGAATCCACTCTCCATCAAAAGCAAAATAATGCGCTCAAAGCCAATGGAGAAACCACAAGCCGGCACATCCTGTCCGGTAAACTTGCCGATCATCTTGTCATATCTGCCGCCACCGCCGCAGGCTGCGCCGAGTTCCGGCATTGCGATTTCAAAAATTGTACCTGTGTAATAACTCATACCGCGTACAAGTGTCGGATCGAATACCAGCGTAAATTCTGCACCCTTTGTCGCATTCACGGCATCCGCAATCTCCGTCATATTGGTAACCACTTCTTCATCCAGATACTCGCCCAAAGTGTCTTTGAGGAATTCCACGCCGGCGCGTACATCCTTTTTGTCATTCAGCAATTCAAAAAGATTCAGATATTTATCGATTGATTCCTGCGCATATCCGTTTTCCGCGAGTTCGGCCGCAACGCCTTCCACACCGATTTTGTCCATCTTATCCAAAGTGATAAAGACACTGTCGTATTCAGCTTCCGAGAATCCGGAATAAGCAGCCATTGCCTTTAATATGCGGCGCTCATTGATGCGGATTTCGAAATTTTTGAATCCAAGACGGCCGATTGTCGTGGTCGTTGCTGTAATCAATTCAATTTCAGCCAGATTGCTCGGCTCTCCAAGGATGTCGATATCGCACTGGGTAAACTGGCGATATCTGCCACGCTGCGGTCTGTCTGCGCGCCATACGCTTCCCATTTGAAGCGCTTTAAACGGGCTTGGCAGATTATTCGCATTGTTGGAATAGAATCGCGCAAGCGGAACTGTCAGATCGTAACGCATTCCAAAGTCAACCACATCCGCTTCTTCTTTGGCAGTTTCGAGGTTTAATTTCTCACCGCGCTTTAATACCTTAAAAATCAATTTTTCATTTTCGCCGCCTTGCTTGTTGGAAAGATTTGCAATATTTTCCATACAAGGAGTTTCAATCGGGGTAAAGCCAAAGCTGCGATAGGTATCCTTGATGACGCGTGTCACGTAATCGCGGATTTCCATCTCAGCCGGTAAAATATCTTTCATGCCGTTAACCGGTTTCTTACTCAGTGCCATAATAATTCCTTTCTTCATTACATCTTTGTATTCTATTTACATTTCTATTCCCAGGTCTCGCATTCTGTTTGCCTTGCGGGCAATCATCTCATCGATGCGATCAAGGTAGTTTCTGACATCTTTGACATTTTCCACACGCTCGATGCGTTGTGTGCCGTTTGGGTTTTTCTCCGGAAGCACAAATTTGGTCGTTGCTCCGGCGCCAAGGGCAATTATAGTCTGTTTTTCTTCCATTATCAAGATATTATAGACGCCTGCTTTGCCATGTGAAGCATATCCGACATTTTCCATATTGCCGGCCATGCCTTTTTGACGATACAGATAATACGGATCCAAGCCGATTTTGCGACAATATGATTCGCACAAATCCATATGTTCCTCCGTATTGACCATCTCCATATCCTTATAGTAATCCTTATAAATGGTCAATCGCGCAGCACGCTTAACCGCAAGCGAATGCACGGTGATATTGTCCGGATGTAAATCCGTCACCACTTCCATCGTATGGCGCACATCGTCGAGTGTCTCAGACGGCAGACCGATGATCAAATCCATATTGATATTGCCAATCCCGGCCTTTCTGGCCAGATGAAAGCTTTCGATGGTCTGCTCAACCGTATGATGTCGTCCAATCAAATCCAGCGTTGCCTGCTTCATGGTCTGCGGGTTTACCGAAATGCGATCGATTCCAAGTTCGTGCAGTGTCTGCAGCTTTTCGAAGGTAATCGAATCCGGTCGTCCTGCCTCTACAGTGAATTCCACACAGTGTGACAGATCAAACGATTGCTTGATTTTGGCAATCAGTCGATGCAGCTGATGCGGTTCGAGTGTCGTCGGTGTCCCGCCTCCGATGTAAATCGAATTCAGCGGACGATTGGCAAAGTGCTCCGCTGTAAAATCAATTTCTTTTTCAAGTGCATCGAGATAGTGATCCACCTCATTGCGCCATGCTTTTAACGGATATGAGGTAAAGGAGCAATACAGACAGGTGCTCGGGCAAAACGGGATCCCGATATAAAGGCTGTATCCCCTGTCATAATCGATGGTGGCAAGCAGGTTGCGCTCACGCTTTGCAATCTCAATGGATAAGTCGATTTTCTCCGGGGTCGCACAATAGGTTTCTCTCATATATGTGCGAATCTCCTCCTCATTATGTCCTTCTTCGAGTAATTTCATCGGAATCTTGGTCGGTCGGATTCCCGTCAGTGTTCCCCACGGAAGTGTGCGACCCGTGGCCTTTGAAAGCAACTCATACAGTGCCTGCTTCACATGATTCTTGTGTGCGCTGCGGTCGCTTGGCGCCTCGCAGGTGACTGTGTGTTCATTCCAGCTCAGGGTGGTCTTCTGTCCGTAATCAACGGACAGGATTGCCTGTGCCTCTTTCTTTAATCCATCCAATTCAGGGCCTGCCTCATGATGCGTACAGGCGACATTTTGTTCCTGCACCTCAGACGGATCGCAGGTATAAAACATCCGAATCTCCTCATCTGCATAAAAGGCCTTGACCAGCGAATGAATGTCATATTCAAATTCCGGTTTTGAAAATAAAATCAATATCATAGGTATGGATTGTTCATCCTCTCATCATCTATTGTGGTTGCCTCTCCATGTCCCGGATAGACAACGGTTTCCGGCGGAAGTCCCATCAGTTTGTCCTTGATGGAGCGCACCAGCGTCGACATGCTGCCTCCCGGAAAATCCGTTCTTCCGACAGAGCCTGCAAACAATGTATCACCCGCAAATAATACTTTTTCATATGGGAAATAAAAACAGCATCCACCGAGCGTATGCCCCGGTGTCGCCAGAAGGCGCAAATGAAATCCCGCCAGATCCAGCTCTTTTTCGTCCTGCAGATATTCATCCACATGATAAGCCGTTTCCGGTCCCATATCGCCACTCAGATTATAGCGTCCCTGTTCAATGGTCGGGCGCTCTCCCTCGTAAGTGTATACCGGGACTTCATAGATTTTGCGAAATGCGTCAATCCCGCCGCAATGGTCGAAATGTCCATGCGTCAGCAGAATCGCCTTTGGGATGTATCCGGATTCCTGTGCTTTTTTTGCAAGCGCTTCTCCGCTTGCACCCGGATCCACCACAATCATCTCCTTTGTCTTCTCATTGATTACAAAATAACAGTTGGTCTGAACCGGACCAACCACATACAATTCCAATCTCATTTCTCTATCCTCACTCGACTCTGTTCTCAGTCGACTCCGTCCGTTTTTACAAAAGAAGCGTAGCACAAAAACAATTTCATGCTACGCATCTGTATCATCTAGCCGGTTGTTCTCTCAATCTCGAGAACATTGTCGATTTGTCGTAATTTTTCGATGAGTGCATTCAATTCTTCGCGTCCCTTCGTTTCAAACATGACCTCGATGGTTGCGATGCCCTGCTTGCTCGTGCGGGAATGAATAGAATTAATATTGACATCCTTTTCGGTAAAAATCTTACTGATATCAACCAGCAATCCCGGTCTGTCATTGCAATAAATCTTGATTTCCGCAAGATAGCTGCCCAATGACTGTGCAGCGCCGGCCTGCCATTCTGCTTCAATCAGTCTGGCCTTTTCGACCACGCTGAGGTTCATAATATTGATACAGTCGGTACGATGAATCGAAACACCGCGGCCTCTGGTGACAAATCCTACGATTTCATCACCCGGAACCGGATTGCAGCATTTTGAAAAATGCACTGCCACATCATAAAGTCCTTTGACTACGATTCCACTCTTGGAATGGTGATGCGCGCTCAACGGCTTCTGACCATCCTCTCCGACCGATGCGAGTATGTCTGCATCCGTAGTCGGAACCACATGGTCTTTTTGATATTCTTCGTACATGCGGTTGACAATCTGGCTTTCTTTTAATCCGCCATGTCCAACCGTCGCAAGACATGAATTCCAATCGTGGAATCCATATTTGCGAATGATTTTTTCCTGATAATCCGGCTTGTTGATCTCGCCGAAATTGATGCCCTTAGACTTGGCATAGGACAGAATCAATTCTTTTCCGCGCTGAATGTTCTCTTCTTTGAGTTCGCTCTTGAACCATTGGTTGATCTTGTTCTTGGCCTGCGTACTCTTGACAATCTTGAGCCAGTCACGGCTCGGTCCGCGCGAATTCTGTGAAGTGATAATCTCAAGCTGGTCTCCGTTTTGAATCACATAATCAATCGGGACAAGCTTGTTGTTGACCTTTGCACCAATCATTTTATTGCCGACTGCCGAATGAATGCTGTAAGCAAAATCAATCGGTGTGGAACCGTGCGGCAAATTCATGACATCGCCCGAAGGGGTAAAACAGAATACCGTATCGGAGAACAAATCCAGATCGCTCTTTAAGACATTCATGAACTCTTTGTTGTCCGACATGTCCTGCTGCCATTCAAGAATCTGGCGCAGCCAGCTGAGCTTCTCCTCCTCAGATACTGTAGTATTGGTAACATTATTATTATTTTGTTCTTTGTATTTCCAATGCGCCGCGATACCGTATTCCGCGGTACGGTGCATTTCAAAGGTACGAATTTGAATCTCGAACGGCTGTCCGCTCGGTCCAATCAAAGTCGTATGCAAAGACTGATACATATTCGGTTTCGGCATTGCAATATAATCTTTGAAACGCCCCGGAATCGGTTTGTATTTTTCATGCATCAAACCCAAAACTGCATAACAGTCCCTGATATTCTCCACAATCACACGGATTGCAAACAAATCATAAATCTGATCGATGGTCTTGTTCTGGTTGACCATCTTCTTATAGATAGAGAAGAAATGTTTTGCGCGTCCGGAAATCTCGGCCTTGATGCCGGCACCATCCACCTGCTCGCGCACCGAATCCACCAGACCCTGTACATAGGTCTCGCGAATGCTCTTGCGCAATGCAATCTTTTCTACCAGATCGTAATATGCTTCCGGATTGATATATTTCAGCGAGAGATCTTCGAGCTCTATCTTGATCTTGCTGATACCGAGTCGCTGTGCAATCGGACAATAAATCTCCTGCGTCTCTCTGGCGATACGAAGCTGTGCCTCCGCTGACTGGTATTTCAGCGTACGCATATTATGCAGTCTGTCGGCCAGCTTAATCATGATGACACGGATATCCTTTGCCATTGCCAAAAACATCTTGCGCAGATTCTCGGCCTGCATCTCGAGACGCTCTGCATTCTTCTGGCTCTGGTCAAGGTTATGATCGGTCAGATGCAGATGCTGCAACTTTGTCACACCATCTACCAGCAGGAATACTTCCTCTCCGAATTCGTCAATCATCTCCTGATCGTTCATGACGGTATCTTCAAGTACATCATGAAGCAATCCGGCTGCGATGGTTTCTTTGTCCAATTCCAGCCCTGCGAGAATGGTTGCCACGCAAAGCGGATGGATGATATATGCCTCACCCGATTTGCGCATCTGTCCTTCGTGTGCTTTGTAAGCCACCCGATAGGCTTTATCAATTAAGGACAAGTCTGCTGAAGGGTGGTAACGATGAATGGCATCCACCAGATCCTGATATAATTCGTCCGGATCTGCAAATTCTTTTGTCTCGTTCATTGTGCCCGGACCCGAATGGAATTCGCGCTCAATCTGTTCTAATTCTTCCGGTGTTATATCAGCCATACAGACTCCTCCTTTCCTCTAAAATATAATCTAATATTTTACCTTATTTGTCGCTAAAAAGCAACCTTACAACTGCATCATATTCCGCAAGTTTACGGCTTTTTTTCAAAGATTTGATCTCTTTTTTGGCATCCGGAAACAGTCCCGCGAGATATCCCCACAATTCTTTCAGATGTGCCAGAACATGTGCATCCCCCGAAAAAGTATGCTGCATCACATCACGAATCTGCTGCATCATCGCCGCAAGCGCCATCCAATCCTCATGATTTAAGGCATATTTTTCCCCTGCCTCAAATGCTTTGATTTCTGATACAAGCATAGGATTTTTGAGGATTCCGCGCCCGATCATCACCTTATCAACTTGCGGGAATTGCGCTTTGATTGCCTGATAATCCTCGATGGTATAGACATCTCCGTTATAGCAGATACGCGAGGCATCCAGGACTTCGAGCGCCCGTGCAAACTGCTCCAGTCGCGGTTTTCCCTGATACTGGTCGCGGGTAGTCCGCGGATGAATGATAATCTCAGAAAACGGATAGCGGCGATACACTTCCAGAATCGCATCCCATTCCTCCTCCGACTCCACACCGATCCGTGTCTTGACGGAAACCGGAAAATCCGCGCGGTCGAACAATTCCTCAAAATAACGGTCCATCCTCTCTACATCCCGCAAGAATCCGGATCCATGATCTTTGGATATAACCGTTGCCGACGGACAGCCCTGATTCAGATTAATTTCCGAATAACCATAGCGTTCCTGCAGCAGCGCCTGCAGATGCAATACCGCATCCACTGTATGCGCCATCAATTGCGGAATCAAATCCATCCCGATATTATTTTGCGGATTCACATCACGATCCTGCTTTTTATTCAGATTTGCGGTAGCGGAAATAAACGGGGTGAAATACCTGTCCACACCCGGAAAATGTGCATCCAGTGCACTGCGATATATATGATTGGTAATTCCCTCCATAGGGGCAAGATAAATTTTCATGAAAGTATTATATCAAAATCGCCATTTTTTTCAAAAATAATTCTTTTCCTATTGACTTGGTAGGAATACTATGATATTCTTTCTCCAACCTAATTCAAAACACAACGAATCAAAGTGATTTCGTAGAAAGAGAGGATCAAACTTATGGCAAGTTATGTAGAAAATTCTTACGACTTAATTGGTGGTACTCCACTGTTAAAATTGAACCGCTATGCGGCAAAGAGCAATGTGACAAATGCAAATCTCTTTGCAAAGCTCGAGCTGTTCAACCCAGCCGGTTCTGTAAAGGACCGTATTGCACTTCGCATGATTGAAGACGCAGAAAAGGACGGACGCTTGCAGCCGGGTGGCACCATCATCGAGCCGACTTCCGGAAATACAGGAATCGGTCTTGCCGCAGTCGCAATCGTAAAAGGATATCGTGCAATTCTGACCCTTCCTGAGACCATGTCTGTCGAGAGACGCAACCTGCTCAAAGCATATGGTGCAGAGCTCGTATTGACCGACGGCACCAAAGGTATGAAAGGTGCAATTGCCAAGGCAGAGGAACTTGCAGCTGAAATTGACGGCGCAATCATCCTCGGACAGTTCGACAACCCATCCAATCCAATCGCACATCGCGAAACCACAGGTCCGGAGCTTTGGGAACAGCTCGACGGCAAGATTGATATCTTTGTAGCCGGTGTCGGCACAGGCGGTACCGTCACAGGTGTCGGTGAATATCTCAAGTCCAAGAATCCGGATGTCAAGATTGTCGCAGTTGAGCCGGCCAGCTCAGCCGTACTTTCAACCGGTCAGGCAGGCGCACACAAGATTCAGGGAATCGGCGCAGGCTTCGTGCCATCTGTTTTAAATACCGAGATTTATGACGAGATTATCGCCATCGAGAACGAAGATGCATTTACCGAAGGAAAGCGTTTTGCAACCGCAGAAGGTCTGCTCGTGGGCATCTCTTCCGGTGCTGCATTAAAAGCAGCTACCATTCTGGCTTCCCGTCCGGAGAACGCCGGCAAGAATATTGTTGCTCTGCTCCCGGATTCCGGAGACCGCTATCTGTCCACACCACTTTTCACAGAATAATCGTCGCGTGTAATATCAAAAGCCACTGCTGATGCAGTGGCTTTTATTTTATATTGCTGCTTATTCAGAATAATTGCGCACAGCGCGGATAAACCGCTCTGCCGCTTCTTCCAGTCTCTCTCGCGGAGCTGCAAGGTTCCAGCGAATAAATCCGGCTCCTCCGAGTCCGTATGCCTCACCTGCCGCGAGACGCAATTTGTATTCACTTCGCAAAAATTTGCAAAAAGATTTTGTATCTTTCGTAAACGCGGAGCAATCCAGCCACATCAGATAAGTGGCAGGCTCACTGTGCATCCGGATTTGCGGACATTCCGCTTTGATTTTTTCAGTCAGCCATGCTTTGTTATCCCAGATGTATGCACGCAATTCCTCGAGCCAGTCCTCTGATTCATTGAATGCAGCCAGTGTCGCAGCCACCGCAAACGCGTTTGGTTCTGCAACCTCATCGGTATTTAAGGCGCGCCACATCTTGTGATGCAGCAATTCGTTTTCGGCATAGACTGCTGCAGTATTGATTCCAGCGATGTTAAAGCATTTCGTCGGTGCAATTCCTGTCACGGAAATCTCCCGACAGGTATCGGAAACCGATGCAAACGGGATATATTCCTGTCCCGGTGCAGTCAGATCACAATGGATTTCATCCGAGAAGACAATCACATGATGCTGTTTGCAAAGCTCACCGATACGGGTCAGCGTCTGTCTGTCCCAGATTCTGCCGACCGGATTGTGCGGATTGCACAGAATCATCATCGTCACCTGCGGATCTGCAAGCTGCTCCTCGAACAATTCCCAGTCAATCGTATAATCATTGCCGTCATATTTAAGTTTGTTTTCCACAATATAGCGGCCATTATTGTAAATTGAATTAAAGAAAATATTATAGCATGGTGTCTGAACCAATACTTTTTCTGCAGGATAGGTCAGTTTGCGAACCGCAGACGATATTGCCGGCACGATTCCGGTGGTAAAGATCAATCGCTCACGATTCATCTTAAAATGATGGCGTCTGTCCCACCAGTTCACATAAGCATCTGCCCACTCATCCGGCAAATCAAAATATCCAAACACGCGACGGTCGACACATTTCTGCAAAGCCGCCTGAATCGCCGGCGCTGCTGCAAAATCCATATCCGCAATCCACATCGGGATTTCATCCTGTGGGCCGGACCACTTGCTGCAACCACTGCCGCGTCGTTCCACCAATTCATCAAAATTATATTTTCCCATGCTGTTTTCCTTTTCCTGTCATCCTTTTACAGGGTGGTAATCGTTGTTTTGTTCTTGTCTACAAATGCATCTTCGAGAATCAGTTCTTTGATTTCCTTTGCACGGATGGATCCGTCATAAGGGTTCTTGACACTGTCGATTGCAGTGGTTACCTCTGCATCAATGTTGGTCGAATACTCAAACGAAAGTGTGGTATTTAACAGCTTGCAATTTTCAAGCACCACATTGTCCATATAACAGAATCCCTGCAAACTCTCAATCGTACAGTTCACCAGTTTGACATTCTTGGCATTCCATCCGAAATACTCGCCGCAGATATACGAATCATAAACCACAACATTTTCGCAGTTCCAGAATGCATCCTTGGTCAGCATCTTTGCATTATGAATCTCGACATTTTTGCATCCGTCATACGAGTAATCACCCAGGAGGCGGAAGTTTTCCGCATAGATATTCTCGCTTCCCATTGCAAAATAGGTTCCTTTTGCAACTACATTTTCCAGACGGACATTGCGGTTGAACCACAAGGTCTCACTGGCATTTGCCAAATCTACATTTTTCAAGGTCACGCCATCACAGCGACGGAATCCCTTCGGTGCCTCATACAGACAATTCTCAAGAGTAATATTTTTGGTATACCAGATTCCCGCACGCGCCATCTCAAAGAAGGTACAATCCGTTGCTTTGATATCACTGCTGTACCAGAATGGGTATTTCCACTGAAAGCTCGAGTTCACTGCCTCAATTCCATGGCTCTCTTTAAACGGAGATTCTCCGTCCGCAAAGATACAATCGGTTACTTTTACATCTTTTACGGCAAACATCGCACGCTCGCCGGTAAAACGCTCATTTTCAAATTCTCTCATTTCTTGTGCCTCGCTCTCTATCTTCACTACGAACACTCCAAATCACACTATCCCTTATAATTCCTGTTCAATTTTGTCTACCATCTCTGCATCACCAAAATATTTGCGTATCGTATAAATAAACAGAATTACACTGATGGCTGTCGATGAGTAATCCGCAATCGGCGTACACATCGTCAATGCTCTCGGTGTATGGAAGAAATGGTTCGACAGATAATAAAGTGGAATCAAAATCAATCCCTGTCTGCATACCGACAGAATCATCGCCGGCACAACAGCGCCTGTCGCCTGAATCGCATTCTGGAAAATAAACATAATTCCCAAAACCGGTCCGGCATAAATCAAAATTCTGCAAAACTGGAATCCATAATCAAATGCCTGCTCATTGTCCAAAAAGATTCTGACCAGCGGGCCAGCCGCACAATAGCAGATAATCGTCATAACCAGCGATCCGATAAATGCCACCAAAAGTGAAAATCGCATAATGCCATTAAATCGTTCCTTGTTGCGCGCCCCGAAATTGTATCCCAGCAATGGCTGCACACCGAATCCCATACCAATCAAAACCATGACCGCAATGGAATTGACCTTCATCGCCACACCAAGTCCCGCAACCGCGAAGTTATTGTGCTTTGACATCAGGCTGTTGAGAATAATATTGGATGCCGTCATCAAAAGGCTGTTGAGTGCGGCAGGAATTCCGATTGCAAGCACGCCGAATGCAATGCCCTCTCCTGCGCGATACAGTTTCGGATTCAGCGAAAGCATGGAATGTTTTGAACTCAGATGGTAAATATAAAATCCTGCCGAAAATACATTTCCAAGAACGGTTGCAATGGCTGCGCCGCGCACATCCAGTTTCAAACCGGAAATCAGGATTGGATCCAAAACAATATTAATCAGGTTACCAACCACCGTACCAATCATGGCGATCTGTGGCTTGCCTTCCGCACGAATGATATTACTGAATGTATTTCCAATAATCAAAAGCGGAATCGCAAAAGACAGAATATCCAGATATTCCGTCGCATATCCAATCGTATCACCGTCGGCACCGATCATATAGCAAATGCTTCTCGCATTAAAATGAATCAGCAAAGCGCTGATGATACCGATTGCAGTGCCGGTCCAAAAACAAAATGATGAAATATGCTTTGCTTTTTCTCCCTTTCCGGCGCCCAGACTTCTCGAAATCAGGGAAGTACCTCCGATTCCAAACAAGCTGCCGATTGCCATAAAGAAAAAGAATGCCGGGCTTGATACCGAAATTGCCGCAATCATCAAATGATCCTTGGTCTGCGCAATAAAAAAGGTGTCCGCCAGGTTATAAATCATAACCATGATCATGCTGATAATCGCAGGAATCATGTTCGTAAACACCGCCTTGGGAATCGGTGCTGATGCAAATAATTCTGTTGACTTCTCTTTCATTTTCATCTCCTTATGCACAAATTGTTAGTGTGCTAAACTTATATTCATACTAACACGAAAATCAATTTTGCGCAATCTATTTTTTATAAAAAAAAGACTGTGCAATTTGTCTTTTCATTTACAAATTGCACAATCCTTCTTTATAATATGCCGGTCTCTGCTCTTATTACATGCGAATTCTAGAATTCTCCCGGAGTGTTCTGTTGGCTCTGCTCAGGAGCCTGATACGGCTGTTCCTGTGCCTGATATGGCTGCTCCGGTGCCTGATATGGCTGGCCCTGTGCCTGATATGGCTGGCCTTGTGCCTGATATGGCTGGCCCTGTGCCTGATATGGCTGGCCCTGCGCCTGATATGTCTGACCCTGCGCCTGATATGTCTGGCCCTGATACTGTGGCTGTACTGATTGTGCTACAAATGATTGCTGTCCGTATCCATTTCCGTTATTGGTATAGGAATTTGCATATCCTGCTGCCGGATTATATGCCGGACGTGTGCGATAAACCGCACCTGCGATGATGGAAAGGATTGCACCGATGATCATGATGTATACGCCATAAGAAATGCTTGTGCCTTCTGCTTCAGATGTGATCATATAACACATCCATGCGATAAAGCAGGCAGCACCGAGTTCCAATACACCGAATACAATTACCGGAATCTTTGTTTTTACCAATACGAATAAAAGTGTCAGAATACCGAGCGCAACCGCAATCACAAAAATTGCCTTATATACGATTTCAACCTCAGGCTCAATCGCTCCGGAATAAAATTTCGCAACTTCTCCGATATCCCAGAAATTCAGTCTCGCACTGTTAAAGCCAAATGTTTTCATAATTCCTTCCCCATACGAGTCACTGAATGCTTCTGCCACATCACTTCCCAAATAAATATACGGCAGGAAGCATCCCACCAGGTAAATCAATGCGGAAATGAGGCCGAATACATTGAATTTCTTACGAAATTGCGGTGCAGGCTGCTGTTGATAGTTGTAATCCATTGTTGTTTTCCTCCTACAATCTTCCTCTTTTTCTTTGATAAAATTTATCTTAATAAGTTATATCCTATCAAATCATACTCTTGATTTCCATCCATAATTTTTCCTAGTTATATAGCGTAAATTGTACAATAATAAAAACATTGTCTTTTTTGATTGACAAGAATTTAACAAAACGATATTCTATGAATGGTTAGGAAAGTTAGAAGTATCTAACCACATTTAAATTTGTTCCCCGTAAAACAATCAATATAGAGGAGGCTATTATGGTCAATTTTGAACAATGGGATGGCTTTGAAGGACGCCTTTGGAAAGAAGAAATCAATGTGCGTGACTTCATCCAGAACAACTACACTCCATATGACGGAGATGAGAAATTCTTAGCACCTGCTACAGAAGCTACTGATAAGCTTTGGGGTGCTCTCCAGAAGTTACAGAAAGAAGAAAGAGCTAAGGGCGGTGTTCTTGATATGGATACCGATATCGTAGCATCTCTTACTTCTCACGGACCTGGATATATCGATGAATCATTAAAGGATCTCGAGAAGGTTGTTGGTCTTCAGACTGACAAGCCATTAAAGAGAGCTTTCATGCCTTATGGTGGAATCCAGATGGCAGAGAAGTCTTTGACCGAGTACGGATATACTCCAAACCCGGAATTACACAAGATCTTTACTGTATATCACAAGACTCACAACCAGGCAGTTTTCGATGCTTACACACCGGAAATGCGTGCCGCTAGAAAGAACAAGATCATTACCGGTCTTCCGGATACCTATGGTCGTGGACGTATCGTTGGTGACTACCGTCGTGTAGCTCTTTACGGTATCGATCACTTGATCGAGTGCAAGGAAGCTGACAAGGCGGTTTGCGGATCAGGCTCTATGAAGGGTGAGGTTATCCGTTTACGCGAAGAGCTTCAGGAGCAGATCAATGCATTAAAGGGCATGAAGGAAATGGCTGCTCTTTACGGATTTGACATTTCTAAGCCTGCTACAAACGCTCGCGAAGCTGTTCAGTGGACTTACTTCGGATATCTTGCAGCAATCAAGACTCAGAACGGTGCTGCAATGTCAATCGGTCGTGTATGTACTTTCCTTGATATCTATATCGAAAGAGATATGGCTAAGGGAATCCTTTCTGAGACTGAAGCTCAGGAATTGATCGACCACATGGTATTGAAGTTCAGAATGGTTAAGTTCGCTCGTTGCGAATCTTACAACCAGTTATTCTCCGGAGATCCGGTTTGGGCAACCATCGACCTCGCTGGTATCGGCGTAGACGGACGTTCAATGGTTACCAAGACTGACTATCGTGTACTTCACACATTGGAGAACATGGGACCTTCACCGGAACCAAACATTACTGTACTTTACTCTTCTGCACTTCCTGAAGCATTCAAGAAGTATGCAGCTTACATTTCTATCACAACATCTTCTATCCAGTACGAGAACGATGATGTTATGAAGCCAATCTGGGGCGATGACTATGCAATCTGCTGCTGTGTATCTGCTACTCAGACCGGTAAGGAAATGCAGTTCTTCGGCGCTCGTGCAAACCTTGCTAAGTGCTTGCTCTACGCTATCAACGGTGGTGTTGATGAGAAGAACAAAGTTCAGGTTGGACCTAAGTATCAGCCAATCACTTCTGAATATCTTGATTATGATGAAGTTATGGATAAATACGATGCTATGCTTGACTGGCTTGCAGATATCTATGTAAACACATTGAACCTCATCCAGTACATGCATGACAAGTACTACTATGAAGCAGCACAGATGGCATTGATTGATACCGATGTACGTCGTACATTCGCTACCGGTATTGCAGGATTCTCACACGTTATTGATTCCCTTTCTGCTATCAAGTATGCAAAGGTTCAGGTAATCCGTGACGAGAACGGACTTGCTGTTGATTACAAGATTGACGGAGACTTCCCTAGATATGGTAATGATGATGACCGTGCCGATGAAATCGGTGTATGGTTACTCCGCACCTTCTTAGCAAAGATTAAGAAGCATCACACCTATCGTCGTTCAGAGCCTACCACTTCTATTCTTACCATTACTTCAAACGTTGTATACGGTAAGGCTACCGGTGCTATGCCGGACGGACGTCCAGCAGGTGCTCCATTATCACCTGGAGCAAACCCGGCTTACGGCGCAGAGACAAACGGACTTCTTGCTTCTTTGAACTCTGTAGCTAAGATCCCTTACGAATGGGCTCTTGATGGTATTTCAAATACTCAGACCATCAACCCGGATGCTTTGGGACATGACGTTGAAGAGCAGAAGAAGAACCTCGTTCAGGCTATGGACGGATACTTCAACCAGGGCGCTCATCACTTGAATGTCAACGTATTTGGTATTGACAAGCTCAAGGATGCTATGGAGCACCCGGAGAAAGAAGAATACGCAAACTTCACCATCCGTGTATCAGGATACGCTGTTAAGTTCATCGACTTGACTCGTGAGCAGCAGTTAGACGTAATCTCTCGTACCTGCCACGCAAGCCTTTAATTTGTAGCCGCAAGGCATGAATTAGATGTTTTGGTTTCCCATGGGGTAGTTTCTATCCCATGGGATTTTTAAATTAGAGAGGAAAAACTATGAGTACAAAAGGATTTATTCATTCATTTGAATCATTCGCATTGGTCGACGGACCGGGTGTCCGCTACTGTGTATTTTTGCAGGGCTGCAAGATGCGTTGCAAATATTGCCACAACCCGGAGACATGGGCCTGCGATTGCGGGGAGGAATGGACTGCGGAGGACTTATTCAAAAAAGTATTCCGCTACAAGAACTATTGGGGAAAAGACGGTGGCATCACAGTCAGCGGCGGAGAAGCTCTGCTTCAGCTTGATTTCGTAACTGAATTTTTCCGGCTTGCAAAAGCGAAAGGTGTGCATACCACACTCGACACAAGCGCCAATCCATTCTCAATGGATCCGGAGTACCTTGCCAGATTCGATCAGCTGATGGAAGTCACCGATTTGTTCATGCTCGACATCAAAGAAATGGATGACGAGAAGCACAAAGCGCTGACCGGACATTCCAACGCCAACATTCTGGCGATGGCGCAGTATCTCTCCGACCACGGCAAAGAAATGTGGATTCGTCACGTCCTGGTCCCTGATCTGACCGACGACGAAAAAGGATTACAGGATCTCGCAGCTTTCGTCCGCTCATTAAAGACAGTAAGCCGCGTTGAAATCCTTCCATACCATACGCTCGGTCTCTTCAAGTGGGAGAATCTCGGCATCGATTATCCTCTCAAGGACGCCCGCGTCCCAACCGAGGACGAAGTCAAGCGCGCCGAAGCCATTCTCGGCATCGAAAAAGGCGAAACCGTGCAGACCGCCGATTGTGACTCTGACGCGTTGAAGGGCTGCTAATTTTTTCACCTTTGGGGACGGGGGTTAGCGGATAGTCGGGTGTCCCCAAAGGAAAGAAGTGTGTCCCCAAAGTATAAGTGCTACAAAGCGAAGTTTTATGCCGGCTGGCAGGAAACTTCGTTTTTTTGTGTCCAAATTTTTTTCTTTTTTTCCAATATTTTTTCTAGTACCCCATCAAAAATCCATCATTTTTCCGGAAACTTAATCTCACCTTCGCTCCACAAGCTCCGATAATTACTGGCTTTATTCAACTACTTTCCTTTGGGGACGGGGTACTATTACTTTAGGGACACCCGACTATCCGCTGACCCCCGTCCCCAAAAGAAATACCTTGACACACGATATACTTCGTGTTACGATGTATAACATCAAAGGAGGTATTGTATGGATGTGCAACTAAAACGCGGCCTGCTCGATGTATGCGTGCTGGCAGCAATCAAAAATGAAGATTCGTATGGCTACCAAATCATCAAAGATATGAAACCATACCTCGAATTATCCGAATCCACACTCTATACTATCCTCAAGCGCCTGGAGACAGCGCATATGTTGACTGTCCGAACCGCAGAGCACGGTGGGCGATTGCGAAAGTACTATCACATCACGGATGTGGGGCGCGCGCGCATAGAGGAATTTGTTGGAGAATGGGACGAGATAATGTCCATTTATCAATTCATTATCAGAGAGGAGAATTAGTATGAATAAGTCACAGTTTCTCTTCGAGCTTCGCGCAAGACTGAACGGTCTGATGCAGGACGAGCTCGAAGAACGAATTGCCTTCTACAGTGAGATGATTGACGATCGTCTTGAGGAGGGACTCACCGAAGAGGAAGCCGTAGAACAAATCGGAAATGTCGATGATATCGCGGCGCAAATTATGGGGGAAATCCCGCTTTCCAAAATTGTACGAAACAAGGTAAACCAGAAGAAAAATATCAATGCCGGAATGGTGCTTTTGCTCGTATTGAGTTTCCCGATCTGGTTCCCGCTTTTGATTACCGCTTTGTGCCTACTTTTTACATTTTATATTGTTATATGGGTATTTGTATTTACATTCTTTGTGGTGGACCTGGCATTCATTTTTGCATCCATCGCCTGCCTGGTTCATGCGCCGGTCACGATTTTTAGTGCCTCGGTCGGCGGAGGATTCCTGTCACTCGGATGTGCCTTGTTTATGGCGGGACTTGCTATTTTACTTTTCTTTGGAAGCATCGCTTTCTTTAAAGGCGCAGTAAGCATCAGTGCATCGCCAATCAGTCGTTTTAAATCCTGGATTTTGAGAAAGGGGGCCAACAATGAATCATATTCGTAAAATATTAATCCCGATTGCGCTCGGTCTTTGCGCCGCAGGAATTGCAATTTTTACAATTACTTTAAGTGTATATGGATTTGATTTTCGCAAAATTTCCAACGCGAGCTATGTTTCAGACACTGTAAATCTCAAGGACAGTTTTCACAATATTGACATTGATGTGTCGACCAGCGATGTGATTTTTGAAAAATCAAATGCGAATGAATGTCGCGTGGAATATACGGTCGACTCCAAAGAGGAGGTAAAGATTAATGTTACCGACGACACGCTCGTAATAAAGATAGATGATGAACGACAGTGGTTCAACTTTTTTGATTTTCATTTTTCCACTGAAAAAGTCACAGTGTATCTGCCGGAAAATCAGTACGAAAAGCTGGCTATCAAATGTGCAACCGGCGACATTACGCTTTCGAAGGACTTCACATTCTCTGAAGCCACTGTAAAAAGCCATGTCGGCAATATCGATTTGCTTTCCGCCGTAACAGGCCGCGTGGAGCTTGAAAGCGACACCGGTGATATCGAAGTTGACACGCTTGACTGCAATAGTTTTTATTCAAAAAGTAGTACCGGCAATATCACATTAAGCAATGTCATCTGTAAAAGCGAAATGCGCATTGAGCAGGCGACCGGTGATATCCGGCTGGAGCGAAGCGATGCAGCCAGTATCTATATCAAAAATCACACCGGCGACATCAGGGGTTCTCTTCTGTCCGGCAAAGATTTTCATGCCGAATCAAGCATCGGCGATGTCGATGTACCACACGATTCCACCGGTGGCATCTGCGAATTGTCGACCGACGTAGGCGATATTTCCATCACCGTTGAATAAAACCAAAAACGGGACACTCCATATTGATACAAGATCAATATGGGATGTCCCATCTTTTTTTCAATTCAAGTCTCGCTCGCGAGACTTGGCGCGAGATTTGCGTCAGCGTAGCTGACATATT
>NZ_PDYG01000065.1 GCF_002735305.1 Agathobacter ruminis
CTTCCGTGGCGGCGCATGCCTATAAACATCAAAACTCATTTTTATTTCACTAGGGCTCACGTATAATCCAATTATCTTAGATGGTGATTGGATTTTTCCTTTTCTCAGATTTTCATTGGGGATCTTATCTCATCTTTGATATATTTTGAAAAGGCACTGTGGATTTGTACATCTAAGCATACAGCCTTGACTGGTACGGAGTGACTCAGACCACAGCTTTTCGTCTGTTACTGTTAATCAGTTTGTTAACGCATCGACGTTTCTATTTACGTGATTACACAGCCGAATTATCTGTGGAAAACAACAGTGCTCAAAATATTTATCAGGAGGTAAAAGCTATGTCAATGTACTTTATTGGAATCGATATTTCCAAGTACAAACATGATTGCTGCATTATTTCTGCAGCCAATCAAAAAGTAGTCTCTAAAGTTACTATTGAAAACAATAAGTCTGGCTTTGAAGAACTACTTACCATTATTAACTCTCTATCTAATCCTGCGGACATAAAAATAGGGTTTGAATCAACTGCTCATTACGCCCTAAATCTTGAAATCTTCCTTGAAAATTCTCTCCTAACCTTCATGGAAGTTAATCCTGTTCTTATCAGTGAATACAAGAAATCCAAAACACTTAGGCGTACAAAAACCGACTCCGTTGACTGTGAATCAATTGCTCGTTGGTTGATGACTGTTGAATACAAACCCCATCCAAAAGGATTTTATCACGCTTATTCACTTAAGTCATTAACTCGTTTACGAAATAAACTAGTCCGTCAGCGTTCTTTTTATCTTGTAAAAATCACAAATGTATTAGATCACACATTTCCTGAGTTTAAGCCATTTTTTAGTGAGCGTTTTTCTAAAACAGCTCTATACCTTCTTGAAAACTATGGCTCAGCAGAAAAAATGGCACGTATGAACTCAGTCTCTTACGAGAAGCTCCGTTCTCTTTCAAGAGGAAAGTTTTCTCCGCAGCAATTCCTGCAGTTAAAAGAACTTGCAGCTAATACTGTAGGTGTAAACAATTCCATTTTTGATGTAGAACTGAATAGCCTTTTAACCTTATATAAATCTCTGGAAAAAGAGATTGATATCCTTGAAAAAGAAATAATCAAACTAATTGAGGAAATCCATCCACACTATATGTCAATACCAGGAATAGGCCCGCTATCAGCTGCTGTAATCTATTCGGAGTATGGTGACATATCTAACTTTTCAAACTCTGGCCAAATGCTTGCATTTGCCGGTATAGAACCCGGTATTAATGAGTCAGGTACTGAATCTCATGGCGGCAAGATGGTCAAACGTGGTTCATCTCAACTCCGTTATACACTAATTAATTGTTGCGTACCATTAATACGATTTGACATGACGTTCGCAACTTATTATGCAAAAAAGCGCGGAGAAGGCAAACCTCACAGAGTAGCTATTACTCATGTAGCAAAGAAACTTATTAGAGTCATCTATGCATTGGAGAGGCAAGATATCGACTTTAATACCCAAAAGCTACGCTAAAAATAAATCTTTAATTATGGTGTTTTATATCATCTGAAATACTGTACTTTCAGATGGTTTATTAAGGTCGCACATTTTTAAAAGAAAAAAATGTTTTAAAACATCTTGACTGTTTATAGTTTGTCACTCCAATTCACCCGGGTATCCTTTAGATGAGAAGTACATATACGATCGCTTTGTGTGT
>NZ_PDYG01000066.1 GCF_002735305.1 Agathobacter ruminis
GTTTACATGTCTGAGGGTGGGGATCCTATGCAGGACCTACCCTCGTGAATAATTCAGGATAAAGGATGGAATGTCCGTACAAGATGCTACAAAACAGCTATCCGAAAAACTCGCCGAAAGATATGTAGCTCCTGTTCGTCGGCGTGGCGGACGATAAGAAAAAATATGTCATAAAGTTGCGCTATTTGTATTGTACCAAACATTTGTTCGTGTTATCATAATTATGTTGTCGCTCCCACCGACACAGGAGGGAGGTGAAATCTTTGTCCATTATTATAGCCTTCTTAATCTCCGTTGCGGCAGGTGTAGTTAGCTACTACATATGCAAATGGCTAGACGGAGACGGCCGCGACAATTAGCCTAACGGATGCACAACCGTAAAACGTGAAGAAACCCCAGCAGCCGCTACTGCTGGGGTTTCGTTTTTGTGATATCTTTGTCTATCACAGCCTTCTTAGCTGAGAAAATTATAACATATAGCATTTATAATATCAACTACGGATATGCATAGACAAGTTAGGACTTGGTCTTAGCAACAATCACGCATTTCGCTTTGCTCTTAATTCAGACAAATCCTCCTGGTCATCTATGAATGTAAAGTCTTGTAGGCTCAGGTTCTCCATCGCCCTGTGCCATACAGAGAAACTCCCATCCATATCTCTCATAAAATCCAATATGATCTGTAACAAGGTAAATCGGTGTAATGCCTTTAGTTTTCATATCATCAACCAGTTCGCAGCTGCTTCCTTTATTTCTGGTTTTTCTCTTAAATTAAAATATTTATATACGCTCATATTATAATATCCTCCGTCTTAATACATTCCCCTGAAGCCTAAGCTCTTTCCCGGAATCCGTTACAAGTTCCTCTACATCAAGAGCTTTCATATCATAATCAGCTGATAGCTTAGAAAGTAATTTGTTACTGCCAACATTTCGTACATCTGCTTCATAGAAAAACTCTGTCTTTCCGTACTTTTCATATGCATAATCCAAAATAAATTTCAGTGCTTCATAGGCATACCCTTTTCCCTGTTCTGATTCAATAATCCAAACTCCAAGCTCAGGGCAATCCTCAGAAAGCCCGTGCATCTCAGTACTCCCGATAAATTTCTCATCAGCGTCTACAACTGCAAGCAATAATGTTTCTTCTTTCTCCATTTCATCAAGGAAATCCTGAAGCAGATTCCTGGCATCATCCATACTCTCAAACGGATCCGGCCATTGATACTTAGCTATTTCTCTGTTGAAGTTTCTGTAATAATCATCCAGATATCTCATATTAAACGGGATAATTCTGATTCTTGTGTCAGCCATACTTTACGTAAGTCCTTTCTCTGTTAATGTATAGGTCTTCGTGCATACTTCCTCAATATACTTCCTGTCATGAGAAATGCTAATCACTGCTCCGGGAAAAGAAGCTATCATCTTCCTGATAACAGGCCCCGAAAGCGGAGAAAAGTTTCTCGTTGGCTCATCAAGTATAAGCACATTTGCATCTGACAGGCTCATCTTCAAAAGCAACACCTTTGCTTTCTGTCCTCCCGACAGTTCTCGTATTGAGTGGTCCATTTCATCCGCAGTATATTTTAGCGACCCGAGATATGTCCTGATACGGGTGCGTATTGCTCTGTCCCCGGTGTCATCCAAGAATTCAACCGGCATAACATCAAGGTCAAGAAGCTCTTCGTAGTTCTGCGGCATGTACTGCGCCTTTATGTCTTTTCTGGAAAGTAATTCCTCTGCCATCCGCTTAAGGAGCGTTGTCTTGCCGACTCCGTTTGTGCCAACAATGCAGATTTTTTCAGGTCCTCTGACTCTAAGAAAAATGTCTTTTGAAAGCACTTTTTCTCCATCAGGGGTTCTCAGTTCATCCAGCTCATACTCAATAACCGTCTTGCCTGCCGGCATTCTAGCGCTCTCATCTCCCAGTTTAAAAAAGATAGCCTCTTCCTGCTCAGGCATCTGGGTCATATTCTCATCTTCCTTTTCAAAACGTTTACCCATGGCTTTTACAGTGTGCATCTTGTCCTTGAGGTTCTTGGCAGTCGCCGGGTCTTGCCTTGTAATGACAGCCTGTGCGTGTTCCACACTATTATAAATTCTTGCATATTTTTCATCACGAATTTTCTTTTTCCTTTGATCGCTCTGTGCCTGTTGCGCCTGTCTTTCAAAGTTCTCAGCCCTTCTTTCGATATAATTGCTGTAATTATCCCTTACAACAGTGTATCTGCTCTTGGTCTTCCTCATAATCTGCTCGATGTGGATTATCACATTTGCAGTGTTCTCAATAAGGGTTTCATCATGGGATATGAAAAGAACTATATGCTTCCAGTCATTGATCAGCCTCTCCAAAAGCTCCAGCGTACTAATGTCAATGTCGTTAGATGGCTCATCCAAAAGAAGCACCGTCGGATTGTCCATCAGAAGCCGCATAAGTTGTGCCTTAACCTTTTCACCACCTGAAAGACTTCCCATTTTCTGATCGCTGTAAAAGAAATCGGAAGGCACCTGGAATTTCATTGCCATCTCCGATAGTTCTTTTGGCTCCTTATCATAAAAAAACTGTGCCTCCGAGAAATACTCATAAAGAGTTTTTGCCTTATCAGCTTCTGGAAGTTCCTGAGGAAGATACCCCAGTACCTCTTTGGAAGTTACTCTTTCTCCTTCACATTCTGAATAATTCTCAGCGAGTTCCGGATTGTATATCCACTTCATCAGAGTTGATTTGCCGTTTCCCTCTTCCCCAATGATTACTGCTTTATCTCCATCATTTAATGCCATATTGAATTTTTCCAAAATAATGCGTAGGTCCTTACGATGTGTTATAGTTAAATTCCTAATCTGAAGCATATATCGCCCTCCTGTTCCGCTGCTATAGCATAAAAAAGCATGTTGCTCGCAACATATACCTTACGCGCGAGTGCGCATCCATAGCGGAGCGTTTTTTGTAAATCAAAAAAGCCTATTTTGCATACGCAAAATAGACTCACACAAATAGACCTACTATGAACAGTTAGGCTAAAAATGCATGATAATCCAGTTTAAGCGTACACAAAACAGCTGCATAAGCAGCCAACAAATCTTAATCGTGTTCACTCAAGCTAAATTATCTAATGCTCATTCCTTCACCTAAACGCCAAGCGCTCTTTCTTTATCTTTTTAATTCTTACTCATATTAACATTGAAACGAGGCAATTGCAATACCATTATCTGTATATTTCAGAATCTTTAACTGTGTGAAACTCCTTAAAGTTATTCTTGCCCAGCTCTTATAAATGGTTCTGAAATCTTAGCATCCAATAACCCTTTATACGCGTTTACTTTTCTAAATGTATTACCCATCATCTCTGAGCTTCTATATTCTCTTATTGCATCCATATCAAAATCTGCATAATATAACCCTTCTGTCACATCGTCAGCGAGTATAATTGTATTATCAACGCAAATACCATTTTTATCCCAACAGATAGGACTGTACGCACAGGAACAACCTGCATTTTGTCCATTCGCATTTGCCATTGCTATTCCAACCATATTCTCATATGCTCTGGTAGACAACGCTTGAATGCGTGGTTTCATCGAACCACAGTCATTAGGCACAAGAATAATCTCTGCCCCTTTTAACATGAGCATTCTCGCACTCTCAGGGTATTCCCTATCATAGCAAATCATTATGCCTAGTTTTATTCCATCAAAATCACAAACCTTAAACTCGGTTCCTGCCTCAACATTTTTCTCATCTGCGAAATCACATGTATGTACCTTTGAATATTTCATCAGTATTTCACCTGTCTTGCTGATTACAAATGCTGTATTTTGAGGTTGTTCTTTGCCTTTTGTAAATGATGTCAATACAACACCGATACTAAGCGCTTTGGCCTCTTCACATACTTTCACGATAACTTCGTCTTCACAGGATATGCTTTTTTCATATGTCATCGGAAGCTCGTAACCTGTTATAAAACACTCTGGAAGTAGCAAAATGTCTGCTCTATTTTTAGATGCTTCCTTCATAGAACAGATTATGATATCAATATTTCTCTTTATATTCGAATTCTCTGCACGAGACTGTAAGATTGCAACTTTAAAAATCATGTTCTCCTCCGTAAATACCAGGCTTTCTTTCTCTGTAGTACTGTATGTTATGATATAACCTTATATCTAAGTCTTATATAAGAGCCATTCAGTATTTCGCAATTTTCCAATTGCAGAACCCCAAGGCTACCGAGCTCATTTACATTTGTAATTGAGATGCCATCAATAAGAGTTGATGTATCTTTTCCACCGATCAGAACAGGCGCAACTACAATATCAACATAATCGAATAGCTTTTCTCGAAGGAACATTCCATTCAGTGTTCCACCACTTTGGATTGTGATTCTTTCACAGCCGAACTTTTCATTCAGCTCTATCAAAGCGTCTTCTAACGATAGTGTCTCCTGACAGATGATGTGGAGGTTATCCTCGTACACATCGAATGCCGGATGCATCTTATTTGTTGTAATCAAAACAAATTCTTTTGACCTTGAGCAAAAATACTTGATTCCATGCTCGGTAAGATGAGAGTTATCAAGGAGTACAAAAGACACCGGCGTCTTTGGTGGAAAAGGCATTTCATTGACCCCCATCTTTTCCTGCACTCTGCCTGTGTTAAAGGACCACAAATCTGTTGTCTGCTCAATATCATAATACTGCTGCAGTCCCTCCTTAAGTCCATCAATTATAGGGAAATCCTTATCCATATCCAAAGAATCAGATGCCCCCGTGCTGATTTTTCCATCTAAAGACATCAACATAAATAACGTAGTAATTGGTCTCACCAGTCTCTATCCTTTCTGTCTGGTCATTTCTCCTTCGATTAATTCAAGTCTCGCTCGCGAGACTTGGCGCGAGATTTGCGTCAGCATAGCTGACATATTTCATATGCAAATCTCTGCGCATC
>NZ_PDYG01000067.1 GCF_002735305.1 Agathobacter ruminis
TGAGGTGACCCCAAAAAGTTAGACTTTTTAAGCGTAGCAGTTTTTGGCTGCTACGCTTTTTTTATGCAGCCAAGAGGCTGAGCCTGTATTGAACAGGACTCATCCATCCTAGTTTCTCTTTAATTCTTTGTTCATTGTAATACTTTATATATCGCTCGATTTCTGATTTTAATTCTTCATAACTGTAATAAACAACACCATAATAGATTTCTTGTTTTAGTAGCCCAAAGAAGTTTTCCATAACTGAGTTATCGTGGCAATTTCCTTTTCTGGACATGCTTTGGAAGATTCGTTCTTCCTTAAGTCGATGTGAATAAGCTTTCATTTGATAAGCCCATCCTTGATCCGAGTGGAAGGTTCTGCGATATGGACAATCCGATGTTATCTTAATCGCTTCATCCATAGCGTCCATCACATTTTTGGCCGTTGGACGTTTATCAATTCTAAAACTAAGAATTTCTCCATTAAACATATCCATAAATGGGTCAAGATATAGTTTTTTCATTACCATATGACCTTTTGAATCAATCTCGTAGTATTTAAACTCTGTTGTATCGGTTGTTATCTTTTGATGAGGTATGGATGTGTTAAAACGACGGCGTATCCTATTAGGCGCGACAGTTCCAACCTTACCTTTATAAGAACTATATTTACGGCTTTTTCGAGTGAATGAAGTGACCTGTAAATCAAGTTTTTGCATAATTCTTTGTACTTTCTTTTTGTTGATACAGTATCCCTGATTTTTAAGCTCTCCTAACATTCGACGATAACCATAATCCTTATTAACCTTTCGAATCTCCAACATCTTTTCTTCAATTTCTTTGTCTGGATTTTCTCTATCAAATCTTTTTTGCCAATACATGTATGTTGCTTTAGGCATTCCGGTATAAGAGAGAAGGTCTTTTAGTCTGAATTCTCCTCGGAGGCTGTTGATGACGAGCGCCGTTCTCTCATTTTTGCCTCGTCCTCTAAACGCAGCCTCCTCAGTTCTTTTAAAAAAGCATTTTCGATTCTTAACTTAAGAAGCTCATCTTCCAATTCTTTTACATGCTCAGCACTGGTATCAATTGTTTTTTCTTCTACTTCTTGAGATTTATTATTTATCTTAGACTTGTCCAAAGTTTTCTTCCGCCCTTTCTTGTGTGGCCTCAAAGCATCAGGACCAGAAATGTGAAAGCGATTAACCCAGTTTGTAATCATACTTGGATTAGTAATTCCTTCTTGCAGAGCTAAATCCTGATACGAGATTTCACTTGATAAATATAACTCTACTACAGAAAGTTTCTTTTCAAAAGAATAAAAATCTTTTTTTCTAGAAGGTTTTAACCCTTCATCACCAAATGTATTATAGTTGTCCACCCATAGTTTGACTTTACTTTTATTTGGAATTCCAAACCTTTTAGCAAGATAACTATAGCCGCCCTCTCCGTTAAGATATGCGTTTACAACATTCTTTTTAAATTCAAAGGAATATTTGGACATAAAAATACCGACCTCCAATCGTTAGATTTTTTGGTCTAACTTTTGGGGGTCGGTACA
>NZ_PDYG01000068.1 GCF_002735305.1 Agathobacter ruminis
GGAAATACCTGTACAAACGGTAAGATTGCCTATGCAGACTTTCAGTTGGAAAATGAAGAAGCTGAGACGGTGGATTTTTATGCAACTAGTATTGGCTTTATTGGGGTAGGCGAGAGAAATCATCTTGTGGATATGGCATCCGAGATTGGATATTTTAATTATATGGGGACGATAGATAATGATCATAATGCATTTCTATTAAAA
>NZ_PDYG01000069.1 GCF_002735305.1 Agathobacter ruminis
CTGTTTTATTAACCACTGCAACAATTCTTGCATCATTCACAGCCTGCGGTGGCAAAAATGATGCGAAAACATCCGAAGCAGAAGGGGGAGCAACCGCTGCATCTTCTGAGGATGGGGAAAAAATTGTGTTAAAAGGAATTGCAGACCTTGTTCCTCATTCAGAAATTATTGAATATATTAAGCCAAAGCTTGCTGAGCAGGGAATTGAGATTGAACTTGTATCAACTGCGGCAGATTCTACAACCAATGAGAAACTGGGTGCAGGAGAAATTGATTTCAACTATTTCCAGCATGAGCCATATCTTTTATCTGAAGTGGAAGCAAATGGTTATGACCTTGTAAGTGCTGGAGGGATCCACGTTGAACCAATTACGGCATACTCTGATAAGTATAAGTCTGTAGATGAGATCCCGGAGAAGGCAATCGTAGCAATTCCAAATGATGGAACCAATGAGTATCGTGCACTTAGAATCCTTGAATTAAACGGATTTATTACATTGGATGAAGCCGCAAAGGATTCCCTGAGTGCTTCTGTACAGGATATTACCGAGTATAAGATTCCGATTGAGATTGTGGAACTTGATTCTGCCCAGATTATTCCGACCAAGGATGATTATGACTTTTTCATTACGAACACAAATAAGGCACTTGAAGCAAAGATTACTTCAACCAGACTTTTCTCGGAAGGTGCTGATAGCCCATATGCAAATATCATTGCTGTAAGAAGTGCGGATAAGGATAAGCCTGCAATTCAGGCTCTTGTTAAGGCTTTACTTGATGAAGATACACAAGCTTTTATCGAGGAAAAATATGATGGAGCTGTTATTCCCGTAAAATAAAATATAGCGGAAAAGGTTTATAATCTGGCGGACCCCTAGTTCAGTTTTTTGGTGTCCGCCAACTATAAACCTTTTTTCAAAATTGTACAGGCATTCTATTCTTGCAAAGTGAAGGAGACCCCGCTATACTTAAACTATTGGAGACAGAATAGTAATGAATGCGGTTTTGTGGGAATGGTTCAGTCCCAATTGGCAGTTTATGGAGGATATAATGGAATTGTACTTACGAGAAACACAGATGCTGGATTATTCCAATCCTAGGATTCAGGAGTTAATTGAAATGCGGGGCTGGAAAAATCTAGATGAATATCAGCGACTAAAAGCGATATACAATTATGTAAGGGATGAGATTTTATTCGGATATAACGTGGATGATAATATTCCGGCTTCTAAAGTATTGGCGGATGGTTATGGGCAGTGTAATACAAAAGGGACTCTATTTATGGCATTGCTGAGGGCCTGCGGAATTCCTTGCCGCGTGCATGGGTTTACTATCGATAAGGAATTGCAGAAAGGTGCGATGACTGGTTTGGTATACAGAAGTGCACCTCGGAACGTTTTTCATAGTTGGATAGAAGTGTATTTTGAAGAAAAATGGTATGAATTGGAAGCTTTTATTTTAGATCGCGCATATTTAAATAAGTTACAGGAGCAGAATCCTGCTTGCGACGGTGCTTTTTGCGGGTATGGAGTCGCTGTAACAGATTTTAGAAATCCTGTAATTGATTTTGACAGGAATCATACTTACATACAAAGTGAGGGGATCAATCAAGACTTTGGGGTATATGATTGCCCGGATGAGTTGTTAAAGGAACATCATCAGGAAATGTCAGCGCTCAAAGCTTTTGCATACAGAAATTTTGGCAGGCATTTGATGAATCGAAATGTTAGAAAAATTAGAAATCGATAATTCAAGTTCACTGGGATAAGGCTCACAGCAGTGGGCCTTTTTTTATTGGAAAAATCGCTTGAAAGTATGGAAAAATTAAAAAAACTCTTTGAAAATCAAAGTTGAGACCTGTTTATGGGACTTTAAGCGGTGTAGAATTATGTACAGAAGCATACCGGAACCGGAACATTTGAGACTACCCAAGGGCGAGGCAATTGATATGGAAAAAGTAATAGAATTTATTGAAAAACAGAAATGGATATTTGCAAAAACATATGCACACAAAGCTCCGCATGAATATGTTGTACGTGGCAAGGTAAATGGTTCTGATGAGGAGTTTATGCATGTCGTAGATTACATTCAGGAGAATGGAATTACAATGTACTTTTGGAATCATCCGAATAAATATATAATGATTGGAGAGCACCAGTACTGGGTTATGCGGGACGGGAAAGATGATCCTACTACGATATTGAATCGTTGTGATTTGAGTCAGTATAAAATTTCTGTCACTTGGAGAGGTGAGAACGGAGGAGGTCAAGATGAATAACAACCATTATTGCAATTGCAAATGGAATTATAATGCCGGAGGTGCCGGGGTATGCAGAAAAGATTGAAGAATACAGGGATTTACTGAAAAAAGAGAATTCTATTATCACGGAGTTGTCTTATGCAGAGAAGGAGTTCGTGCCCTATTCAGAGTATCTGGAGTAGTCTGCAGAAGAAAGAGAAACCATGAAAGAAGCATCCAATTACTTAGAGAACAAGTATGTCGATTAGATTGTAACTACCGGAAAGGGGTATTGATATGGCAGAATCATTATTGGCGCATTTATATTCAAGAATTAAGGGGTCGCAGGAGGATGTTGCAACAATGTCTTTGCAATATATCATCTCATCATCTAACCAACTCAATCAAGCATTTAACAGGTTATTAAGCGATGCCTTGAAATTTGATTTAGATGAAGACATAACATATTCTTGCCAATCTGTAGGTGAAAACAGCGAGCGCCCGGATATGTCAGGTGTAGATAAAAACGGAAACGAGGTCATTCTCTGTGAGATGAAATTTTATGCTGGATTGACATCGAATCAGCCAAATGGTTATTTGAATCGATTGGTGAACGAGAATGGCAAAGCGTTAGTTTTCGTATGTCCTGAGCGTCGTCGTGTCTCATTGTGGAATAAGCTAACAGATCTTTGCAGAGAAGCGAACAGAGAATTTAGCGCAGAAAGTAATTATAGAGCGGAAGTTGACGGAATCGTTATGGCGATTATTTCATGGGCAGAAATTATTGAGATGCTAAGGCGGACAGCTGCTTCACAAGTTATGGAAGCTATATCTGATATCGAACAGTTATCTGGTTTCTGTGACATGATGGACAGCACAGCATTCATTCCGTTTGCGTCGGAAGATATGGGACCGGATATTGCGCGCCGTGAAGATCGTTATTTCCAGGTTATAGATAGGTTGTTTGACACACTGATTGCAAATAAAAGTCTTAAGGCATCAGGTAAAGGTCTTAAATCAAGTCCAAATCGTAACGGCTATATTAAATACTTGAAAATCAATCAGTATGCAGTAGCTCTTATATATGACCGGAGTACTTGGATTGATTCAAAATCTGCAGAGACACCATTTTGGTTCTATTTTAATGATGATGGGTGGACTCAAACGGATGAATTGAAAAAGAAACTAGTTGCAATTCCGGAACATGAAAGAGCAATGTTTGGTAATACGATTGGAATTGCATTGCATCCCATGTTAGATTCGCAACTTGATGAAATTGCGGTTGATTTGATGAATCAGATATTGGATACCATGAGAAAAACAGGGGGAGAATAGAATGCAGCTATATCATGCAGGAGTAGAGACAATTAAATTGCCGGACATTCATTGCGGACGGAAAAACGCGGATTTTGGGCAGGGGTTTTATCTGACCGGAGATGTGGATTTTGCGCACCGCTGGGCGAGGGCGCGCGATGGGAAACTGCCGATTGTCAATCATTATGAGCTGGACGAGCGAGGTTTGAAGGTGCACAGGTTCACGCGCGACGAAGCGTGGTTTGATTATATTTTTGCGAATCGAAAAGGCAGAGAGGACACGCTCGATGCAGATGTCGTGATTGGTCCGATTGCGAATGATATTATCTATGATACATTTGGAATCATCACGAGCGGGTTCTTAAGCGAGGAGGAAGCGATGAAGCTGTTGCTCATCGGCCCGGAATATTATCAGATTGTGATTAAGACGCAAAAGGCGGTGCAGCAGTTGACATGGCTGGATGCAGTTTCAATCACAGCTGCGGAATTGGAAGGCTATCAGGCACAGCTGGCGGCGGAGGAAGAAGCATATCAAAAACGATTTACACAGATATTGGAGGAGGACTAAATGGGAACACAAAGGAGAAAGGTATCACGCTTTTGCAGGAGACACTGATCGACCTTTAAAGTGCATAATAATTTCGTGAACGGGGATTTGCGTAGATTTATGCCATTAACGAACGGGGATTTGCGCAGGTTTTCGGTTTACGCGAACGGGGATTTGCGCTATAATCGAATCAGAAAGGCGGAAATTTGCATGGAAAAACCAGTGTTTCGAAGAAAAATATATAATGAGCTGCTAGAGTGGAAAGAAAAACGCAGCGATAAATATGCACTTCTTATAAAAGGAGCGAGACGGGTCGGCAAATCAACGATAGCAGAGGAGTTTGCAAAAACCGAGTTTAAATCGTATATCATGGTCGATTTTGCGCATGCAAGTAAAGCGATAATAGAATTATTTGATGATACCTATGATTTGGATTTTTTCTTTTTGCAGTTGCAGCAGCTGACCGGAGTGAGGCTTTATGAAAACGAATCTGTAATTGTTTTTGACGAGGTTCAGTTGCTTCCGAAGGCTCGCCAGGCAATTAAGTATCTGGTGGCGGATGGAAGATATAAATACATTGAAACGGGCTCGCTAATTTCTATTAAGAAGAATACCAAAGACATTCTGATTCCAAGCGAGGAACATAAGATTTCCATGTATCCGATGGATTTTGAAGAATTCTTATGGGCAATCGAAGATGAAGTAACAGCTGAAACGATACGAACTCTTTTGAAAAGTAAGAGACCGGCCGGAAATGCAATGCATAGGAATCTAATGAGAATCTTTAGATTGTATATGCTTATTGGCGGAATGCCACAAGCGATTGAAACCTATTTGGAAACAAACAATTTACAAGCCGTCGATACTGCGAAAAGAGAAATTGTGGATCTCTATGAAGAAGATTTTACAAAAATTGACAGTTCCGGACTGGCCGGAGATATCTATGATGCGATACCGGCAAACTTAAGTGGAAATGCGTCGAGATATGTTTTGTCTAGCGCAAGAGAGGGTACAAGGTCAGAATAGGTTGTTGACTTAATCCCGGATATGCTGAGTTCTTATACGGTAAACATCGCATATCATGCAAATAATCCTGGTGCTGGACTGTCATTAGAAAAAGATCCAGGGCGATATAAGTTGTTTACATCAGATGTGGGACTTTTTGTCACGCTTGCGTTTAAGGATAAGAATTACACGGAAAATGTTATATATAATAAACTACTTTCTGATAAGCTGGAAGCAAATTTGGGTTATGTTTACGAAAATGTAGTTGCACAAATGCTGAAGGCAAAAGGAAATAATTTGTTTTACTATACGATGGGAAATGAAACTTCAAATCATCTATATGAGATTGATTTTCTTACCTCAGTCGGAGATAAAATTTGTCCGATAGAAGTGAAGTCCGGAAATTACAGAACGCATAAATCGCTGGATGTATTTTGCGATAAGTTCAGTCGACGTATAAAAGACAAATATGTGATTCATACGAAGGATTATAAGTGGGAGAACGGGGTAAATTATATCCCTGTGTATATGCTGCCATTTTTATAAATGTGTGGAGTATACTCCGATTTTATGCAAAATACTAAAAATAAATGTTCCGATTTTATGCAATTATCAGGCGGAACACTATCCGATTTTATGCAATCCGGATTGACTTTGCCGCAAAACAAGCCTATTATCTAGGTAGAAAGATAAGGTGTGGTGAATGTTATGTTAAAAAGAAAAGTCTATTCGGAATTAGTTAATTGGAAAAAGCAAAGGCATGAAGAGAAAAAGCAGAAATGTTTATTGATAAAGGGCGCACGACAGGTTGGAAAATCATTTATTGTTAATGAATTTGGCAATAATGAGTATGACTCCTTTATTTGCATAGACTTCTTTAAACAAAAGCAGTTAAAGCAAATCTTTGATGGTGAATTGTCGTCTGAAGAAATATATAAAAGAATAACAGCAAATATTCCCGGGGTTAAGCTTATACCGGGTAATACACTTATCTTTTTAGATGAAATTCAATGCTGTGGAAACGCACGAACTGCTTTGAAATTTTTAGCTGAGGATATGCGTTTTGATGTTATTGCTTCAGGTTCTTTATTAGGTCTTTCTTATGGTCAGGATGATGATGATGAGGTTGAAGAACCATCATCTCTACCGGTAGGATATGAGAATCAGATAACCATGTATTCATTAGATTTTGAAGAGTTTTTGTGGGCATACGGATATGACTCTGAAACTATAAATGGTCTAAAAGAATATATGGGAACCGACAACCAGATTCCGGAGAGTATCCATAATAAATTTGAGAATTTATTTAGAGAGTATATGGTGGTTGGCGGGATGCCTGAAGCGGTCATGGATTTTGCAGAGCATAAAGATTTCAATAGAGTAATGGAAATACAGCAGAATATTATTGCATTGTATCAGGATGACATTTCAAAACATGCAAAAGGCAGAGAAAAGCAGCTTGTTAGAATGTGCTACGATGCAATTCCGAGACAGCTCGCGAAAGAGTTAAAAAAATTCCAATACTCAACAGTTGAAAAGGGACAGACGAGTCGCAAATATGGAGGCAGTGTGAAATGGTTAAAAGACTCGTGTTTAGTAAATGCTTGTTATAATGTTTATGAGCCCTATATTCCATTAGAGGCTAATGCGAAGAATGAGCAGTTTAAATTGTATATTAATGATACCGGTCTTCTGACTTGTATGTATGGATTTGAAACCAAGCGAGCACTGCTAAACAATACATTAAAGGGAAATGCGAAAGGCGGAATATATGAGAATATAATTGCCGAATCTTTGGTGAAGCGTGGCTATAACTTGTATTACTATAAGCCGGATGATAATCATGAGTTGGAATTTTTGATTGAAAAGGATGGTGAAGTGATACCTATAGAAGTGAAAGCGGGTAATACTGCTTCGGTATCTTTAAATAATTTTATCAATGATTATTCTCCTAGTGTTGCGTATAAATTAATCGCAAATAGGAATGGCAAGGTAGATGTAAAAGAGGTTCTTCCTCATTATTTTGTATTATTTATATGATCAATATGGACTACAATAAATAATTCGGGCGCGCGCGGTTAACGGAATTGGCGGAGCAGGAGAAGGCAAGGCATAATCTGCTGAAATATTGTGAACTGGATATGTATGCGATGGTGAAGGTGTGGGAAGAGTAGGAGAGAGTAGGAGGAACGAAAATGACCACAGATGAGCTAAAAGAAAAAATGTTTAAATTTGCATATCATGAAGCTTTGAATGATGCGACTGGTCAGAGTGCATACCGAGGGAAAAAGTCCGATATCGAAAACAATGCCGGCGCCGAGGAGAAAGTGAAAAAATATATTGATTCACTTTTTAATCCGCCTAATCTTTGCTTTTATGACACAGCGAAAAAAGTAAGTGACGCGATAAATGATGTAGAATTTACGTTTGGAAATATCCAAAAGTTGATAAATATGACTGCAAAGTATCTTTATCTAGGTTGTTATTCAGATGAGAAATTAAGAGAATGCTTTAAAAACTGTCATTGTCCAATGGATAGAGTAATGATAGACAAGGTTTTTAAGGAGTATAAGCAGGCTTTTGTAGAAAAGAACAAAGGTAATGAGAACTTGCTGACTATTCCATATGGTGATGGAAAAAAGGGGAAAGATAAATCAAAAATATGTTGGAGCAAGATTAAATTCGCTGATGAAGATAGTCCGTGCAGTCATAAGATTTATGAAAATTATCAGGAGATGGTAAGAGCGATAACGAATGATATGGGGATTTACCCTCTAGAACTTGATTATGCGCTTTGGGAGTCGACGAAAGGATAATTATTGAAGGAAATAAACATGTATTCAAAATGAAAAAGGGTATCTTTTGACGGCATATATAATGACTTTACTCCTCTGTATCAATGATATAGAGGGGCGTTAAGCAAAATTAATTACCATATTCATACCGATGCAATTCAAAACTACTTGATAGATGATGTGGATCCGGATGGAAAGAGATATGTTTTTCTTCTGAGGCAGATATGCTAAATGTAAATCCACATCTTTAAAAAGGCGGTGATTCTGATGTTAATTAAAGAATTGAGAAAAATCACTGGATTATCGCAAGCTGAATTTGCAAAAAAATTTCATATTCCGGTAGGAACACTTGCTCATTGGGAGCAAGAAATAAGAAAACCTCCAGAGTATGTGGTTTATATGATGGTGAAAATTGTATACATGGAAAGGGCACAGTATTCAGAGAATACAGGCTTGGAGGCGATGAAAGAAGCCAGCAAGATAGCGAGTGAGAATGGGATTGCAAATATGTCACTTGATGAAATCAATGCAGAGATAGACGCTGTGAGAAAGTAGATGGCTGAATTTTTGGGATAGCATCTACCCCAACCGAAAATGATTCATCCTCACCGTAATCAGCCCCTCCCGCTGCATCTTCCCCAGCTCCTTGGAGAGCGCAGTGCGTTCCACATTCAGATAGTCGGCCAGCTGTTGGCGGTCAAACGGGATGTCGAACTCTTTTTGTCCACTGCGAAGAGAGACCGAGTTTAAGTAGGACATCACGCGTCCGCGGATTGTTTTCGGAGAAGTGTGGAAGCTTCGTTCGGACAAATGCAGATTTTTTTGCAGCGAAATCTGCAGGATGTTGGCGAGGACTTTCGAATCGCGCAGGCCGTTGACGGAAAAAAGCATGATGCGACTGTCTTCATTTGCGCGTGCGTCCACCTGCAACGGTTCGTGTTCCAAAAGCGCATAAGTTTCGGCGAAGTATGCTCCTGCGCCGAGGTGACTTAAGATGGAGCGATTGCCCCACAGGTCATTGCTTTCAATCGTGACACTCCCGGACAAAATCAAATACATATGATTCGTATACGAGCCCGCCAACAGGATGGGCTCATTTTTTTGAAAGTTTTTTACGGTTGCGGACATCTGTCCCAATGCATCGTGGATCTCGCGCTCGTTCATATCGCGAAACAGAATGGATTTTTGGATGATTTCAAAATCGCCGGTCATAAGAATCTCCTTTTTTAAAAATGTGGTAATAACCACATACGAATCACATTTAGCATACTATAATATGTATCATCATTCAAGTGATGCAAGTTTAGATAGCAAAGGAGAAAACAAATGATTCGAAAAATTGTCCATATTGATGAAGAAAAATGTAATGGATGCGGTATCTGCGCAAGCGCATGTCACGAGGGCGCAATTGAGATTGTGGATGGAAAAGCAAAGCTGATGCGCGAACATTTCTGCGACGGATTCGGCGACTGTCTGCCGGGCTGCCCGACCGGAGCGATTACCATCGAGGAGCGCGAAGCACCTGCGTATTCTGAGGCAGCCGTTCACGCAGCACAGCAGAAGAAAAGTGTAAATTTATCTCCGGCTGCAAATCATGCCATGCCGGGATTTGGTTGTCCGGGTTCACGTTCAATGACATTGAAATCAGCAGAGACAGAGGAAGAAAACAAAAAAGCAGACAATACATCAAATGCCAATAGAGCAGTTTCCCGCCTGATGCAATGGCCTTGCCAAATCAAGCTTTTGCCGACACAGGCTCCGTTTTATCAAGGTGCAAAGCTGTTGATTGCTGCAGACTGCAGTGCCTATGCGTATGCGAATATGCATGAGGATTTCATGAAGGGCAAAATTACGCTGATTGGTTGTCCGAAGCTCGATGATGTGGATTATACGGAAAAGCTGACGGAGATTATTGCGTGCAATGATATCAAGAGTGTGACGGTGGTGCGCATGGAGGTGCCTTGCTGCGGAGGCTTGCAGCGTGCAGCGGAGAATGCGCTTAAAAACAGCGGAAAATTTATTCCGTGGCAGGTCCTGACCATCTCGCGCGACGGAGAGATTCTTGATGCATAGAAATAGACGATAATACTTGACGAGGGGCTTGGTTTCCGCTATATAATAGGATTTAATTAAGGCTAAGGGAGGAAATCATATGAAAGTATTAATCATAAACGGAAGCCCTCGCATCGGAGGCAACACATCGATCGCAGTCGATGAAATTGCAAAGACCTTGCGCGAGGAAGGCATCGAGCCGGAAGTGGTTCAGATTGGAAACCAGAACATTCGAGGATGCATTGCCTGCGGCACTTGCGAAGAAAAGGGCAAATGTGTCTTTGATGATGCAGTCAATGAGCTGGCGCCGAAGTTTGAGGAAGCGGATGGACTGATTGTTGCTTCTCCGGTTTACTATGCATCGGCGAATGCAACTTTAATCGCATGTCTTGACCGTCTGTTTTACAGCACTTCTTTTGACAAGAGTATGAAGGTGGGCGCGAGTGTGGTGGTTTGCCGCAGAGGCGGTGCGTCCGCTACATTTGATGAATTAAATAAATATTTTACAATCGCCAATATGCCAATCGCATCCAGCCAGTACTGGAACAGTGTCCATGGCAGTGCCAAGGGAGAAGCATTAAAGGATGAGGAAGGGCTTCAGACCATGCGTGTGCTCGCACGCAATACGGCATTCCTCGTCAAGAGCATTGCACTTGGCAGACAGCAATATGGCCTGCCGCAGAAAGAGCAGCATGCATGGACCAACTTTATCTCAGTCGGGGTTACAATCTCCGACTGAGATAAACGCTCCGCGAGGATGCGC
>NZ_PDYG01000070.1 GCF_002735305.1 Agathobacter ruminis
AATATGTCAGCTACGCTGACGCAAATCTCGCGCCAAGTCTCGCGAGCGAGACTTGAACAGATGAAAGGAACTTATTATATATGAACAAATTTATCTCATGGAATGTAAACGGCCTTCGTGCCGCTGTTGAAAAAGGCTTTTGGGATTTTTTTGAACGCATTGATGCCGATTTATTCTGCCTGCAGGAAATCAAACTCTCGGAAGGACAATTCGACAAGGAGCGCAGCGGCTATCATGTTTATTGGAACTACGCAGAAAAGAAAGGATATTCTGGAACCGCAATTTTCTCTAAAGAAGAACCTCTTTCTGTTTCTTATGGAATCGGAATCGAGGAGCATGATCACGAGGGACGCGTCATCACCCTGGAGTTTGAAGATTATTATTTCATCACATGCTACACGCCGAATTCGCAAAATGAATTGGCACGCCTTGATTATCGCATGAAATGGGAAGATGATTTCAGGGAATATCTGCTTACTTTAAATAAGAAGAAAGGCGTGATTGTCTGCGGCGATCTAAATGTGGCACATCAGGAGATTGATTTGAAAAATCCAAAGACAAATCGACGCAACGCAGGCTTTACAGATGAAGAACGAGGAAAGATGACTGAGCTTTTAAATTCCGGTTTTATCGACAGCTTCCGCTATTTTTATCCGAATCAGGAACAGATTTACTCCTGGTGGTCTTACCGCTTCAAGGCACGCGAAAAGAATGCCGGATGGCGCATTGACTACTTCCTCGTTTCGCAAGATTTGAAAGAACGCATGAAGGATGCAAAAATACATACGGATATTTATGGATCCGACCACTGCCCAATCGAATTAGACTTTGATTGACAAGCACATATTTATGCTGTAAATTATCATTTGCACTTATTTGAATTATCAAAACCATTGAATTATCAATAAAGAAATCAGAAAGGATTCTGTCTATGTGGATTGCAAACAATTGGAAAGATTATGAGGTATTGGATTGCTCCGGCGGAGAAAAGCTTGAGCGCTGGGGGCAATACAATCTGGTGCGCCCGGACCCACAGGTCATTTGGGATACAGCTCATACACATAAAGGATGGAAAAATAAAAACGGACACTACCACCGCAGCTCCAAAGGCGGTGGCGAATGGGAATTCTTTGATTTGCCGGAGGAATGGAGCATTCAATACCAGTTGCCAATCGATGGCCCTTATAATAATGGAAAGCTTACTTTCCATTTAAAGCCTTTTGCTTTTAAGCACACCGGACTCTTTCCGGAGCAGGCAACAAACTGGGATTGGTTTTCTTCTATTATATATAACGCGAAACAGAAAAATCCAAATCGTGAAATCAAAGTATTAAACCTGTTTGCATATACCGGTGGCGCAACCCTTGCCGCAGCATCTGCGGGTGCAAGTGTCACCCATGTGGACGCATCCAAAGGAATGGTCACTTGGGCCAAAGAAAATGCGATTTCATCCGGACTGGGTGAAGCACCTATTCGATGGCTTGTTGATGATTGTGTGAAATTTGTAGAGCGCGAAATTCGCCGCGGCAATCACTATGATGCCATCATCATGGATCCGCCATCCTATGGTCGTGGACCGAAGGGCGAGATTTGGAAAATCGAAGATTCGATTTACAACCTGATCAAATTGTGTGAGCAGTTGCTCACCAAAGAGCCTTTATTCTTTTTAATCAATTCCTATACTACAGGATTGCAGCCGGCTGTCCTCACCTATATGATGCAGACGGTATTAAAAAATTATAATGGCACATTCACTGCTGAAGAAATCGGATTGCCGGTTTCCGAATCCGGTCTTGTTTTACCGGAAGGTGCAAGTGGTCGATTTGTTGGAGAATAATATTTTATTTCATAAGGAATGAACTTTGACCTTTGACATGCAAAAAGCCCGTGGCATTGCCACGGGTTTTCTTGAAGGGTAAAAAAGAAATTAATATATCTTGAAGTACTAATTATCTGGGGGATTACGAGGGGCTATCACCGAAGGCTTTAGCCCCTCGAGGTAAAAAGATAATTTTGACTAACGTCCTTTCTTACGGCTTGATACTACATCGAAGATAACTGCGATCAAAAGTACAGCACCTTTTACAACATACTGCCATGAATCGCCGATACCCATAATGGACATACCCATGTTGATTACACCAAGGAGTAATGCTCCGATGATAGCTCCAGGGATGGATCCGGATCCACCGTATGCCGAAGCACCACCGATGAAGCAGGAACCGATTGCATCCATTTCGAAAGAAGTACCGGTTGAACCATTTGCAGATCCTACACGAGCCAGGCAAAGAAGGCCGCAAAGACCAGCCAAAAGGCCCATGTTTGCGTATGCAATGAAGTAAACCTTGTTGGTATCAATTCCGGAAAGCTTGGTTGCCTTTTCGTTTCCACCTACAGCATAGAAGTAACGTCCCAATACTGTCTTAGATGTAATGAAATGATAAATCAGGCAAATTACAACTACCCATACCAGCATGATGGAAATTCCCTTGTACTGGGAAAGCTTTGTACAATAGAACAGAATCACTGCAGCAATTGCGATTGCTTTGCCATAATCAGCAATGATGTTGTTCTGACGATATCCCTTCTTTGCTTTTTTCGCACGGCCTAAAACCGTAGAGAAAATAACAAATACAGCAGCAAGAACTCCAACAATCATAGGAGTGATGAGGAAGTCTCCATCATCCAGTCCCGGAATTTTGATATATTTCATAAAGATATTAAGGAAGGTCTCATTCTGTACTGCAATGGTCTTGGAATCAAGAATCAATCGACCAATACCACGGAAGATAAACATACCACCCAGTGTGGTGATGAACGGTGGAATTCTTACATATCCAATCCAGAATCCCTGCCAAACACCGGCAAGTAATCCGATCAAAAGACATACCACGATAGAAAGAATCGGGTTCATATCTTTGTTGGTAATCATAACTGCAGCTACACCACCAACCATACAAATTACAGATCCAACGGAAAGGTCGATGTTACCACCAGTTAAGATACATAACAACATACCACATGCCATTACGAATACGTAACCGTTCTGAATCAAAAGGTTTGACATGTTCTGTGGAAGAAGCAGTCTTCCCTCAGTCAAAAAATAGAATAAGATAAATACCGCTACCAAAGCGATGATCATTGTATATTTTGAGAAAAAGTCGGACACGCTGATTCCGCTTTTCGTCTTTGTTTCATTTGCCATTTCAACAAATCTCCTTTCGCAAATTTACTTTGAAGAACGAATGATTGAAGCCATAATTGCTTCCTGAGTTGCTTCCTTTGCATCCAATTCCGCAACCAGTTCGCCTTCGTTCATTACATAGATTCGATCACACATACCAAGAAGTTCCGGCATCTCGGAAGAAATCATGATGACTGTTTTGCCCTTTTCAACCATAGAATTGATCAGACAATAAATATCATATTTCGCTCCAACATCGATACCTCTTGTCGGCTCGTCGAGAATCAGGATATCCGGTTCTGTAAACATCCATTTTCCAAGTAATGCCTTCTGCTGATTTCCACCTGAAAGATTACCGATCATCTGATTTACAGTCGGGGTCTTGGTTCCCATTTCTTCTGTCATCTGCTCAGCTGCATTCTGCTCTAAGTTTCTGTCGATGACACCATTGCCACTAATCTTATCTAATGCTGCCAGAGAAGTATTGAATCGAATTGACTCACCCAAAATCAGTCCGTTTGTCTTACGGTCTTCTGTTACATAAGCAACACCTTGCTTGATTGCATCTTTCGGGCTGTTCATCTTTACTTCTTTTCCGTTTACAAATACCTTGCCTGAGATTCCGGTACCATAACTCTTACCAAAGATACTCATTGCAAGCTCGGTACGACCTGCACCCTGTAATCCGGAGAATCCAACTACTTCGCCCTTGTGTGCCTTGAACGAAATGTTGTTATCCACAACCTTGTCAGGATAAAGCGGATGATGTACTGTCCAGTTCTTTACCTCAAGGCTGATCTCGTCAGATACCTTGTGCTCGCGTTCCGGATAACGATCGTCAAGCGCACGTCCAACCATGCCCTTAATGATGCGGTCCTCACTGAATTCATCCACACCCTTTACAAGTGTTTCGATGGTAGCACCATCGCGGATAATTGTTGCCTTATCGGCACAGTAAATAATTTCATTTAATTTATGCGTAATAATAATGGAAGTTAATCCTTCTTCCTTAAAGCTGATCAAGAGATCCAAAAGCATTTTTGCATCTTCATCATTCAATGAAGAGGTCGGCTCATCCAGAATCAACAGCTTAACGTTCTTTGCAAAAGCTTTTGCAATTTCAACCAGCTGCTGCTTTCCTGTTCCGATATCCTTGATCAATGTCTGAGCAGATTCGTTTAATCCAACCTGCTTCATATGCTTTTCCGCTTCGTTGAAAGTACGATCCCAGTCAATGGATCCACTCTTTTTTCTGATTTCATTTCCCAGGAACATATTCTCACCGATTGTAAGAAGTGGAATCAGTGCAAGTTCCTGATGGATGATAACGATTCCTTTTTCCTCGCTATCCTTCAAAGTTTTGAATTGGCATAATTCGCCTTCGTAATAAATCTCTCCTGTATAAGAGCCTACCGGATAAGTGCCCGATAACACATTCATCAGAGTAGATTTTCCGGCTCCATTCTCGCCGATTAAGGCATGAATTTCTCCTCTTTCTACTTCCAGATTTACATTATCAAGCGCTTTGACCCCAGGGAACTCCTTGGTTATCGATTTCATCTGTAAAATCGTATCGGCCAAAGTTTTATCCTCCTTTCCAAATATTCCACAGTCAAAAGTTATCTTTTTACAAAATACGGGCGGCAGACTATTCATCTGCCGCCTGGCATTTGATTCAAATAAAACTGATTATTCAGTAGCTGATGCTAAATAATCTCCGTCCCACTTGTAAAGGCCGGTATCTACTAAGTAGTCAAGGTTGTCCTTGGTTACTACTGTAGGAACTAACAAGAATGATGGGCAGTTATGTCCGTCTGAGGTAGAGTATGATGTTGTATCATAAGCACACTCGATATCGAACTTGCTGGTAAGGCTTTCGTCGATGGTCTCACCGTTAAGGATTGCCTTAGCAAGTTCCAAAGTAACAACGGCTTCGTTAGATACATTCTTGTAAACTGACATTGTCTGGATTCCGTCTACAATGTTCTTAAGGTTTGCGATATCACCATCCTGTCCGGTGATGATTGGCTTATTGCTTCCCTTGTAGTCAGTCTGGATTGCCTGTGCTACACCAAGAGCGGTAGAGTCGTTAGAGCAAAGCCATGCATCAAGCTGCTCTCCGCTTACATAGTATGAAGACAAGATGTTCTGTGCTCTGTCAAGAGCTACGTCTGTCTGCCACTTCTCTGTTGCTACAGAAGAGAAATCAGTCTGTCCTGAAACAACCTTTAATGTACCTGCATCAATATATTTCTTTAATACGTCATAAGCTCCCTGATAGACGTATCCAGCGTTGTTATCTGCCGGATCACCAGCTGTGAACTCCATGTTGTAGGTCTTGTCGCCTGCATTTGCAAGATCAAGTTCCTTCTCAACGAATTCACCCTGAAGTTTTCCTACTGTGTAGTTATCAAATGATACGTAGTAAGAAACAGCGTCATTTAAAATCAAACGGTCGTAAGAGATTACCGGGATCTTAGCATCTGCAGCTTCGTTCATACATGTGTTCAATGCTTCACCGTTGATTGCTCCGATTACAAGAAGATCAACATCATCTGCGATCATGTTCTGGATATCAGTAACCTGCTTTCCTTCGTCGTTATCTGAATACTTCAGCTGAACATCGTATCCGGCATCTTCGAACTGCTTCTTTAAGTACTCGCCGTCACGGTTCCATCTCTCAAGTGCCTGTGTAGGCATTGCGATACCTACGCTCTGCTTGCCTTTGGCAGAATCAGATTTGCTGCTTCCACCTTTTCCGGTGTCGGAAGTATTTCCGCCACATCCTACTACCATGGAAGCTACCATAGCTGTAGTAAGTAAACCTGCAAGAATTTTTTTCTTCATTCTTAAACCCTCCCTATGTGGTGTTTTTCTTTGCAAATATAAATTACCATGATTTCCACAGGAAAAAATTGTCATCTTCTTGAAATTTTTGTCTTACCGGTTCAGGCGCAAATAAAAAGAGCAGGACAAACTTGCGTCCTGCAAGTCATCCTGCTCAAAAATGTGCTAGGTACCTTTTTCCTATTTCAATCGTTTACGGAAGATTTATGGGAGCGTACATTTCTGTATATATCGGCTTCTTCGTGATATTTTCCGGTAATGACCTGATCCATATTTTCTGCCGTAACCGCTACGGGTGTGATCTTTTCATAAGGAACATCATAGGTTCCGTCATTAATTCGATTGACCACACTCAAAATCTTTTTCCCTTTTGCAAGTGCCACGGAAAGCTCAGCCGCTCTGCGCGCAAGCTTTTCAATCGGCTTATAGACTGTCATGCTCTGCGTGCCTTCCACAATTCGCTGGCAGGCATCGAGATCTGCATCCTGACCGACAACACACACTTTTCCGGCAAGTCTCGACTCTGACAGGGCTCGAATGACATTGCCCGCAAGTGCATCATTTCCACACATAAATCCGGATGGTGCCGGATTGGATGTCAGGAAATCGGATGCGTATTCGAATGCGTATTCCGACATCCATCCCGAACAGTAATCCGTTTCCACAATGGTCATGCCCCTCTTTTTTACTTCATTCTCAAAGCCTTTCATCACCATGGAAACATTGTTATCTGAGAGCGGTCCGCATATCTGCACGACGGTCCCGTTCTCGCCCACCTGCTGAATCATATGATCCGCCATCAGTTCACCGACTCTTTCATTGTCAAAAGAGATATACAGATCCACATCCGCATCCAGAATCAGTCGGTCATATGCCACCACCGGAATACCGGCATTGTGTGCACGGTCAATCGCTCTTTTCAAAGTCTTGTTGTCATCCGCCACCTGTATCACGACAATGACATCCATTCCTTTTTCTATGAAATAATCAATCTGATCTCTCTGTCGGTCGATATCGCCGTTTGCATTCTGCACATTGACCTGTGCGTCAAGTTCTTCCGCTGCGGAGACAAATACATCGCGGTCGCGCTGCCACCGTTCCAATATGAAGGTATCGAATGTAATTCCAATCTGAATTTTTTCATCATCCACCACATCCGGCTCCGGCGATTCAGCCCCCGCACAACCGGCCGTCAACAAAAGCGTCATCACCGCCGCAACCATCCGGTTCAGATATTTCTTTTTTCTCTTCTCCATTCTTTCCCCCACCTCAATCGTTTTCTTAATTTAGTTCACGATATTCCGTCGGCGTCATGCCGAGATTCTTTTTGAAGATACGGCTAAAGTAGTTCGGATCTCCGTATCCGATATCACTACAGATTTCTTTCATTGTCAAATTGCTGTTCTTCAGCAAATCCTTTGCACGATCCAGACGCAGATTTGTCAGATATTCCATAAATGTCATACCCGTTTCTTCCTTAAACAGCTTGCTGAAATAGTATGGGCTCAAATTCAGCACACGCGAAAGCTCGTCAAGCGAAATATCATTTCCGAAATTCTTCTGAATAAATGCTTTTGCTTCTGCGACCACATGATTTTCATGATTTTCCTGTTTGGTCGCAATCTTCGAACAGGCGTCACGGAATTTGCCCACAAACCAATCACGTAATGAGCTGTTGTTTTCAGCCGATGTCACGCGCAGCAGATAATCCGAGCGGTCCGTAAAATGATATTTCATTGCACCGACCAGATATGCCTCATGCTCTGCCCAAAGTACAAATTCAATGGTTTTCACACGAACGGCCGGTTCTGTTTCCCCGTATGCCTGTATCATCCAGTCAAAGAAATCCGCCGCCAGGCGCTTACAGGTCTCGACATCCGCAGCCCGCAGACTCTCAAACAACTGTCCTTCGAGCTCAACCGGATATTCGTCATCATATTGACAGGAAAGCGGCATATCATCCACGTGCGCCACACTTCCGACTGAATTGGCCAGAGCATTGATGCTCTCCTCATACGAGCGAAGACTGTCGCGCAGTTTCACGGTAGAACCGATTCCGATACGGAATTTGCAGTCGGTCAGCTTAAACAGATTGCGCGCCAGCTCACGGTTGCGGTCAATCATCTCGATACGTTCTTCATAGTCCATCTTCGGTTTATCCTGCGGCAAAAAAACCGGAATACGGCTGGAAATAATGGAGCCTACAATCGCATCCCTCCAGCATTCATGGATCTGTTCCCGAATCTTTGCATAGAATTTTTGAATCTTCACGCCGGCACCGACAGCATTGGTCATCTGACTGCCTTTTTGATCTTCGCCGACCGCAAATACCATCATACAGCCGTTCTCACAATCCAGTTCCAGGAGCTGCTTGTAATTTTCTACCTCATCCTCCGAGAATTCTTCAAACATGATGGAGTATACAAATCCCGTCTCGATAATCGGGGTTACCGTCTCCATCTTTTCCCTTATTTTCAAATCGTCACTGCGCTTTTTGCGGTTGCTGTTGATTTTGCGGATGACACGGTTGAGCACTTCGATAATGGCATCTGCCGTAAATGGTTTGTTCATATATTCGAAGACGCCCAGATTGGCTGATTCTTTTGCATATTCGAACCGGTCGTACGCAGTCAGCACGACAAAAATAATGTTGGTGTTAATCTTTTTGATTTCACGCATGGCATCAATTCCATTGATGCCCGGCATCTGAATATCCATAAATGCAATATCAGGTCGAAAGACTTCTGCCAGTTCAATGACATCGCGGCCTGTGCGTGCCGTTTCTATCTGGAATTCCTCCGGAAAATTTTTGTGAATAATCATTTTCAGGGAGTCCAGTACAATTCCCTCATCGTCTGCCAATAATATTCGGTACATATTCTACCCCTTTATACACGGAATGGTGATTAATATTTCGGTTCCCATCTCCGCACCTTCACTGATAATTTCGAATGTCACATCATTCTCGAAATACAGCCGCAACCGTTCAAGCAGATTGCGGATTCCGACGCCGTTTGAGCTGGAAGAACGCGGATCCGGCGCCGGATGCGGTGAATTTAAGATCTCATCAATTCGTTCCGGACTGATTCCACGACCATTATCCCACACGCTGATGCAAATCCGTCCGTTCTTTTCTTTAATCTCGAGCTCTATCATTCCATGCCGCTCAAGATTGCGGATTCCGTAATTAAATGCATTTTCCACCAGAGGCTGCAAGATCATGCTCGGAAGCTTCATATCTTCGAGTGATTCATCAATGTCCTTCTCGTAATGAATTTCATCCGGGAACCGGACATTACAGATATAGATATAATTGTCTACAAGGCGCACCTCTTCACCGATTGTCGCATCCTCGCTGTTGCGCACATTATAACGGAAAAATGCAGCCGTGTTTGTCAGCAGTTCTCCCGTACGCTTTGCATCTTCCATCATGGCAAGCTGTGCGCCTGCATTTAAGGTATTGAACAGGAAGTGTGGATTGATCTGCGCCTGTAAATATTTCAGCTGAGCCTCGCGCAAATGATTTTGCATGCGAAGCTCGTTCTCTTTCAATTCATTTTCGCGTTCGAGTGTCTCGCGCTGTTTGACAATATATTCCCGGATGCTGGCTACCATCTGGTTAAACGCACGTGTCACAACGCCGACCTCATCCTGCATATAAACCGGCAACACATCAATTTCAAAATTACCGGATGCGACCGTATTGGCCGCGGTTGCCAGACGATTGAGCGGTTTGACAATCATCGCCATGCTTGCCGAAATGATTGCAACACTTGCAAGAATAATCACCAGCAATGCTGCCACACTGACCAGCTCGAGTTTTTTGATGGACTGGCTGACACGCTGATAGGTCTGCGAATTGGATTTGAACAATTCGTTGTTCAAACTGTAGATATAGGTATGAATCTGCGCACCGAGCTTCTCCGTTTGTTCGGAAAGCTGCGCATACAGTTCGACATTGCGCCCGCGCTTTGCATCTACCGTCTGCTCCGCCAGTTCCAGATAGGAATGACATAAGCCGTTGATATTCTTCTCCGCCAGCAAAAGTGCGTTGTCACTTGCCTCATTGTTTAAGGTTTCTGCGTGATTCCGCAGATTCTGCTCATTATCGTAATAGCTCTCGATCGAATCAAAACTACGGGTGCTGACATATTCATCTATACTCGCCTGCAAATCCGTGATGACACTGTCGAGTTCATTCAGCTGACGGTTGCTTTCGTATACGCCGCCGAGCTGGTTGAGCATTCGGCCGAATCTGGAAAAGATCAAAGTGTTGACACTCAAAATGACGAGTGCAAAAAAGGAGAACAACAAAATCAATTTGCGGCGCAACGATTGCTGTTGCAGCTTTCGTATCAATTTGCGCATACTATTGCTCCTTTCGCTGTTCTAATATTTCAGCAGCTTTTTCTCTGTCAATCATCTTCATATCCACAGCATTGTATCCGTTGGTGTATCCGGTCTCGATATAATCATTCAGATTCTCAACTGCATATCGTCCCAACTGCTCTGTATCCACGGACAAGGTTGATGAAATGATTCCCTTTGATACAGCTGACAATATGCTTTCCGAGTCATAATAGCCCAGAATCTTGCACGATCCCACCGCGTTGTAATCAACCGCAGCCTGATACGCCTGCTGCGTTGTAATCGAATTCAGGCAAACAATGAATTCCGGCAATTGTGCACGGTCCAAAAATGTATCACGCATATATTCTTCTACCGCAAAGTCATCCGGTTCGCTGATGGTTCCGGATGTCACATCAATCGATCCTTCTCCGTAATATTTTTCGAGATTTTCGCGCACTCCAAGCAAAACGAGATTCTGTGCGACATCTGCTTCCTTTGATTCGAGGATCACACGCACATTCAATTTCGATGACGGGGTCTCTCCAATTAGTTTTGCAATTGCCTCTCCGTAATTCTGTCCAATATCATAGTTGTTCACACCGACATAGCTTTGCCGCATACTGCCGGAGCAGTCACTTAAGATTGTCACTACAGGAATATTTTGCGATACTGCGCGATTGATGAGTTCAATCGTTCTCTCATCTTCATCGCCCTCCACAATGATGCCGTCCACGCCGGCTTCGATTGCCATCTCAAGCAAATCATCTTTGGAATATTTCACAGCGAGATCATATCCAAAGCGTTCCAGAAGGACATCGTGTTCTGCTGCAACCGCATATGCACTCTCATAGACACTGCTCCAAAAGACATCATCCGTCCCGCCGGTGACCAGCGCATAATGTCGCTTGTATGTCTTGTGCACTTCCATATTATCTTTTGATAATATGACAGTCCCCTGATACCAGAGTAAGGCGGCAATGACCACGACAATACATGCCCATGGCATCAATAATAACAATTTTCGCCGAATCCGTTTGTCCTCTCGCTTTTGCCTGCTCATCAACCTTTTGCTCCTAGTGTTAACGCGCAGAGCAATGCTCTGCGCGCTTTGTATTCTTATGATTCACTTTCATATTTCTTGGCATGTGACTGAATCAGATCCACATCCTCAAAATAATTAATCTTCATGGCTCTCTTGACTTCCGCAAGTGTCTGTGCCGCAGTTTCGCGTGCCACCTCGGTGCCTGCCTTTAAGATTTCGTAAACTCCCGGAATATCCTTCTCAAATTCTTTGCGTCGCGCACGAAGCGGTGCAAGTGTTTCCTCCATGACATTGACGAGGAATTTCTTGACCTTGACATCCCCAAGTCCACCGCGAGTATAATGCTCTTTCAATTCATCCAGACATGCATAATCCGGAAGATATTCTTCAAAATGCTCCTTTGTACTGAATGCATCCAGATAAGTAAATACCACATTGCCTTCCACATGTCCCGGATCGGACACCTGAAGATGTGTCGGATCTGTATAGGCGCTCATGATTTTCTTGCGCACAGTCTCGGAATCATCTGCAAGATAAATGGCATTGCCGAGCGACTTCGACATCTTTGCATTGCCATCCACACCCGGAAGTCTCAGACACGCTTCGTTTTCCGGAAGCAATACATCCGGCTCCACCAGTACTTCATCATAAATGGAATTAAATTTGCGAACGATTTCTCTCGTCTGCTCGATCATCGGGAGCTGATCTTCTCCAACCGGCACGGTTGTCGCTTTGAATGCTGTGATATCAGCTGCCTGTGAAATCGGATAGGTGAAAAATCCGACCGGAAGACTGCGCTCAAATCCGCGCATCTGAATCTCGCTCTTAACAGTTGGATTGCGCTCCAGGCGCGATACTGTCACAAGATTTGCATAAAAGAATGTCAATTCCGTCAGTTCGGAAATCTGTGACTGAATGAAGAGATTGCTCTTGGCCGGGTCAAGTCCGGCAGAAAGATAATCCAATGCAACCTCGATAATGTTCTGGCGTACCTTTTCCGGATTATCAAAATTGTCCGTCAATGCCTGCGCATCCGCAATCATAATATATATCTTATCAAATTCACCGGAATTCTGTAATTCCACACGGCGACGAAGCGATCCGACATAATGTCCGATATGAAGGCGTCCCGTTGGTCTGTCTCCGGTCAGAATAATCTTACTCATTTTTCTTTCCTCCAGATAATTTCAATCTTAATTATCATAACAGACAGACTGCACAAATTCAAGATTTCTTCATCACCATTAATTACCATTCAGTGTTTTTCATATATGCAAAAGCTTGCAGACTTTACATGTGTCTTTTGAATGCCTACACAATTTTGAAAAAGGTTTATCGTTGGCGGGCACCAAAAACTTTCGTATATGTACTTCTCATCTAAAGGATACCCGGGTGAATTGGAGTGAGCCCTAGTGAAATAAAAATGAGTTTTGATGTTTATAGGTATGCGCCGCCACGGAAGGCGGCGCAAATGCGATTGCAACACGACGTTGCGTAATGCATGGTGCCTATAAACACAAAACTCATTTTGTCATTTTACTTGGCAAACGGAGTCTGAACCCGGTTATCCCTTAGATTGAGGAGTACATAATATCAATAAAGGTGATGTCCGCCACTTCATAAACCTTTTTCCAAAATCGTTCATTCATCAAAAGACACATGAGTGATGCTCGCCTTTTGCATATTGAAAAACTAAATGCGCTTGTAATAGTCGATGATGTAGCGATACATCGTGCGAACAGCCGGCGCCATGAAGTTTGGATTCATGGTTGCAATTCCGATGATGCGCGCAGCCGCCGGCTCAACCGGGTAGGTATCCACCTCGTATGGGATATCGTTCATAACAAGCTCCGGCATCAGGCAGATTCCAAATCCTTTTTCGACCAGGCGCACCGTCGCAAGGTCATCCACCACATGGTAATGCGATTGCACATCCAGTTTGTTTTCCTTCAGGAAATTCTGGATATCCGCATCCGTCGACTCACGCTGTGTGACAAACTGATGCGTACGCATTTCTTCTATGGTCATCGTCTTACCGCTTTTCTTGGTCCCTTTTGGAAGAACACATAACAACGGATCGCGAAACAGTGGTTCTATCGGAATGTCTTTTGCCGCAGACACGGAAAGAAATCCCAGGTCCACCACTCCGTTTTTCAGCCAGTAAGACACATCATCATACGTTCCCTGGAACACTTCAATCGTGATGCCCTCATGTTTCTTGTGAAAGGAACTGAGGATTTCCGGCAACCAGTTCGTACAAACCGAAGAAAAGACAGCCATCTTGACTTTTCCCTGTTTCAATCCGTTTGTCTCCGCGATAAACTGATGCAGGCTCTCGTCTGCATTCAATACCGCATTGACATAAGGGAGCAGATGCTCTCCGTAATTGGTCAGGGTCACGCCGCTCTTGCTTCGATTCAGTACCGCAAATCCAAGTTCCGATTCCAGTGCGGAAACAGAATGACTGACTGCGGAAGGCGTCAGACCGAGAATATCGGCGGCTTTATGAAAGCTTCCGATATCCGCAACTGTTTTGAATACCTGATAGGTTAATAGTGTCATACAAATACTCTCCTAGCGTGCACACTTATACAGCAAATCTTCCCATCTTCTGTCTACTTCTGCCTGGAACTGCACCAAGAGGTCTTCATTTCCCGGCTTAAATAAATGCTTGAATCTGCCCTGTTCTCTGAGGAAGTCTTCAATCGGGAGCTTCTTCTTCGGCTCATAGGTCAGGCGCCACTTGCCATGATCCACCTCAAACATTGGCCAGTAACAGGTCTCTACCGCGAGTTTGCAGATTTTCATGATATCTTTTGCGTCATATCTCCATCCTCTCGGGCATGGAGTCATCAGATTCAAAAATGCAGGTCCTTCCGTATAGATTGCCTTCTCTGCTTTCAAATGCAGGTCGCGGAAATCCGAAGTGAAGGTGGTCTGTGCCACATATGGCACATCATGATCCGCGATAATTGCTGCGAGATCTTTACGATTCTGCATCTTGCCGTTTGATTCCGATCCAACCGGTGTAGTGGTCGTATCCGCATACATCGGTGTCGCAGAGGAACGCTGGATACCGGTGTTCATATAAGCACCATTGTCATAGCAGACATAGACCAGATCATGGCCTCGTTCCATTGCACCGGACAGAGACTGAAAACCGATATCATAGGTACCACCGTCTCCACCGAATGTGATAAATTTAAAATTCTCATCCTTTGGCAAACGACCGCGCTTTTTCAGTGCTTTGTAGGCGGTCTCCACACCGCTGAGTGTTGCGCCAGCATTTTCAAATGCATTATGGATATAACTGTCTTCCCATGCCGTGTACGGATAGGTGAAGCTGGATACTTCCAGACAGCCTGTCGCATTTCCGATTACGGCACGATCGCCCTCATGAAGAGCGCGAAGCACTGCTCTGACACCGATGGTTGCGCCACAGCCTGCGCACATACGATGACCTGGAGCCAGTCGCTCCGGTTTATTCATTACTTCTTTCAAATTATAATTTGCCATTGCCCTACTCTCTCAATCCGATATATTGATATTGTTTCACTTCTGTCTCATTTTCTACAGCTGATTCGAGCTCTGCAAAAACAGAGGCCGCATGATCCACTGTGAAATCGCGACCACCCAGACCGTAAATATAATTCACTGCCATGACTGTCGCCTTTGCACGATACAGACCGGCTTCGATTTCACTGCCGAGCGGTCCTCCGTGTGTATTGTAGCTTTCGGTTCTGTCCATGATTGCAACAGCCTTCGCATGTCTGATTGCATTTGCAATCTCTTCTGCAGGGAACGGACGGAACACACGCAATTTTAAGACACCGACTTTTTTGCCTTTTTCGCGGAGCTGATCGACAGCTTCCTTTGCGGTTCCTGCAGCAGATCCGATAATGACCATAATATAATCTGCATCTTCTGTTTTATATTCTTCAAACAGGCCAAAACCTCTTCCGGATAACTGTCTGAATTTGTCTGCCACTTCGAGGATAACCTCCTTGGAACGCTCGAGTGCTTCCAGCTGGTTTCTGCGTGCCTCCATGACATAATTGCTGACTGCATAAGGTCCAACCGCAATCGGCTTGCCCGGATTCAGCAGGAATTCTTCCGGATGATACTCTCCGACAAACTCCTTTACCTCTTTATCCTCAAGCAACTCGATATTCTCCACGGCATGACTTGTGATAAATCCGTCCTGACAGATCATAATCGGCAGATGCACACGCGGATCCTCCGCAATCGGATATGCCTGGATAAAATTGTCATACGCTTCCTGATTGTTCTCCGCATAAATCTGAATCCATCCGGTATCTCTCGCGCCCATTCCGTCAGAATGGTCACAGTTGATGTTCAGCGGGCCGGAAAGTGTACGGTTTACCAATGCAAGCGCACATGGCATGCGATTGCTGGCCGCCAGCAACAATTCTTCCCACATCAGTGCCAGACCGGCTGAGCTCGTCGCAGTCAGTGAACGAGCGCCCGCAGCTTCTGCACCAATGGTTGCGGACATGGAAGAGTGCTCTGATTCAACCGGAATAAATTCCGTATCCATCTGTCCGTTTGCGATATAGGTTGAAACCATCTGCGGAATCTCCGTGGATGGTGTGATTGGAAATGCCGGCATGACATCCGGGTTAATCTGCCGGATTGCATACGATACTGCTTCATTTCCGGACATTCGGTCTTTGCGTGCCATTTATTTGCCCTCCTTCATCACAATTGCATCAAACGGGCAAACCTCTACACAAATACCGCAGCCCTTACAATGCTCATAATCAAAATCCAAACGCTTTGCGTTCACTACCGGAATGCTCGAATCCGGGCAAACCGGAGCACAAAGCAGGCATTGTTTACACTTATCTGCCAAAAATACCGGTGTGTTGGTACGCCACTCTCCGGTATTGAATTGTTTGGTACTACCTGCACCAAAATACATCAGCCCTTCCGTCAGATTCTGATGTGGTGTCTGTTCATTCAAATTGCTTACATCTGTTCTCATAATCTCTCCCTTATTCTGCGCACAATGGTTTCTTTCCGGAAAGCGCAGGTGCAATTGCATCCAGTGTCAGTGTCAGCGCGCGCATATTTCCATCAATCACTTCCGGTTTTTTTGCAAATTTATGTTTATAGGATCCTCTCATCTGTTCGATAAAATCCTTTTGATCCATCACGCCGCTGACAGCAACTGCTGCCGCAAGCATCGGCGAATTCGGAAAATATTTGCCCAATGCGTCCACTGAGATTTTTCTCGCATCAATCGTATAGACATTTCCCTCATAGCCCTGCAGAAGCGGTCTGACTTCTTCCACCGACTTCGGGGTATTGATTACAATGGCTCCGTCCGGCTTCAGTCCTGCCGTCACATTGACCGATTCCAGTAATGTCTCATCCACTACCATAACCAGATCCGGATCATAAATATTGGAATGTACCCGAATCGGCTTTCTGCTGATTCTGTTATATGCCGTAATTGGCGCACCCATTCGCTCCGGTCCATATTCCGGAAATCCCTGCACATGCGCACCGGTTGAAAATGCAACATCGGCCAGAAGAAGGGCTGCTGTCTTGGCGCCCTGTCCGCCTCTGCCGTGCCATCTGATTTCTAAATCTTTGCTCATTGCCAACGCTCTCTCTTTCCTTACAATCTCTTTTACACTTTTGTTCATCTTACGAGTGAATCTTTTTCTACACCGTGCCTAACATTTATAATTATAGCGCACATTTTAACAAAGTAAAGTGAAAATGTGAAAAGCTTTTCACAAATAAGATGAAACCAATTCAACTATATGATTGGAATTCAACGCCTTCGCTTGCATTTTGGCTCAAATGGGTATATGATATAAGAACTAGGACAAAAGTAACAGTTTAAGGAGAATGCCTATGTATCAATTTGATCATCAACCGCAATATCCTGTCGACTTAATTGCCCAACGCGATGAAAAACTCAAGATTTCCAGCAGTGTCATCAAAAGCTGGAATGTTCGTTTTGTAGATGCAGATACAGATGGTTCGGATTATTGTGAGCCGCCCGTTGACGAACCCGGCATGACTGCTGCCGAACCGGAAGCGGAATTAACTCCGGAACAGGAAGAAGCAATTCGAAATGCCAACGAGATTTTTGCACGATTGGAAGCAGAAAAAGCTGCCGACGAAGCAGTCAAGCAGGCGGAAATCGAAGCTGCTTTTGCTGCGCAAAATGAGGCGAATTACAATGCTGCGACCAATTCTTATTCCGGCGCATACGGCACCGGCCCGATTAGCGAAGATACTGCTGCGCAGGCTGCGAGTATCCTGGCGGAAAAAAAGGATGCTTTCACCGATATGTTATCCGAACTGCAAAATTCATAACAATAAAAATAAAGCAAGGTTTTCCGACTTTATCCGGTCAGGAAACCTTGCTTTTTGATTTGCTTATTTTTGGATGATGGCATCCACAATTGCGCGTGCAACTTCGTCTTTGCTCATCAATTCCAGCTCACGACATTCTGTCGCCGTAATCAGTGTTACCACATTGGTATCTGTACCAAATCCCGCACCCTCTGTGCGCAGATTGTTTGCGACAATCATGTCTGCATTTTTCTTTTTCAGCTTTGCACGGGAATTTTCCAACATATTTTCGGTCTCCATCGAAAATCCGCAAATAAACTGGTCTGCCCGTTTATGCTGTCCGAGATACGACAGAATATCTTCTGTGCGCTCTAAGCGGATACATGCCTCATCCGTATTCTTGTCTTTTTTGATCTTTTCATCTGCCGGATTGATTGGACGATAATCCGCCACAGCCGCCGGCATAATCACGATATCAGACTGTTTAAAGCGGGTTTTCACCGCTTCCGCCATCTCCGCCGCCGATGTCACATGAATTGTTTCGACGAACAACGGATCCGGCAAATTCGTCGGTCCTGCGACCAATGTCACCTGTGCACCGCGACGCGCACAGTGGATTGCGGTCTCGTAGCCCATCTTACCGGTCGAGTGATTCGTAATATAACGGACCGGATCGATTTTCTCCTGCGTTGGTCCCGCGGTAATCAGAACATGCCTGCCGCACAAATCTTTCGGATAGGCGACTTCCTGCAAAATGTATTGCAGCAGTGTCTCCGGCTCCGGCATCTTGCCTGCACCGGTGTCGCCGCATGCCAGATATCCGCTTGCCGGAGAAATGACCTGCATGCCATAATGCTCCAGCTTCTTGAGATTGTCCTGAACAATCGGGTTTTCAAACATATTCGTATTCATTGCCGGAGAGATCAGCTTCGGACATTTGGCTGCCATGATTGTAGTGGTCAGCATATCGTCCGCAATTCCGTTTGCTATCTTGCCGATGACATTGGCAGATGCCGGTGCGACCAGAAACAAATCTGCCTGCTTTGCCAGCGAGACATGCTCTACCTGAAATTCGAAATTGCGATCAAAGGTATCGACCAGACATTTTGTTCCGGTCAGTGTTTCAAATGTAATCGGGTTGATAAAATTCGTTGCATTCTCTGTCATAATCACATGTACATTCGCATGCAGTTTGACAAGCGCAGAAGCAAGGCTTGCGATTTTGTATGCCGCAATACTTCCTGTCACCCCGAGTACAATGCATTTTCCTTTTAACATAAAGAATCCTCCTGTTTTATGAAATGCAACAGCGGACTATTTCGATTTGTTGACGGTATGCAACAGAACATTACAAATTGCAGATCCGATTACAAGTCCGGCAACCGCCTCAAGCACAATATTGAGTGCGCTGAGCGCAAACATCATTCCGTAGCTAACCAGGAATCCGTGATTGCCAAAGAAATTGTAGACATCCGGATTAATTTCAAGCATGTACTGTCTTAAGAAGATGACAAAGAACAGCAGGTATAAAACGGTATTGGTCAGCGGGGCAAGAAGGCAGGCAATTGACACACTCACGGAGTGTGGAATGCGCGTCTTGCGCAATGCCATAAATACCAGTCCCGGTACCAGTCCGACAAACAGACGCGGTACAATTGCAGTGACAAAACTCTGTACCGGAATCACTGCCATCATGGCAGACTTGGCCGGATCCAGAAAGCTTGACATACCGAATACGAATCCGAGAAAGACGCCTGCTTTCGGTCCGAGTACGACGGAGCCGACAGCGACAGGAATACAAAGCAATGTAATTTTTAACGCGCCGATCGGAATATATCCCAATCCCGGCACAAAGCACATAATCAGCTCGATTGCGGTCAGCAATGCAAGCTCTGTCATAAATCTTACATTTAATCTCTTGTTATTATTTTGGTCCATTGTTCCTCCTACTGCCGTTTTCAATGATGAAATACAGCGTATTATTTTTTGATTTTTCTTTTTTGTTTCTTATAAACGAGGTTAATACCCTTTAAGGTTAGATTCGGATCATAGATATCTACCTTTGCGGTTCCCTCGGAAATAATTCTACCCAATCCACCGGTAACGACCACTTTTGCATCTGCGATGCCGGTCTCTTTGCGGATCTGATCAATCAGATACTCGGTCTGTCCAATCTGTCCGTAAACCAGTCCGGACTGCATACTGTGAATCGTTTCTTTGCCCAATACCGTATCCGGTTTCTTGATTTCCACTTCAGGCAGCTTTGCCGCATCTTCCCACAAAGCCTTTGCGGAAATGCGAAGTCCCGGAGCTGTCACGCCACCGAGAAAAGCGCCTTGCGCATCCACAAAATCATAGGTGGTCGCAGTGCCAAAGTCAATGACAATCACCGGTCCGCCATACAACTCATAAGCGCCGACTGCATCCGCAATACGGTCCGCTCCAATCTGCTGCGGATTCGGTGTAACAATGCGGATACCGGTCTTGATTCCGGCTTCCACTACCATCGGATAAATATCAAAATATTTGATCAGCGCACTCTCGAGTGAATGCATAATGTTCGGCACAACCGAGCAGATAATCGCATCTTCGATTTCCTCAGCGCGAATCTCATTCTTTTCCAATAATTCTTCCAATACAATCGCGTATTCGTCGGATGTACGGGGAATCTTGGTGGTGACACGAAAAGAAGCCACCAGCTCCTCATCCGCAAACACACCGCATGTAATATTCGTGTTCCCTACATCTAATGCAAGTACCATATTTTTCTCCATTTCTTTGATTGCGTTTTTACTCTCTTTTTATATCATTATCACACAGTCATTGCAAGTATTGTACCCGAAAAAAACCGCATCAAAAAAGGAGCTTGTGCGCCACGCATCACGCGTGGCGCAAAGCTCCTTACCGGTATTGAATCACGAGCCGTACAATCAAATCAATCCCCGCGGCCCACAGCAGAAAAGTTCCCGCAAAATATGCTTTTCCTTTTGCTTCAAAACCATAATGGTATCCGACATACATACCGGAAATGACAAATACGATACTAAAGCTCACGATCATGATTAAGATCATGCGCATATCCGTCCCGAAGAAAGCAAATGCGATTCCCGCGAGCACGGTATAAATGCTTGTAAGAGAAGCCATTCTGATGAATCGTTTATAGCCGAGCGTCATCTCGAGATGTTCCTGAATCCGCTCATTCTTGATGCCTTTTACAATCAGGCGACAACCCAGTCCGAGAAAGATAATTACCGCAATCAGTTCTCCGACCAAAAAGTCGTTCGCGATATGCTGCTTTGTCAAAAGCAGATTTGCAAAGAAATATCCGACGAAAAGAGCTGCCAGCTGCCACGCCCCGACAATCAGGCAGATCAGCGTCAGATGTTTCTTATTTACTTTTGCGACCAGAGATCCCTGGCATTCCATATTGGCAAACAAGTCCAAAGATATTCCCGCGACAATCAACAAATTCTCGAACCAGCCCATAATCTGATGCGTCTCCTTGTTTTATTCTGCCTTGATTTCAGCAAGCTTGTAGATGAACTTCACACTGGTATTTACAGAATCCGCAGCATCGGTAAATGCACCGTAGTTTTCGGCTGCATCCTTGACTGCTTCCACACGATTGAGCAATGCGCTGACATCTCCGTCATATGCATCCACAATCTTCTGTACTCCTTCCTTGTTGAAGGTGGTGATTCCGTCTGCAAGTTTTGCAGAACCGTCTGTTAATTTCTGTGCACCATCCAAAAGTGCCTTGTTATTTGCAACAAGTTTGTTTGATCCGTCTGCCAGTGCCTTGATTCCGGTTGTCAGATTCGGCATTGCATCGACAAGTGTCTGTGTGCCTTCTGCAATCTTGGCAGCACCCTCTTTGGCGGTGGTTGCACCGTTATATATTTTCTTGGCGCCCTTCTTTGCGGCAGTAGCTCCGCCGGAAACCTTCTTTGCACCTGCCTCAGCAGTACTCAGGTTGGTTGCAAGTGTGTCTGCGCCTGTGCTCAAAGCACTCAGATTCTGCTTGATTCCGCTTGCAAGCTGCTGTCCGCCGATGGCCTGCTCCAGATATCCTTCTACGGTTTGTACCGTTCCGGTTGCATGTGCTTCATCCATTGCACCGGATCCTACAATTGCAGCGACAACAGTTGATTCGTTCTGCTTCATTGCACCGTAAACCTGAGTCATGTTGTCCACGGTAACAGTTGCCAGCGCAGGCTTTGAGGTGACTGCTGCCAATGCGCCGAATACAGAGGATGCTGAAGCATTCAAATCATTCAGGATTGATTTGACACCGAGTTCCATCAGTTTAGCCATGCTGTCTGAATAACCATTCAGGGTAGAAAGGCCATTGCTGAGGGTGGTTGCACCTGCACTCAGTTTGCCGATTCCCTCATACAGATCGGAAGCGCCGCTCTCGAGTGACTTCAATCCGCCATACAGATCTTTTGCACCGCTGTTTAAGCTGACAAGGCCTTCGGAAAGTGCCTGTGCCCCATCATTCAAATCACTTGCACCGCTCACAAGGCTGCCTGACTTATTCTGCAGGGTTGCGATTCCATTATTGATCTTGGATGCACCTGCGGTATAATCTTTTAATCCCTTTTGCAGGGTCTTCATTCCGTCTGCCAAATCGGTCGAACCATCTGAAAGCTGTGAAGAAGCATCACTTAATGCATCTACCAGATCATCGATGCTGTCAAATGACAAATCTCCTGAAGAAAGGAAATTGCCTGCATTGACTGCCACCGTCATGGCAACATTCATTTCGAAATTCTTGACATCTGCTGTTACTTCCACATATTCCGGAATCTGAATTCCGTCAAGTGCGGAATCATCCAGATCCAGACTTTCGGTCAATCCCGGAATTGCATATCCCACAACCATGCTGCCATTTCCGGTATCTACGAGTTTGCCGTTTGTCACTTCCACATTGGAGAATCTGTCATTGAGTGCCAATGCGCTGACTGCTGCAAACGGTACCTTAACTTCGCATTCTTCTCCGTCAACTTTGGCAACATACTTGGTATTGTTTGTATAATCAAAACGGATGGTTACTTTTCCACTCTTACCTGCGAGCTCTTCCGGTGTGACTTCCTTGCCGTCGAGTTTGTAGGTCACCTTTTGGGTAATCGGTGCTTCCTGGCTGGTGGTTCCCTGATAATAAATATCATTGCCGTCTGCCTTCCAGGTCAACGCGCCGTCCTTTTCCTCAAATGTCTCATCGCCTTTGACATTGGTGATATCCGTCAGATTGCTGCGATCATCCAGCTGTGCTGCTTTTTCTTTGTTGACGAGATGATCGGATACGATGGTCTTATTGACCTTTCCGGATGCATCGGAAATCAGATAGACAGTCTCCTCTTTTCCGATATTCTTCTCTGTCACTTTGCCATCGCCAAGGATGTCATCCACCAGTTTGTCCGTGTCATCTTTGTCCTCGACGGTTGATGCAGCCTGATCACGATTCTTTGCTGCATAAGCGGTGCATGTCACACCGGTAACGATCAAAGAGAATACCAGAACGCCTGCGCTCGCGGTAATCAGAAAACGGTCTTTTAATTTGTTCTTTAATTCCTTGAATTTCATAATTTTATCCTCACTTTCCAACGGTTGCAGGTCTTGTGCTTATCTTGCTCTTGTCACGAAAACCGACACTGCTGTGAATAATAATCTTGTCAAATACCATAAACATGGACGGCAATACGAAGATTACCGTAAACATACTGATGATTGCACCGCGTGCCATCAGAATACATAAAGAAGAAATCATATCAATGTCGGAATACATTCCCACACCGAAGGTCGCTGCAAAGAATGCAAATGCACTGACCATAATCGACTGAATGGAGCTCTTTAATGCAGCGGCGATTGCCGGCTGTTTGTCCATTCCAAGGAAGCGGTTCTTCTTATATTTGTTGGTCATCAAAATCGCATAGTCGACGGTTGCACCCAGCTGGATGGTTCCGATTACGATAGATGCGATAAACGGAAGCACGGTTCCTGTATATGCCGGAATACCCATGTTGATAAAGATTGCAAACTCAATGACAGCCACCAGGATGATTGGAAGACTGATGGATTTGAATACAATCAGAATAATCAGGAAGATTGCTCCGATGGATACGGCACTGACACGGGCAAAGTCGAGATTGGTAATTTCAATCAGGTCTTTGGTACATGGCGCCTCTCCGATTACCATCGCTTTGTCATCATAAGACTTTACAATCTTGTTCAGTTGCTCAATCTGGTCATTGACTTCATCCGATGCAATTGCATATTCATTGGATACGAGCATCATCTGATAATTTCCGTTTTTGAAGATTTCTCTTACTTTATCAGGAAGGATTTCCTCCGGAATGGTTCCACCGAGGAAGGAGTCAAGTGCCAGCACATTCTTGACTCCATCAACCGATTTCAGCTCTGAAACCATGTCGTTGCAGGTCTTTTCCGTCATGTTCGCATCTGCAAGCACAATATGGGTGGCTCCCATCTCATACTGTTCCTGTAATGTTGCGTCGGCCTGACGGCTTGCCAGTGTATCCGGAAGCGATCCGGCCAGATCGTAATAAACTTTTGTATGTGTATATCCATAAATTGCCGGTCCGAGAATTACCAGGAATAATGCGATAAAGATCAGATAATGCTTGGTAATCCAGTCCGCAATCACACCCAGATCCGGGATGATAACCCTGTGTCTGGTCTTCTGTACGGCTTTGTCACAAATCAAAATCATGGATGGAAGGATGGTGACGCATCCAAGCACACCAAACAATACACCTTTGGCCATGACAATACCAAGGTCAAGACCCAGAGTAAAGCTCATGAAACACAAAGCGATAAATCCGGCCACGGTGGTGATGGAGCTGCCGACTACCGAAGTAATGGTATTGGAAATGGCATGTGCCATCGCACGCTTCTTATCTCCGTTGAATCGCTCTGTCTGCTCCTCGTAGCTGTGCCACAGGAAAATGGAATAATCCATGGTAACACCGAGCTGAAGGACTGCTGCCAGTGCCTGCGTCACATAAGAGATTTCTCCGTCTCCCATGAAGTTGGTTCCCATATTATAAACAATTGCCATTCCGATACTGAGCAAAAACAGAACCGGCGCAAGAGCGGAATCCATGGTCAGCATCAGGATGATCAGCGAAAGTACAACCGCGATAACGACATAAATCGGTGTTTCTTTTTCCGAAAGATTCTTGATGTCACGAATTACGGAAGCCATTCCGCTCACATGACAATGTTCATCCACCAGCTCATCAATCCGGTCAAGTGCTGCCATTGTTTCATCAGAGGCCATTGACTCATCATAGATGACTGCCATCAGCTGAGAATTGGCATCTGCATTATTAAAGAATTCATACATTTTTTCCGGAAGGATATCTCTCGGGATGGACAAATCCGCCACACTTCCGTACCAGAGCACTTTCTTGACATGATCGACATCCGAAATGCTGTCTGCAATCGTCTCAATCTGTTTGTCATCCGTATTGTCTATGACAATCAATGAGAAGGCTCCCGTGCCGAACTCGTTCAGCAGGATGTCCTGGCCTTCCATTGTCTCAATGTCTTTTGGCAGATACGAAAGAATATCATAGTTGACTCTTGTGTTGAAGTATCCGATTGCTGCGGGTATCATCAACAACAGTGACAATATCAGAATCGGCACTCTCCATTTCACAACTGCCTTTCCAAACTTAATCATTTTCTTCACTCACTTTCTTCGTTCTTACTGAAATGCTGTTTTTTCCTGAGAGTTACTTTACTCTGTATTGTCTGCAAAATGAATATTCAATTTCGGTGATTCGTCCGGTTCCATATACAAAATTGTCGATTTGTATATCCCCCAAAAACAAAAACACGCATCTGTGTCATCCACAAATGCGTGTTACATTTCATTAATAATATCCGTAAAGGAGCGGGACATAATATATAAATATGCCTCTGCCATCTCAGCCGGATCGAGATCCATATTGCCCTTGATCCATTCTTCTGCCGCAAAAACCATCGACTGCGCATAGTAGGTTGATACCACTTCCGTAGACAGCCATGCATGCCGCGGTGACTTGCCGCTTGTCATCTCGCCAAGAATCTGTTCGAGAAACTGCTGGACTGCTTTCATTGCAATCTGGTGAAAGCTGATCGGTCCGTCCATCTTGACCGCCTTGCCGTAGTATACCCGGTCTTTTCCAATATTGGTAAACAACAGGGTCATGCCTTCTTTAATCATCCCGGCTTCAATCAATGGTCTCATCGGGAGCAACAGCTCCGTATTGATGATCCATTCCATCAATTCGTATTTGTCTTGAAAATGATTGTAAAAGGTTGGTCTGATGACACCGGCACAATCGGTTATTTCTTTAATTGTAATTTTTTCAAGAGGCCTCTTATCCGCAAGTTCTTTAAAGCTTGCAGCAAGCGCCTCATCAATTCCAGGTTTATTATTCATCAAATTCCATGGTTACAAAGTAACCTTTCTCCGTTTCGCGCACATCTACGACCACACCTTCACGGCTTTTCAGTCGCTGGCTTACTTCATAATTTCCGGACATGGCAATTGCATGTTCAATCGTATAATAATAGGAAGTAGGGAGTTTGCTCTCTGTTATTTTCAGGTGCTCTCCGGGCTTTGTCAGCCCCGGACGCTCCATCTTGAATTCCATCTGTCTCATGCGTGACGATCCTCTATAAATTCCGTATCAATCGGATGATCTCTGCGATACTGGCGCTCGGAACGCGATGCGTCAGTGACACAAATCAGATTGGAAATGCCATTGAAAATCAATCCGATTCCAAATACCACACCCATCACATCCAGCACACCAAATGCATCAATGACAAAGAAAATACCGAATACAACAGATGCCACACTGGTCAAAAATCCAATCCACCAATGTTCACTTCCAAAATTCTTTGCCTCAACTGCGGTCTTCATTCCACGGATGCCATGCCAGAACATCAACACACCCAAAATAATCGGAATCAGTGCCATTACAATCTTTGGCTGAATCAAAATCCAGATTCCTAAAAGCATCAGTACCGCACCCATAAATGCCGAGATGCCATATGCTTCCGGTCTGAACATATAAGAGCTGAGTAAAATCACACCCATCACCAACAGAATCACTGCGACCATCACACCCACCGCACTAAATGTAAAACTCGGATGTGCCACGAAGAAAATTCCCAAAGCAATGGTAATCAATGATGATAAGGAATAGTCAATCCGAATTCTCTTAAAAAATTCTCTCATAGTCTTCTCCCGCTTTTTTATTTATTTTCCTGAATCAAGTCCAAAATCGTCTGCAGTTCTGCCCCTTCAACCGGTGCTTCGCCATGGGATACATGCTTCTTTTCTGCTGTCATCTCGGTCAGCTCCACCTTTTCTTTTCCCTGCTCAATCAGGAAATAACGGGCAATATCCGCTTCCTTATCGCGCACCATATAGATACGAAGACTGCAAGGAATTCCACGGTCACGACTTGGCATATCCAGACGGATGGCGGTTGTCGATTCAGACAGGCCAAGCGCCATTACCGAAAAGTCTTCCGGCAGATACGGATACATGCGTTTCTGCTGATAGCTCTCTTCAAACAATTCGTCGATATATTCCTCTTTGCGTTTGCTCAGCGTCTCCATAAACGCATCCACATCCTCAAAGAATTTTGCTGGCAATGACGCAAATTCATAGCGATTGCGCTCAAAGAGCAAATACTGTTCCTCCGTCAATTTAATCTCTTTTTGAACCGGTGCATGCGGAATCGGCTTGCCTTCGCGCCTTGCGGTCTCCACCTCATTGATGCGCTCAAGCAATGGTCTCTTCAGTATCAGATTGTTGCTAAATGGATTGATGACCACCCCTGCGCTTTCCGGATTCTTCAAAGCCACTTCCACAACCGCGAGGAACGGCAGATTCATGATGACAGCCGACTGCGGATCCTTCGGAATCTGTGTCTTCTCCGTATAAATCGGCAGGAAGGTTTCTCCGTTTTTGTTCTTAATTGCCACCGGAATCGGGAATTTCTGATCATTCAGTGTCGCAGGATTCAGCACTCTGGTCTTGACGAGAGCTTCTACAAGCGCATTCAGGTTCTGTGGCGTTTTATCTGCCACATAACTGGTCATCTTTTCCTCCACTTCCGGATTCTTTACATCTATCGTCTCCTGCGGGCTCTGTGGCACCTTCGGTGCTCCATTCTTACGTGGCCCCGGGAATTTCGTAATCTTTGCCATACTTTGCTCCATTCTGTATTAGTCGTCACATATACACTAAATTATACACATCCGTTCAGCCATTTGCAACCTTGGCGGCCACATGCGAAAGACCGGCCAAACGGCCGGTCCTTCAGGGGTAAGATTATTTTTAGTTTATATAGGTAACGATTTAGTATACGGTCTTCCACTCTTCGATGTTGTCCGGATTGAACTCGAATGGAGCACCAAGGATTACTTCTGTGCCACCGTCAGCTGCTTCGGTAATGGTGTAAGTTACGCCAAGTTCCTTTGCTTCGAAGGTGTCTCCTGCTGCACCTGTGATGGTTCCGTCAACCAGTGCAAGAGAGATGTATGCTGAAAGCTTTCCAAGGTCGATTGGGTTCCACAGGAACATATATGGGCAAGACTTTCCGCTGTCCGGCTTGCCAATGTATTCAGCCATTTCAGATGGAAGTCCAAGTCCTGTTACGCGGCAGGTTGCGCCTGTATCCTGAACAACTTTTGCTGCAGCTGCAACACCTACAGTGGTCGGTGCGCAGATTACTTTTAAGTTTGGATAGTTTGCAAGCAATGCCTGTGTCTGGTCAGTAGACTTCTGAGTTTCGTCATCTCCGTATGCAACTTCTACAAGGTTTAAGTCTGCATACTTGCTGTCGTCTGCCATGATGCCCTTCATTGCTTCGATCCATGCATTCTGGTTGGTTGCCTGAGATGATGCAGAAAGGATTGCCCAGTCTCCTGAACCACCGGAAATATCATAAACCGCATCGCAAAGTGCCTGAGCTACTTCCTTCACACCGGCCTGATTTGCGAAAGTCTGACGGCTGTCAGCATTTACAGATGAATCGAGGCAGGAAACCTTGATTCCCTTTGACATTGCATCTTCCAATACGGACTGAAGTGCATTCTCATCATTTGCTGCGACTGCGATGGAATCAACACCCTGTGAAATCAAAGAGTTGATAACGGTAATCTGAGCATCTGCAGTTGCATCCTGAGGATAGTTCACAACGGCTTCTCCTCCGTTGGCCTCAATGATTGCCTTGAATCCTTCTACTTCCTTCTCGTTGTATGGGTTTCCGGCACTCTTTGGTACGATTGCATACTGCTTCTTGCCGCTGTCTCCGCCCTTACTTTCGGATGAAGACTTTGAACCCGTATCTGTGGTGCTTCCACCACCGCCACAGCCTGCCAATGCACCGGCTGCGAGAGTTGCACAAAGAAGTAAGCTTAAAAGTTTCTTTTTCATGTTTTTTCCTCCCTTAGAAAAAATATAGTTTTTGTGATACCCCTAGCTGATTGCTTTTTTCTTGTTGGCCGAAATTCGTGCGGAAATATTCGGCAACAGGACTGCACCAATCAAAAGGATACCGATGATCAATAGGATGACCTGAGAATTGACATTCTTCTGGCCAAGCCCGATGCGCAAACATACGATTACAAATGCGGAAAGAATACCACCAATCATCTTTCCTTTACCACCGGTGGACGAGATACCGCCGAATACTGCCATCGCAATGGCATCCATTTCGAAGCCTTTTCCCGTTGTGGTATTTGCGCCGTATGTTGCAGCGGTAAAGAAAATGGCGCACAGTGCAGAAAATGCACCCATTGTTACATAGCTGATAAACAACACTTTCTTTACCTTAACTCCGGAATAGAATGCGGTCAAGCGATTACTTCCAATTGCCATTAATTCGCGACCGAATTTCATCTTTGTGGAGATAATAACAAAGATGGCTCCGGAGATGATGACTAAGAAAAATACGATTGGGACAATGCCCAGGCTCTTTCCGATTGCGCGGAATCCGTCCGCATTTTTGGCTGCGATACTGCCGCCGCCACCAAGCATGATCTCTGCAATTCCGCGGAAAATAATCTGTGTTCCGAGGGTTACGATCATGGATGGCAATTCCGGAAAGATAACAATGATGGCTCCGTTGATTGCCCCACAGATCAAACCTGTACCGAGCATAATCAGCAAAGCAACCGGGAATGGCATTCCCGCGTTGACTGCAAAGCAGCCGAGTGTTCCCGACAGACACACGATGGAGCCGACCGAAATATCGATTTCACCCATCATCAAGATAAATGCCATCGGAAGCATCAAAAACATTTCCGCCAAATATTTTGGCATTTCACGCAATACATTTTCGAGTGTATAGGTTGCGGACATTGCTCTGCAGAGTACCAGCACGACTGCCAGTATGACAATCAGCACGCCCTCCCAGCTGAGTATCCGCTTTCTCCACACATTCTGCGGTGTTGCATTTATGGTTCTTCCTGATTTTCCTGCCATGATTACATCTCCCTTCTCGCAAGTGCACGTTTGTTCATCATGCGCTGCGTAATGACATTGACGATAATAACCACAACAATCAGGACACCCTTGATTGTATTCTGTGCAATTGCCGGAATCTTAATCAATGGAAGCGCCTTTGCGATGACTGCCAAAACAAGTCCGCCGAGCAATGAACCGGCAACGGTTCCACGGCCTCCGCTCATACTGACACCACCGATTACACAAGCCGCGATTACATCCATTTCCTTTCCTGTCAGACTGTTTGGCTGCGCGGAAGCATAAATGGAAGTGTTCAGGGCTCCGGTCAGTCCGCAAAGCACACCCATAATTGTGTAAACGGCGATTTTTACACGGGCTACTTTGATACCGGAAATCTGAGCAGCTTCAGCATTGCTTCCGACTGCGTAAATATTACGGCCAAACTTAGTCCACTTTAGAAGGATGAAGAAAAGAATATAGCATAATAATGTGATCCAGATTGTCACATTCACGCCACATATATTTTTCAGCGCGAAGTCCTTGTAATTCCCAAGCGCCTCTGCGCCTGCCCACTGGCTGTCTCCTACGATATAAGCCAATGCGCGGAAGATATACATACCTCCCATTGTTGCAATGATCGGTGGGACATTGCCCAGACCAATGATGGTTCCCATCAGGCATCCGCATACCGCACCGATTGCAAGAGCAATGATAAATGCCAGTAATGTGCTCTCAATCTTGTTGTATTTGAACAGCAATCCGACCACCATTCCGGCCAGCGCCATTGTTGATGCAATGGAAATATCGATTCCACCGATCAAAAGCACCATCAGCATTCCCAATGTCGGGATCAGTGTAACTACATTATTTTTTAAAATGTCCAAAAAGTTGTCGATCGTAAAGAACGATGGATTGACAAAACTAACAACCGCAATCAGAAGAACGAGTACGATTACCAGACTTAATTCGCGTTTCTGCATTATCTTACTGCCTCCTTCTTTTCAGTTTTTTCCATGGAATGCTCAAGGATGATTTCCTGTGTCGCCTCCTTTGCATCCAGCTCTGCTGTAATGCGTCCGTTGCACATCACATAAATGCGGTCTGACATACCAAGAATCTCAGGCATTTCGGATGAGATCATGATGATGGCATATCCCTGCTTTGCCAAATCGCTCATAATGGCATATATTTCAGCTTTGGCTCCGACATCCACACCTTTGGTCGGCTCATCCATGATGACCACCTTCATGTTGTCCTGTGCGAGTGCCTTTGCCACCACAACCTTTTGCTGATTTCCTCCGGAAAGGGAACTTGCCGGGTCAAAAACGGTAACCGCTTTCGTATCAACTTCCTCAAGGAACTTCTTGCCAAGTTCGTTCTCTTTCTTTTCATTGATGAACAATCCGTTGCGCATCTTTTTCATGATTGGAAGTGTGACATTGCGTCCCAGCCCCCAGCTCATGATCAATCCTGTTTTCTGACGATCCTCCGGCAAAAGAATGATTCCAAGATCAGCTGCATCCGTCGGATTCTTCACATGTACCTCTTTTTGATTTAAGAATACGGTTCCGGAATTCTTTGCAGTGATTCCGCATACCGCTTCCATCACTTCGGTTCTGCCGGCACCGACAAGTCCGGTCAGTCCGACAATCTCACCTGCACGAACGGACAGGCTGACATCCTTGAAGTAGCCAAGACGGCTAAAATTCTCGATGCGGAGAACTTCTTCTCCCGGCTCAACCGCAACCTTCGGATACATATCCGAAATCTCACGGCCAACCATTGCCTTGATCAAATCTGCATTTGTAATTTTATCTACATCATAGGTTCCGATATATTGCGAATCACGGAAAACCGTAACTCTTGATGCCAGACGATACATATCTTCAAATCGGTGTGAGATAAAGATAATGGATACGCCGTCATCTCTGAGCTTTTCCACAATCTTGTAAAGTTTTTCCGATTCGTTTGCAGTCAGTGATGCAGTCGGCTCATCCAAAATGATGATGCGCGCATGTGTTGAGATTGCCTTTGCAATTTCAACCATCTGCTGCTGTGCCACAGAAAGCGTTCCCATCTCGGCAGTCGGTTTGAAATCAGCTTCGAGCTGATCCAGATACACCTGTGCCTCACGGTTCATCTGCTTCCACTGAAGCACCCCGCCTTTTTTAATTTCATGATTCATGAAAATATTTTCTGTTACACTCAGATCCGGGTAACTCGTCGGATGCTGATATACCGCTGCGATTCCTGCAGCCTGCGCATCACCCGGTCCCTTGAAATCTACCTTCGTTCCGTCCAAATACATCTCGCCCTCTTCGGCCTGATGTACTCCCGTGATTACTTTAATGAAGGTCGACTTGCCTGCTCCGTTTTCACCCATCAAAGCATGAATCTCACCCTTTTTCAGTTGAAACTGGACATTATTAAGCGCTTTTACACCCGGGAAGATCTTGGTAATCCCTTTTAGCTCCAATACATACTCAGACACGCTCCTTCTCCTTTCCTGATTCCTTTTTACATGTTTATCTTATCCTCTGATACATGGGTTCAAAAACAGGAAAATTTTTTGATGAAGGGTAAATTTTTTCTTGGTACTTTCGCACCAAAAAAGCTCTTGATGTCAGCATTTACAACAGTTTGCCGAAACTCAAGAGCTTTTGTGATTTGATTATGAAGATGATTTTTTGATTTTTGGAATGCGGATTGTGACATCGCATCCGCCATTGCTTTGGTATGTCAGTCCATATGGTTCTCCATACAGCAATCGCAGTCTGTTATGAATATTATAAATTGCAATACTGCTTCCTTTTCGCTCATGCGACACATTCTCCGACAAAATCCTTGCGATTTCATCTTCGGTCATACCGACTCCGTCATCCGAAATCAGGATGACAATGTCGCCTTCTTCCTCCCAGGCTGTCAGAACGATGGTTCCTGATTTTTCCTCTTTCTCCAGAATTCCATGCAGGATGGAATTCTCCAGGATTGGCTGGAAAGTCAGTTTTGGGATGCGATATTGCAATAATTCGTTTGGCACATCGACCACCAGGTCGATCTTGTCATCATAGCGCATGTTCATCAGCTGCAGATAGACCTGCGCATGCTCAAGTTCATTTTCGATTGAGCTCAAATCGCGCTTGCGGCTCAATGTCAGCTTGTAGAAACGGGAAAGATTCTGCACGACTTCGCTGACTTCCTCATTTCGCCCCTGCAATGACATCCAGTGAATCATGTCCATGGTATTATACAGAAAATGCGGATTGATCTGTGCCTGCAGAGACTGGAATTCCGCGAGGCGCAATTCCTCTGCCGTCTTTTTCTGCTGTTGCATCAGGTCATTGATCTCCCGTGTCATGTAATTGTAGGAGCTGATCAATTTGCCGACTTCATCCCGCGTACGCGGCTCTTTCATCGGCACCGGCGCCCCCTCTTCCACGGAGGACATCTGCTTGGAAAGTTTGGAAATCCGCCTTGTCATGGAATGCGCAATCACAATTGCTACAAGGATACTGAGCACCAGACTGACAATACAGATGATCACAAATTGTATGAAAGTTCTGTTTGCCATATGGAGCAATGGCCGCTCGGGCAATACCGTCACAACAAACCAGCGCGTTTCCTCGATATAATAAAAAGCAGCATAGACACTACCTCCGCTGACGTCCTGTCGCACGAAACTGTTGGAGGCCATCAGAAGCGCCTGAATGTCATAATAATCCAGATGATACAATCCGGAGAGTGCCTCATTGGTCGTAGCGATCACGGCCTCACGCTCATTGATGATATAGGATACCGAGTCATCGACCGTAATCGATTCGCTCAGCAGACCGGAATAAATCTCACTCGGATAATATACAGCCAGGTAGCAGGTCTCGAATTTGCGATTGACCAGCCAGGAGCGTCGAATCATATATGCGCAGTCATCATAATTTTCGATTTCATAATTACCTAGATAAAATTTCGGACAGTGCAATGATGCTGAAGGTGTCGCACTGAAAATACCATGCCAGTAGGTCGTCTTGATCCGATCCTCAGGCACGAGAAAACGACGTCCGAAATCTGTCTCATAAATCGGCGAATCCTCATCCAATGAACAATAGATTTTGATATCGGTTACAGCTGTCTCCTGAATAATAGACTCTGCCAGCTTTGCAAATTGATCTGCCTGATCGGACTCCATCAGCGCAACCGGGTCTCCGTCGAACTCTCCGTGAAACATGGTCGCATACAAATCCGAAGCTTCGATTTCACTCATACTCTCGGTAATTGAACCTAATCGCTCTTTGATTTTTGGAATCAGCGATGCCGTCTGTACCTGTTCCGACTTAACGGTATCAGAGATTAACATATCATAAAACCGGCCAAAAAATACCACGCCGATTGTGATGATCGGCAGACAGGCAGCCAGCAGAATACATAATACGAATTTGGTCTGCAGCCGCAGACTTCTGATGCGAACCGGAATTTTCATGCACGCACCACCTGTTCTCGAAACTCAGACGGGGAGAGTCCGGTAAATTTGCGGAAACTCTTCGCAAAATAATTGCCATCATTATAACCTACACATGCAGACACCTCACCGACACGATTGCGCGGATCCGCCAGCAGCTGCTTGGCCTTTCGCATTCTGAAATCTGTGATGTACTGGTTGATGGTGGTTCCTGTTTCATTCTTAAACAAGGTGCATACATATGACACCGACAGATTCGCATAATCACTGATGTCTTTTACAGACAATGCCGCATCTGCATAATTGCCCGCGATAAATTCGCGAATGATTGCAACCGTCGGGTTCTCCGAACTGTTCTCTTTAATATCCGCATAATATCTGTGCGTCTTTTCCACCAGCATTTGATGCAGTTGATAGAACGAAAAACACTGGTCCATGATATCCATGATATTCTCGCGGTTTTCGATTGCCATATCCGGCACCATTTGTCGGTTAAGGCGCGCGTCATACAGACACAGAAACAGTTCGTAATACAGGCCTTTGATTTGATTTTGCAGCATGCCACGTCTGCCGCGGAGCAGCTGCGCGATTTCATCGAGCACCTGCATGGTCGCTTCCTCTCCACTTTCGCGCACCATCGTCTTGGCTTCGGTAATTTTTTGTTGCAGCAAGGTCTGATCCACGTCCCGGCAGCCATCAATTACAGACGCACTGAGTACTTTACACGGCTCAAAGAAAAAGCTGTCCTGCAGATAAATGACCGCACTCTCATACGAATGATATGCTTCCTGATATCCGGATACGGTATCGCCGATGGAAATATAAAATGCACCGCATCCATGAAACAGTTTCGCTATCTGGGAAGCAATCATTTCACGCGTACCTGCTGTTGTTTCCAATTCACCGTAAATATGAAAAATAATATGATATACCCGTTTTTCGGTATAGATCACATTCAAATGCATCGGAATCAGATAGCCCTGCAGCGCCTCCTTAATCTGACGCAGAATTTGCGGGTCCTCCGGAATTGCCTGCAGTTTCACGATATAGGTTGTAATATACTTGAATTTGTTCTTTGCCGATACAGCAGAAAAATTGCGCAACAATCCCTCGATTGCATCACGATGTGCCGCAAAAGGCATGGTAAAGCGATAGGCTAATTGTGCACCCTGCTCCGATTCGAGCGTTACGCCTTTGTTGCCCAGAAGTCGCTGACGCGCGCACTGCTCCACTGCGCGTTGCAATGTCTGCTGCATTTCCCCAAGCTCGATCGGTTTTTCGATATAATTGATTGCCTTTAACTGAATCGCAGCCTTCAGATATTCCTTGTCTGAATAACCGCTCATGAAGATTGCCGTTACATCCGGATCAAACCCCTCAATCTGTTCAAGCATCTCAATCCCGTTCATGCGTGGCATGCGCACATCACACAAAATAATATCAGGCTTATTCTCCCGTGCGGTTTCCAATCCGGAAAGTCCATCATCAGCCTGGTAGATTTCATCAATGCCCAAAGCCGCCCAATCAACAGACGCAATCAACCCTTCTCTGGTTAAACTTTCGTCATCCACTATTAAGATCTTCATTTCCTTCTCCTTAATTACCCCTTGGATTGTAATTATAGCATCAAAAAAAGGTGTCGGCAATGCCAACACCTTTTTGAATATTATTTTATTCTTCTGTCGTTTCCGTATCTTCAACTGTAGGATCGTCATAAACGAATTCATTCGATACGCGGAATACGGAATTGGATGAGCCGAGTACTTTCATCTGAATCACATCTCCGTCCTCGACATCATCAAGGCTGATTCTCATATGTTTTCCGTCGACCAAAACAGAATCCACTCTCGAATCATTCACATAGACACGTGTCCATGGTGTAAAGGAAGAACCGGTAAGCATCAGTGCATTTGAAATTTCAAATCTCTGTGCCTTCTCAATCACTACCTCATCGATTCCCATTACGATTTCTGTTGCCGGATACAGGTCCTCACCATTATATGCAAAACGGTCGCCGTAAAGCAGGTCATACTGCAGATTCTCCAGGCCGTTCAGATAAGCATCCCGGTCAAGCTTGGCTTCGTTGTTTGCAAGCTCATTCTGATGATATTTCCAAATGGTTCCCTCGTGGATACCAACTGAATCGGTCACAGACGCAAGCAGCTGATATGCGTACAGGTCCGCATCCTGCTTTTCCAGTCCCATGTTGTTCCATGTCTGATATTTGGTCTTGTAAATATCGCCCGGAACGGTATCCTCATTGGTCAGACCCATGGTTGGCAAATGATCGCCAAACATAACTACGATGGTATCTTCGTCGCGCTTGTCCAGCTCTGTAACCAGATTCTGGATGAACAAATCTGTCTTATGTGCCTGATTAACGAAATAAGTCCACTGGTTTGCGGATTCCTCACTGTTTGCTCCGGTTACCACAAATTCCGGATTGTCAAGAATCGGCTGCTTCGGATAATCACCGTGTGTACCAACAGTAATGGTATAAACAAAATCAGAACCCTCTGTTGCATCCAATGCCTTGATGGTCTCATTTACGAGGATGGCATCCTCTGCCCAGTTTCCGTTTGGTGTGAATTCTGTGATGTTCATGCACTCTTTGCTGGTAAATGTATCAAATCCCATCATGGAGAATGCATTTGCACGGCTGTAGAAGTTACCACCGTTGTTATGTACCACATGTGTTCCATAACCAATCTTTGAAAGATCGGATGCGATGGACTCACAATCTGTCTGCTTCAAAATCGTTTTGTACGGATACTCACCGGTACCGAAATACTGCATGCTCATACCGGTTAGGATTTCAAATTCCGTATTTGCAGTTCCCGCACCGACTACCGGTACTGTCAGATATCCGCTTGTATAATTATCTTCGAGATAATGATAGAAACTAATCGGATCCTTGTTGGTCTTTAAGTAAGTCAATTCCTCCGGATCCACAAAGCTTTCCAGCAAAATGCAGATGATATTCGGCTTGGAAGACTTTGTCTTTGCCACCTGTGTATTCACCTGATTTTCGATGGTATCAATGGTCTCTTTTGAATAGGTCTCCGGCTTGCTCATTCCGCGGTTTACCACGCTTGAAGAGAAGCTGTAGATGAAACCGTTGTCTTCATAACCCTGTGCAATATTGTAAAAATAAGTATCTACGATATGGGTATTGGTTGCTGCGCTTGTCGCTGCCGGAATACCGATGAACAAAACAGCCAGAACCGATAATGGATAAGCTACAGGATGCTTCTTACCCTGATAACGAGGTCCTTTGATAAACAAAGCCACCATCAGCAGGATAAAAATCACAAATCCAAATACAACCGCAGTTGCCTGCTGTGCTGTGAAATAGTTCGTATTGGTCATACTCAAAAGGTCACTGACGCACTTCAAATCCGTATAGGTAAACGGTGTTACGCGGTTTGAGAGAATACAACCGTTGATGATTCCGAGCAGAACCCAGAATGAAGTGATCAATACACGGAAGAATCCTCTTCTGCGGAACAGAAATACCAGCATCAAAGATGCAAATACGATAAAGGAATTATACAGATATGCAAGCGGATGAATGCGGATAAAATTGAGCGCACTCAATACACTTCTGCGTGAAATCAATTCCACAACAAACACTATTGAAAGTGAAAGTGCAATATGGAAGAGAACCGCATAACGGTTCAACACATCGACTACTTTTTCAAAGCGCTCTGAATGTGCATGCTCTGTACGCACAAACAGGAAGCGGCCAACCGCCTGAAATCCTTTCTTGATTTTTTGTCCGATTGCGGACAATCTATGATTCGATTTAGGCATATTTTCATTCAGTTTCTTCATTGTCTAAGAACCTCCATCTATAAATGCCGACAAAACTTCTATTTTTACCATGCAATATGTTACTGAAAAAAGTAAACAAAAACAATGTGTAAATTTTATGAAAAAATAACAGTAAAACTCTTCAATTCGGAAATTATGAACAAACTGTTAAATCAATCATAATCTTATTGTAGAATTCTTCCCGCAAGCGCATGATTTCAAGACCTTTCGGCAATTGGGCAAACGGCAGACGATGTGTAATCAGTGCCTGCGGATGCAGCTTCTGTTCCTGCAGATAACGCAGCAAAATCTGCCAGTCATCATTCGAATCATGTGAAAAAGACGAATTCCAGGTTCCTGTCATGCAAACCTGCTTGCGCAACAGCTTCCAATAGATATCTTTTTGCAAAGTCAGGTCCTTTTTCGGATTGCCGACAGCCACAATCTGTCCGCCCGGCTTCACATAACGAAGCGCCTGCTGCACAGATTCGGAATCATTGATACAATCAAAAATCAGGTCATAGGTGTTCTCATCATCGGTCCATGCGGTCTGATTCGTATTGATAAATCGATAATTTTCATTCGCATATCGATGCATCAGTTCCTCCTGCGGGGCATGATGTCCCGTTGCGGTCAGCTCTGTCACGCCGCATTGCGAAAGCCACTGCGCAATCAATCCTCCGATTGTGCCAAGGCCCATGACAAGCACGCGCTTACCGATACCCGTCTCCGGATGATCCGGATGCAAGCCGCCTCTGCGAATCGCATGAAGTGCAACTGCGGCCGGCTCCATCATGGCAGCCTGCGCAAATGAAACCTCATCCGGCAGTTGAAGCAGATTCCAGACAGGTACAATGCAATATTCCGCAAATCCACCGTCCGTCCGTGAACCGAGATAATTATAATTGGAACACATCTCATATTGATGGTTCGCGCATGACCGACATGTCCTGCATGGGATCAGCGGAAATACCGCAACGCGCTTTCCCATCCATTGGCGCAGCATCTCTTCGTCTGCGTCGGCATATAATTCTTTCACAACACCGGCAAATTCATGTCCCGGAATCGTCGGAAAATGATAGGTTCCCGTTTCAAATATTCTCGGAAGATCCGAGCCGCAGATTCCTGCCGCAGCAACCTGTACAAGTGCTTCTCCCGGCTGCAGATCCCGCAGCACATATTCGTGCTGATTCAGTTGACCGATTCCATCGAGTACATACGCTTTCATAAAGCCATTTTACCACCCTTTGTGTCAATTTAATCTTAAGTTTCTCTTAAGATTTCATTCTAATTCATGTATAAACCGCTCCAGATCAAGCGGTGTCGTAATTTTGAGATTGCTCTCATCGCCGGCAATCGTACAGATATGTCCCCGGGCACGCATCGCCGGTTCCGCGCTTCCGTTGATTGTAAGAATCTCATGCGGCAACAGCTTCTCCGTGGCGCGATAATAAAATCCAAACCGAAATGCTTCCGGCGCCTGACCTGCGACCACCTCGCTTCGCACGAGTGTCTGCGTCAGACACTTTCCGTCCCTCGACAAATAGACCGTATCCTTCATCGGCAATACCGGCACCACGCCGTCCGCATCTGCTTCCTGCTCCAGTTTTTCCAGGCATGCTTCTATCAATTCCGGTTTCGTCATCGGTCTTGCGGCATCCTGTATTAGCACTGCGTCGTCCTCCTCAGCCTTCAGCACCTGCAGCGCATTCCAGACTGACAATTGCCGGTTTTCGCCCGGCGCAGCAAACAAAAACTTTCCGTCCGGCAGCACCTGCCTGATTGCATCCACCCACTCAGGCGCAGCCACAATCACAATCGCCTCAAATGCGACCGCACACAAAGACTGCAGCGTATACTCAAACAGCATTTTGCCCTTCACTCTCTGATATTGTTTCGGCACCGGATCCCCCATTCTGGTCCCGGTTCCTCCTGACAGCATAACCGCATATCGTTTCATCTTTTGCCCTCTCCATCAAATTTCGCACTACCTTTCATTATACCACACTTCCCCTCAGCCGTCCCGCTCACCTTTCTGTCGCTCATTCGCCACAACTGCCCACCCTTTCTCAGCCCTCCCTCATATGATAGGCCCCAAGACTGAAATTCTCCAAAGCCGTACGCGTCACTTCAAGAGGTTGTCCTTTCACCGATTTTGCACTTCGACAAACTGTCTTTTCATCGCAAA
>NZ_PDYG01000072.1 GCF_002735305.1 Agathobacter ruminis
ATCCCCAACATAATATTTGTTTTCTCAACTTTTTCATTCTTCTCACCCATATATAACTCATAGAACTACATATTATCGTTCTGGAACACTATCCGGGCTCCAAACCCCCTTAGGAAAAGTTGGAAATGGTGTATTCTGATTAGCATAAATCAACGCATATTTTAAATTATCTTCATAAACCCAATTCCTCATAAAATATTTTGTTCCCCGCTTAAATAAATAATGATATCCATGTGAAACATCTTCTGCAAAATCGCCAGTAGTTTCATTTGAGCCATAAACATAGGCTGTATAGGAAGCATTGTCTCTCAATTCTGTACACTTCATATAAGAGGAAGAATCATCTGTTTTTTTTCTTCCTTCTGTATGATCGAAATAATTATGAAAATAAAATTTGAATTTAGTATCCTCATGGTTATTCGCATTGACACGATTCATCCCTAGGTGCACTGATGTAACAGCAAAAAATAATACCAATAAAATTGCAATTCCTCTTTTT
>NZ_PDYG01000073.1 GCF_002735305.1 Agathobacter ruminis
CACAAATTGATGAAACTGGTTCTACTCAAAGTGATACTGAGCGAGAGTATGTCATGGTGGGAGGTAGAAAGCATTATATACCTAAGATGGACTATGATTGCTTGAAAAAAATTGATGAATCGGCTGATTTATATGAACTTTCCGAGACTGACGGTATGAAAAAAATGATGGAAATTACTTTTCAAAAAGTATATTTTTCACAAGAAATTGAAGAATTGGAAAAGTGGTCAGATGTCGGTTTGTCTGGAATTCAGTTAGACGGAAATGTATGCCAAAATGGACGCATTATTTATATGGAATTTACAATTAAAAATGTTTCAGATGAAGAGGTGAAATATTATGCCTCTAATGTAGGGCTTGTTTATATGGATGAAAGGGAAAATATACGGCAAGCAACGACTGATGTTGGCTATTTTAATTACATGAGCGAAGGTCATGATGGTTTGCTTGTGAAAATACAGCCGGGTGAGTCAAAAGAGATTCGAATTGGTTATTTTATACCGGAAGAAACTTTTGAAAAGGGAAAATTATATATAGATGCAACTATGCAGAATCCATCTGAAAATGAGTATAAAGTTTATTATTCAATTCCCGATATGGAAAAATAATAAGGGGCGTAAAAATAGGAATTTGTAGATTTAAAAACAAAAATTATGCAAACATTCAAAGAAAGGTTTATTTATGAAAAAAAGAGGAATTGCAATTTTATTGGTATTATTTTTTGCTGTTAC
>NZ_PDYG01000074.1 GCF_002735305.1 Agathobacter ruminis
GTTTACATGTCTGAGGGTGGGGATCCTATGCAGGACCTACCCTCGTGAATAATTCAGGTTAATGGAAGCAAAAAAGCAAATTTGGGGAGTGGGAGAGAACATGGGAACAGAGGAAAGTAAAAAAATCTGGGAGGAGAACGCACAATTTTGGGATAATGCAATGGGTGACGAATCTAATGAATTTCACAGAGAGGTAGTGCGTCCCAAAGTAACGGAACTTCTATCTCCTAATCCTGCGGATTACATTTTGGATATTGCGTGTGGCAATGGAAATTATTCTTCGTATCTTGCACAAAGAGGCGCTTCGGTTGTCGCTTTTGATTACAGCAAAAAAATGATAGAATTGGCTAAAAGACGGCTGCATATAATCAGGAGACACGGGCTGTAGAGCAGCATGAAGTTTATAACGGCGAGATTGGCTTGGTGCTGATGCATCCGTTTGATTCAAAGAACAAGCGGTATAATTTTATTAGTACGATTGAAAGATTCCAGGTTGCATTCTCAAATAAGAATCGGCAGAAATTACGATATAACTATGGTCGTGAGTATGGGAGGAATGATAAAGGCTGGTATCTTCCGGAACAGAAAGTGCAGGAAAATCTGGAACTGGCATATGCTATCAGTGTTCACAAGTCTCAGGGCTCAGAGTTTGATTATGTGTATATTGTGATCCCGAAAAGAGATAGTCACCTGTTATCGATGGAACTGCTATATACTGCAATTACCAGAGCACAAAAGAAGGTTACGATTCTCTTGCAGGAAGATATAGGTACCTTGACTGCACTGGGACATCTTGAAAAGTCTGCGGTCAGAAGAATCAACTCATCGGTGTTTGCGTTTAATCCGCTTCCTGAAGAATTGCTATATATTCAGAACTGGTATGCTGATGAGAAGAAGCTGGCTACTTTGTCGGAATACTTTGTGAGATCAAAGTCTGAAGTTATCATTGCCAATATGCTTGTGTCAGAAGAAGTGCCGTTTGTTTATGAGGAACCGCTGTATGCGCCGGACGGTACGATGTTCCTGCCTGATTTTACAGTGAAATTCCGAGGCGAAACATATTACTGGGAGCATGTTGGAAGACTTGATCTCCCGGATTATCGCGCACACTGGGAAATCAAAGAAAAGTGGTATGAGAAGAACTTTCCTGGCAAACTGTTGATAACATATGAAGGGAAAGACTTATCAACAGCAGCTATGGATATCATAAAAGGACATAAATAGATGAGAAGAAGTGATTATGAAGTATTACGGCTTCAAACTAATAACATGGCATTAGTTTGGAAGGAATCAAGAGGAATTGCACCAGATAGTGTTGCTGATAAACTTGATGATGCTATGTTGAAATGGATGTCTGAACTTACAGATACATTGAAAATATGGATCGATAAAGGATCTACTATGACAGATGGTGAATTGATATTAGCTCGTACAAATATGGGAGCTTTAGTAGAATCCTGGCTTAAATTCTTTTACTGCGTGTTCTACGAAGACTATATGAAGAACCCTCTGACGAAAAAGAACAAAAAAGGAAAAATTATTACTGTTGAACCTAATAATATGAAATTCGATGATCTGAAGAACTTCAGTAAAGGAATCCTTTGGAACGATGATAAGGATCCATTATACGTATGGGTAGATAAGATTCAGCATTATCGAAATGCGGTACATGCATTTAATTACAGAGACATAGGCACGGCTGAAGAATTCGTGTCTGACATGGAGGAGTTTTATAAATTTGTGAACCACATATTAGATCATCTTCCACCAATAGAAGATTTTTTGCCATGTTATCCGGCAGGATATGTAACGAATATATATTTTGATTAGTTGTATAGCGGCTCTACGGTGATAAACCGGGAGCCACTATTTTCAAGTTAATCTTTTTTATAAAAACTGGTCTCGTAGCCGTCGGCGCGGAGAAGGATGTCCGGCATCCAGTCCGGAGATCTGCCCATCTGCTTGCAAATCACATTCAGGTCAACATCAGGACTGCATTCGATGATCAGCTCATCATGAACGTGACCGACGATGAAGAAGTGCCGGAGAGTCTTCATGGCGTAACAGAGGATGTCACGGCTGACGGCCTGAACGATGTTCTCCACGAACTTCGGACCGTAGGATTCGATGCGTTCCCATTTCTTCGTGGATCCTACTCCTTCATAAGTGACGGACTCTCCGCCATACTGGTTTTCTCCGATGCGGGGCTTCACGTAGGAGAGAAGGCGGCCTGAGGGGAGCTTGATGAAGAGCATGCCGCTCTTATAAAAGAAACGGATCCCGCGCACTTCAGTCTGGATGCGTTGCGTGATAGTGGTTTTGACGGCGCGGTCGATGTCCCACCAGAAGGCGGTGATCATAGGGTTGGAGTTTCGCCAGGAGTTGACCAGTGGCTGCAGTTCTTCTTCGGACAGTCCCATTTCAAGAGCACCCATAGATTTCAGTGCACCGACAGATCCACCATATCCGAGAGCCAATTCTGCGATTTTTCCCTTCTGTCTCAGGTGACCGTTGATCCCGTGCTTTTCGACCGGTACGCTGAACATCTGACTGGCAGAGGCACAGTAGATATCTTTTCCTTCTGCAAATACCTTGGAACGCCAGGTTTCACCGGCAAGGTAGGCCAGCACTCTGGCTTCGATGGCAGAGAAGTCACTGACTATGAACTTGTATCCGGGACGGGGCACGAAGGCCGTCCGGATCAGCTGTGAGAGCGTGTCCGGGATATCATCATAGAGCAGCTGCAGGGTATCATAATCGCCAGCTTTCACAATGGCTCTGGCATCCGCAAGATCCGACATGTGGTTTTGCGGAAGGTTCTGCAGCTGGATTAGTCTGCCTGCCCATCTGCCGGAGCGGCTGGCTCCGTAGAACTGGAACATGCCATGAGCTCTGCCGTCTTTGCAGACAGCATTCTGCATGGCCTGATACTTCTTAACAGATGATTTTGCAAGCTGCAGGCGGAGTCGGAGGGCTTCTTCTACTTGGCCGTCAGTATCATCGATCAGCTTTGCCACATCCTTCTTTCCGAGGGATTCTGCTTCTATACCGTTTTCGGAGAGCCAGGCTTTCATCTGCATCACGCTGTTCGGGTTCTCTACACCGGTGATATCCTGCATGGTTTCGAAGAGGGCAGTCTTTGAGCGTTCATCAAAGGTGATGGCGTTCTCCACCACATCCATATCCAGGGCGATACCTCTGTCGTTGATCTCCTGATCGAGATGATATTCATCCCAGATGAAGTTCGGGACAGGGTATTTCGACAGGCGCTTCTGTATCGCCATCTCGACTTCCACATCGCGCTGATTGTATTTCTTAAAGAGTTCCCATTTCTCAGGATCATGCTCCGGAAGATTCCGGGTGCGACCGCCGTTTGCCTTGGTTGGTTTACAGGGAGTACAGAAGTAGCGGATCAGATCTTTACCTTCTTTCAGCTTCTGATCCTGAAGTTTTAATACTGCTCCGACACCTTCCAAAGAGAGCGGAAGTCCCATATACGCTGACCAGATCATGGAACATTTCCACGAGGCCGGATTGAGATACTGACCGGCGGGATCTTCCGGGATGCTGTATCCGGTAAAGTATTCCGGGTGATGTTTCTTCAACCAATTGGAGAGACAGACGCGTTCAAAGGAAGCGTTGAAAGCCCACTTGGTTACATTCTCATCAGATAATGCTGCAAGGATTTCATCGGGAATGGAGTCGCCGCAGGCAAGGTCATACACCACGACGGGTCCACCATCCACTGAGACTCCGAAGAGCAGTACCTCAAATTCATCAGACTCAGCGTACTTGTATGCACCGCATTTGGTGATATTTACGTCGCTGTAAGTCTCTAAGTCGATTGACATTTCTTTCATCTCATTGTCCTTTCTATGAAAAGGGAAGCGGCAGAACATGCCTGCCGCCTCCCTGGTGCTTATCGCTTATCTTCAAGGAGCTTCTTGTAACGGAGCTCAGTCTCCTTGTAATCAAGCTCATCCTTTGCCTTCTTACGTTCGTATTCTTCCTTGTCCTGTTGCTTGATCTGAAGCATGAAGCGGATCGCGAAGATCAGTCCGATCAGGAAGGTCAGGATAAGAGCGCATCCGAAGATGTTACCGATAAGAGTTACTACACTGTTTGCAAATTCCATGATATTTACCTCATTCTTTCTTTAGATTGTCGCAGGCAGCGGCGGTATTGCCGCCACCTGCTTTGGTTGTCTGTTAGTCGAGGAAATCATCCTCATCGTCTGCCGTTGCAAAGTCATCCTCAGCTCTGGACTTGCCTCCGAGAGGTTCACCATCGCGGATCTTCTGAAGGTTATTCAGACCGCAGGCGATACCCTTGTTGCCGTTGCTGTTGAAGGCGTACAGGTTGATGCTGGCTCTGCCGTAAACGCCGGAATAGACTTCGGAGCGTTCAAGAATCGGCTGTCTGTCCGCATCCACGATGCCGGGCGCTGTTGCGCTGTTGGCGTTAATGAAGTATGCGTTCTTGTAAGCCTCATCATCCGGTCTCTCCAGATCACCGTCACGGAGGGGAGTCTTGATGGCGGAGAGGGCAGGAACGGACTTGCCGTTGCCCTTCAGCTTGCTCTGACCTTCCTCATAAGCTGCCTGGATGGCTGCGTTGATCTTTGCGACCGTAGCGGTATCGGACTTCGGAATGATGAGCGATACGCTGTACTTCGGTGCGCCGCCGTTGATGCTCTTTGGATCCCAGACATTCGCATAGCTCCATCTGGTGTTTACGCCTGTGATTACCTTTGTCGGAATTGTTACTTTGTTTGCCATGATTTTTTCCTCCTTATTCTTCACTGAAATCATCTTTGGCTGTGTTCATTGCCGGTCGTTTATCTGATTCCGGCACAAGTGCTGGTTTGCCCTGTGGCTTTGTGATATAGCCGGTCAGGAGTTCGTTGAACTTCTTCTTGCCGAGAAGAGAAGTCATTGCTGTGATTCCCAGAAGCTTCTTTTCGTAGGGATCGAAGCCTGCTTCAGCCACGACGGCTGCAACTGCATTCTCATCTGTGAACTTGCGGTTCGATTTTCCTTCCACGACTTTGAAGCCGGGGTACTCTGTGCCGCTGAGTGCCTGCTGGAGTGCGTATTCTTTGATGTCATTTGCCCAGGCTACCAGATCATCGATCCGGGGAAGGATGGCTGCTATTTCTGCATCATCCAGGTTGGGCGGCATATCAAAGTCATACTGCGCGAGTTCCAGATTATGTTCGGCACGCTTACGGCAGGTTGCTTTTGCTTTGCAGAACTGGCAGTGATCTCCGGCGTTGTATTCGCCTTCGCCGTTGTATGCGAGCTCTGCGGTAGGCTTTAGGATTTCTTCTGCCCATTTCATAAGGTCAGTCTTGCTGATCTCGTAGGTACTGATGTTGTCTCTGCGGGGCTGGAAGATTGTAAGACGGATGGTCTGTATGTCGTAGATTCCGTCAAAGGTATCCAATGCTCCCAAGGCGTAGCACATCATCTGAGGGTTTTCTGTGGCATCCACCAGGATACCAAGACCGTATTTGAAATCGATGATATGCAATACATCATCTGCCACGATCACGCAGTCGCCAGTTCCGAAGCCTTCCGGTACCCACTTTGAGAAGTCCAGCTTTTCCTCTATGAGGATCAGCGGATCGGAACAGTGCTGCTTTGCGTCGTTTACCTGTTCCATAACATAGGAAGCGTATTCATCGGTGCAGTCAGCCATTTCCGCATCAAAGTAGGTAAGGTTCTCAGTTGGATCGTTGGGATCTCTTCCGAGAAGCTTCTCAACCTTGTATTCACAGAGGGCATGTGCATCTGTGCCCTGCTGGGCGTATGGACTTCCGCTGTCGTTGATGCCAGCACATAATTTTGCGCTAGGCGGGCAGGCAAGCCATCTGTGGCTTGCGGAGGCGGAGAGGTATGCGTGCTTAGGCATCTGTCAGACCTTCCACCTCTGCTACAAGAGCGGCATAGTCTTTTGCATCCACATCAGTAAGGCTGCCTCCGTTGCCGTACTTCTGAACGATCGCTTTGACATCAGCTTTGAATCTGCCGTCTGCTTCGTTTGCCTTCTTTGCCAGGATGCCTCTGACCTCTTCCTTGGAATACTGTTTTTCAGCAGGTGATTCCGCAGGAGCAGCATCCTGTTTCCTTGTCTTCTTCTCAGGCTTTGCCGGGGCAATTTCTTCGGTTCCGGAATAGAATTCCTTCAAAGCTCTGCCGGTCTCAGCCAATGTTTCTCCGCAACTGATCAGGTTGTCGATCATGGCGGAGAGCTCACTCATTTTGCTCATTGTCTTTACCTCCGTTTTCTGTATTCTGTTTTCTCAGGTTGGCTGCCAGTCTCTTGGCTACGACGCTTATGGCGATGAGAGTATCTATAAGCTCTTCGTCGATAGCGGTATCCTGCTGGCTGTTATCAGTGGATTCTTTCTGCATCTGCAGCACCTTCCTTTCCGAATGGCTTTGTTGCCTTTCTATCTTCCTAAGCGGGTTTGGAAATGGTTTTTCCGGTCGGAGGGAAATATTTTTTGAAAAAGATTGCCGATGGCGTGTCGCTATAAAAAGGAAGCGATTCGTCACCGGCATTTTTTATGAAAGAAATATGTAGGCTGACCGGAAAATTCATGCTGCAGGGCGCTTAGGAAGTTAGGAGGACTCTATGTCCTTACTTTTTAAGAAAAGAGGTTTGAAGTATGCAGATAACCATGTTTACAGCAGACTGCACCGGGCAGGCCGCTAACTGCAGCTATCCGAACCGGAGGATGGTGACCACGCCGGAGGAAATGCAGGAAGCGGTCCGGTTCGATCATGTCTGCGCTGAGTACAAAGGGAATTATCGAAGCATCGGAAACTTTGCCAGGTCGGATGTGGTGGTGATGGATATTGATAATGACCACACTGAGGATCCGGCAGAGTGGATCACACCGGAAAAGCTGGATCAGATGCTGCCGGATATTTCCTATGTAATTGCCTTCAGCCGTAACCACATGAAGGTGAAGGACGGCAAAGCAGCAAGACCGAAGTTCCATGTGTATTTCCAGATTACAGAGACATCGGATGCAGGCTGGTACGCAGCGCTTAAGAAAGGAATCAAGAAACGCTTTGATTTCTTCGATGGAAATGCGTTGGATGCTGCAAGGTTCATATTCGGATCGGATGCCGGTGAGGTGGTCTGGCATGAAGGCTGGATGACCATCGATGAAGAAGTCGAACCGGACTATGAAGAAACGGAAAGCAAAGATCCTGGTGTCAGTTCAGGACCAATCCTGGAAGGCAGCAGAAATAATACAATGAGCCGCTTTGCGGGAAGAGTTCTGAAGAAGTACGGAGTGACAGACAGAGCAAGGGAGGCGTTTGAACTTCACGCGAGAAGATGTGATCCGCCGCTTCCGGAGGATGAGCTGAATACGATCTGGAACAGTGCAGTGAAGTTCTACAAAAACACGGTCTGCACACAGCCGGGATATGTAGAGCCGGATGAGTATAATTCGGAATTCGACTCCCTGAAGCCAGAGGACTTTTCCGACATGGGAGAGGCAAAGGCCTTGATCAAGGAATACCGTGATGAACTTCTGTATACAGATGCAACACAGTTCTTAAGTTATGACGGCATGTGCTGGAGAGAGAACCGGCAGAAGGCTGTTGGAGCAGTCGAGGAATTCCTGGATATGCAGCTGGTGGAGTCGGGAGATCAGTTTGAGACTGCGGTGGCACATATGCTGGCCGTGGATCCGTCATTGGATGAGATTACGGTTCGGAAGGGTGGAAGAGCTCTGGAGAAATTGATCACGCCACAGAACGCGGAAGCCTTCGGTGAGCTACAGACTGCACGAGCCTATTACGGGTTCGTTATGAAGTATCGGAACTATAAGCATATCGCGGATACGCAGAACACAGCGAAGCCGATGGTGGCAACGGACATCAACCTGTTCGATGCTCAGGAAGATTACCTGAATACACCCGGTGGTACCTATGATCTGGCAAAAGGCTTAAACGGGATGATGCCGCATAAAGCGACGGATCTTCTCACCAAGATAACGAATTGTGCTCCAGGCGATGAAGGCAGGCAGCTCTGGGAGGATGCGCTGCAGCTGTTCTTCTGCGGTGATCAGGATCTGATCGATTATGTGCAGATGACGGTAGGTATGGCAGCGGTCGGGAAGGTTTATGTGGAGGCTCTCATCATTGCCTATGGTGAAGGCCGCAATGGTAAGTCTACCTTCTGGAATACGATATCCAGAGTCCTAGGGACATATTCTGGTGCGATGTCGGCAGATTCCCTTACAGCGAATTGCAGAAGGAACGTGAAGCCTGAGATTGCGGAGCTTAAGGGAAAACGCCTCATTATCGCAGCAGAGCTGGAAGAGGGAACAAGGCTTTCCACTTCTATATTGAAGCAGCTGTGTTCTACGGATCAGATCAGAGGTGAGAAGAAATTCAAGGATCCATTCGATTTTACTCCGTCACATACTGCGGTGCTCTACACGAACCATCTGCCGAAGGTCAGTGCATCCGATGACGGTACCTGGAGAAGACTGATCGTGATTCCGTTCCATGCAAAGATTGAGGGTTCGTCGGATATCAAGAATTACGCCGACTACCTTTTCAACAATGCAGGTCCGGCGGTTATGAGCTGGATTATCGAAGGTGCCAAAAAGGTTATCGAGCGTGAGTTCAAGATCGAGCCGCCGAAGGTGGTGGCGAACGCTATTGCTGAGTATCGCGGCATGAATGATTGGCTCAGTCATTTCCTGGAGGATTGCTGTGTGACCGGCGATGGCCTGGAGCAGAAGTCCGGTGATCTTTATCAGGAGTACAGGGCATATTGCCTCCGTACTGGTGAGTATGCACGCAACAATGCGGACTTCATTGCTGAGATTGAGAAGCGTGGTTTTATGCGTAAGAAGAAAAAGTCCGGTATGTGGGTGCAGGGATTGCAGCTCAAAGACACGGACTTCGCGGATTAATGTGAACTGGTGCAGGACGGAAACGGAGTTTATCTCTGTTTTCATCTTGCACTTCGGTAAACAGGTGCAGGGTATGCAGGATGTTTACATTAATACGCGTACAGGGAAAAACTTGAAAAAATTTCCTGTAGAGGGGGTTATACAGCGTCATGCACCCCCTGCACCCAAATTTTGATGGAGGTATAGCGATGAGCTTTTACAGATGGATATTAAAGAAGCACATAAACACAATGGCACCGGTGGGCGACCTTGCGAGAGATATGAAAGAAGACAGCGAATTTCCACGTGACGGAGGGAAAAAGAAAATCCGTCAGTATCTGGAAGCCTGTCACGCCTGCAGCGGATGCATGGACGCATTTGATGAAGCGTGGGCTGAGTATGCGAGAGAAAGAAGTTGAGAAAAAGCTGGTGCTGGCGGTCAAGTCCAGAGGCGGCATCTGCCCGAAGTGGGTGTCGCCGGGATTTGACGGAATGCCTGATCGGATCGTGCTTCTTCCGGGAAGACATTTTGGACTTGTGGAGGTCAAGGCTCCGGGCGAACGTCCAAGGCCTCTGCAGGTTTCACGGCATCGGCTTCTGATGAGATTAGGATTCCGGGTTTATGTACTTGATGATCCGGAGCAGATTGGAGGAATACTGGATGAAATACAATCCACATGATTATCAGATATATGCGATCAACTTCATAAAGGAACATCCCATAGCGGCAATCTTGTTGGACATGGGTATGGGCAAGACCAGCATTGTACTGGCGGCGCTTAATGAGTTGATGTTTGACAGCTTTGAGGTGACAAAGGTGCTGATTATCGCACCACTTCGAGTGGCGAAGCATACCTGGTCTGCAGAAATACAGAAATGGGATCAGCTGCGTGGGCTTCGGTACTCCATAGCAGTTGGCACTGCAGCAGAGAGGATGAAAGCGCTTCAGGCGGATGCGGACATTTACATTATCAACAGAGAGAATGTTCCCTGGCTGATCGAGAAGAGCGGGCTGCCGTTTGACTACGATATGGTGGTGATCGATGAGCTGTCATCCTTTAAGAACTGGCAGGCGAAGAGGTTCAAGGCACTGATGCAGGTTAGACCAAGGGTGAAAAGAATTGTCGGTTTGACTGGAACGCCTTCCAGCAACGGACTCATGGATCTCTTTGCTGAATACAAGGTCTTGGATAAGGGAGAGAGACTGGGAAGGTTCATCAGCCAGTACAGGGCCGAGTACTTTGTGCCGGATCAGACGAACGGTCCGATTGTTTACAGCTACAGGCTCAGGAAGGGTGCCGATAAGAGGATTTATGACAGGATCTCCGATATCACGATTTCCATGAAGGGAACCGATCACCTGAAGATGCCGGAACTGATCAACTCTGAATATCCGGTATATCTGGATGCGGATGAGCGTGAGAAGTATGAGGCGATGGCCAGTGACCTGGTGATCAATCTTCCGGGCGGTGAAGTAACAGCTGCCAATGCAGCGACGCTTTCCGGGAAGCTGACACAGATGGCGAACGGTGCTGTCTATTCCGATGCCGGCGGTATCGAGTTCATTCACGATAAGAAGCTGGATGCTTTGGAGGATATCATCGAAGCGGCAAACGGCAAGAGCATTCTTGTTGCGTACTGGTTCAAGCATGACCTGACAAGAATTGTTGAGAGGCTTGATGCCCTGGGTGTTGTTTACGGAAAGCTTGATTCAGATCAGAGCATTGAGGATTGGAATGCAGGAAGACTGGAAGTAGGGCTTATTCATCCGGCTTCTGCAGGACATGGTTTGAATCTTCAGAGCGGCGGCAATACGTTGGTGTGGTTCGGTATGATCTGGAGTCTGGAACTGTATCAGCAGACGATAGCTAGACTTTGGAGACAGGGACAGGAATCCGGAACGGTCGTGGTGCAGCATATTATTACGGCAGACACAATTGATGAGAGGATATTGAAGGCGCTGTCGCATAAAGGCGATACACAGTCCAGACTGATTGATGCCGTAAAAGCTGAGGTGAGTGCCTATGGCAGGAAGTAAGAATCTGGCTGAAGATCCATATGAACGATTGGCGAATGCCATTGTCCTGCAGGCGGTGGCCGATTACAGGGTGGCGCTGAAGAAGATCAAGGCTCATCCGAAAAATAGAGAGGCAATCAGCGAAGCCTTGGAGATTGAGAAGTTCTTCCGTTCCGGCTGGTACAGTCAGCTGACAGACGTGGACGGGGAGTATCTGATCCGGAGGCTTCAGGACGAAATAAGACAATCAGAGTCAATCCGAGGGAAGAAAAATAAATCCAATCGGAGGTAGCTTATGAACAAGCATCAGGTAGCAGCTAAGAAATATTTGTCGCAGGCCTTTGGACTGAACCAGCGTATCGAGAGCAAGCTGGGGCAGATTGAAGAACTTCATGATCTGGCAACCAAAGCGACCGTGACATATTCGGATATGCCGAGGAATCCGAACAAGGGACATTCCCGTTTGGAAGATGCGGTGATAAAGATTATCGAACTTGAAAACGAGATCAATAAGGATATGGTGGAGCTGGTTGAACTGAAGAAGGATATTATCCGCAGGATCAAAGCTGTGGAGAGTACAGAGCTTCAGACAGTATTGGAGCTCAGGTACCTGTCGTATATGAGATGGGAAGAGATTGCCATTGAACTAGGATACGGCATCGATAATGTTTTCCGACTTCACAGGAATGCCCTGGACGAAATCAAGATTCCGAAAACAATACAGTAAAATCAAGTTCGATACAGTAAGCCTATGTGATATTGTTAAAATGGCAAAAGGCTAAGATGAAGGAGCCGTTACGGACACAGAATCCGTGGCGGCTTTTTCTGTGGGAAAGAAGGTGGACAGATGCCAAGCAAACCAAAGAAGCCTTGTGCTTATCCGGGCTGTCCGAACCTTACAGATGGTCGTTACTGTCCGGAGCATCAGCAGAAGGTCAACAGTAATTATGAGAAGTACGGCAGAGATAAAGCCACGAAGAAAAGATATGGTCGTGCATGGAAGAGGATCCGTGACAAGTATGCTGCGGAGCATCCCTTCTGTGAGCTGTGTTTTGCCCGTGGAATTATCGTGCCCACTGAAGAGATACATCATAAGAAGCCTTTGAGTGAAGGTGGCACGCACGATCGTAGTAATCTGATCGCGCTGTGCAAGTCGTGTCACTCAACCATACACGCGAAGAGAGGGGACTATTGGGGGAACCATCGCGGGTAGGGGCGGGTGAAATCTCTACAGATGCGGCTCCCAGGGAACGGCGCGGGGGTCACGCGTGCAAAATCGCGAAATGAAAAGTGAAATTTGGAAGGAAGGAGGGCGATGCTCTATGGCTGGTAGAAAGCCGAAGCCTACAGCGGTAAAAAAGCTGGAAGGCAATCCGGGAAAGAGAAAACTGAACACAAAAGAACCGAATCCGGGTAAGGGAATGCCCGACTGCCCTGCATGGTTATTGCCGGAAGCGAAGACAGAATGGATCCGGTTATCGGAAAAACTGAATCAGATGGGAGTACTGACGGAGATCGACCGGTCTGCATTTGCAGCCTATTGTCAGTCTTATGCCAGATGGAAAGAGGCTCAGGAACATATCAATTCCGAGGGTGCTACCTATGAAACGGAGAATGGTATGCAGAGACCGAATCCGTGGGTTGCGATCTGTAACACGGAACAGCGACTGATGATGCAGGCAGCATCCGAGTTTGGACTGACTCCATCGGCAAGATCGAGGATCATGGCGGCATCCGGTGTTGGCAAGGACGAAGAAGATGAGATGGAGGCATTACTTGGGGGTGAGGCTTAATGGCGGAGAGAAGACCTGCGGGTTATCCGAAGCTGAAGAATTATAAGCCGTCGAGATTTATGCTTCCGACATCTCATTATGATAAAGCGAAGGCTGACAGGGCTGTGAAGTTCATAGAGAACCTATGCCACACTAAAGGTAAATGGGCAGGCAAGAGGTTCTGGCTGCTTCCCTGGCAGGAGCAGCTGATCCGTGACATCTTTGGGATCGTCAAACCTGACGGGTACCGGCAGTTCAGGACAGCCTTTGTGGAAATATGCAAGAAGGTAGGTAAGAGCGAATTGGCAGCAGCCGTCGCTCTTTATCTTTTATATGCAGATAATGAACCTTCTGCTGAAGTCTATGGCGCTGCGGCTGACAGGCAGCAGGCCAGCATCGTTTTCGATGTGGCAAGGCAGATGGTGGAGATGTCGCCGGCGCTTCTGAAACGGTCGAAGCTGATGACGGCAACAAAGAGAATCGTGAATTATGGAAATTCAGGATATTACCAGGTGCTCAGTGCAGAGGTCGGGGGTAAGCATGGATTTTCAGTCAGTGGATTGGTGTTTGATGAGATTCATACACAGCCGAACAGGCAGCTGTATGACGTTCTGACAAAGGGATCTTCGGATGCCAGACAGAATCCGCTGCATTTCATTATCACCACGGCAGGTACCGACAGGCATTCCATCGCCTATGAGCTTCATACGAAAGCGGTGGACATTCTGGAAGGCCGGCGTGTGGATCCGACTTTCTATCCGGTGGTCTACGGACTGAAGGATGATGAGGACTGGGAGGATGAAGCAAATTGGTACAAGGTCAATCCTTCGCTGGGATACACCGTGGATATCGAACGTTTGCGTGATGCCTACCGGGAAGCAAAGCAGAATCCGGCAGACGAAGTGACCTTCAAGTGGCTGAGGCTGAATATGTGGGTTTCAAGTACTGTGGCATGGATACCGGATGCGATATTCATGAAGGGTAACGAAGAGATTGATCTGGCCGCGCTGGAAGGCAGGGACTGTTATGGCGGTCTGGACTTATCCAGCACTGGAGATATCACGGCTCTGGTTCTGATGTTTCCTCCGAGAAATGAGGATGAGAAGTATATCCTGCTTCCGTTCTTTTGGGTTCCGGAAGAGACAATACCACAGAGGGTAAAGGCAGCATCCGTTCCTTATGACATCTGGGAGAGGCAGGGATACCTGTTATCGACCGAGGGCAACGTGATCCACTATGACTTCATTGAGAAGTTCATCAACGATTTGGCGGAGAAATACCACATCGTTGAGATCGCAGTGGACAGATGGAACGCCACACAGATGATCCAGAACCTGGAAGGTGATGGCTTCACGATGGTTCCATTCGGCCAGGGCTTTGCTTCAATGTCTGGACCGACAAAGGATTTTTATCGTCTGCTTATGGAAGGCAAGATCATTCACGGAGGGCATCCGGTTCTCAGGTGGATGGCAGGCAACGTGGTAGTCGATACGGATCCTGCCGGGAATATCAAGGTAACGAAGGCAAAATCAAAAGAGAAGATTGATGGCATTGTGGCTGCAATCATGGCACTTGACCGATGCATACGCAATCAGACGGAGCCGCAGGGGAGTGTTTATGATGAGCGCGGATTACTTGTATTTTGACGAAGGAGGGAATTGCGATGGGAATACTGAGCGGTCTATTTCGGAGCAGGGATAAGCCTACAGACAGGACAGCAGGAAGCAGCTACAGCTTCTTTCTGGGAGGTACTTCAAGTGGCAAGTATGTGACGGAACGGTCTGCGATGCAGATGACGGCGGTGTACTGCTGTGTAAGGATCCTGTCGGAGGCGGTGGCAAGCCTGCCATTACAATTTTACAGATATACCGATGATGGCGGTAAGGAGAAAGCGGTGGAACATCCGCTTTATTTTTTGCTCCATGATGAGCCGAATCCGGAGATGACTTCCTTTATCTTCCGGGAAACATTGATGACACACCTTTTGCTTTGGGGAAATGCGTATTCGCAGATCATCCGCAACGGTAAGGGTGAAGTTGTGGCTCTGTATCCGCTGATGCCGGATCGGATGAAGGTGGATCGTGATGAGCATGGAAGGCTCTACTACGAATACACCGTCTATGATTCGGACGATGTGGACGGAAGAAAAGGCACCAATAAGGTTGGAAGAACCGTAAGACTTCAGCCTCATGATGTGCTGCATATTCCGGGGCTTGGCTTTGACGGTCTGGTTGGCTATTCACCGATTGCAATGGCGAAGAATGCGATCGGCCTGGCAATCGCTACCGAAGAGTATGGCAGCAAGTTCTTTGCGAACGGTGCGGCTCCTTCCGGCGTGCTGGAGCATCCGGGAACCATTAAGGATCCGAGCAAGGTGAGGGAAAGCTGGCAGGCTACCTTCGGTGGTTCGGGGAATGCGAATAAGATCGCAGTACTTGAAGAAGGCATGAAGTACACGCCGATTTCCATTTCACCGGAGCAGGCCCAGTTCCTGGAGACAAGGAAGTTCCAGATCGATGAGATTGCAAGAATCTTCCGTGTGCCGCCTCATATGATCGGAGATTTGGAGAAATCCAGCTTCAACAACATTGAGCAGCAGTCGCTGGAGTTTGTGAAGTATACGCTGGATCCGTGGGTGAGCCGTTGGGAGCAGGCAATGGTGAGAGCCTTGCTGACTCCGGATGAGAAGAAGAAATACTTCTTCAAGTTCAATGTGGACGGTCTGCTTAGGGGTGATTACCAGAGCAGGATGAACGGCTATGCGACAGCCAGACAGAACGGATGGATGTCTGCCAATGATATCCGTGAGCTGGAAAACCTTGATAGGATCCCGGCGGAACAGGGCGGTGATCTGTACCTGATCAATGGAAACATGACGAAGCTGGAGGATGCCGGGATATTTGCGGCGGACGGAAACGGGAAGGAGGAAAATTCCGATGAAGAAGTTTTGGAACTGGAAAAGCAGGAAGATCAGAGACCAGGCTTCAGGCGAAGAGGTCAATGAAAGAGTGCTTTTCCTTAACGGAACCATAGCAGAAGAGAGCTGGTTTGACGATGATGTCACACCGGCTCTTTTTAGAGATGAGCTGAATGCAGGGACAGGGAACATCACGGTCTGGATCAACAGTCCGGGCGGTGACTGCGTGGCGGCGGCTCAGATCTACAACATGCTGATGGACTATAAGGGCGATGTCACGGTGAAGATCGATGGCATTGCGGCATCGGCGGCAAGCGTGATCGCGATGGCAGGGACGAAGGTGCTTATGAGTCCTGTGAGCATGATGATGATCCACAATCCGGCGACAATCGCTTTTGGCGATACGGCGGAGATGCAGAAGGCGATCAACATGCTGGCTGAAGTGAAGGAATCCATCATGAATGCTTATGAGATCAAGACCGGCATGAGCAGGACGAAGATATCACACTTGATGGATGCGGAGACCTGGATGGACGTGCACAAGGCGGTGGAGTTGGGATTTGCGGATGATGTGCTGCAGAGGGCGGATGCATCGGAGGGCGAAGATCTGGAAGCACCGGAAGTGTCGATGCTCTATTCCAGGGCGGCGGTGACCAATTCGCTGATGGATAAGATCGCAGCGAAGTGTCACATCAAGGCACCGGAGAACGGTGCAGCAACTGAACAGACAACGGATAACGGGCGTTCCTGTGATGAGATCAGGGAACGCTTGAATTTTATCAAGAGATTCATTTAAGGAGGAATCGAGCTATGACTATCAAAGATATGATCGAGAAAAGAGCGAAGGTGTGGGAGACCGCGAAGAACTTTGTGGATACCCACGAGAATGAGAACGGCGTTCTGTCTGCGGAGGATAACGCGACTTACAGCCGTATGGAGCAGGAGATCGAGGATCTGACTGCGGCGATCGACCGTCAGCAGAGAGCCGAGGCAAGGGAGGCTGAATTCAACAAGCCTGTGAATATGCCTCTTACCGGAAGACCTGCAAGGCAGGAAGTTGAAGAAAAGACCGGTCGCGCCTCCAATGCGTACAAGGAAGACTTCGGTGCGCATCTTAGAGGAAAGAGATTGGTTCATAATGTCCTTTCCGAAGGCGTTCAGGCGGACGGCGGATACCTTGTTCCGGAAGAGTTTGAGCGTCAGATCGTATCCGGTCTTGATGAGGCGAACGTGGTGAGAGGGCTTGCGAAGGTCATTACCACAAGCGCTGAAAGAAAGATCCCGGTTGCGGCTACCCACTCTACCGCTGCATGGACGGCTGAGAACGGGGCTTATACTCCGAGCGATCCTTCCTTTGACCAGAAAACCATTGATGCCTTCAAGCTTACCGATCTTGTGAAGGTTTCCATCGAGCTTCTTCAGGATTCCATGTTTGATCTGGAAAGCTACATTGCGGCTGAGTTCGCAAGGGCTTTCGGTATCGCGGAGGAAGAGGCGTTCTGTGTGGGTACCGGAACCGGTCAGCCTACGGGTATCTTTACCGCAAACGGCGGCGAGGTCGGCGTGACTGCTGCAGGTTCTACCGCTGTGACTGCGGATGAGTTAATCAGCCTTGTCTATTCGCTTAAGAGTCCTTACCGCAGAAACGCGAAGTTCCTTGCGAATGACGCGACTATCTCTGCAATCAGGAAGCTTAAGGATGGCAACGGTGTTTATCTCTGGCAGCCTTCCCTTCAGGCAGGTGAACCGGACAAGCTCCTGGGCTATGACCTTTATACCAGTCCTTATGTACCGCAGATGGAAGCAGGTGCTTTCTCTTTGGCGTTCGGTGATTTCAAGAATTACTGGATCGCTGACCGTGCGGGAAGAACTGTGCAGAGACTCAATGAGCTTTACAGCACCAACGGCCAGGTCGGCTTTGTTGCTACTGAGCGTGTTGACGGCAAGGTCATTCTTCCTGAGGGCATCAAGCTCCTGAAGATGAAGGCGTAAGGATAACGGATAACAGGGCTGCTGTATCAGATGATATGGCAGCCCGGATTTTGGAGGTGGAAAATGAGCGATTATAACGCAAGGAATTATACCGAGCAGGGCGGTGAGGTCACTCATATTGGCGGAAAGATTGTCTATGACAACGGCCTGATGCCGAATATGAGTACGGCTGACGTGACAAGCGATACCGTGGCAAAAGTCAGGACCAGTCTGAATGCCCTGATCACCAACCTTAAGAATGCGGGTCTTATGATAGGCGACGCGTTTACGATGCAGTATGCGACGGTAACGGACAGCGTTGCCGGTCACGCGGATCGTCAGTATAACACGGGGAAGATTTCCAGTGTTGCCGTGGATAACGATGAACATATCATTACGATCACTCTGTCCGATAAGGTGAAGAATCTTAAGGACTTCGAGGCTGGTAATGGCTGGGGGAAACACAAGTGGCTTGGAGTAGGTCTTGGGGTCGGGATTTCTCCGATCACCGGTATTTATTACAACGGAGCTGCTTTGAGCGCTGAAGATGTTACGGAAGCGACTCAGTGTGATCTGGATGCCGGATATTTTGTCCGTTGGGTTGCGGCTGATCTGGTGCTTGCCGGTAATAACACCGAGAAGTCGGTTGATAACTTCACATTGTGGGCTGATGGGTATGCGGAGACAACCTACAAGCTTGTGATCGTGGAGCCTGAGGATGATTCCGAAGAGTAAGAAGTACGGGGCGGCGGTTTTACTGCCGTCCCTTTTAAGAGGTGATGCAGATGACTGTAACTGTGGATGAAATGAAGAATTATCTGCGTATTGATTACGAGGATGATGATTCCCTGATCGAGAATTTCATAACGGCAGGTAAGAAGCAGTGCATGGATATCCTGCGGACGGATGATGAGGCTGACCTGGATGAATGTGCCAACGGGAAGATCGCTGTGATGTTCACGGTGTCTTATCTGTATGAGCACAGGGAAGAGGCAGACCATCACGCGATGGATCTGACGCTTCGAGCTTTGTTGTTCGGCAGCCGGAAGGAGGGATTCTGATGAATGTGGCGGCTTTGAGATCGAAGGTGACATTCCAGAAGAATGAAACCGTGACGGATAAGTACGGCAATCATAAGAATGCCTGGACGGATTACTATACCTGCTTTGCCACGATCGGCGGCGAAGGGCTGGCAAGTTCCAAGGAAGAACAGGTTGCCGGTACAACGGTTGAGGATTTTTCCATGACGGTTACGGTCCGGTATTGCAGCAAGGCTGCGGCGGTTACTTCCACGGGGTTCAGGGTGATGTTCCTGGGTGAGATTTATAACATCGAGAACATTGACCATATGAATTTCAGGAAGAAGTCGCTGAAGTTCACCTGCAGGAAGGAGCGGCGATGAGTCAGACGATAAAGATCGACCAGCTGGCGGATACCGTGATGAAGGGTATGGAGGAATACGCGAAGCTTGCGGCGGATGACCTGAAGAAGGATGTGAAGAAAGCCGGGGATACGGTGAAAAAGCAGATCGAAAGCACGGCTCCGAAGAAGACCGGGAAGTATTCCAAGAGCTGGGCGGTGAAGAAGACGCGGGAAACTTCGGATTCCATCCAGGTCGTGGTGCACTCCAAGCGGTACCAGCTGACGCATCTTTTGGAGTTTGGCCATGCGAAGAGGGGTGGAGGAAGGACAAGGGCTTTTCCACATATCGCGCCGGCAGAACAGGCTGGCATCGAGCAGCTGACAAGGGATATCGAGCGTGACCTGCAGAAAGGCGGTTAAAGATGGAGATGTTGCTTTTGTTATTCGTGATCGCTCTTGGGGTTGTGGTGATCGGCGTAGCCATTTACCACGGTACCAGGAGGGGCGAGGATTGTCATGGTTATCCGTATAACTGCCCGGCCTGTCGTCATGCTGCGGAATGCATTATCGAGATCGGGAGGAAGAAGGATGACGCATGAAGACGTAATGCAGATGCTGGCTGAAACAGAGATCCATTTTGCGTATGACCATTTCGCGGAAGGGGAAAGTCCTGATCCGCCATTCATCTGCTTTTTATTTCCGGGTTCGGAGAACTTTGCCGCTGATGATGTGGTTTATATGGAGTTTTCCAACCTGAGTATTGAACTTTATACCGATGAGAAGGATCCGGAACTGGAAGACAGCGTGGAAGCGGTGCTGAACGCGCATGAATTGTTCTGGAACAAATCGGAGGTATGGATCGAATCAGAAAAACTATACGAAGTGCTGTACCAGATGACGGTATAGCGGAAAGAGAGGTTAATTATGCCGAGTACAAACAACAAGGTGAAGTTCGGCCTTAAGAACTGCCATTATGCGAAGGCGACACTTGATCCGGATACCAATGCCGTGACATTTGGTACGCCTGTTGCGATTCCGGGTGCTGTGAACCTGTCGCTTGATCCGGAGGGCGATACCGAACCGTTCTATGCGGATGATATGGTGTATTACACCACTGTAGCGAACAACGGTTATTCCGGTGATCTGGAAATTGCGCTGATTCCGGAAAGCTTCAGGAAGGATATCCTGAAGGAGACTGAGGATGCGAACGGTGTTCTGGTGGAGGATTCCACGGTGGAGCCGGAGCATTTCGCTCTGCTTTTCGAGTTTTCCGGGGATAAGAAAAAGATCAGGCACTGTATGTATTACTGTACCGCTGCAAGGCCTACGATCGAAGGAAAGACCAATGAGGATAGTAAGGAAGTACAGACCGAGAAGCTGGAGATCACGGCGACTCCGCTTCCGAACGGACTTGTGAAGGTAAAGACCGGTGCGAATACGTCAGATGCGGTTTACAACGGATGGTATTCCAATGTCTATCAGACAGAGCATGCACAGGTATCTGCGGTTCTTGCCGGGATCACGATTGGAAGCCTGCAGCTTACGCCTGCTTTTGATGCCGGTACCACTTCCTATACGGCTGAGACCGTGAATGATGAGGATGCTGTATCGGCTACTGCGGCAAGCGGAACGGCGGTCACAATTCTTGTGAACGGGGTGGCTCATACTAGCGGCAATGATGCGACCTGGGCGAGCGGAACCAATACAGTGACGGTGATCGCAAGCAAGACCGGATGCACCAGTACGGCTTATACCGTAACGGTGACAAAGAACGGACAGGGTTGATCTTAGCGGGCAGGGCTTCGGCTCTGCCCATTCTTGTGATTGGAGGAAAGAGAAATGGCACTTACAAAGACAGTGAATATTGATGGCAAGGATGTGACTTTCAGAGCATCGGCAGCCATTCCAAGAATATACAGAAACAAGTTCCATCGTGATATCTACAAGGATCTTCATGACCTGCAGAAGAGCATTGATGAAAATGATCCTGAAAACTCTGCACTGGATTCCTTTTCGTTGGAACTTTTCGAGGATATCAGCTACATCATGGCGAAACATGCGGATCCGCAGGGTGTTCCGGATACACCGGATGAATGGCTGGATCAGTTCGGTACGTTTTCCATTTATCAGGTGCTTCCGGAGATCATTGAGCTTTGGGGTCTGAATGTGCAGACACAGGTGGAGAGTAAAAAAAACTTCGAGCGACTGACCGGGAAATGACAACGCCTCTGCTATTGCTGAGGTGTGTACAGCTGGGAATCCATATCAGCGAGCTGGATCTTTTGACAATCGGAACCGTGATGGATATGTACACAGAGCTTCAGAGGGATGATGAGCCTCATGATCAGATAGCAAGCCAGGATGATATGGATCGATTCTAATGGGAAGGAGGTTGAGACATGGCTGGCAGAATCCAGGGTATTACCGTTGAGATCGGCGGCGATACTACCAAACTACAAACTGCCTTAAAGGGCGTAAATACAGAGATCAGGAATACGCAGAGCCAGCTGAAAGATGTCGATAAGCTCCTGAAACTTGATCCGGGGAACACGGAACTGCTTGCTCAGAAGCACAGACTCCTGGGGGATGCCGTTAAGGAAACGAAGGAAAAGCTGGAGACCTTGAAGACGGCTGCCGAACAGGCAGAGCAGGCACTGAAGGACGGAACGATTACGCAGGATCAGTATGATGGCCTGCAGCGTGAGATCGTTGAAACGGAACAGAAGCTGAAGTCTTTGGAGGAACAGGCGAAGCAGTCTGGAACGGCTCTTCAGGAAATCGCCGCTAAGGGTGAGAAGCTGAAGACAGTCGGAGATAATGTCACAAACGTAGGAAAGAAGTTCCTTCCTGTGACGGCAGGTGTTGTTGGGCTTGGCACGGCGGCGGTGAAAACTGCCGCTGATTTTGATTCTGCCATGAGCAAGGTTGCTGCGGTATCCGGTGCGACAGGTTCGGATTTGGAAGCATTAAGAGATAAAGCCCGTGAGATGGGTGAGAAGACAAAGTTCTCTGCATCAGAAGCGGCGGAAGCCATGAACTATATGGCGATGGCCGGTTGGAAGACAGAGGATATGCTTTCCGGTATCGAAGGTGTCATGAACCTGGCTGCGGCTTCCGGTGAAGATCTGGCTACCACTTCTGATATCGTGACAGATGCGCTAACAGCGTTTGGACTTACGGCGAAGGACTCCGGGCATTTCGCGGATATCCTTGCGGCGGCATCGAGTAATGCCAATACGAATGTCTCCATGATGGGTGAGACCTTCAAGTATTGCGCTCCGATTGCTGGTGCCTTGGGATTCTCTGCAGAAGATACGGCAGAAGCGATCGGCCTGATGGCCAATGCTGGTATCAAGGGTTCTCAGGCAGGTACTTCTCTCAGAACGATCATGAATAACCTTTCCGGAGAAGTGAAGATCTGCGGGTCTTCCATCGGAGAGGTTACGGTAGCGACGACCAATGCGGACGGTTCCATGAGAGATCTGTCGGATATTCTGGCTGATTGCAGGACAGCTTTTGCAGGTCTTACTGAATCCGAGAAGGCACAGGCGGCTGAAAGCCTGGTTGGCAAAAATGCGATGTCCGGATTCCTGGCACTGATGAACGCCGGGGAAGCGGATATTGAAAAACTTTCGTCTGCTATTGATAACTGTGATGGTTCTGCAGCAAGTATGGCCGAGACCATGAATGACAACCTTGCGGGTCAGATGCAAATCCTGAAGTCACAGCTGGAAGAGCTGGCAATTTCCTTTGGTGAGCTGCTGATGCCTGCGATCCGAACCATTGTCGGCTGGATCCAGAAGTTTGTGGACTGGCTTAATTCGATGGATGAGGGAACCAGGAAGGTTATTGTCACGATTGCCCTGGTGGCGGCAGCGATTGGACCGATACTGATCATAGTCGGTAAAGTGATCTCTGCTGTTGGTACTATTATGACGCTGGTTCCGAAGCTGGCAGGTGTGATCAATGCAGCAAAGGGAGTATTTGCTGCATTTAATGCGGTATGCGCGGCAAATCCGTATGTGCTGATCATAGCGGCGATCGTTGCGCTGGTGGCAGCCTTCATTTATCTCTGGAATAACTGTGAAGAGTTCCGGCAGTTTTGGATTGACCTGTGGGAGAGTATCAAAGAGATTGCCATTGCTGTATGGGAAGCACTGAAAGCATTCTTCCAGGCAGCGTGGGAAGCGATAAAGACCACTGCAACAACGGTGTGGAATGCGATAAAGGATTTCTTTACCGGGCTGTGGGATGGTATCAAGAATATCTTCACGACGGTGGTAAATGCGATCAGCACGTTCCTGACCAATGCCTGGAATGCGATCAAAAATACCGTGACTACGGTGTTCAATGCGATCAAGACATTTTTCACGACAGTCTGGAATGGAATCAAGTCGGTTATCACGACAGTGGTGAATGCGATTTCCACCTTCCTGACTACGGCTTGGAATGGGATCAAAACCGCGATAACTACGGTACTGAATGCAATCAAAACTGCGGTTACTACGGTCTGGAACGGCATCAAGAATACGATCACAACTATTGTGAACGCAATCAAAAATGCAGTCACGACAGCCTGGAATAATATCAAGTCTGCGGTATCAAATGCAGCCAACGCCATAAAGAATGCCGTGTCCAATGCCTTCAATGCGATGCTGAATGGCATCAAGAATGTCTGCGGAAATATTTATGGTGTGGTGAAGGGCGGATTTGATAAGGCAATCAATTTCGTGAAGAACCTGGCATCGCAAGCGTTCCAGTGGGGCGCTGATTTTATAGGCGGTATCGTGAACGGTATCAAGTCTATGATCGGTAAGGTCGGTGAGGCAGTTTCTTCCGTTGCGGATAAGATCAGGAGTTTCCTGCATTTCTCCGTACCGGATGAAGGACCGCTTACGGATTATGAGAGCTGGATGCCGGACTTTATTGGAGGACTTGCGAAGGGCATTGAAAAGAGCCGGGGCATGATCGAGAATGCCATGAACGGAGTGACATCTGATCTGACCATTACTCCGAGGGTAATGGCAGCTCAGGGAGGTTATTCTGGGTCGGCTGCATCAAACGGTGATCTGATCTCCGGCATCAATACAGCACTGAATACGGCTCTTGCGGGCGGAGGTGCTGCAGGGGATATCGTGATACCGGTTTATATCGGCGGTGACATGATCGATGAGATTGTGGTGACGGCTCAGCAGAGAATGAATCTAAGAAGTGGAGGCAGGTAAGATGGCTCATTTGCAGTATCTTGTTTTTAACAATGAGAATATCCCGATGCCTGCCTCTTATTCTGTGAGTTTATCGGATGTGGAGGCAGACAGCGGCGGTGTGACAGAGGCAGGAACCACGCAGAGGGATGTTGTAAGAGAAGGTGTGGTTCAGATCAGCGTGACCTTCCGTGTATCGAAACGGTGGCTGAATAAGTTTTCGGTTTATAAGAAGCTAGCAAGCATTACGGTCGGATACCTGGACATGGAGACCATGAACATCGTGGATACGCAGATGTACATTGACGGGTATCAGGTGAAGCTGGTCAGTGATACAAGCTATGGGAGCTTGTGGGAGGTGAGCTTCACATTGAAAGAGTTCTGATTTGCTGTTATGATTATGCTCTTCCCTGACGAAAAATAAAAAAAGATGAAAAAGGCTATTGACTCTCACGTTCCGTGATAGGCTACGATATCTTCATCAAGAAACAGGAGGATGATCATAATGAAAACAGTTAAAGAAGTATCGGAGCTTACAGGTATCTCAGTGCGCACGCTTCATTACTATGATGAAATCGGGCTTTTTAAGCCGACGGAAGTAACGGAAGCAGGATACAGGCTTTATGACGATAAAGCTATAGAAAAGCTTGGGCAGATACTGGTATTTCGCGAGCTGGATCTTCCGCTTGCGGATATTAAACTCATCATGGATAATCCTGATCTTGATCGCAACAGCGTTTTGGCGAAACAGCGTGAAATGCTCTGGCTTAAAAAACAGAGACTGGAGCGTATTATTGCCAACATAGACAATATGTTGAAAGGAGATCATGATATGGACTTTACCGTATTTGATGAAACGGAACTTCGAGCTATGTTTTCAGATATGCTGCAGAATATGAATGAATCGCAGAAGCAGATCTTCATTGACCGTTACGGCAGCATTGAGGCATGGGAGAAACACATGATAGAGGGTGCTTCCGACGAAAAGGTTCAGAAGAACTATGCAAAAGTGGTTGAATGGTATGGGAGCAAGGAGGCTGTAAAGGAATCTTTGAAGAATCCTCCAAAATCAGAAGTGTTCACGGCATATCAGAAGAGGATTGGAAGCATTCAACAAAAGCTTGCTGATATGAAGGGTACAGATGTTAATTCATTTGAAGTTCGGCAGCTAATCGGTGAATATGATTTTGTCGCGAAGCAACTTTACCAGGTTGAAGATGCAAGACCGCTTTTGATGGATATTGCAAAAGGATACCAGGAAAATGAAGAACTGGCACAAGGTGTGGATTCTGTTTATGGAGATGGATCCGCAAAATACATTGGAGAAGCGATAGAAGCTTTCTATATGTCGCCGGGATTCTTCAAATAATCAGATATGATTGAGTAAAGAGTAAAGGGATCGGGAAACCGGTCCTTTTATTATGTCCGGAGGGAGGTGGTCATTTGTATCCGGTCAGCAATGCTTTCCTGGAGGCGGTGAAGGCGAATACAAGAAAATATTATTGGACCGGCAGGATCACAACGACTGCCGGAACGGTTTATGAGTTTGATCAGGATGATATGGTCAAGGGCAGCGGATATATTACCAGTCAGTGCTGCGGATCCACGGAGATTGAGTTGGGAACAGTGTATGCTGCGGAGATGGGGGTTTCTCTTTTCTCTGAGCTCAACCGGTATACGCTGGAAGATGCAAAGGTGGAGCTGTTCTATCATCTGCAGGTGGCAGGCGGCTCTTATGAGCGGATTCCGATGGGAATCTTCGAAGTATCGGAGGCGAACCGGAAAGCGAAGTGTCTGGAGATCAAAGCCTATGACTACATGGTGCGGTTCGAGAAGGCTTTTACTTCTCTGGAATCCATCGGTAACGCTTATGACTTTATGGTGCTATGTTCAACTGCCTGTGAAGTGACGCTTGCTCAGGACAGGGCAACCATTGAGGCAATGCCGAATGGGACGGAGAACCTGTCCATCTATTCTGATAATGATATTGAGACTTACCGCGATGTGCTGTTCTATGTGGGACAAGTGCTTGGCGGTTTTTTCGTGATCAACAGAGCCGGGGAGCTGGAGCTTCGGAAGTATGGGAACACGCCGGTGCTGACAGTTGAGAGGAAGCACAGGTTCACTTCCAGCTTTTCGGATTTTATCACGAGATATACGGCGGTCAGTTCAACGAACCTTCGAACACAGATTGCGGAGTATTATGCGCTAGATCCGGATGACGGGCTGACGATGAACCTGGGCGTGAATCCGCTTCTGCAGTTCGGTCTGGAAGAGACCAGGCGGCAGCTTTGCACAAATATCCTGAATGATCTGGCCGTGGTGAACTATGTTCCGTTTGATTCGGATACCATCGGGAATCCGGCACTGGATGTTGGCGATGTTTTGTCATTCAGCGGTGGACAAGCGGACGCTACGAAGTATGCCTGCATTACATCGAACAGCATAAAGATCGGAGGCAGGCAGAGTATCAAGTGCGTGGGAAAGAATCCGAAGCTGTCCCAGGCAAAGAGTAAGAATGATAAGAACATCTCCGGGCTGCTGGCTCAGATCGAGGCAGGGAAGATCGGGATTCATACCTTCACCAATGCATCGGCATTCACGGTGGCGGATGTGGATACGAAGATCATTTCCATCGAGTTTGCTACGACTGAAGCGAACCATGCGCAGTTCTTCGGGCAGGTGATAGTGGATGTGACAGCTCAGCCGGTGACAAGGTCTGTTACAGCATCCGGGGATGTGGTGATTCCGTCTGTCCCTGTTGATGATCTGCCGGTGGATCCGGATGATCCTGAAGAAGAGCCGGTAGTGATCGGCAATACGGAAGAGCAGACGATAACAATATCTCTTCCGATGAGCTGGCAGGAGGATGGTCATGCGGATGTGATTTTTTCCTTTGAGTTCAACAATCAGATGATCCCGGTGCATTATCCGCAGGAGAACTGGCACTCCGGAAGACACACGATCCTTCTGTATTATCCAATCGAGGATGTGGTGCCAAACTACACGAATATCTTCAATGTCTACATGCGATGCGAGGGCGGCACGGCTGCGGTGGATACCGGGATGTGCATTGCTTCCATTTCCGGCCAGAGCATGGGCGCTTCGGCGGCATGGGATGGCAGGATTGATATTGAAGAGTATGTAGATCTGTTCAGGATCGGTAATGGTTCTCAGACTGACAGGCTTCAGGTGAGGGCATTTACCGAGAGTGATGTCTGGGAAATCAAGGAGACTGTGAAGCGGTTCTACTCTGATGTGAAGTCGGGAAGAACAGGCGTAGGCGGATTCGCTATGCCGGTGGATGTGCCGGGAAGTAACACTTAAGGAGGTTGCGATGAAGAGATATACAGGAAATCTGGTTATTGAGCTGGAAGACCAGAATACAGGAACGATTGAGACGGTATCGGAGACCAATATGGTCACCAATGCCGTCAATGACATTCTGGGAGTAAATCCGATGGGTGTCATGTATAAAGCCGGCGGACAATATGATGATTCCTTGACATGGAATCAGGAGTTGCTTCCGATTTGTCCGAATATGATCGGCGGCATCCTGCTTTTTCCGAGTTCCATTACGGAGCAGGCGGATAACCTTTATCTGCCGTCAACGAATCTGCCGGTGGCTTATGCCAGTAATGATGTCAATGCTACGGCGAACACAAAGCGCGGGAGCATGAATCTGACAGAGAGCATGAAGCTGTCGGATGGGTTTAAGTTTGTCTGGGAGTTTACGCCTTCGCAGGGTAACGGTACGATCGCAGCTGTCGGGCTGACATCAAAACATGGTGGGGCGAATGCTTATGGATCTGAGGTGGCGGTGGATTCTACACTGCTTCAGATTAAGAAGGTCAGCCTGGATGATGGGGACGGCTTCATCAATGACCTGTATCGTTGTGTGACGGTTGATTTTGAGAATGCGAAGCTGTATGCACTTTGCTATGCAAGCAACACTGTGACAATCAAACGTTACAGGATTCCGGTATTTGATATCGGTCTGAATGAGAAGCTGGATGACAGTACGCTTACTTTGGAGGATACGACAGTCCTCCAGTGCAGCACTTTTCATTTCTACGGAAGCTATACGCCATATGGAATCTTTATGGATGGTGGCGATGGGTACTGGTATGGATTTGCCAACCAGGGCAATTCTTCCGGCAGCGCAACAGTACTGTGGATCAAGATCAGGAAGAGTGATTATACATTTACGGAAGGTCAGTGGACGCTTTCCAATGCAACGCTGATGACGATGGGAAGCTTCAAGGAAGGTTCGAGTTATCCTTCCGGGAACAGAAGCGCTGTGGTAAGGAACGGATATCTGTATGTGCCTTCTTATGACAAGACCGGCGTATATAAGATCAATATCTCAAACAGTACGGATGTGACGCTGATCAGCTTGGGGTTCACATCGACCATGAAGTGCCTGGGTGAGACGGGAAGCTGCGATTGCTGCATGTCCATCATCAATGACATTATCGTGGCTTATGATTTTGAGATTGATGTGAATGATAACGTGATTGCCACATTTGCCGGGGAGAGATGCGGGAATGTTTCCACACCGTTCTTCCGGTATAAGGAATATGTCTTTGCCTGGGGCGGAGCTTATTTGAACCAGTACAGGTACACATGGATCCTGACTCCTTATCTGGCTACCATCTGCAATCTGAGTCAGGCGGTGGTAAAGAATGCGGATAAGACGATGAAGATCACTTATACACTGACGGAGCAGACGGTGTAAGCTCCGGTAACTGAATAATCTGTTTTCGAGGGATGGCTTCGGCTGTCCCTTTTAGTTTGTAACGAAATGGAGGGATTTGCGATGAAAGAGTTTTGGAATGTGATTCAGGCAATCTTTGCGGCGGTAGGCGGCTGGCTTGGTTATTTCCTTGGCGGCTGTGACGGCCTGCTTTATGCGCTTCTGGCTTTTGTGGTGCTGGATTACATCACCGGGATCATGTGTGCAGTGGCGGATAAGAAACTGTCGAGCGCTGTGGGGTTCAAGGGAATCTGCAGGAAGGTGCTGATCTTTGCGCTGGTAGGTATCGGGCATTTGCTTGATACACAGGTAATCGGGAGCGGGAGCGTCTTAAGGACAGCAATCATTTTCTTCTATATCTCCAATGAAGGATTGTCGCTGGTGGAAAACGCGGCATATCTGGGACTTCCGATTCCTACGAAGCTGCACAAGGTGTTAGAACAGCTCCATGACAGGGCTGAGAAGGAAGATGAGAAAAAGGATGGTGAGGAATAATGGCATACACGAACAGTTCTATGGTGGCTTATACGAAGCTGAGTCCGAACCATTCCGGGCAGAGGACGATGGCGATTGACAGAATCACGCCGCATTGTGTTGTGGGTCAGTGTACAGCGGAAGGTCTGGGAGACTGGTTCGCAAAGAGCAGCACACAGGCATCCAGTAATTACGGCATCGACAAGGATGGGCGTGTCGGGATGTATGTTGAGGAAAAGAACCGTTCCTGGTGTTCTTCCAGTAATGCCAACGACCAGAGGGCGATCACAATCGAGTGTGCTTCCGATGCTACGGAGCCGTATACTTTCAGGGATGTGGTGTATAAGAAGCTGATCGAGCTTTGCATCGATATCTGCAAGCGTAACGGGAAGAACAAGCTGATCTGGTTCGGGGACAAGGACAAGACGCTGAATTATTCTCCGAAGAGCGGCGAGATGATACTGACGGTTCATCGGTGGTTCGCGAATAAGTCCTGCCCTGGAAACTGGATGTACGCAAGGATGGGAGATTTGGCAGAGAAGGTGACGAAGGCTCTGCAGGGATCTTCTGATTCCGGAGGTGGTTCGGCTGCAAAGGGAATGCAGGCCTCCGTTCTGAAGAATCTGTCTGAGGCGGATGCGATTAAGAATGTCGGTGCTTTGTTCACGGCTGATCAGGAGAAAAGCGGCATCCTGGCATCGGTATCTTTGGCTCAGTTCATTCTGGAATCCGGGTATGGAAAGAGTGAGCTGGCTCAGAATGCCAATAATATCTTCGGGATGAAATGCAGCCTGTCCGGTAATGCTTGGAACGGATCCAGTTGGGATGGCAAGAGCAAGTACACAAAGAAGACACAGGAACAGCACACGGACGGAAGCTATGAGACGATCACGGCGGATTTCCGCAAGTATTCCTGCATTGAGGATTCCATTGCCGACCATTCCGCTTATCTGCTTGGGGCGATGAACGGAAAGAAGCTGAGATATGACGGGCTGAAGGGATGCACGGATTATAAGAAGGCAGTCCAGATTATCAAGGATGGCGGGTATGCTACAAGCCTGACCTATGTGGAGAAGCTTTGCTCCATCATCGAGAAGTGGAATCTGACTCAGTATGACACGAAGGAATCCGGCGGAGAAGTTATCCGCTGGTATCGTGTCAGGAAGTCCTGGACGGATGCCAAGAGCCAGAAGGGAGCCTATAAGATTCTGGACAATGCGAAGAAGTGCGCGGATCAGAATCCGGGATACAAGGTATTCGACGCTGACGGCAAGGTGGTGTATGAGCCGAAGGCGGCGGAGCCTGCAGTGAAGGTGTCGTTTCTGGTGAAGGTCAGCATCTCTGATCTGAATATCAGGAAGGGTCCGGGAACCGATTATGACAGGGTTCAGTTTATCCCGATCGGAGTATACACGATCTTAGAAGTCCGAAGTGGAAAAGGCAGCTCTGCCGGATGGGGCAGGCTGAAGAGCGGAATCGGATGGATCTCGTTGGATTTCGTCCGTAGGATTTAAGAATGACGGCTGGTGGAGACTGAGTTCTCTGCTGGCCGTTATTTTTTTTGCCTTCTGACCGGAAAAATAATTCCCAAAGGCGCTTAGGAAGATAGGAGGGAAGAACCTCACTTTGATTCCCGGAGGTGCCACGAATGACAACTTTCATGAAGAACGGCATTGAAGTATGTATGCCCGAAGATGATGAAAAATCAAGACAGAATATGATTATCGCTGCTGAGTTCATGGCGCGTATGATACAAAAGTACGGTAAAAAGGTTCTTGCTAAGATAGAAGAGAAAGAACGGTTGGAAGCAAACAAAGAATCAGAAGATACAGTTGCAGAGTAAATCATATTCAAGCGTGGTGAGAAATCGGCAGTGGGAGGATTCCTATTGCCGGTTTTTCATTTGAAAACTGTATTGAAAATCTGTCGATATCGTGGTATAGTATCAAACAAGGAATAACTGTGTGACAAAGAGCAACACCCAAAGAAAGGAGGCGGAGATCGTTGAAGAAATGCTATATCTATACAAGAGTCTCCACCGCCGCTCAGATCGAAGGGTATAGTCTTGATGCACAGGAAGAAAGCCTTAAGGCATATGCTGAATACAGAGAGCTGGAGATTGTCGGAAACTACTGTGATGCTGGTAAATCCGGGAAGAACATCAAGGGACGTCCGGCATTTCGACAGATGATGACGGATATTAAGAGTCAGAAGGACGATATTGCTTTTGTCCTGGTATTCAAATTATCTCGATTCGGCAGGAATGCTGCAGATATCTTGAAATCACTGCAGCTTCTCGAAGACTTTGGCATTGATTTGGTGAGTGTAGAGGAAGCCATCGATTCCTCCACTCAGGGGGGAAGGCTGACGCTTGCAATTCTTTCTGCTGTCGCTGAGATGGAGAGAGAAAATATTACCGTTCAGTTCATGGCCGGTAAAATGCAGAAGGTTCTGGAAGGTGGGTGGACTGGTGGTGCAGTTCCCTATGGCTATAAGAATGTCAATCATGAGCTGGTTCTGGTTCCACCAGAAGCAGAAGTAATCCGAATGATATATGAGTTATATCAGCAAGAAAACATGTCAGCTTCTGCGGTAGCGTATGAGTTGAATAAAAGCAATCTGGTTCGTATCTCTGGAAAAGGAGAGCAGAAACCATTCACTTATGAATTTGTTTCAAGAGTACTGGATAATCCATTTTATTGTGGAAGAGTTTATTACAACAGAAGAACCAATAAGAAGGACAGGGATGGAAAGACCATAAAGCAGGATGAGGATAATATCATCATGGCTGAGGGTAAGCACGAGATTATTGTTTCGCCTGAAGTATGGGATAGCGTTCATGCAAAGAGAACTAAAATCGCCGGACGATACAAAAGGGTAGATGATGGTGGTCATGTGCACCTGCTTTCAGGAATTGTGAAATGTCCGATCTGCGGTAAGGGACTCACCGGGATGATTAGCAGAACGAAGAACCTGAAAGGTGATGGATACTATAAGCCGATTTATTATTATAAGTGCCGATACAATACAAGACAGAATGGGAAAACATGTCCATTCGATCAGAGCTTAAATCAGGAAATCATAGATGGTTTGGTGATGAAGATCCTGCAAAAGCTTCAGACATATAGGGAATTTCAAGATGCTTTGCAGGCGGCCTTGGGTCATCAAGGGAATCTTGAAAAGACAGAAAAGCGGCTCCAGGATCTCCGTAAGGAACTTAGGGAAGCGGAGCTGACCAAAGACCGGCTTGGAGAAAAGCTTGATGGACTGAATCCTCTTGGTAAGGATTATGACAGGAAATATGAAGAGACATCTGATAAGCTCGACAGCATATATGATCGAATTGGTGATCTGGAAATGGATGTTATCTCAACCAAGAAAAAGCTGGAGGCACTGAAACAAAAGGCGGATTCTACAGTTCAGATTATGACATTTATGGAGAACCTGCCTCTGATGTACGAGGAAATGTCAGAGGAAGAGCGGAAGGAAATGTTCCAGGCATTTGTAGATGATATTGAGCTCTTTTCGGAAGATAGAACAGATGGCAAGATTATAAAAAGCATATCCTTCAAATTTCCGATGGTATTTGACGGTAAACCGTTGGCAAAGAATACAAAACCTGAGGATATGGTATCCTTCAGACTGGATTGTACGGATATTGATATTGAGTTGCCGGGTAAGGGAAATATCATCATGAAGAAGCAGGCTGATGGCAGTCAGAAAGTAATTGTCCGTAAAGGAACCTATGCTGCTATCAAGGCCTATATTCTGGAAAAGCATGATGTAAAGGTTCCTACTCTCTATATTGCACAAATCAAGAGAAAGTACGGACTGGAGATCGGAAAAGCCTATAATAAACCAGAGAAGAATAAGAACCATGTGCCGAAGTGCACGAAAGAAAAAGAACTGCTGATCATGGAGGCACTGAAGTTCTATGATTTGATGGAGCAGGATGTCGAGTACAGGGAGGATGCGGTATGACAGAAAAGAAGAAAAAGAAGCAGCAGAAATGCTACATATATATCCGCGTCTCCACTTCCATGCAGGTGGAAGGATACAGTCTGGAAGCTCAGAGAGAGCGACTTAACAAGTTTGCTGATTATCAGGGAATGGAGGTCGTAAGGGAGTATTGCGATGCCGGAAGATCCGGAAAGAACATAACTGGACGTCCAGAATTTACACAGATGCTTCGGGATATCGCTGATGACAGAGATGGTGTTTCATACATTCTGGTATTCAAGCTTTCGCGTTTCGGAAGAAATGCTGCAGATGTTCTGAATTCTCTTCAGTATATTCAGGATTATGGTGTGAATCTGATCTGTGTTGAGGATGGAATTGATTCTTCCAAGGATTCTGGAAAGTTGACCATCACTGTTCTTTCAGCTGTTGCAGAGATCGAACGTGAGAACATTCTTGTTCAGACAATGGAAGGCCGGAAGCAGAAAGCAAGAGAGGGTAAGTGGAACGGAGGATTGGCTCCATTCGGATATCGCCTGGATAAAGAAAAAGGTGAGCTGGTTGTTGATCCGAAAGAAGCTGAAATCGTTAAGGTGATCTTTGATAAATTCATCAATTCCGATATGGGAGCTGACTCCATCAGCAATTACCTGAATGATCATGGTTATACTAAAAATACGAGCCGTGACTTTGAAGTAAATTATTTCACTCGCAGCCATATCATGAAGATACTTGATAATCCAGTTTACGTTGGCAAGATTGTATATGGCAAGAGCGCTACTGAAAAAGTCAAAGGAACCAGAGATCAATATCGAAGAGTTAAGCAGGATGATTATCTTGTCGCTGATGGAAGGCATGATGCTATCATAGATGAAGATACTTGGAACAAAGCCCGAGAGAAACGAAAAGAGACTGGTGTCAAATGGAATAAGATACATGATCTCGATCATGAACATCTTCTGGCGGGTATTCTGAAATGTCCGATCTGCGGAGCTTCTCTTGCAGGGACAGTTCGGCGAAAGAAGTATCCAAGCGGCAAGGTGAATTCCACATTCTACTATCGATGTTTGCACCGAAAGCGGATTGAAGGCACTGATAAGAAATGCGATTTCAAACCTTCACTTAACCAGATTGATACAGATGCCGAAATAATAGGTGTCATCCATGATATGGTAAATGATGAACGGTTTGAAGCCTTCATCAGAGGCAAGCTGGATGAGAAGGTGGATGTATCAAGCTTTGAAGCAGAGCGTGAAGGACTCAGGACTCAGCTGATACAGGCAACCGGAGCGAAGGACAAGCTGATGCAGCAGCTGGATAGATTGGATGTTACAGACAGGCATTACGATCGAAAGTATCAGGACATGCAAGACCGTCTGGATACACTTTATGACAGGATCGCTGACCTGGAAGAAAAGATCGATGATGTGACTGATAAGATATCCGGAGCCTATGATGAGAACCTGACATCAAAGCAGCTCTGCAAAGTTCTTCTCCAATTCGATGAAATGTTTGAAGAAATGACCGACTTGGAGAGAAAAGAGTTTTTATATACACTTATTGAGAGGATTGACCTGTTTCCTGAAAGACAGGAAAATGGAAGCATCCTGAAGCGAATCAGATTTAAATTCCGCGTAGATTATGACGCTGAAGCTGGTGGCAAGGTGTTGCTCAACGAAAACGACGTCGAAAGCTGCGTGCTCCTTACGCGCGTGAGCAACTGAAAAGCGGATTCTTATGTGAAACTGGTGAAAGGGAAGGAGGATAACCTTCTATGAGAGATTTTGATAAGCAGATGGAAATGGTTCTCTATCATTCCGATGAAGGAGATGTTTCTGTTGATGCATACATTAAAGACGAGAGTATTTGGATAACACAGAAGGCGATGGCAGAGCTTTTTGGTGTCAAAGTGCCTGACATATCGAAGCACCTTTCGAATATATACGATGAAGGTGAATTGGTGAAGGAGGCAACTATTTCCAAAATGGAAATAGTTCAAAGAGAAGGAAACAGAGATGTAAAGAGAACGCCGGTTTTCTATAATCTGGACGCAATTATTTCTGTTGGATATCGTGTAAATTCAATTAAAGCAACAAAATTTCGCATCTGGGCGACTACAGTTCTTAAAGAATATATGACAAAAGGTTTTGTTCTGGATGACGACCGTCTGAAGCAAGGGAAAACTGCTTTCGGAAAAGATTACTTCCGCGAGTTGTTGGAGCGTGTTCGTTCAATCCGAGCCAGCGAACGGCGTATCTGGCAGCAGATTACAGATATTTTTGCTGAGTGTAGCATTGATTACACAAAAGATTCCGAAGTGGCTTATCATTTTTATGCAACGATACAGAACAAGTTTCATTATGCAATCACAAATCATACTGCTGCAGAGATAGTATATGATTCAGCAGATCATGAGAAAAAACATATGGGACTTACAACCTGGAAGAATGCTCCGGATGGCAGAATACTGAAATCAGATGTTTCAGTTGCAAAGAACTATTTGGAAGCAAAGCAGATTCGTCAATTGGAACGTGCTGTCACTGGATATTTTGATTATATCGAGGATTTGATTGAGCGTGAGAATGTATTCACGATGGAAGAGTTTGAAAAGAGCGTAAATGCTTTTCTTGAATTCCGTCAGTACAAGATTCTTAAGGATAACGGAAGAATATCTCATAAGCAGGCAATGGATAAGGCCAATGCTGAATATGAGATATTTAACAAGACCCAGCCTATTGAATCAGATTTTGATAAGGCGGTAAAGAAAATGATCCAAGAGGAAAGTTAAATAGGACTACTCAAAACGTAAATGTGGCGGACGACAAGGGTTTGCTTATAAAACCTTAGATACGCTTGTTAATGTTTCAAAAGAACGTGGAGTATATCAAATATCATTGGAGGCAGTTTTTGAAGTATGAAATCATTTATACGACTTACCGATTACACAAAAAGTGAGCTTCTGAAGATTTTCCAAATTGCTGATACCATTGAGAAGTATAATGGTTTTATGCAGGGAAAAACTATCGTTATGTTCTTTCCTGCATCTAGCATAAGAACTAGGGTATCTTTTGAAAAAGGGGTATATCTTCTTGGAGGGCAAACCATATTATTTGATCCGGCAACGCTTGATAAAAAGAAGATATCAGGGATGTATGCGGATATATCCAAAACTGGGCTGATGCTGTTATAGTAAGGCACAGGGACATTTCAATGCTTGAAATAATGGCTAATACGCTGAGTATACCTGTCGTAAATGCTATGACAGATGAAAACCATCCATGTGAAATTATGTCAGATTTATACACTCTTTCCAAAATAAGAACTGACTATTTAAGAGATAACTATCTGTTTGTTGGTGCAGATGGAAATATAGGGAGAGCCTGGAAAGAGGCGGCAGAAGCATTTGGCTTTCGTTTGAATCAGAGTAGCCCGTCCAGATATCAAGTCCCTGGAGTTTCTTGTAATGAGAATTTGAAGGAGGCTATTGTCGGAACAGATATAATATGCACAGATTCTATTCCTTCAAGTATGATAGAGGATTTTAAAGATTATCAGATCTCGAAAGAGTTGATGAGTATAGCTAATGAAAACGCTATTTTGAATCCGTGTCCACCATTTTATAAAGGTGAAGAGGTTACAGAGGATGTAATCAATTCAGATTATTTTGTGGGATATGAATTCAAAAAGAATCTTTTAAGAGTTCAGCAGGCCATACTAATTTATTGTTTATCGACTTAAATTGAAGGATATCACGAGGTATGAAAAATAGTATTGTATCTATTTATGCAATGATTGGAATTTGGATAGCAGTATATATTCTTGATCAATTATTCAATATCGGTCAATGGCTGTTTGCTAAGGGGATTAGTGTGGAGCGGGGAGCAATTTATCGTTATTTTACAGCATCTTTTTTGCACACAAACATAGTTCACCTACTTGCAAATTGTCTGGCGATATATTTTATTACGATCTATCTGAATCATAAAATAAATGGGGCTGTTTTGTTGATTTATAGCGTTTTATGCGCAACGATAACGAATCTTGTCATTGCATTCATTTATAACGAATCAGAATACATATTTGGTGGTTCAGTTTGTATATTTGCCATTATTGGTTTGATTTTGACAATGCAATTCCTAAATCCGGGAATTGAACCGTTTCGATTGGGAACCTGGTATGGAAACTGGATGATTGGGTATGTGATTTTGGGAAATATAATGAATGGAGATTTGAAGTTGTTTGATGTATCCTGCATGGTGACGCATGGTATTTCTTTTGTGGTTGGTATCGCTCTTGGAGTGCCACTCATGAGGATCACTATGCGAAGAGAATAAATTGGGAGAGGGAGTGTAAAAAATGATCATTAACAGATTAAACCAGCTGTATAAGCCGAAGCGAATGCTCTATTATATAGAGGCTTCCGGGGAAGATATACAGTCTTTTTATAAGGGGATGATTCCACCGGCGGTAGAAAAATATGCGGACTGCTTTGGCGTGTATGACTATCCCGGGGTGTTTTATGTTCGTCACCTGCAGAAAGAGGTGATAGGTATTGAATTTCGATGCAATGATCCGCGCGTTGACTATCCAACCGAATTGAAATCGCTTGAGCTGGAGGAATCATTTTTTTATTCCATCGAAATTGACGATGATACAGAAATCAATCTTCCATTTGTCAGAAATATATTTGAAGAGATTGCCGGCGAGGATGATGCGCATAGGCCTTACAGCGATTTAAGTATGGAAGATGCCCCTGAAATAATCGCTGTTTTTCATGATTATAGTAAATTCAGAATCCTGCATAAATGGAAACTTTACAATGACAGGGCAATTCATGTGATGAAGGATGAGTATGATTGGTTCCAAAAAGAAGAATTATACAAGCTTGCATTTACGGATCACATCACAGGCAATTACAACTGGAATCATCTGGAAGCTTTTTTGGAGGTTCCGGGAGACAGAAAAATTAATGATTATGCCTTTGCGCACTTTGATATCAAACAGTTCCGCGTGATCAATGAAGCGTATGGACATATTGCTGCCAATAAGGTTTTGAGCAACATCGTAAAAGCGATGAAGGAATCGGATTTTGTCTATGCGAGCGCACGGTGTCATAATGATAATTTTGCGATGCTCCTTCGGGATATGCCGGAGCAGGAACTGAAGCAGAAACTACAGGAGTTGTTTGAGCGCAATTCTGTGTTGGAAGAAGATCTGTGCTATAAAATTTATTTTAAATGCGGAGTGGTTCCCATGCGACGAGCTATGCTTTTGGGAAACCGGGTTGCGGATGCGGCGAAGATGGCACAGGCGCTTTGTACAGACAAAAAAGGGACAGAGATTGTATTTTACACAGATAAAATGCATGACGACCTTTCGTGGCGTAATTTCATAAAAGCCTATGTGGAAACAGCGATTGAGCAGGATGAATTCGTCGTGTATCTTCAGCCTAAATTTGATATCGGGACGGAAAAAATCAAGGGGGCCGAAGCGCTCGTTCGCTGGAATTACAAAAACAAGGAATTGTTGCCGCCATACAGATTCATTCCGTATTTTGAACAAGATGCCACGATTGACAAAATCGATGATCTTGTTCTGAAAAAAATCTGTGAGACCATGTGCCGCTGGAAAAGGGAGGGAAAACCTCTTTATCCTGTTTCCGTGAATCTGTCCCGTATGCGTATGAATGATGAAAATCTGATTGATAAACTTACCGATGTTGTTGATTCCTACGGCGTGGATCATCAACTGATTGATTTCGAACTTACCGAAAGCGCTTCCTACGACAATATGGAACGCATGCTGTTCGTACTGAAAAAACTGCGGGAACGCGGATTTAAAATATCCATGGACGATTTCGGGACTGGCTATTCTTCGCTGTCGCTGTTGACACAGATGCCGATTGATACTTTGAAAATAGACAAGAGTTTCGTTGACAAGATTGCCGGCGATGCAAAACGCAATGAAGATATTATCCTTTTGCGACATATCATCAATCTCGCAAAAGAACTGGGATTTGTCTGCCTTGCAGAAGGAGCGGAAAGCCGTGTACAGATTGACAGGCTTCGCGACCTTGGCTGTGAGATTATCCAGGGATACTACTACAGCAAACCGATTCCGATTGCTGAATATGAGGAAACATATCTGTAAAACGAATTAAGATGCCCCCAACAAAAGCTGTTGGGGGCTTTTTGCATGGGATAAAATTTTTTTTAAGAAAAGGTTAGCCATAACTAACTAAAAGTGGTATGATTTGTCTTGTAGTAAGAACAAAGGAGGATAGTGATGGCAATGGAATTCTTGGAAATTGCAAATTTGAAAAAGAGCTTTGGATCGGGAGAAGCGAGACAGGAAGTTTTGCGGGGGATGAATTTTTCGGTGAAAAGAGGTGAATTCTGTGTGTTGCTCGGGCCATCGGGATCCGGCAAGTCGACACTCCTGAATATTATTGGAGGCATTGAGACTCCGGACGAAGGTTTTGTGAGTATTGCAGGGGATAAGCTTGAGGAGATGAATGAAAAACAGCTGACATTGTACAGAAGGAAACATTTGGGATATGTATTTCAGCAATATAATCTGATTCCGAATCTCAATGTCAAAGAAAATATTGAGGTGGGTGCATATCTTTCAGACAATCCACTGGATGTGGAAGAAGTAATATCGACATTGGGACTGCAGGATCATAAGTACAAATATCCGAGTCAATTGTCCGGGGGACAACAACAGAGAGTTTCTATCGGACGCGCAGTGGTAAAAAATCCTGACATTCTTATGTGCGATGAACCGACAGGCGCGCTTGATTACAAGACATCCAAAGAAATATTGGCATTGATAGAGGATTGTAACCACAAATATAACAACACCATCATCATGGTGACGCACAATGAAGCAATTAAGGCGATGGCGGACCATGTAATCAAACTGCGCGATGGTGTGGTTCGGCACAATGATGTAAATACGCAAAAAATCTCAGCGTATGAGCTGGACTGGTAAGGGGGAATGGTTATGAGAAATCCACTGATCAAACGAATCCCGAAGGAGTTGAAAACAGACTGGCGAAAATATATTGTTATCATTGTTTTTTTGGTGATGATGATTGGCGTAATCTCAGGAATGTATGTAGGCCGCGAGAGTATGCTTGAGGCAATTGATTCGGGGAAAAAAGAATTGAACCTCGAAGACGGAAGTTTTGAACTGTCAAAAAAAGCCACACCGGAATTGCTTGAGCAGATTGGGGAAAAATATGTCGACCGGATTTATGAGCAGTTCTATCGTGATGAGTCGGAGACAAAAGAACAGGATCATGCGCATGAAACGACAGTGCGCGTGTTCCGAAGCGATGCAAAAGTCAATCAGGCATCGTTCCTCAGTGGACGTGCTCCGGAGAATGTCGATGAAATCGCAATTGACAGAATGCATGCGGACAATGTCGGATTATCGATTGGAGATGAAATCAAAGTAGGAAACCATACCTTTGAAATTGTTGGATTGCTGTCTTATGTGAATTACCTGACACTTCATGAATCCAACAATGATTTGATGTTTGACGCGTTTGGATTTGATGTTGCAATGGTTACGCCTGAAGCATTTGAATCACTTGACGCGCGTATGCATTACAATTATGCCTATCAATATGAAAACGAACCGTCAGACAAGATAGAAGAGGCGGATATGGCGGAAGATTTCCTGAAACACCTGGCTGGCGTGGTCTATGCTGCGGGAAACGGAATTGAGGATTATCTGCCGGAGTATCTGCGACAGGCGAGCAACTTTGCGCCGTCTGATATTGAAGGGGATTCTACCATGACGGGAATCCTGTGTTATATCTTGATTGGAGTCATTGCATTTATTTTTGCAATTACCATCAGTAATACAATTGAAAAAGAGGCATCGGTAATCGGAACCCTGCGCGCGTCAGGATACAGCAAACGTGAAATGATTATGCATTATATGTCGATGCCGATTATTGTGACACTGATAGGCGCTTTGATTGGCAATATTTTGGGATATACAGCATTTCGAAACGTGGCTGTGAACCTGTATTACAATAGTTACAGCCTGCCGACATGCCATCTGGTCTGGAGCAATACAGCTTTGATTAAGACGACGGTGATCCCTCTTGTTTTGATGTTTGTCATCAATCTGCTTGTGATTGTGCGTAAGATGCAGTTGAGCCCATTGCGGTTCCTTCGCCATGACTTGAACAAGGTGAAACGTACCAAGGCAAGACGTTTACCGAGGTGGACTTTTTTGAGACGGTTCCGACTGCGCAATCTGTTTCAGAATCTTCCCAATTATGTCATTTTGATATTCGGGGTCATTTTTATCGAGCTGATGATGTGCTTTGCCTTTGGTCTGCCGGATTCGTTAAACAATTATTCGACCAAAGCGCCGGATATGATGTTCGCGCCATATCAATATATGTTGATGGATTACAGGGACGCTGCCGGCCAGACGATTGATACGAAGGAAGCGACTGCGGAAGCGTTCAGTGCGACGACTCTGTTATATGAAAAAAAACAAGGCGGATTCCGAACCGGAATGGGAAGCGGTGGAGATGAAGCTGTGACAGTATATGGAATTGCAGACGACAGCGCATATATCAGGACAGATGTGCAGCTGAAAAAAGGCGAAGTTTGTCTCTCTAGTGCATTTGCGGACAAATTTCGATTGAAGGACGGAGATGAGATTACGCTGCATGCGGAATATGAGAACAAAACATATCATTTTAAAGTGGTGGGCCGCGTGAATTATGATGGCGGAATTGCTGTTTTTATGCCTCAGGATGCGTATCGTAATCTGTTTGGTCAGGATGCGAACGCATTTGACGGATTCTTTTCGCGTAGGGAAATAACGGATATCAACAACCAGTATATAGCGACGGTTATTACCCAAGAGGATATTTTGAAAGTGACCAATCAGCTGAATCATTCTATGGGAGGATTGATGAATGTATTTCGGTATGCGCTGATTGTTATGACAGCCGCATTGATTTATCTGCTGACCAAAATAATCATCGAAAAAAATGAACATTCGATTTCTATGATTAAGATTTTGGGATTTGAAAACAGAGAAATTGTATCCCTGTATATGATACCGACAACAATTGCCGTAATCGTTGCCACATTGATCGGGTTTGCGGTTGGATATGTTTTGATGGTCTGGATTTTTCACATTTTCATGCTGCAGATGGATGGATATTTTGTGTTTTATATGAAACCGGAATCGATGATTCTTGCAGTCGGATACCTGTTAGTTGGTTATGTGTTTGTGTCGGTCATTGATTTGGGCCGAATTCGAAAGATTCCTATGGATGTCGCATTGAAAACAATGGACTAGAAAAATCAGAAAAAATGCACAAAAATAGTACAGAAGTCTGATAAAAAGTAAGAATAATATTTATTTTCTGAACTAAAAGGTGTAAAATCTATTCATACTGTAGGCAAACATCATTTTAGAAGGAGAATGTATTATGACTAGGAAAAAGGGCTCGTTAATGACGGTTATCGTCGGATCCATTTTTTTGGCAGTTTTGGTAACCGCGTTGTTAATTGAAACATTTTCAGTAGTCAGCACCGTAAGCAACAATAAAACGCAATCGGAGGAATATAAAGAGCGTTTGCTGGAGGATATCAAGGCGGAGCTGAAAAATGAAACGCAGGAAGCGATGAGTATTTGCGCAAGTATGAATGCAGGATATGAAGCGGGGACAATGACACTTGATGAGGCAAAGAAGGCTGCGGCGGACATCATCCGCGAGCTGCGTTACAATGACGGCGACGGTTATTTTTGGGTAGATACCTCTGAAGGAATCAATGTGGTTCTGCTGGGACGGGATACAGAAGGTCAGTCCAGATGGGATTCGGTTGATCCGAACGGCACATATTTCATTCAGGAAATGATCAAAAACGGCATGCAGTCCGGTGGCGGATATACCAATTTGATGTTTGCGAAACCAAATGAGACGGAACCTTTGCCGAAGATTAATTATACGGCTTATTATGAACCGTTCGACTGGGTTATGGGAACCGGTGTATGGGTTGATTATATCGATACACTCGTAGAAGCACATGAGAAGGAAACACAGGCGGCATTGACCCAAAGCATTATCCGGTCAGTTGTTGTTGTGGTAGTTTTGATTGTGATTGGCGTGGCCATTTCCATTTATATGGGCAAGCGCATCACAAAGCCGATCATTCTGGTTACCGGACAGATGACTCGTATGTCCAACAGCGATTTTACGGAAAATGAGGACATGCAAAAGGTGGTCAGACTGAAGCGCGAGAACAATGAAATTGGTCAGATTGCTTCTGCGATGGAACTGATGCATAGAAATATCAGAAATCTGATGCTCAAAATCAGTGATACAACATCCTATGTGGCATCGGCGTCGGAAGAACTGACGGCAAGTGCATCCCAGTCTGCGGAAGCCAGTGAAATGGTTGCGGTTTCCTGCACATCAGTCGCCGGCTCATGCAATACACAGATCGAAGCGGTGGAATATGCGAGTGACGAAACCAAACAGTTCGTCAGCAATATGAGTGAATTTAAAGAGGCAATCAATCGCACGACCGAGATGATCGGAAGCACCAATGAGGCGGCCACAAAGGGTGCGGAAGATATGACCAATGCGACGAATATGATGCAGTCGATTAAAGCGTCTGTAGAGAATTCCGCACAAGAAGTGGAAAATCTGGGTGAACAGCTTAAGAATATCGAGAATTTTGTAGATACCATTTCGGAGATTGCAACACAGACGAATTTACTGTCATTAAATGCTTCGATAGAAGCTGCAAGGGCAGGTCAGATGGGAAAAGGATTTGCAGTTGTTGCAACAGAAATCAGCAAGCTTGCGGATGAGTCGAATCAGGCAGCGCTCAATATTACCGCGCTCATCTCGGATATTATGAAAAAATCCGAGGAGGCAGTTGACGCAATGCGGATCGGTGCTCAGTCTGTGGTAGAAGGAACAGAGACGGTAAATGAAGCCGGCGCGACATTTGGAAATATTGTTGAGATGGTATATTCGATTTCAGAACAATCCGCCCGCATGAGTCAGATTGTGGATCATCTGTCTGTCGGCACGGATACCATTGCGGATAATATTCAAAAAATTGAAAGCATGAGCATCAGTGTTGCGGATGAGACCCAGAGTGTTTCTGCTGCTTCGCAGGAACAGACGGCATCCTCCAACGAAGTTGCGGAGGCTTCGGATCGTTTGGCCGAAAATGCCCAGGAACTTCAGGCGGTTGTTGCTCAATTTGATTTGTGATTGATTTGAAGGATGTACAAAAAGTCCTGCGCATTAGCGCAGGACTTTTTTTGTGGAACCACGATATATGATCTCGCTGTCGACGTAACTGGTTCGATAAGGGATAGCGGGATTTTTGATGCGTGACAGAAGCAGCTCGGCTGCCAAAATTCCCATGGATTGGTTGTGAATGTGGACGGTGGTCAGCCCCGGATCAAGGAGCGATGCTTCCGGAGCATCATCGAATCCGCACAACATGGTATCGTCCGGAACCTTTTTACCAAGAAAACGCAAGGCTTTGTAGCAGGAAAGCGAAAGGAAATCGTTCGCACAGAAAAAAGCATCCGGCAGAACCGGAAGATTGGCAATCTGCTCGCAAAGCCAGTTCGGATCACTGTAGGGACTGGTGTCATCGGCAAGAATGCAAAGCGATAAATCGATCGGGATTCCTGCGTCGGTCAATGCCAGCTGATATGCCTGCCAACGTTCGTAAAAGGATTGGCAGTGATATCGGTCTCCAACAAAAGAAATATGTCGGCATCCGGACTGAATCAGTGAGGAAATCAGACGATGGGTGCTGACAAAGTTTTCCATATACAGTTTGTCAGAGTCCGGCAAAATCGCTTTTGAAATCGCAGGTGTGTCCACAAACAACATTGGAATTTCACTGCGACACAGGAACTGACAATAGTCAACAGAAAACATTTCCAGGCAAAGAATGCCGGCTACATGGCTTTTGTTAAAGTTGGCCGGGAAGCTGAGCTGCCGGATCTCCTGATCTCGAATGATATTAATCGAGAATTTGTATCCCATTTGATTGATTTTATGCTGAAATGCTTCAAGCAATTTTGAGCCGGAATGTGAACTGCCCGGGAAGGATTGCGTGAAAAGCGCAATTTCGAAATTGGATTGCGAAGAATTGTCAATCGTCGGTTCAATAAACTGTTTGTATCCCATTTCCTGCGCCTTCTCATAAATCAGCGCACGTGTTTCGGCTGAAACATTCTGCGAATTATTGAGTGCGCGGGAGACTGTGTTCCGGGACAACCCCAGCTCTTTTGCGATTTGTTGAAGGGTGACACGATGGCTCATGGACCTGTTCTCCGTTTCTTAAATTCTTTTTATGCTCTTTAGGATACCTTATTTATCTGAATGTGTCAATTGCACCATTTTTGGAGTGAATTCCACATGAAATCCCCCTTTTTTTTCAGTATATGCACAAAAATGCACAGTGTTTACTACTATATTTTCACAAAAATGGTGCAAATGTAGCAAAAATATTGACGCAAAAATGGTGCGGTAGTAAACTAATATTTATCAAGAAGTTAGCGCAAAAACGCGGAAAAACAAGGAGGAAGTATGCGAAAAGGACGAAAAATACTGGGGATAGCATTAGTTGGGGCTATGCTTGTCTCAGCGTTTGGATGCGGGAAGAATGGTGCAAATGCACCAGTGAAGGAGGAGGCACAGGATCATACATTGTATCCGATGGCGGCTGAGTCATTTGTCGGCGATACCATGCCATATTTTGATGGTGGAACCTATCACATCTTTTATCTGGCAGATATGAGAGATGGCAAAGTGGGTTATCATCCGTGGGCACTGATGGATACGGAGGACTTCACTTCATATGAGTTTTTCGGAGAAGTCATTCCCTACGGCGAATCTGCGGATACGCAGGACAATGCACTGGGAACCGGTAGTGTGATCAAAGACAAGAGTAATGTATATCATGCATTTTATACCGGTCATAATGACATTCGTTCTCCGAAGGAAGCCATTATGCACGCAACCAGTACAGATTTGAAACACTGGGAGAAACAGCCGGATGATACCTTTATCTCGGACGGGACATATTCCACCGATGACTTCAGAGATCCGTATGTTTTGTATATGGAGGATGAGGATGAATACTGGATGCTCATTACCACCAGAAAAGACAATATGGGAGTTATTGCAAAATATGTATCGAAGGACCTGAAGACATGGACTGACGGTGGTGTTTTCTTCAAAAATGATATGGGATCGGATTCCAATCTGGAATGTCCGACGCTTCTGAAGTATCAGGGAGAGTGGTATTTGACATTTTCAGATCAGTGGCCGAATCGAGTGGTTCATTATCGAAAAACAGATGACCTGACAAAAGGGTTCGAAAAACCGGAAAAAGATAGCTTTGACGGAAATGGCTTTTATGCCGGCCGCCTGGAAACAGATGGAAACAGATTGTTTTTGGTAGGTTGGAACGGTACGAAGGTGGATCACCTGGATGGAGGTGATTACGAATGGGGTGGCAATATGGTGGCGCATGAGCTGGTACAGGAGGCAGATAAAAGCCTTCATGTTGTGCTCAATTCATCCATCGCCAAAGAGCTGAATCACCCGTTGGATAACAATCCACAGCAATACACGGAATCGATAGAGCGGAAGGACAGCTCCTATCGCTTCTCGGGAAAAGAATACGAGATGGTGCGCATGCAGTTGCTCGAAGGAAGTTATTTGATTGAAGCGGATATTGCTGATTACAACAAAGACGGATTGTTTGGATTCGCATTTAATCCGGATGAGGAGCAGGTCGGCAATTTGAATTTGGTTTTTGATGTGAAACATGGAGAAATCAAATTTTATAATACCAACCAATTATATGCGCAGGATCCGCAGACAACGGTAGATTTTGACTTTGGGGATTGTGAAGCCATTCATGTTTCGCTGGTGATTTCTGATGGGGTCGCAGTGATGTATGTCAATGATACAGTCGCGCTGACAGCGCGTATGTATATGTCACAGGGAACAGACTGGGGATTTTTCAGCATTGAGTCTCCGGTATCGTTCCAAAATGTTTCACTTAGTAAATAGGAGGGGGAAATGCGTAAGTTTAAGAAATTGTCTGTGAAGGCAAAATCAATCGCTGCCGGTTCTGTGGCGATTGTCACAGCATCTGCAGTTGCGGTTGTACTGCTGGGGCATCCGAGCGTACAGGAACTGGTTACGGCAGATAAGACTTTTGCAGCCACATGGCCGACTTCGTTTGCGGGCGATGATTACGAAGAACCGGATTTCAAAGATGTGCCCGGAAGAACCAATAACGCGTTTAATGTAGCGGACTTTGGGGAGCAGGGCAGCAATGGCTGGTTTTATCGGTACGGAGATGCGGATCATCCGCAGCGCTCGCACCGGATGGAATCCTTTGACGGAGAAAAATATTTCGTAATCGGCGCAACCGGTTTGGAGATGAAAAAGGATTTTTGCCATACGGCAGACCAGACAGCGCCAATTTTAGAGTGGCGAGCTGCAGAAGACGGTGTTGTCAATGTCAATCTCACATATGTGAAGAATGTCAACGGGGACAAGAATCCATCATTCCCGGACGGTGTCAAGATTGCGGTCTACAAAGGCGAGGAGATGCTCTTTGTAAAGCAGGTTGAAGTAAGCACCGAGAAGGATAATCTTTTGGAAACATCCCTGAAGGATTTGGATGTGAAAACACATGAAAGTCTGTACTTTGTAGTGGATCCGATGAGCAATAATGCATACGATGGAGGTTCGTTGTATGTGTCGATTCACGACAAGGATCATGTGGGAACGGATATCGAGCAGGTAGAGAGCCGTAGTAATAATAATGCTTCAATCATTGATGACTTTGGGGAGCAGGGGAAAAACGGCTGGTGTTATCTCTATGGAGAAGATGTGGAACATGCCAAATTCGTATCGGATTTTGCAAATGACACATACATGAATGAGACATCGCCGAATCTGACCTTCAGTCAGTTCTTTGTGCATCCGTCGCTGAACCATAATGCAATCTATAGCTGGACACCGGCGGTAGCAGGCACCATTGATTTGGATATGAAATATACCAAATTTGAGCAGCATGACGGAAATCCAAAGTATCCGGACGGCGTGACGGTGGAAGTATATCGCAATGATGAAAAATTATATTCGAAACAGGTCAATCCGTTGGACAGCGGAAATGTTGATGTATATTATTCCGAAAAAGGAATCTCGGTACAACCGACAGACCGATTGTATTTTGTAGTTTGTGCAAATGAAAATGCTTCCTATGATGGCGGAAACTTTGATATCCGAATTGCAGATCGAAACGGTTCTACGGATGAATCGGATGTCTATGTGGACGAGACAAGTGAAACAAGACAGAATTTTGCCGATACAAAATACGATTTCGGAGAGCAGGGAAATAACGGATGGATTTATCAGGAAGGAAAGGGTGATGATCCGTTCGGCTGCTATAATATGACAGGGTATGATGCAGCAGAAGATCGCTATATGGACGATAGCTTTCTGGAAATTAAAAGAGATTTTGTAAATACCGGAAAAGGCAAATCTGCAGTCATTAAATGGAAGGTGGCGCAGGACGGAGCTGTACGAATCAAAGCGGCTTATACAAAACTGCTGAACGAGGATTCCAATCCATCTTATCCGGATGGCACAAGGGTTTCGATTTATTATAACAATCAGCTACTCAATCAGGAGGAATTTGCACCGAATCGGGAAGAGGAAATTACGAAGCGTCTCGATGTGGATTCTGTAGATGTAAAAGCCGGCGGATACATTACCATGGTTGTAAACGGCAAAGAGAACAATGCATATGACGGCGGCAAATATGAGTTTGCGATTGAATCCATCAGCCCGCTGGTTGGGGAAACTGAAAATGATGTGAAATCAACAGCCAAAAACAACAATGCTTCCGTGATGGATCATTTCGGAAAACAGGGCACAAACGGATTTTATTATCAATATGGATATTATCAGGATCCTTTCTATGCGGTAAATGTGGAACGCTGTGAGAATGGCGAGAAATATTTCACCAATGACGGAATTGAGATTAAAAAAGATTTTATCATGCCGGGTAACAAAGGCCGCGCTGCCATTGTGAAATGGGTTGCACCTCAAAAGGGTGAAGTCAATGTGGGGCTGGTCTACAACAAGCTGATAAATGAAGATGCAAATCCGTCCTGGCCGGATGGCGTGCAGGTAACCTTGTTCAAAAACAGCAAGGTATTGCGCACAGAATATTTTGCTCCTGACACCGAAAAAGAAGTTTCCAAAGACTTGTCGGTGAAAAAGGTAAAGGTGAAACCGGGAGATTGTATCACCTTTATGGTGGACGGACTCGAAAATACTGCCTATGATGGCGGAACCTATCGTTTTACCATTGAGGATGCAAAGGTTATTACAACAGATGAAAAAAACGACAGTGAAGAAAATATAGCCAGTTTGAAAGAAGACTTTGGAGATCAGGGTTCAAACGGTTGGTACTATCTCGAGGGCGCAAGTCTTGCGGAAGCGGAAGTATTAACCGTGAAGACGGAGGATGGCTTTGGCTACAAGTCCAGAAAGCAGGACGGACTTGAACTGAAAAGTGACTTCGTACAACCGCGTTTGGGAAGTGATGCGATTTATCAGTGGGTTGTGGCAAAAGACGGATATATCGATGTCTATGGCGATTATACGAAATTCGGACATAATGATCCGAATGTGTCATGGCCGGATGGAACCAATGTTTCGATCTACCTGAATCAAAAAAGACTTTCTTATAAGAAAGTGGGATGTAAAGTCGGTGAAGGAAATGATACGGTTTATACCATTAATTTCTCAAAATTAAAAGTCAAAGCCGGAGACAAAATCTCCTTTATGATTGGCGCAAACGAAAATGTAGCATGGGATGGCGGTCGTCTTGCAATTCAGATTCGACCATACAAAAAAGACCGCAACAACGAAACCGTGCTAAAGGATGATTTCGGAGCACAGGGCGAAAACGGTTGGAATTACGGAATGTGCGACTGGGATGGCGCAAACTTCGAATTGCTGGAGTATGACGAAGCGCAAGGCAGATATTACAACAATGGCAAACCGGAATTAAAGGCAGATTATGTGGAACCGGGCAACGGAAGAAATGCTGCTTATCGCTGGACAGTCGGCAAGAACGGTGTGATTCGTGTGAAAGGCAAATATACCAAGTATGCGAATGCACAAGATCCGGAAGCGAACGGAACCTGTATGCGAATCTTCATCAACGGTGTTGAGAAGAAGTGGATGGGAACACAGGGCAATTTCGCTACCGAGAAATCTGTAGAATTTGATGAGTATTATGAGGTTCATAAGGGTGATGTTGTCATGTTTGCAATTGATTGTGATGGCAATGATTCCTTAGACGGCGGCTGCTTATCTGTAAGAATCTCGGAAGGAACAGCATTGCCTGAGCCGGAACCGGAACCTGAACCGGAGCCTGAGCCGGATCCGGTGCCAAGTGAGGATCCGGAAAATCCGCGTGAGAATCGGACGACTTTGAGAGATGACTTTGGTGCACAGGGATTAAATGGTTGGAGCTATGGAACCTGTGAGTGGAATGGTGCAAACTTCGAACTGCTTACCTATGATGAAACAAATCAGCAGTATGCGGGGGATGGATATCCATGTCTCAAGAAGGATTATGTTGAACCGAAAGACGGAAAAGCAGGAGCATACCGTTGGAAGGTTGCAAAGGACGGAACCGTTCGGGTACAAGGTCAGTTTGTACAAAAAGCAAACTCTGCTGACCCGAATGCAAACGGAACCTGTATGCGTATCTTTATCAATGGTGTAGAGAAAAAGTGGATGGGAGCGGAAGGCAATTATTCCGATACCAGAACCTGTGCCTTTGATGAAGTATATGAGGTGCATGAGGGCGATATCATTATGTTTGGAATTGATGCCTGTGGAAATGATTCCTATGATGGCGGAAGTATTGAAATTATGATTACGCCGGTTTTATAAATCAAATCATTTATCTCAGTCGGGATTGCAATCTCCGACTGAGATAAACGCTCCGCGAGGATGCGCAGAGATTTGCATATGAAATATGTCAGCTACGCTGACGCAAATCTCGCGCCAAGTCTCGCGAGCGAGACTTGAATAAAGCAAAAAAAGACCTATCGAGCAGATTTTTCTGTCGATAGGTCTTTTCTATTTTTGTTTCGTGGATTCACGGAAGATGACATCGGTTTTGATATAGGTTGTACGGAACGGAGTTGCCGGATGGTCAATGCGCGAAATCAAAGTATCGGCCGCGATATAACCCATGGAGGAACTCGGAATCTGTACAGTGGTCAGAGGAGGTTCCACAACGGTTGCCTCTGTGGAATTATCAAATCCGCATACCATGACATCGTCAGGAATCTTATAGTTTAATTGGCGTAGCGCTTTCATAATTGCAATCGCAAGCGAATCATTTGCACAGAAGAAGGCTTCCGGCATATGCGGTAAGGCCTTTAACTTTTCAGTAAGCCAATCCAAATCAAAATAAAGCTCTGAATCCGCATCAAGAATGCAGCAATCCATTTCAAGCTGCAGATTGTAGTCCGTATGGATTTGGCAGTATGCGCTCCATCTTTCGTAGAAAGAATGACAATGCATACGATCGCCGACAAAAGAAATATGTTTACATCCATTTTGCACCAGCGATTTGAGCATGCGATAGCTACTGGTGCGATTTTCCATATAAATACAATCCGCGAGAAGATTTAAGTCCATATGATTGACAACCGTATCTACAAAGAGTAACGGAATCTTCTGCGAACTCAAAAACTGACTGTAGGATTCTGAAAAAACTTCCAGGCACATAATGCCATCGGAACGCTCCGGATTGAAGTTGATTGGAAGGCACAGATTTTGAATTTCATAATCGCGTATCATATATACAGTCAGAATATAGCCGTATTCTCCGATGCGCTGCTGGAATGAATCCAAAAGTTTTGAACCGAAATGTGATTGTCCCAAAAGTGTATGTGTAAATAATGATATTTCTTTGTGGCGAGGCAAAATCGGTGATGATTTTGTCTCCGGAACAATCGCAGCAGGCATTGCAAATTGCTTATAGCCCAGTTGTGCTGCAGTTTGGAATATTTTTTGCTTAGTATCTTCGGCGATAGAACCGGTTCCGTTAATCGCCTTCGAAACTGTATTTCTGGATAAACCGAGTTCGTCGGCAATATCCTGTACAGTGACTCTTTTCTTACTCATATGTTTGCGTCTCCTTATGACAATATCATAACGGATTTTACAAAAAGTGTCAAATGTAAACTTTTAGTGAGTGAATTGCACAAAAACGGCTTAATCATATTGTGCATTACGCGTAAAATTGAATAAGAGAATTGACAAATGCACATAATAATGTTACATTTTGTTTACAAAGAAAGCGGAGGAATAGCCATGAATGGTGCAAATGTAAACAAAGGGCGTAGAAGAATGGGCAAATGGAAATATGTAAAAAAGAATTGGCAACTTTATGTCATCTTCTTGCTGCCTGCCGTATTGCTGACATTTATTTTTAAATATATCCCAATGGGTGGTGTGCTGATTGCTTTTAAAGACTATAACACCTTCCAGGGAATCATGGGAAGTCAATGGGTTGGTTTGAAATATTTTCAGCGATTCATTTCATCGCCTGATTTTGTCAAATATCTGTTGAATACCTTAAAGCTGAGTGCCTATGGTCTGGCGTGGGGATTCCCGGTTCCGATTATTCTGGCATTGATTTTAAATCGAATTCGCAGAGAAGGCATCAAGCGTAAGATTCAGCTGCTGATATATCTTCCGAATTTTATTTCGGTCATCGTACTTTGCGGTATGGTTAAAATTTTCCTTTCTCCTGTCGGCCCGCTAAACGGTCTGATGGGGACGACTACAGACTTTATGTCAAATCCGGATGCGTTCCGATCCATTTACATTGCAAGCGGAATCTGGCAAGGTGCAGGATGGGGATCTGTACTGTACACAGCATCCTTGGCAAACTCAAGCCAGGAGCTTACGGAAGCTGCAATCATGGACGGCGCAAATGTATTTCAACAAATCTGGCATGTGGATTTGCCGGCAATTCGAAACATCATCGTGATTCAGTTTATTCTGCAGGCCGGAAACATCATGAGCATCGGATTCGAAAAGGCTTATGCATTACAAACAGATATGAATATTCCATCATCTGAAATTATCGCAACCTATGTATATAAGATTGGTTTGCTCAATGGCGATTACGGATTCTCGACTGCAGTCGGATTATTCAATTCCGTAATCAATGTCATCCTGCTTTTGGCAGTCAATAAAGTCGTAAGTAAGTTGAATGATGGACAGGGGATTTAAAAAATGAAGTTCAATAAAATAAGAAAAAAATCAATTGCAGATCGAATTTTTTACATAGGTGGATTTGCGATGCTCGGACTGTTCGTGCTTGCGATTATCGTCCCGATTATCTATGTGCTGATTGCATCCTTTATGGATCCGACCATTCTTCGGAACCAGGGAATCAGTTTCAAAGTGTCGGACTGGACGCTCTCTGCATACAAGCGCGTGTTCGAAAATAAAATGATCTGGGTGGGATTTAAGAATTCAGTCATCTATTCGGTTTCATTTACATTTATCTCGGTACTGGTTACGATTCTTGCGGCATATCCGATGTCAAAAAGAGATTTGGTGGGAAAGAAAATCTTTAACACTTTTTTCGTAATCACAATGTTTTTTGGCGGTGGTTTGGTACCGACCTATTTGTTGATCAGCAACTTGAATATGATTGATACAATCTGGGCAATCATCATCCCGAATGCCTTTAATGTATGGAATATGATTCTGGCCCGTACTTATTATCAGTCGATTCCGGAGGAATTAAGAGAAGCATCTGCGGTAGACGGAGCTTCGGAGCTGGTTCACTTTGTGAAAATTCTTCTTCCGGTTTGTAAGCCGATTATCTGTGTTCTGGCGTTGTATCAGTTTGTTGGAATGTGGAATTCCTACTTTGATCAGATGATCTATTTAAATAATGCCGACATGCAGCCATTGCAGTTGGTATTGCGATCCATCCTGATTCAAAACACACCGGAGCCGGGCATGATTGCAGATATTGCAAGTATGGCAGAGATGTCAAAGCTTGCCGAGTTACTGAAATATTCGACCATTGTTGTGTCGAGTATACCGCTGTTGATTATGTATCCTTTCTTCCACAAGTACTTCGAAAAAGGAGTTATGATGGGGTCTGTGAAGGGATAGATATATAAAAAATTTTTTAAGAAAGGTGAAAGGTATGAAGAAGAAAAACATCAAAAGACTAGTTTCTATGGTACTCGCTGCATCCATGGTTGCAGGATTGAGTGGCTGTGGGGGATCAAATGCGGGAACAGCAAAATCAGAAATCTCTGATTATTCATTTCCGTTAAAGGAGACAGCAACGCTGTCATTTATCACAAGTGCCGAATCGGGAAGCACACAAGAACCGAATGAGCGACTGATTTTCCAGAGATTACAGGATGAGACAAACGTGAAAATCGAATGGACATGTTATGTCAAAGATCAGTTCGCAGACAAGAAAAACTTAGCACTTTCCAATGCAAAGAGTCTTCCGGACGGATTGTTTGACGCAGATATGTCAGACTATGATTTGCTCCGCTATGCAAAGCAGGGAGTTATCATTCCGGTTGAGGATTTGATTGAGGATTATATGCCAAATCTCAAGTCCGTTTTGGATAACAATCCACAGTACCGCGAGATGATTACAGCACCGGACGGTCACATCTATTCATTCCCATGGATTGAACAGCTGGGCTCCGGAAAGGAAGCAATCCAGACCATCGGTGGTATGCCATTTATCAACAAGACATGGCTGGATAAGTTAAATCTCAAAGTTCCTACTACAACAGAGGAATTGGAGAAGGCATTGCTTGCATTCAAAGAAAATGATATGGCAGGAAACGGACAGACCATTCCAATGTCATTCATCATGAACGGCGGAAACGAAGATATGGGCTTCATCCTTGGCGCATTTGGCGAAGGATACGGCGATGTTCCTGATCATATTGCAGTATCAAACGACAAGAAAGTTGTATATACAGCAACTCAGGACGGATATAAAGAAGGCTTAAAATGGATGCACCAGCTGGCAGAAGAAGGCCTGATTGATCCGGAAGCATATACTCAGGATTGGGCTACTTATGTAGAAAAAGGAAAAGCAGGACGCTATGGTCTGTGCTTTACCTGGGACGCAGCAAATATTGTTCCATCTCTGGATGACTATGTTCCGCTTCCTGCATTGGCAGGTCCGGACGGACAGAAGAATGCACCACGCGCAAGCCGCAGTGATACAAGTGGATTACAGAGAGGTCGTTGCGTATTGACCAGCAAATGCAGAGATACTCATTTGGCTGCAATGTGGCTTGACTTAATGTATGAGCCTCAGCAGTCTGCTCAGAACAACTGGGGAACCTACGGTGCAACAGACACAGCAAACATCTTTGAAAAGACTGAAGACGGAATGCTCAAGCATGCTGACTTAAACGGTGCTTCACCAAACGAAGTGCGTAATGCACAGATGGTTGGCGGACCGCTTGCAATTTTAGATGTGTACTACGGAAAGTATTTCACCTGCCCACCGGATGCACAGTATCGTCTGGATTGGATTAAGGATGTATACGAAAAAGATATGCACAATGATTATGTTTATCCAAACATTTTCATGAGCCAGGAGGATCTTGACGAAGTCAGCCGTTACACAACTGATTTGGATAGCTATGTAAACAGAATGAAGTCTGAATTCGTTATGAACGGAAATGTAGACGATGGCTGGGATGAATATCTTGAGGCTCTGAAGGGCTACGGATTGGATAGTTATCTTGAGATTATGCAGAAGAACCTCGACAGCTATTACACAAAATTAGAAAAATAAAAAACGATAAAGGAAAGTAGTATTGATGAATACCGAAATGACAAAGCGATTATTAGATGCAAGGGAATACGAGGCTAAGCACAGCGGGGAGATCCCGCTTGCGAAAAAGCCTGTATATCATATGGTGCCGCCAATCGGCTGGATGAATGACCCCAACGGATTCTCTATGTATCAGGGAATGTGCCATTTGTTCTTTCAGTATCATCCATATAATACTTTCTGGGGACCGATGCATTGGGGACATTATACCACGAAGGATTTTGTTTCATGGGAAATGCTCCCATGCGCCCTGGCCCCTGACATGGATTATGACAAAGACGGATGCTTTTCAGGATCTGCCGTCGAATCCGAACAGGAACATATCCTGATGTATACGGGAGTAAAGGAATTTGAAGATGAAAATGGCAATCACTGCGTGCGCCAGCGTCAGTGCATTGCCGTAGGCGATGGAACAGAATATCACAAATCAGAAAAAAATCCTGTGATTTCAGCGGACAAACTGCCAAAAGGAAGTGATGTGTCCGACTTCCGGGATCCGAGAATCTGGAAAGATGAAGATGGATACTGGGCAGTTGTGGGAAGCAGAAACGAAAAAGGATTTGGCCAGATTGCGTTGTTCCATGCGACGGATATCACTAGTTGGGAATATGTGTCTATTCTGGATGAAAATGACGGAAGATACGGTGAGATGTGGGAATGCCCCGATTTCTTTCCTCTGGATGGGCATTATGCATTGATTGTGTCCCCACAATTTATGCAGGGTGATGAAAATGGATTCCCGAGCGGAAATCATACTCTATATTTTGTGGGAGAGTATGATAAGAAAACGCACCGTTTTCATCGCGATAAAGCGCAAATGTTGGATTGGGGCATGGACTTTTATGCGGCCCAAACCGTTTGCGCACCGGATGGACGAAGAATCATGATTGCCTGGTTACAAAACTGGGATACTCGATTGACCCCTGACGAGTATCGCTGGTGTGGAATGATGACATTCCCGAGAACCCTTTCAATCAGTCCTTCCAATCCACAAAAGATTCTGCAATGGCCGGTTCGCGAAATCCAAAACTATTACAACGATAAATTTTCATTAAAATCCTTCCTTTTATCGTGTACCGACGGGGAGAAGGAAGTGCCTTCCGTATCAGGACGTGTTATTGATCTGTCTGTCGATGTCGACCTGAAAGAAAGCACAGAATTCTCCATAGCTGTTGCAGCAAATGAAAGATATCGCACCACAATCTGTTATGACCGGGCGACAAAAAAACTTACCGTCAATCGCTCCCGCAGCGGAATGAAAAAGGACTTTATCGCAGAACGCGGTATGACTGTGGAAGAAGATAACGGGCATTTGAAACTGCGGATTCTCCTGGATCGAAACAGTATCGAGCTATTTGCAAATGACGGAGAATGCGTGATGACAAATGCAATTTATACAGATCCCGATGCACAGCAGATCCTGTGGTATGCAGATCAGGATGTATCTATGGATTTAGAATTGCATCATATAAAGAAGCACTAAAAAGTGCTTCTTTTTTTATATACAGAATACCTATTTCCGAATATAATTTTAAAGGGGGTATTTAGGGATAGCCATTGTTTGATTTCTGCTAGAAAAGCAACCGAGGCAGAGAAAGAGAGGTATTATGAGGACTTATATGAAAATGAGTGAATTAGAAACATCTTGTTCAAAAGATGAATTATCGCAAATTAAGAACGCTATGGAAAAAACAATCACTTATGATGAAGAATGCCCTCCGATGACAGCAGAACAGTTAAATAAAGCTATTCGGATGGATAGTGTTGTTATTAAATTGTTGCCGGAAGATATGAAATAAGTAATGGAAGTTGGTGATGATCGACAGAATATTATGGCGCGTCTTTTAAGTTTGGCGCTTAATGATACTGAATTGATCAAAAAATGTATGCAGTAAAGGAATCAACTCTATGCGTAGAGTTGATTCCTTTTTTTCATTAGGAGGTAGAAGGTATGGCATTTCGTGTTTTGTTAATTGAAAATGAAAGTATAGGGATAACTTCAAAAGTTGAATTGAATAATAAATCAATAGAAACCTGTTTTTTACAGTCATAATATCTGCTATTATTATTGAGGTAGATAGGTGCAGAATATCTGCTTATTCTTCAGAGATGTCTGGAACGATGAGCAATTTGATATTTTAGTACCTGAACAAATTACGTGACTATAAAAAAATTTCGAAATATAAGAGGGCAGGATTAACAAAATGAATCATATAATCGAAAACCAAAACTTAAAATTAACCGTCGCTGACCACGGTGCAGAAATCAAATCTCTAATTCGAAAGAGCGACAATCGGGAACTGATGTGGCAAGCGGATCCCGCATTCTGGGGCAGAACTTCTCCGGTTTTATTTCCGGTGGTTGGCTGCTATTTCGAAAAGCAATCCATCTACAAGGGGAAAACCTACGAGATGGGACAGCATGGATTTGCAAGAGATATGGATTTTTCACTTGTGGCATCTGATGCCGCTTCATTAACCTTTGAATTGGCAGATGATGAAACCATACGCGAAAAATATCCATTCGCATTTCGACTTACCATCCGCTATGAACTGCTGAAAAACGCAGTAAACGTATGTTGGAAAGTCGAAAACACAAACGATGAAACCATGTACTTCTCCATCGGAGCACATCCGGCCTTCAACTGCGATCTGGATAAAGATTATTTGAAATTCGAAAAAAACGGAAAACCGATTTCTGAACTCACTGCAAATATCATTGCAAACGATGGTAGCGGATGTCTTTCCGATGCGCAGGATCATTATCAGTTAGAAAACGGAATCCTGAAAATGTCGGATGAATTATTTGCAAAAGATGCATTGGTTGTAGAAAAACACCAGGCAGACAGCGTTACTATTTTAGATGAAAATCACAATCCTATCATAAAAGTGACTTGTCCGACTCCATTGTTTGGAGTATGGTCGCCAACGGGAAAACACGCGCCATTTGTCTGCATCGAGCCATGGTATGGAAGATGTGACAGAGTCGGCTTTAGTAAGAGATTAGAAGAGCGCGAATACGGAAATGAGCTTGCTACAGGAGCAACATTTGAAGCAGCTTATGAGATTGAAGCTGCAATATAGTTTCGTAATTAAATAAAAAGCCTATTCTCTAAAGGAATCAAAATGTCCTTCGGGAATAGGCTTTTTCGCTTTATAAAAATTTTGAGAAAAAGAAATAAAAATTCGGTTCATATGAGTCTAATAGATGTAAGAACAAAGGGCCCTATAAAGGAGGAATGATGAACGACGAGATATTTTTCGTGCGAATTGAGCAGATGCGGGAAAAGTTATATCGCATCGCCTATCCATATTTCAACAGTGAGAGTATGGCTGTGGATATGGTGGATGAGGCCATTTATCGCGCCTATATCAAAAGAAGACAATTAAAAAATGAAGCGTATATGGAGACCTGGCTCATCAGAATCTTGATGAATCTTTGTATGAGCAAATACAAAAAGTTTAAGCGACAAACCGGAATTGAAGAACTTCCGGAAAGCGCAACCTACGCTGATTATGAGAATCTTCCGCTGAAGGATGCAATTAACAGATTGCCGGAGCAGTATCGTCAATTGATTATTCTGAAATACTTTGGCGGTTACACCGTTGCAGAAATAGGGAAAATGCTTGAGATTCCGCAGGGAACAGTGGCAACACGGATGCGGAAAGCACTTTCATTATTAAGATTGGATTTGTCTTAAAGGAGGCTCTGATGAATAGAATTGATGAAATGAACCAGCTGATAGATGAAATAACAACCGTTCCGCAGACATTAGAAATGAATCGAATCAAAACAAAAACGAAAAGGCGTGCGAGAATCCATTATGCAATGGTTACTCTTCGTGGATTCGCAATCGCGTTGATTGCATTTATGGGAACACTTGTGGTGGGTGTGAACACATCGCCGGCGTTTGCTTCTTATATTATGCAAATTCCGATTCTTCGCGAGTTGGGAAAATCTGTTTTACTCGATAAAGGTGTCGAGGAAGCTGTTGAGAATGGATTCGGAACAGAAGTGGACTGGATATGTAAGGGGGATCGTTATCCTTTGTATGTGGATTATGTGGCAGCAGATGATACTGCATTGGTATTGTTCTTTCACACGGATGATGATGGCGGCAAAACAGAATTTTCTATGAGTGCAGACGTTTTTGATGGGGAAACCGGAGAATCGATTGCGACGACATATTATTTGCCTAGGTACTCATCTGATGGAAAAGATGCTATTCTGCGAATCGATTGGGATCAATATTATGAAAAAGTTCGAATGGAATTACAGGCAGAATATGATGACGGAATAGAAACATACACGTTAGAATTTGACACTCCGGAGAAGAGTGAAGCAAAGATCTATACACCGAACGAAACTTTTTCAGCAGGCCAGGCCGAGTATCGTATTTCCGAAGTGCGCATTTATCCACTTTCAACTGAGATAGATATGGAATATATCAATCCGGAAGAAGTGGAGACCCTATGGATGTCTATGACAATTTATGACGAAGCAGGACATCAATACCAGGAGCGTGAATCGGGGACAATTATATATGGGGGAGATGATAACAAACATACATGGAGCCTTGATAGTGGTTACTATGAACTTGAAGGGCAGATCCATCTAAAAATTGATTCTGTTGAGACCCTTGAAAAAGCACGAGAAATCGTGACGTTAGATTTGAACACAATGATCTTTTCTGATATATATGGTCCGGTTCCGGAACTTTCGAAGGCTGAATCTGAGGGCAAGAATCAGTATCGCTTTAAAATCCTAGATCAAATGGAGCGCTCATTTAATAATACGTTTAATCGTTTCTTGGATAAAGATGGAGAATGGAAACAGTTGGCACAGGGCGGAACGCAGGATAGCACTTGTATCATATTAAAGAATGAGGATGATATTTATATTGATGGAAATAATCAAATTACCCTGGAAAGATCCTTCCCGGATCAGAATATTGATATCAATGTCGATATTTTACTGAATCCCTGAGTATAATAAAATGTATAAAGAGTGCACAACCTATGCGGTTGTGCGCTTTTTTCTTTTGCGGCGTTTGCGTCTTCGGCGTGGTTGGGCACCATGCGCGGTACGATATTCATTGATTGTGTCATGGATTTTCGTATAATCACGCTCGAACAGTTCGTGACTGATCTCCCGATGAAGTAAGTCCGGTTCGAGCGTTTTGATCAGATATTCCTGCACAAACAGTTTGCTTTTGCCGGGATATTTAAACAAATCATGTCTCGCCTGAATGTTCGCCAATTCCGGGCGCCAAAGTAAACGAATCTTTTCTGTCATTTTCAGGTTCGGGTTCTTTTGTGGCTCGCGCAAAATATAAAAGTCGCATCGGCCGTTTTCATCCTGTTCCACAGTCAAAATCCCCCAATGCATAGGTACATGCTGTTCAATATGTGCGCCATGCGTGCTGCCGACCACCACAATATTTTCGTCAAAGCACCGGTCATAATCCTCAACCTGTCCGGCCAGTCTGGTATAGCTGTCCGCGTCGCTTTTGATCTCGATACCGACCAGCCTGTCTTCGAGTACCAAAAATACATCGGCTCTCGAATTCATACCGATGTTCTTTTCTTCAAATATTCTCACTTTACCATACCGCTCCTCCAGATATGTAAAGAGCGGTTCGCGGATATCCTTATCCTTCAACAAATTTCGCGTTTCCATATCCCACAGTATACTAAAAGTCCGGTGTAAAATCCACATGTAAAATAAGTTGACTTTATGGAAAACTAGTGCTAATATACTATTTGTTGTAGGAAAGTTGGGTGCAGTGACGCAATTTGCGTTACTGCTTTTTTTGCAACTTTGCAGGCAGAAACCTGCAAAAATGCGTTTTAATAAGATTAGGAAAAACAAGAAAGAGAAGGAAACGAATTTGAAAATGAAAAAACGAGTTTTGGCGGCGCTGCTGACAGTGACAATGCTGTTTCAGGCAATTCCCGAGTCTCCGATTTATGCGGGGGAAACGGGAAATCAGATTGTTTTGGAAACATCTGATGAATTTACCCTTTCGTATCAATCCCTGTATTATATGGTGGGAGACGAGCAGGTAGAATGCGCAAAGAATGGAGAAAAGTATACCATTGATACGGCGAGACATTCGACACTGAATGTGACCGGAATCGGCGGAGAACTGGATGTGGCAATTGACGATGATGCGCTGGCAACATTGGCAAAGGGCGATTATATCAGTTTTACCTTTCCGGATGTGCTTCAGGTGGAGGAAGACAACGGAACCATCACGAATCCGGATCCGGAGGTGACGATTGCAAAATACAGCATTCACAACAATGAATTGAAACTCATACTGGATGATGCCGTTGATACAGATGGTATTTATGATATTCATGCCAGTGTTGCATTTGAAGCAACGCTGGATCATGACAAGGTCGGAGAACTGGATCAGAATGATTATGAGATTGCTCCGGCGACAAGAAAGAATCCGGCAACTTATCTGACTCTGCCGAAGATTTCGAATGAAGTGACAGGGCTGACCAAACAGGCCGGGGAAGTGTTGGTAGATGATGAGACCGGTCGCACCTATGTCGACTGGACCATTACGGTCGGAAGCGATACAAGCTCTGCGGGGCTTGACTTGGGCGGCCTGGTTGTGCATGACATTCCGGAAACGGAAGGCTTGACAATTGCAGGTGCATATCTGGGCGGACAATATGGCAATGGGACACAGCTGCAGTCAGTGAGCGAGGATGAGAATGAATTTGAGGTAACACTGGCAGATGGCGTGAAGGCACCTGCAACCATTGTGGTTCGAACCTATGTGGAGCAGTCGTTGCTCGAAAAAGCATATCAGAATGCATTTGAGGACAGCGATGCAGAGACAACTGCGTCGAATTCTGTTTCGGTGGAGCAGGGAGAATCTGCTTTGACGATTGCAGCAGGCAGTGAAAATGCCACTGACTCGGTGGTGATTCCGTATACCCATATCGAAAAGTCCGGTGTGCAGGTAAGCGGAAATGCCATGGACTGGACCATTGTGGTAAACAGTGAACAGACAGATTTCTATCAGTGCATTGTTAGCGATATTCTTTCTACCGGATTGACGGTTGATGAGACGCATGGCATTGCCATTACAAGAGAAAACGGACCGGATATCCAATTGAATGCGCAGAATACTGCAGATGCTTCAACGGGTATTTCGTATGCGTTGACGGAAGAAAACGGACAGCAGAAACTGGCAATCGCATTTGGAGATACAGGGCATGCAGGATTTTCCGATACCTATACCATTGTATTCCGTACTAATATTGCAGTCGATTATCAGTCTGATTCGCAGAGTCTGGATTCGTCTGTCAGCAACAGAGCATATGTACAGGCACTTTATCCGACATATACCGGAGGCGGATCCGGCACCGGAAGAGTCTGGGGCGCACCGAGTGTAACGACAGAATTTCGGGCAACTTATATTGAAAAGAACGTGCTTGAGGCAAATACCGAAACCGGATTGATTCAGTGGGAGATTTTGCCGGGAACCAAGATTTCGGATTATACGACAGCTGTCATCACCGATGAAATGGAAGCAGATTATCTGGCATTGGTACAGGATTCCATCGAGGTGACCTACGAGGATGGCACAGCGGTATCCGATGGTGTTTATACATTTACACAGAACGGATCACAGCTGAAATTTGAATTTGATCGCAGCGCAATTGATGCAGATCAAAAGACGCTCGATGATATCAGAATCACTTATCAGACAAAAGCTCTGGAATATTTTCGTTCAAATGATGAGCATGAATATGTGAATCGTGCAACGATTTCGATTGCATATGATGCAAATCATACATATACAGACAGCGACACTGCTTCTGTAAAAATGAAAAACGAGTTACTGAAAAAGACCGTGGAAGTACTTCATGATGATGAAAATCATGTCAGCTATTTCCATTTTGCAATTCCACTTAACAAAAAGAATATGACACTGGAAAATGTGTCATTGATCGATTCGCTTGCAACTGCATTTACGACAGATGCAGGTGAGCCAATCCCGACCGATTATTACACAATCGCTGCAGCCGGAAACGGTAATTGGCAGACGCGTGTAGTAAATGCAGCAGGTACTGTTGATACCACTGCAAATATTACAGTGGATGATGCTGCAAAGACCGTATCGGTTCAGTGGGACGACCCTGTGACGGAGAGCAAGACCGCACATATCTATGTTTCTTTTGATCCGGATCGAATGAAACCGCAGGCAGATTTGTCTCAGGCGGTAATCAGTGCAGACAATACGGTTGTTTTAAGCTCGGACACTCTTGAAAGTGCAGATCATACTTTTTCTGCGCGCGCAGTCAGCAATAACCAGTCCAAGCTGGACAATCATGTGCTCAAAAAGAGCGGAAGCTTTGTGGCTTCCGATGATTCAATTGCATGGACATTGACCGTCAATCGTGCGCATGCAGATATTTCGAATCATCTGGTCATCACCGATGTCCTGAGCAAGGGGCTGGCGTTTGACAAGAGCACCTTTAAGGTGATGAAGCATGAGACGGATGTGACAAGTCAGGCCACAGTTGAGATGGAACCGCAGTTAAACGGTACGACGATTTTGACAATCCACTTGCCGGCAGGTACGACAACAGAAGCCTATGTGATTACTTACAGCTCTGCAATTACCACAGCAGATGCGACTTTGCGAACCACAGGATTGAGCAATGCTGCATTTATGGGAACGGCGCAGGATGAATTCGGGCGTGTGAACTGTAATGTAGCTGCAAGTGCAAAGAGCTCCGGTAGTGCAAAAGCACGCGTAATCTTACATTTATCAAAGGTGGACGCATCAAGTACAGCGACAGACCCAATTCCTGTTGCCCAGGCATTATACGGATTGTATTCGGATGCAGCATGTCAGAATCTGGTTTATTCTGCTTTTACCGAAGCGGATGGAAGCTGTAGTCTGCTTGCACCGTATTCTTCTTCCAATCATGTTTATTATGTTAAGGAAGTGAATTCCACACATGCGATTTCAACTGTGAATACGCAGGAGGGATCCTACACAGCGGATGAAACGGTTTACGGACCTTATGATTTTTCTTCGCCGGGAAACAAGCAGATTGCACCGTTGAAAAACGGAGCGGAAATGACCGGATTGCAGGCCGCACATTTTGTGGACGAGCGTATGCGCGATGTGCTTGGAGAGATTACGATCGAAAAGCATTATGCGGTAGCGGCAGGTAACGAAAGCAATCAAAAAGTCGGTGTATCTGTACAGAATCAGAGCTCGACCTTTACATTATATTTATATCCGGATGGCGTGGAAGGACACGGCCGTGTCAAGATGGATACTTATACATCTTCTGCCAGTGATGAAAACGGTATGGGAAGTTTTACCATTTCCGATTTGCCGTTTGGTTTGTATGGACTGGTTGAGACCACCGCGGCTGACGGTTATCAGCCGAGTGCAGTAGTTCACTATTTTAATGTAGATACAACAGGTTCGACAGCCGTGATTACAAAGGGCAGCAACTGGTCCGTCGATGCGGCTTACGCAGATCGCTTCGTGATTGACAATGTATCTACGGATGTGATTGTGGACGGCAAGAATTCGGACAATGCGGCTCTGACGGATGATACGGAATGGGAATTGACCGGAGATATGCTGATTGACGGTACGGATACCGGAAGTGATGACAAGATTAGGCTGACCGGAACACAGTTGGCCCAGGGACTGGAATTGCTTGGCGTATTGAAGACAGGAAAGACCTACCGGCTGACACCGGTAAAGGTTCAGTCGGGATATGTGACTCCGATTGCAACGGTATTCAGTGTGGATCAAACCGGAAAAATTGTATTGTCGACCAGAGGCAATGCAACTGTGACCGGCAACAAATTGACCATCACACAAAATCCGACCTCATTTGCTTTTGCATTGAAGGACGAATTTGGAGACCCTGTGACAGATGCACAGATTCAGATTCGCGAGAAAGATACACAGAATGTTGTCGCAGAATATCAGACGACAGAAACTGCAAAGACTTATCGTGGTATTTTTGTGGCAGGAAAAGAATATGAAGTGACGGAAGTCAGTCCGGAAACGGTTCACAGCACAGCAGAAAGCCTGTTGACCTTTAAGGTGAACGGACAGGGAAGTGCATTGACCAATGTGACCAATGCGGATGATGCACTAAAAGGCGCTGTGGAGCGACAGACGACATTGGCAATGGTTAACCGTCGTGTGCTTGCACAGTTGCAGATCAAGAAATATGATGCCTATGACGGACAGCTGATTTCATCTGAAGCGGAATTTACAATCCACAGATATACAGGTTCGATTGACAATCCGACAGAGGATGTTGTGGTCGGAACGATTGTGACAGATACAACCGGAATTGCAAAGACTGCAGATACGGAAGCTTTGCGCAAGGGATTGCCGGTCGGAAACTATTATGCGATCGAGACGCAGGCACCGGTCGGATATGAACTGGCAACCGATAAACTTGCATTTACAGTCGCAAACGCAGATGCGGATACGACCATTACCAGACAGATTTCGGATGAACGAAGAACCGGAAATATGCGATTGACGGTGACTTCAGAAGGAACAGCAAGTCTGGATCATGCGCAATTTGGAATCTATACTTATGATGAAAACGGACAGACTTATGATCATGTAAAGGATATCACGGTTTCACAGAATGGAACTTCGAGTGCGGTTGGTACCGCAACAGACCTCACCTGGGGTGTGGAGTATTATGTCAAAGCGCTGGATGTTCCATCCGGTTATCAATATGACGGAAGTTATCACGGACCATATGTCATCAATGCACAATGCACAGATGCAACGGTAGAGGCAGAAATCGCCGAGGCGGTAACTTCAGTGACACTGGTTAAGAAGGGACAGAAATGCGATGGCACAGAGGTTGCCGCATTGTCCGGCGCACAATTTGCTGTGACTGGTATTTTTGCCGGATCAGCAGGTTCAGAGACCAGAAATTTTGAAACCGGCAACGATGGAAGCTTTACGATTTCGAATCTGATTGTGGCAGGCAACCGCTATCTGGTAGAAGAGACCGGTGCACCGCAGGGATACGGAACCATTGCTCCGTTTGCATTTGTCGTAGATGAGTATGGACATGTGACACGCATTACGGCACCGGATGAGAGCGATACCATCAATCCGCTTGAAGTGAGCTGGGTTCAAAGTGGTAACGCAATCACCAGAATCGTAATGACGGACTGGATGACCGGATTTACACTGAAATCCACAGCGGATGACAATACAAAGATGGTTGGCCATGCGGAATTTGTCATCACATCCGAAGACGGTGCAGTTACCTATCAGACGGTAGAAGCCAGACAGGATGGAACGGTATGGGTTGAGGGATTGGTGCCTGGAACCTACAGAATTGAGGAGACATCCGTGATCCCAGGATTTAATCAGACGAAACCGGTAGTCTTTGCCATCAACCGTGACAATACCATGCGTATCATCGAGACAGAAGGCAATGCACAGGAATATTCGTTTGCAGGTGCAGAATACAGCAGAGATAGAGCAGATGCTCCGGTTCTTGTGATGGATCATCAGACCAATCAGCTGACATTTACCACATCACTTCGTTGCTATAACGGCAATGAGGATGAAACTGTCGGCAATCTCAACGGAACCATCGCGCTTCCGGGTGTGCATTATGTCGTATACAGTGATATTACCTGTACCACTCCGGTACCGGATGAGAACGGGGATCCGATTACAATTGAAAGTGAATTGTCAGGCGACCGTGCAATCGTATCCATTGCATCGCTCAACCTTGGAGAAACCTATTATCTGAGAGCCCAGAGCATCGATGATCAGGGATTGATCATCATGGATGAAAAAGTATATTCTGCCACGGTAGACGGAGAACATTTCGCCGGACTGGTAGAAGTGGAATCCGGCGAGACATTGCATGATGTGGTATTTGAAGTAAGACGCGGTACCATTGGATTTAAGACCGTTTCACAGGATGATCATTCAGAAGGAATCGAAGGTGCGGTTTATGGTCTCTATCAGCTTGAGTCCACCATTGAGGATCCGACAGAAGAAAAGACCATCTTTACCTATATCAAAGAAAAGGCAGAAGAACTGGTACACAATATTGTGGTTCTTTTGTTTGGAGATGAGTCGACAGATCCGGACAGCAATGAATATCGTGCGGTCATCGAAGATCAGGGCAAGGATTATATGCTTGTCAAGACTGCGACCACAGATGAAGAAGGCAATATTGTCTTTGACGATGTTGTCGCAGGCAAAGTCTATCTGATCAAAGAGCTGACAGCTCCGGAAGGTTATGCAACTTCTTCCGAAACGGTTGAAGTAGAACTGGATTATGATGAAGAATCAGGTGAGACAAAGACCGTTATGGAGGACTCCGATGTATGGGTATATGATGATGAAACCGGTACCTATATCTGGAAATCACCGGTCATCCGTGTAGCCATTTATCTGACCGATACGTCAGATCATTATCTTGCAGGCGGTGTACTTCAGCTTGTGGATGACGACGGAAATGTCATCAAGACTTCTGAAGGCCAGAACAGCTGGGTAACGGAGGAAAGCGAAAAGCAATTGTTCGAAGGCAATTTGGCAATGGGCAGCAAATATACGGTAAAACAGCTTGCTGCACCGAGCGGATATGAGGTTTCCGAAACCACATTTGTGGTAGATGCCACCGCGCGTGAGACTGATGAAGCATATGTTCAGGATGTTGTTGTCATCGATCGCAAGATTGTCAAGGAAGAAGCCGACAATAAAAAACCGAAGAAAGAGCAGCCAAAGAACGAATCTGAGAACACTCAGACCGGCAATACACAGACAGGGGATCACGCTTCCGAGCGTCCGTTTGTACTTCTGTTTGCCGCAGGTGTATGCTTCGTCCTTTCAGGTATGTTCTATCATCGCAAAAAACATGACAGACGCAGATAGTCGTCTGTGACAGAAGGCGGTGCCGGATAACCGGCGCCGCTTTTTTGCTATAAATCAAAAAGCGCTCCGCGAAGGATGCGCACTCGCGCGAGACTTTTTTTATGTGGATATTTGCGGATGCGTATAGTAGAATGATAATAAAGCAGGGAAGGTACGCATATGATTGCAGGATGAGATTCGCAGAGGGGGACATATGATGGGTCACGATAGGCGAAATTCATTGGTAGGGGGTATTTCAATCTGGGGAGTGGCACTGGGCTGTATCATTGGCTGGGGTGCTTTTGTAATGCCGGGAACCACATTCTTAAAGACGGCAGGTCCGGTTGGAACCACACATGCAATATGTGCGGCTGCAGTCGGAATGTGTATTGTGGCTGCAAATTATATCTATCTGGCAAGTCAGTTGCCGGGCGAAGGCGGTGCCTATATTTATTCTGCCAAAATTCTGGGGCAGGACCATGCCTTTCTGGCGATATGGTCGTTGCTGATGGCTTATATTTCTTTATTGTGGGCGAATACGACAGCGGTCGCCCTGTTTCTTCGCTATCTGTGCGGAGATTTGTTTCATTTTGGATTCCATTATACTTTTGCAAATTATGAAATATGTTTCGGTGAGATACTGGTCACAATCGTCATTCAGATTGTCTTTGCCGTACTGGTATATTTCGGGAAAAAGGTACTGACGGTGCTGCAGGTACTGCTTGCAGCAGTGCTCTTTGTGTCGGTTTGTATTCTGGCAGTTGGTGTGTTTCGGACATATGGCTTTTCAATGATGACGACTCCGCCGTTTGTCAGTGAAAAGTCGCACTGGTTACAGCAAATGGATGTCTTTATGCTTGCACCGTGGATGTTTGTGGGCTTTGAGAGTGCCATGTATTTGATGGGAACAGTCAAAATGAAATATAAGAGCATTTATGGGGCTCTGGTGAGCGCTATTTTTTGCGGAATGCTGATTTATATATTCCTTACACTGATCGGCGCATCGCATGTGCCGGGGGGATATTCGAACTGGACGGAATATATCGGTGCGCTTGATTATTATGCGGGTATGGAGCATGTTCCGGTGCTCTATAATGCATATGCGGCAATGGGAGAGCCCGGACTGGCACTGGTTGTGATTGCGATTATGGCAGCTTTGTTTACGAGCATTGTCGGTTTTTATAAGGCAGGCATGCGCGCATTGAAGCAGATGTCGGATGGAGGAGTAGGCGGCACATGGCTGAAAAAAGAGAGAAACGGAGTTCCGTATGTGGCCCTCATGATTATTCTGGCATTGTCTTTATGGGTTCCGTTTTTGGGAAGGACCGCAATTCAGTGGAATGTGGATGTTGCTACGGTCAGCGTTTCAATCACCTATGAATATGTCGCAATCTGTGCTTTTTTGCAGGCGAGGAAATGTCATAATATTCTGCATCAGATTCTCGGAATTTGCGGAATGCTGTTATCCGTCCTGTATTTTGTGGTAATTCTAATCCCGAATCTGTTTATGAAAGATATGCTCGGCAGTGAATCCTATTTCATTTTGTCAATCTGGTGTATTCTGGGCATTTTATTGTATTGGTTTGTCTTTCGCCTGGATACACAAAACCGGTTTGGAAAATCGACGGTCATGTGGATGATGTTGCTGTTTTTGCTGTTTCTGTCCGCAAATATGTGGATGCGTCTGCGCATGGCGAACAAGTTTGAACAGCGATTCGGCAAGAACCATGTCGTGGATAAATTGCTGATTCAAAATAATATCATGCAGATGGGATTGGTGATATTTGCATTGATTGTCCTGTTTTCACTGTTTGCCATCATATTGCAGCGCGAAAAAAGCATGGACAAGAAAATCATTCAGGCGGAGGAGCACAACCGTGCCAAGACGGAATTCCTGTCGCATGTTTCGCATGATATCAGAACCCCGATGAATGCAATCGTTGGATACAGTGCAATGGCGATGGATGAAATCGGAAATGAGGAAAAGGTCAGAGAATATATCAGGAATATTCAGATATCCAGCGGATATTTGCTGACATTGCTCAATAATGTGCTGGAGATGAGTCGTATCGAGAGCGGCCGTCTGGAGATACATCATGCACCGGCATCCATCAAAACAATATTGGAGGAGATAGAGTCGATTTTACAGATTCATCTGAAAGAGAAAAAGCTGACGATGTATACGGATTATCAATATCCGTTTGCGGAATATCTGTATCTGGATCGCCTGCGCCTGAATCAGATTTTGATGAATTTATGTACCAATGCGATTAAATACACGCCGGAAGGCGGTGAAATCAGGATGATGCTGGAACAGACACAGGGACCGATAAAAGATGGCAAAGAATATGTACGTTGTATTTTTTCGGTGAAAGATACGGGAATTGGAATGGCACCGGAATTTGTGTCCAAAATTTATGAGGCATTTGAGCGTGCAGAGACGGAGGAAGTCAGCAAGATTCAGGGAACCGGACTGGGAATGGCCATCACCAAAAGAATTGTGGATGCGTTTGGCGGTGAAATCAAGCTCAATACCAGGCAGGGGATTGGAACACAGTTTGATGTGATTCTTGATTTTGAACCGGTTCCGGAAGAATATATTCGACAGATTAAAGATAGTCATCGGAAAGTCACTCCGACGGACGGGCAGTTCTACGGAAAGCGGGTGCTGGTTGCCGATGATATGGAGACCAATCGCAAAATACTGATGGCAATGTTGAGAAGAATGGGAATTGTGGCAGAGGAAGCGACAAACGGAATTGAGACCGGCCAGCTTGTAAAAGCGCATGAGGCGGGATATTATGATGCGATTTTGATGGATATTCATATGCCGAAGATGGATGGATATGAGGCCACGAGCTATATTCGTTCCTTTGAAGATGCGGGAAAAGCACGGGTGCCGATTGTTGCGGTGACTGCGGATGCATTCCATCGGGACGTCCAAAAGGCGCTGCAGCATGGCATGGATGCGCATATTTCAAAGCCAATTGATTATCAAAATATTATTCAGGTACTGAAAAAGGTGTTTGAAGGCGACAATAACGGAGAAGAGACATGACACAGACAGAATATGTAGAGACCAGATTCAATTTAAAAAGGCGGATCCTGATTGTAGATGATGAGGAAGTGGAGCGCCGCATTCTCGAAAACATCCTAAAGGATGAATACAAGGTTTTGCTGGCCAGGGATGGAGAAGATGCCCTAAAGATTATGCGGGAGATGCCCAACATCATTTCCCTGGTGCTGCTCGACCTGTTTATGCCAAACAAGAACGGATTTGAAGTCCTCGCAGAGATGCGTGAGGATGAGGAATTGAGTAAGATTCCGGTGATTATATTGACGGCAGACAAGACGGCAGAAGTGAAATGCTTAAACAGCGGAGCTACGGATTTTGTCAGCAAGCCGTATAATGTACCGGAAGTGATTCGTGCGCGCGTGCAAAAGACGATTCAGTTATATGAGAGTCGGCATTTGATTTCACTGACGAGGGATGATGCTTTGACCGGATTGCTGCAGCTGGAATATTTCAAAAATTATGTCAGACTTGCGCTGCAATATTATCCGGAAGTGCAAAGAGATATGATTGTGCTCAATATCAATCGGTTCCATATTATCAACGAACTGTACGGACGCAAATTCGGTGATGAACTGCTGGCAAATGTCGGTAAAATACTTCACCTTTATGCGGAGGAAAACGCCGGGGTGGCCTGCCGTGCACACGATGATACATTCTATCTGTCATTGCCGCATGACGAAGAACCGGAACATATTTTATGGGAGCTGCATAATCAATTGGCACCGAATATGGCTGATATCCGTACACGGTTTCGCATGGGCGTATACAGCAATGCGGACCAGACCGTTGATTGTGATAAGCAAATCGACTGCGCTTTGCGCGCATGCAACAGCATCGTGCACAGCTTTTCCAATTATGTGGCATATTATGATGTGGCGATGTATGAAAAAGATGCCTATGAAGAGCGTTTGATTTCGGAGCTGGATCGTGCGTTGGAGGAAAAACAATTCGTTTTGTATTATCAGCCGAAATATGCCATTCAGGGAGACAAAGCTTATCCGGTATCGGCGGAAGCGCTGGTGAGATGGAACCATCCGGAATTGGGGATGATCAGTCCGGGGATATTTATTCCGCTTTTTGAAAACAACGGTCTGATTAAGCGTGTGGATATGTATATCTGGAAAGAGGCGGCTGAGCAGATTAAGCGCTGGAAAGACAAATATGGGATTGTATTTCCTCTGTCGGTGAATGTCTCCCGCGTTGATTTGCTGGAGAAGGATTTCGTGGAAACAATCTGTGAGATTGTGCGCGGTGCAGGAATCCGCTCGACCGACTTTATGCTCGAAGTGACCGAATCCGCATATACACAGGATTCTAAAGGCATCATTGAAATCGTGAACCAGCTGCGTTCCATGGGATTTCATATTTCCATGGATGATTTTGGATCCGGATATTCGTCTTTGAATATGGTTTCGTCTCTGCCAATCGATGAACTGAAACTGGATATGGGATTTGTGCGTCATATTCATGAAGATGTCAAAAGTTATAAGCTCGTCGAAATCGTGATGGAGATCGCCAAACTGCTGGATGTAAAGGTCGTGGCAGAGGGCGTCGAAATTCGTGAACAGTATGATCTGCTCAAGAAACTCGGTGTGCACATCATTCAGGGATATTATTATTCCAAACCGCTGCCGGAAGCAGAATTTACCAAATTTGTGGAGGAAAGACTGAATTATGAATGAAATTGAACGATTGCGGGAAAAAGGATGTCATGTAGATGAAGCGATTGCCCGCTGTGGTGGCGATGATGCATTTTATTTGGAACTCGTGCAACTTGCACTTGCCAAGGAGCGCTATGAGGGAATAAAATTATTACTTGAGACAAAAAATTATAAAGGAGCTTTCGAAGCGGCTCATGCACTCAAAGGGGTTGTCATCAACTTGTCCCTGACGCCGATGGAGCAGATTGCCATCGATATGACTGAAAAACTGCGCCCGCAGCAACCGGTGGATCTGAGCGAGGACCTGACAGCACTTTTGCAATGGCGTGATTCGCTGGAAGCATGTATGTAACACATGACGCAATATGAAAAAATGACACAGACACCGATTCCGAAATTAATCGTATCGTTGTCGATTCCGACCATCATCTCTATGCTGGTCACAAATATTTATAATCTGGTGGATACCGCATTTGTCGGCAAGTTGGGAACCAGCGCAAGTGGCGCTGTCGGAGTGGTATTTGGATTCATGTCGATTCTGCAGGCAATCGGCTTTTTGTTTGGACAGGGATCCGGAAGTATCATCGCGCGACGATTGGGAACAAAGGACAACGAAGCGGCAAGCAAAGTGGCATCCACCGGATTTTTTACGGCTTTTGGGATTGCAACATTGGTTGGAATCGGCTGCATGATCGGGCTGGACGATCTGGTCACTTGGCTTGGCAGCACACCGACCATCGCGCCATATGCCAAGAGTTATATCATGTTTATTCTGATTGCCGCGCCATTTATGGTGACCAGCTTTACACTCAACAATATTCTGCGATATGAGGGCAAAGCCATTCTTGGAATGGTTGGACTGATGGTCGGCGCAGTTTTAAACATTCTCGGAGATGCCATCCTGATGTTTGGATGCCATCTCGGAATCATGGGAGCCGGAATCTCTACGGCGGTATCTCAGATTATCAGCTTTGGAATACTGATTTCGATGTTCCTGCGCGGCAGAACATCCTGCAGGATTTCATTGCGCAATTTCCGGTTTGGCGAGGGCATGATCTGGGAGATTGTATCCACCGGTTTCCCGAGTCTGCTTCGTCAGGGATTAAACAGCATTACCACAGTATTACTGAACAGCGAGGCGGCTGTCTACGGTGATCCGGCTGTTGCGGCAATGAGCATTGTCTCGCGCATCATCTTTTTTATGGCATCGGTTGCCATCGGTGTGGGACAGGGATTTCAGCCCGTCAGCGGATTCAATTACGGCGCAGGACGCTATGACAGGGTAAAGAAAGGTTACTGGTTTACCATGATTCTGTCAGAGGTGATTCTGACCGGGCTCGGCATTGTTGTATTTGTGTTCTCCCCTGATCTGATTCGGATTTTCCGGGATCATGAGAGTGTGGTAAGTATCGGAACAAGGGCATTGCGCTTACAGGCGATTTCACAGGTGGTGATGCCGCTGTGTATGTCGACGGAGATGATGTTTCAAAGTACGGGAAACAGAATCCCGGCAACGTTACTCTCCGCGATGCGCAATGGAATTATTTTTATACCGACACTGCTGATTCTGGCGAATCTCAGAGGTCTCGCGGGAATTCAGGAAGCACAGCCGCTGGCAAACCTGCTTGGCGTGATTCCGACCGTAATCTGCGCAGTGTGGTTCTTCCGGGGTAAATTAAAAGGAAAAGAAAACAAACATGAATCAATTTGAAAGAACCGGCATCCTGTTGGGATATGATGCCGTGGAACAATTACATAAAGCCCATGTGGCTGTCTTTGGAATCGGAGGCGTGGGCGGACATGTCTGCGAAGCTCTGGTACGAAGCGGAGTGGGCAGTTTTGATCTGATTGATAATGATCAGGTTTCCATTACCAATCTGAACCGCCAGATTATCGCAACACATGATACCATCGGGATGGACAAAGTTGCAGTGATGAAGGCGCGTATGGAATCCATCAATCCGCAGGTGCGCGTGAACGCACGCAAATGCTTTTTCCTGCCGGAAAATGCGGATGAGTTTGATTTTTCCGAATATGATTATGTGGTGGATTGCGTCGATACGGTCACTGCAAAAATCGAATTGATTATGCGCTGCAAACAGGCCCAAACACCGGTCATCAGCAGCATGGGCGCCGGCAATAAGCTCGACGGCAGTCGTTTCCGCATCGCGGATATCTACAAGACGCAGATGGATCCGCTGGCCAAAGTGATGCGCCGTGAGCTCAAAAAACGAGGCGTGCGCAAATTAAAAGTGGTATATTCGGACGAAAAGCCGATTGTGCCTGAACAGATTGAGGATGGCGTGCGACGCGCGGTACCGGGAAGCACAGCCTATGTGCCTGCTGTCGCAGGTTTGATTCTGGCAGGGGAAGTGGTGCACGATCTCTGCCAAAGCAAGGATAAGACAAAAGAGGAAGATTTATGATACATGATTTTTTGCCAATCACAATGGATGATATGAAAAAGCGCGGCTGGGAACAGCCGGATTTTGTCTATGTGATCGGCGATGCGTATGTTGATCACAGCTCGTTTGGGCCGGCAATTATCAGCCGTGTGCTCGAAGCGCATGGATATAAGGTGGCAATCATTTCGCAGCCGGATTGGACAAAAGATGAAAGTGTCCGCGTATTTGGCGAGCCAAGACTGGGATTTCTGGTCAGCGCAGGCAATATGGATTCGATGGTCAATCATTATTCCGTAAGCAAAAAACGGCGCAAAAACGATGCCTATACACCGGGCGGTGTGGCTGGCAAACGACCGGATTATGCCACAATCGTTTATTGCAATCTGATTAAGCGCAGTTACAAAAACAAGCCGATTCTCATCGGTGGAATCGAGGCGAGTCTGCGCAGACTCGGCCATTATGATTACTGGTCAGACAAACTGAAACGCTCCATTCTGATGGACTCCGGCGCGGATCTGTTGATCTATGGAATGGGGGAATTGGCAATCGTGGAACTTGCGGATGCGCTAAACAGCGGACTTCAGGCAGAGGATATCACGTTTGTCCGCGGCACAGTTTACAAGGCAAAAACAATCGATTCGGTTCTCGAAAACGAACAGGGAATTGTGCTGCCGGACTTCGAGGACTGTCTGGCCGATCGCATGAATTATGCAAAGAGTTTTTTGATCCAATATAACAATACGGATTTTGCAACCGCGCATCCGCTGATAGAGAAATACGGAGAGAAGCGTTATCTGGTGCAAAATCCGCCGCAAAGGCCGCTTACGATGCAGGAGATGGATGATGTTTATGAACTTCCGTATATGAATGCTTACCATCCATCCTACGAAAAAGATGGCGGAGTTCCTGCAATTTCGGAAATTAAATTTTCGCTGACGAGCAATCGCGGATGCTATGGAGGCTGCAGCTTTTGTGCACTGACCTTTCATCAGGGGCGGATTGTGCAGGCGCGCAGCCATGAATCACTCTTGCGCGAAGCAAATCAGATGGTGCAGGATCCTCAGTTTAAGGGATATATTCATGATGTCGGCGGCCCGACAGCGCAATTCCGTGGTCCGGCCTGCCAGAAACAGATGAAGCACGGTGTGTGTAAAGATCGCCAATGTCTGTTTCCAAAACCTTGTAAGAATCTTAAGGTGGATCACAGCGATTATATCCAATTGCTGCGCAAACTCCGCGCAATCAAAGGCGTCAAAAAAGTATTTATCCGTTCCGGAATCCGCTATGATTATGTGCTTGCAGACAAAGACCGGACGTTCTTGCGCGAATTGTGTCAGCATCATGTCAGTGGACAGCTGCGTGTCGCACCGGAGCATGTAACGGATCATGTGCTTGCCCTGATGGGCAAACCGGATGCCTCGGTTTATCAGGCGTTTGTGGAGCGCTTCAAAGCCGTGAACAAGCAGCTTGGACTGAATCAATATGTGGTGCCATATCTGATTTCGTCTCACCCGGGATCGGATTTGAAGGATGCCATTGCACTGGCAGAGAGTGTGCGCGATATGGGCTATATGCCGGAGCAGGTACAGGATTTTTATCCGACACCATCCACAATCTCCACGGTGATGTACTATACGGGTGTGGATCCACGCACGATGAAAAAGGTTTATGTGACGCGCAATCCGCATGAAAAAGCGATGCAGCGTGCACTGATTCAGTACCGGAAACCGGAAAATTATGCGTTGGTCAAAGAGGCATTGTTAAAAGCCGGGCGCAGTGATCTGATCGGATTCGGACCGCAATGTCTGATTCCACCGCGTGAGCACAAAAACAGCAATACAAAAAACAGCAATAGACATACAAACAATCGTGTAAAACATAACAACGATGCGCGGCATAAACGCACCGGCAAAAAAAGATAGGGAGGAACCATATGGGAAAACAACAGGAAGGAATTCCGATGAATCTCGTGGAAGAGGCAACACAACGCCGCAAAACCATCATCGGAACCAGTATCATAGGAATCGTTGCAAATGTATTTCTGGCAGCGTTCAAGGCGATCATCGGATTGCTGTCGCATTCCATCGCCATCACACTGGATGCGGTCAACAATTTATCGGATGCATTGTCATCACTGATTACCATCGTGGGAACCATGCTTGCCGGCAAACTGCCAAACAAGAAACATCCGATGGGTTATGGCAGAATTGAATATCTAAGCGGCATGATTGTCTCTGCAATCGTGCTCTATGCTGGTCTGACTTCGCTTGTAGAATCTGTCAAGAAAATCATCTGGCCGGAACTGGCAGATTATTCGACACCGATGCTGATCATCATCGCAGCTGCAATTCTGGTAAAAATTGTTTTGGGACTGTTCGTCAAGCACCAGGGACTGAAAGTGAATTCGAGTTCTCTGATCGCTTCCGGCACGGATGCAATGTTTGATGCGATTTTGTCCGCATCGGTATTGGCATCTGCAATCATTTATCTTTTGACATCGGTTTCTTTGGAGGCGTATGTCGGTGTGATCATCTCCGTGATTATCATTAAGTCCGGTCTTGAAATGCTTTTCGAGACGCTGGATGACATTCTGGGCAAGCGCGCAGACAAGGAACTGACTGTCAAAATCAAACGTATGCTCAACGAAGAGGAAGTGGTCCGTGGTGCCTATGATTTGATTATCAACAATTACGGACCGAACCGCAATTATGCTTCTGTCCATCTGGAACTGCCGGATGTGATGACCGTCGATGAAGTCGATGTATTAAGCCGCCATCTGCAGGAAAAAGTCTATCGTGAGACCGGTGTCGTCCTGACCGGAGTTGGCGTATATTCTTACAATACGACGGACGAGGCGGCCGGAAAAATCCGCCATGAAGTCATGAAAACCGTCATGTCTCATGAGTGGGCGCTACAAATGCATGGATTTTATGTGGACATGCAGGCCAAGGAAATGCGTTTTGATGTGGTCTTCAGCTTCGACATCCTTGCTTCCGATGGAGTAGAGCACCTCTACCACGAACTAAAAGAATTATATCCGGACTATCGCATTCAGGTTTCCCCTGATGTCGATATTACCGACTAACCTTTCGAGCGGGCATTGCCCGCTCGTTTTTTTGCTCGGACCACTCTGCCCCTGCCTGCCATGCGCTACCTCCGCCCCTCCCGCACACGATAGGCTCGATGGCTTAGATTCTCCAAAACCGTACGCACCGCTTCAAGAGGTTGTCCTTTCACCGATTTTGCATTTCGACAAACTGTCTTTTCGTCGCAAACACCTTAATGTGTTTCGTATCGCTTTCCTGTCCATATAGACCGGTTGAGGAACACTGTCCGCTTGCTATACCGTCTCAGAGCGTCCATCCGGGACGCCATCGACTCTCGCCGCCGTCCGTGGCGGCTCGTATCGAGCGCTGTGCAAAGCCGGCTTCTGTTTTACTAAGCGCACTCCCAACGATGTTCCTCAACCGGTCTATATGGCCCAGGAAAGTGATAAAGACTAACGAGTGTTTGCGTTGAAAAGACCGTGTAGGAGAAGTGCAAATAGTTGAAAGAACAACCTCAATCAAAGAAGTGGTGCGCAGTTTTGTTGAGAATCTTGCCTTCAAATGCCGTGTGTGCGGAGGGGCGGAGGCAGCGCATGGCAGGCAGGGGCTGAGTGGGAGAAGCAGATGAGAGCGAGGCGGGGGGCGGAAGAAAGGGAACTGTCTGATAATTGTAAAAATAAAGCAGAAATGGTTGAAAGTTATGCGTAAAGTGGTATGATTGTAGTATAAAAGTGATACTAATTTCCTATTTTTTAAGGGGATTACAATAAAATGAAGAAAGAGGTGGGGTTATGAACAGACCACAAAAGGGAAAGAAAACACGAAAATTGAGTATCATGTTTAAAATTATGATACCGGTGACGCTGGTTTTGCTGATTGTTTCGTCGGCATTGACCATCATGACATTTCGCTCGGCAAAAAAGTATATGGTTGAGCTTGGTGCGGAAAAGGCACAGGCTGTTGCAGAGGCGGCAGGACTGATTCTGGATGGAGATGTCATTGAGGGATTGAAACCGGGGGATGAGCAGAGTGAACAGTATATTGCAATGATTGATCAGGTTCAGAGCATGCAGGAGCAGTTTAATATCGCATTTCTGTATACCATTTATGCAGATGGAGATGGTTTGTATTACGGTCTTGACAGTTCAGAAGACGGAGAAGCCATCGGAACGGAGATTGATTTCGTCACCATAGACGAATTAAAACCTGTATTTGCAGGCGAAGCAATTGCACAGCCGTATATCGATCAGTCAGAGGACGGTGATTTGATTACCGCTTATGCACCGATTAAAAACAGCGCCGGAAAAATTATTGCGGTGGTTGGATGTGATTATAATGCAAGCAATATTGTAATTGAAACCAACAAGCTTCAGATGAGAGCTGTAATGGTGACCGGATTCGGAATCCTGATCGGACTTGCAATTTTGTTTATCATCATTCATGTGATTATCCGTAATTTGAGAATCGTGAATGACAAATTATATGACCTTGTTCATAATGAGGGAGATTTGACACAGCGTGTGGATATTCATACGGGAGACGAGACGGAACTGATGGCCAATAACATCAACGACCTGCTCGAATATATGCGCGGCATTATGAAAAATATCCGTCATAATTCACACATCCTGCGGGATGCGTCTTCGAATATTTCCGGCAATCTCGATCTGGCACAGGTCAATGCTTCCGAAGTGAGCTCTACCATGGAATCCATCAGTGCTGCCATGGAAGAGACATCCGCATCTTTGAATGAGATCAATGGCGATATCGGAAATATTTATAATGCGATTACCGATATCAGCAACCGCGCGCAGGACGGACGCAAATTTACCGAGAACTTCCGCGAGCATGCAGTTTCGACTGAGCAAAAAGCGGTGGAAGATAAGGAAAGTGCAGCCGTGCGTGTCAATGAAATCGGCGAAACGGTTCGTACACAGATTGAACGATCAAAAGATGTTGAGCAAATTAACATTTTGACGGATAATATTATCAGTATTACGGAGCAGACCAACCTGTTGTCTTTGAATGCTTCGATTGAAGCGGCTCGCGCAGGTGAAGCCGGAAAAGGTTTTGCGGTTGTTGCTAATGAAATCAGCAAGCTGGCACAAAATTCCGCCAGCGCCGCAACAGAAATTCAAAAGGTCAGTGCTTCTGTCATTGAAACCGTAGAGGAACTCGCCAAATCCGCAGAGAATATGATTGAATTCATGCGTACCACTGCAATGACCGGCTATGAGGAACTGGTCAATACCTGTACAGACAATCAGCAGAGTGCGGAAGAACTGGTTGCAATCATGCAGGAATTTGCATCCATCAGCGAAGAAGTGCAGCAAAATATCGATAATATCAAATCTGCAACCGATGCAGTAAATATTGCGGTAGAAGAAAGTGCACAGGGCGTAACCAATGTGGCAAGCCGTTCCAGCGATATGGTAATATCCATGGAGCAAATCGGCAATGAAGCAGGTTCAAGCAGCGAAATCTCAGTGACTCTTTCGGATGAGGTACACAAATTTAAACTGGATTAGGGAATAGAAAAATGATGACATTTAGTCTTTGTATGATTGTCAAAAATGAAGAAGCGGTGCTGGCGAGGTGTCTGGATTCCATTCAGGATCTGATGGATGAAATCATCATAGTGGACACAGGCTCGACAGACCGGACCAAGGAGATTGCGGCGCAGTACACCGACAAAATCTATGATTTTGCATGGGTGGATGATTTTTCGGCTGCGCGTAATTTCGCCTTTTCGAAAGCAACCTGCGATTATATCTATTCTGCAGATGCGGATGAGGTCCTGGATATTGAGAATCATCAAAGACTGGCCATGCTCAAGCAATATCTGCTGCCTGAAATCGAGATTGTGCAAATGCATTATCTCACACGCAATGAATATAATACGACGCAGAATTATATGGATGAGTATCGGCCGAAATTATACAAGCGTCTGCGCACCTTTACCTGGATTCATCCGGTACATGAGGTGGTTCGTCTCGACCCGGTTGTATTTGACAGTGATATCGAGATCATTCATCTGCCACAGTCCATGCACAACAAACGCGATTTTCATATTTTTAAGAATACGTTCGAGCAGCAGGGGGCGCTCTCACCGGAAGTGTTCAATATGTATGCAAAGGAACTGTTTATCAGCGGAGCCGACTGGGATTTTACAGAGGCTCTGACCATTGCAAAATCTGCATGCGACGATCCGGCGACACCGGAGGAAATGGTGCAGGAGGCGCAATGTATTCTCGCACATGCGTATCTGGTGGAAAACAAAATCCCGGAATTCTTTGATTTGGCATTTCGCACGCTGCATGATTTCCCATGCTCAGAAATCTGCTTTGAAATCGGTGAATATTTCCGTTTGCGCGGAGACTGCGAGGAGGCGGGAAACTGGTACAAAATGGCAATCGAGGAAACGGAACCTGTGATCGACATTCGCCGCGGGGGAACGCTCGCGGAAGAACGCCTGCGTGAATTGCACAAAACACATTGACATTTCAAGACAATTGAACGATGATAAAAATATAAGGATTTTAACTCAGTCGGGGTACAAGCTCCGCGAGCGAGTCTTGACTATATTAGGAGGGGATTACATGTTACAAAAGATAAAAGACCATTTCGTCACTTATGAAGATGACGGAGCCATGACCATTACGCTTTTTTCAAGCATTTCTGAAGTGATCATTCTGGTATTGGCGATTGTAGCTGTTGTCGAATTTATTATGCTGCGCAAGAGACGCAAATAAGTGTTGGAAATATGATAAGTATAAGAAACCACCGGCTCGAAAAGCCGGTGGTTTTTAATGCCCTGAAACAGGACCGATTGCAGAAGGCTACCATTCACAGCCTGCAATCCTGCAATTACATCCTCGCCCCATAGCTCCGGTAACTCCTTCACTTTGCAAGAATATTTTGGTTTTCTAATATGCAAAAGCTCGCATTCTGATTACCATATGTCTTTTGAACGCCTGCACAATTTTGAAAAAAGGTTTATAGTTGGCGGACACCAAAAACTGTCGTATATGTAAAGTGTCCGCCACTTCATAAACCTTTTCCCAAAATCGTTCATTCTCAAAAGACACATGAGTGATGCTCGCCTTTTGCATATTGAAAATCTAAAATATTCGCAAAATGCGAAGGAGTTACCGGAGCTATGGGGCGAGGACGCTATTGCAATGAATGCTGTGAATGGTAGTTACAAAATCTGTCATTGGGAAAAACCACTAAAATGTGAATCGCGTTCTTGTATGTTTTTCATGAAATAAAAAATCCGGCTTGCAAACAGGGGAGAGGGGTGCTATTATCGTTGTTGGGAACGATACCGAAACCGTTACCGATAACGATACCGACATCCTCCAGTGCTTGCGGAATTCGGCAGCCGCCTGCATTGGTCAGCATCGTTTTGGTGAGTGAGGTTTCGCTCCAATCCTCGTTAGTCCATTTTTCAGTTGATGTCATCACAATTAGGGATGTGGTGGCATCTTACTGGAAAACCATGTGAGACATGGATTCGGCAAAAGGACCTGAGGATTATATGACTAAGCTTTTCATGGTTTACTAATATATTTAAGGAGGGACATTACTATGAAAAAGAAGCTTGTTAGTGTATTGCTTTGCGCTGCTATGACAGCCGGACTTGTTGCCGGATGTGGCGGAAAAGCAGGGGACACATCCAAAGGGGATGCCAAAGGATCTGTTTACTGGTTGAATTTTAAACCGGAAGCAGACGAAGGACTCCAGACTTTGGCAAAAGAGTACACCGAAGAGACCGGTGTGGATGTAAAGGTGGTAACCGCTGCATCCGGAACCTACAGTTCTACTTTGACTGCAGAAATGGCAAAATCAGAGGCACCTACATTATTTGTTGTAGGTAACCAGGGCGGTGTCGCTACATGGAAAGATTACTGCTATGATTTGAAAGATACTGCAGTATACAAGGAGCTTACAACTGATGATTTCACTTTGTATGATGAGTCAGGCAAGGCATGCTCCATCGGATATTGCTATGAGACATTCGGTATCATTGTAAACAAGACTTTGCTGGACAAAGCAGGATACAAGACCGAAGACATCAAAGATTTCGCAAGCTTAAAGAAGGTTGCGGATGATATTCATGCAAGAGCAGGAGAGTTGGGATTTGATGCCTTTACTTCTTCCGGAATGGACGATTCTTCTTCGTGGAGATTCTCCGGACACCTTGCAAACCTTCCACTTTACTATGAGGAGCAGGCGGATAAGTGGACAGGATGTCCTGCTGAAATTAAAGGAACCTACCTTGACAATTACAAGAACATCTGGGATCTTTACACAACAGATTCCGCTGTAGACAAGACCACTCTTGCTACCGGTGGATATGATGCAGAAGGCGAGTTTTTAAACGGACAGGCAGTCTTCTACCAGAATGGTTCTTGGGAATATGAGAACCTCAGTAAGAAATATGGCGATGATGAACTTCAGATGATTCCGATTTACACCGGTGTGGATGGAGAAGAGAATCAGGGACTTTGCTCAGGCACAGAGAACTGCTGGGCTGTAAATGCAAAGGCTTCCGAAGAAGACATCAAGGCAACACTTGACTTTATGAACTGGCTCGTAACCAGCGAAAAAGGAACTACATTCATGGCTGAAAAGTTTGGAGAGATTCCTTACAAGAAAGCTGCTGAGAACAAGAATGTATTCTTCCGTGATGCTAAGGCACTGATGGAAGCAGGAAAGTATTCTGTTGATTGGGCATTCAATTATACTCCGAATGTAGATGAGTGGAGAGCAGGCGTTGTAGCAGCATTGAACAACTATGATGCCGGTGGCAGCTGGGATGATGTAGTAACCGCATTTGTTGACGGTTGGGCTACTCAGTATAAAGCTGCAAACGAATAAAAAAGTCATGTTTCAGGGCAGGTCTATGGCCTGCCCTGAATTTTTGAGGAGATATTTATGGCAAAACAAGTGCGTTCTCATGGTTCCGCTACGAACTCCAAAATGATGCGCAGATCCATCCAGAAATGGGCAATTCTGTTTTTGGTGCCGACGCTGGCTTCATTTGTGATTGGTTTCGTATATCCGTTTTGCAAGGGCGTCTATCTTTCCCTTTGCAAATTTACGACAACAGAAGATGCGACATTTATCGGATTCGGTAATTATGTCAAAGCATTTCAGGATGCCTCATTTGTGCATGCATTCTGGTATACGGCATTATTCGCGGTCGTGTCTGTTGTTCTGATTAATCTTTTTGCTTTTTTGATTGCGTATGCACTGACACAGGGCATTCGCGGTTCCAATATTTTTCGTACGGCATTTTTTATGCCGAATCTGATTGGCGGTATCGTGCTCGGATACATCTGGAGCATGATTTTCAACGGTATTTTGAGCCGCTATAATACCAATATTTTGATGGAGACCAAATATGGTTTCTGGGGACTGATCATTTTGATGTGCTGGCAGCAGGTCGGCTACATGATGATTATCTACATCGCAGGCCTACAGGCCGTTCCGGAAGATATGCTTGAGGCAGCCAAGATTGACGGTGCCAGCCGCGCGCAGACACTGTTTCGCGTGATTATTCCAAATGTGATGAGTTCCATTACGGTTTGTCTGTTCCTTACACTGACAAACGGATTTAAATTATTCGATCAAAACCTGGCTTTAACGGCCGGTCAACCATATGTATTCAAAGAAGGCGGCACGGTCGTAAAGACCACAGAAATGCTTGCATTGAATATTTACAGTACCTTCTATGGTCAAAATGTACATGCGCGAGGCACCGCACAGGCAAAGGCTGTATTGTTCTTTATCCTTGTTGCGGGAATCTCATTGATTCAGCTGCGTGCGACCCGTAGAAAGGAGGTACAACAGTAATGAAAAAGAGCAGAATCGGTAAAAATATACTGACGGTAGTGTTTACCATCCTGTCCGCCTGCTGGATACTTCCGGTGCTGGTGGTTTTGATGAATTCCTTTAAAGGAAATACTTTTGTAAAGACGGCAACCTTTGCATGGCCGACCGGTGACATGTTTGTCGAGTGGGCAAACTATGTGAAGGGAATGACATTCGGAAATTATCCGTTTTTGAAATCTGTCAGCTACAGTGTTGTCATTACAATACTCGGAACATTTTTGATTTTACTTTGCACATCTATGGCTGCATGGTATATAATTCGAGTAGATTCCAAAATATGCAGAATCTGCTATTATCTGTTTGTTTTTTCGATGGTGGTTCCATTTCAGATGGTTATGTTCCCATTGGCAAAAACAGCGGATACATTAAAGCTGAATACACCATGGACGATCCCGATTGTCTACCTCGGATTTGGCGCCGGAATGGCGACCTTCATGCTTGCCGGATTTGTAAAGACACTTCCGCTTGAAATTGAAGAGGCTGCGGAGATTGACGGATGCGGTCCGATTCGTACTTTCTTCATAGTCGTATTGCCGATGTTGAAACCGACATTGATTTCGGTTGCAATTCTTGAAATTATGTGGATTTGGAATGATTATTTGCTGCCGTATCTGGTTTTGGATCGCACCAAATATATGACAATTCCGATTCATATCCAATATTTGCAGGGAAGCTACGGTCAGGTGGATTTGGGTGCCATTATGGCATTAATTATCGTGAGCATCATACCTGTTATTGCATTTTATCTGCTTTGCCAGAAATATATTATAAAGGGCGTTGCGGCAGGTGCAGTGAAGGGTTAAAGATACGAGGAGGAGAAGACAATGAGAGCAAGTGGAATTTTATTACCGATTTTCAGTCTGCCGGGAGAATACGGAATCGGATGCTTTTCGAAAGAGGCATATCGTTTTGTGGACTTCCTGGAGAAAGCGGGACAGAAATATTGGCAGATTCTACCGTTAGGACCGACTAGTTATGGAGATTCTCCGTATCAGTCATTTTCGACATTTGCAGGCAATCCGTATTTTATCGATCTGCAGGAACTGGTAAAACAGAAACTGATTACCAAAGCGCGAATCGCAAAAGCGGATTTTGGTTCGAATGAAACGGATATCGATTATGAAAAATTATATCAGAACCGTTTTGCAATTTTATTTGAAGCATATAAAAAGAGCAACATTGCCGAAAATGAAGACTTCAAAAAATTCTGCAAAAAGAATGTATACTGGCTCGAAGATTATGCACTGTTTATGGCAATCAAGGATTCCTTTGGAGGTGTCAGCTTCGCGGAGTGGCCGAATGATATCCGTCTGCGCGAAAAGAGCGCGATGGAGCGCTACAAAAAGGATCTGGCGGAGCAGGTGGAATTCTATGAATTTTTGCAATATGAATTCGACCGTCAGTGGACAGCTTTAAAGGCCTATGCAAACGAAAAAGGCGTGGAAATCATCGGTGATATTCCGATTTACGTCGCATTTGACAGCTCTGATGTATGGGCTCATCCGGAAATGTTCCAGATGGATAAAAAAGGAAATCCGAAAGCGGTTGCAGGATGTCCGCCGGATGCGTTTGCACTGACCGGACAGCTTTGGGGCAATCCGCTGTATGACTGGAAGACACATGAGGCGACCGGCTTTGACTGGTGGATTCGCCGTATCAAGAAGTGCAAAGAATTGTATGATGTCATCCGCATTGATCATTTCCGCGGATTTGACGAATATTATTCGATTCCGGCCAAGGACAAGACCGCAGAATTCGGTTCATGGAAGAAGGGGCCGGGAATGAAGCTGTTCTCAAAGATTCAGGCTGCATGTCCGGATACCAATATCATTGCGGAGGACCTGGGCTTCATTACAGATACTGTGCGCAAGCTGGTTTCCGACAGCGGTTATCCGAATATGAAGGTGCTTGAATTTGCATTTGACTCTCGTGGATCGGGCAGTGAAAATCTCTCAGAGTATCTGCCGTTCTTCTATACACAAAACTGTGTCGTATATACCGGTACACATGACAATGCGACACTTGCAGGCTGGGTGAACCAGATTAAGAAAAATGAGATTCAGAATATCCGTAATTATGTGGCAAAACCGGAATTGACGAAAAAGGAAATCCCGGATGAAATCATTCGCCTCGCGCAAAGCAGCGTGGCAGACTGGTGTATTATCCCACTTCAGGATTATATGGGACTCGGCGATGAGGCGCGTATCAATATTCCGTCTACTTTGGGCGGCAACTGGAGATGGCGCTGCCGCAAAGATCAGCTGACCAAAGATCTTGCAAAGAAGATTTTAAAGGGAACCCAAACATACGGAAGAATTTAATTGAAAAGCGGTTCTGCAAAATCTTGCAGAACCGTTTTTTTCGGGGTATAATCAAAAAGTTGTATCCGATATACAAATAACAATTCGAGGTAAAGCTATGGCAGCACTTACAATCAAAGATATTGCAAAACTTTGCGGAGTGAGTACCAGTACTGTTTCCCGCGCAATCAACAACGAAACCGGTATCAACAAAGAGACCAAAGAGCGCATTCTGGAGACGATTGCAGAGTATAATTTTGTTCCGAATAACAGTGCAAGAAACCTCAAGATGCTTGACAGCAATACCATCGCACTTTTGATCAAAGGCATCGACAACCAGTTCTTTCAGGGCATGTTACATACATTTGAGGGTGAATTAAACAAGATAGAATATTCTTTTGTCGTGCATGCGGTGGGAGAAAATCAGGATGAAATTGCTGTGGCAGCAGAACTGATCAAAGAGAAAAAATTAAAGGGAATCATTTTCCTCGGCGGAGGTCATGTCGAGAATACAGATGATGTGATGATTCCGTTAGGGGTACCGTATGTGCGATGCACCGGTGCGATTGAGGGACGCAAACTGACCGGCGGCTGCTCGATTACCATCGATGACCGCAAGGAGAGCGAGAAAGCAGTCTCTTATCTGATTGAAAAAGGACATCGCAGGATTGCAATCTTTACAGCACCGGACCATTCGGTTGGACGTCTGCGTCTGGAAGGATACAAGGATGCGCTGGCGAAACATGGCATCCCGTTTGATGAAAACTATGTCCGCTATTCGAAAGTGACAGATAAGGCATATTCCATGGAAAACGGATATCTGCTTGGCAAAAGCTTAATCGAAGACGGCACGAACTGTACTGCTATTTTTGCCGTGTCCGACAATATGGCAATGGGTGTTTACAAGGCAATCTATGAAGCAGGTAAGCGAATCCCGCAGGATTATTCCATTATCGGATTTGACGGACTCGATATGACAAGATATTACCATCCATCCTTAACGACCATTCAGCAGCCTGTCGAGGATATGGTAAAGGCTTCCATCAAACAATTGATGAAAGCCATTGATGGTCAGGAATTGAAAGAACATCAGATTCTCTATGAAGGAACCCTTTTGGAAAGGGACTCCGTAATTGCATTATGATTCATTGGTCTGGCGGATTTGTTCCGCCAGATTTTCTAAATAATCCCAACGCTCCATTTTTTCCAGCAATTCATTTTCACAAGCTTCTTTTTCTGCGGTAAGTTCCGTAAGTTTTCCATAGCTGGAAGCATTTCGCAGAATATCAGCCTCAAGATCGGAAATACGCTCCTCAAGGGCGGCAATATCCGCTTCGATGGTCTCGTATTCTTTTTGTTCCTGATAGGTGAATTTAATTTTTGTACTTTTCTTTTTCCATGTGGTGCGTGAATCGGAAGTCATCGCACTTTTACTTTGTGTACTTTCTTCTTCCCAAAACGGCAGCGGGGTCTTTTCAAGATAATCCGTATATCCGCCCTCATATTGATGAATTTCTCCGCGCTCAAATGCAAAGATCCGGTGTACAACGCGATCGAGAAAATGACGGTCGTGCGATACTGTCACGATGATTCCCGGGAAATTTTCCAGATAATCTTCAAGAATCGCAAGTGTCTCCGTATCCAGATCGTTGGTCGGCTCATCGAGAATTAAAAAATTCGGATTGCCCATCAGGACGTTCAGCAGAGCCAGTCGCCGTTTTTCGCCGCCGGAGAGCTTTTCAATCGGACTGTATTGCTGTTCCGGTGTAAACAAAAACCGTTCAAGCATCGACGATGCCGATATCTTTCCGTCTACAGTCGGAATGTATTCCCCTGTCTCGCGAATATAATCAATCACGCGTTCGCCTGGATTCATCCACTGGATTTCTTGCCCGAAATATCCCATCTGCACGGTCTGACCGACAGTCACATTTCCGCTGTCCGGGGTCAGCAGCCCGGCAATGATTTTCATCAGTGTGGTCTTGCCGCATCCGTTATTGCCGACAAATCCCACGCGATCCTGTTTCAAAAAGATATAGGAAAAGTCATTGATGATGGTGCGATTGTCATATGACAGTTGAATTCGGTCCAGTTCCACGGTGGTGCGGCCCATACGCGTCGCAATAGAGCCCATCTGCAGGCTTTCCTGTACCTTTGGAGCCTCCATATCGCGCAATGCCTCATAGCGCTGAATATGTGCCTTCTGCTTGGTCGAACGGGCGCGTGCACCGCGCCGAATCCATGCCAGCTCACGTCGCAAAATATTCTGGCGTTTCTGTTCGGAGGAGCGAATGTTGTCATATCGTGCGGCTTTGCGCTCCAAAAACCCGGAATAATTGCAGTCATAGCTGTAAATGTGCGACTGATCGATTTCGACAATTCTGTCACAGACTTCATCCAGGAAATACCGGTCATGCGTTACCATAATGATGGTTCCCTGATATCCGTTCAAATATTTCTGCAGCCATTCAATCATGCCATAATCCAGATGGTTGGTCGGCTCATCAAGCAGCAACAGATCTGCCGGTTTCGACAGTGCAATTGCCAGCGCCAGCTTCTTTCGCTGCCCCCCTGACATTTCGCCCACTTTTTGCTCTAAATCCGTAATGGACAGTCTCGTCAGAATCGTGAGTGCTTCTGTTTCATTCTCTGTCTGCGCAAGCACATTCTCGCGCACCGATTTCTCATCATCGAACTGCGGATCCTGCGGCAGATAACTGATTACCACATGATTCGCCTTAATCACATTTCCCTCATCCGGCTCCTCCTGCCCCGCAACCATCTTCAGCAAAGTAGATTTTCCGGTCCCGTTGATTCCGACAATCCCGACCTTCTCATGCTCCTGCACAAAAAAAGAGGCCTCCTCAAACAACAGGTGGTCCGTATATGCTTTTGTTAATTTTTCTATATTTACCACATTCATAGCATAGAGTGTAGCACAGATGCCGCAATTTCTCAATTTCCCCTTCACTGTCCCCGTGCCCATCACCATCTAGGGCTCCGCACACAAGCCCTGCCCGGGGCGCCCCCATCCCCCCTCAGCTCTCACACAGTGCTCAAACTTGATTCGTTCAGAAAGTTGTGCATTGCTTCAAGGATTAAGGCTGTTCTTTCAACTATTTGCACTTCTCCTGCACAGTCTTTTCTACGCAAACACTCGTTAGTCTTTATCACTTTCCTGGGCCATATAGACCGGTGGAGGAACATCGTTGGGAGTGCGCTTAGTAAAACAGAAGCCGCTTTTGCGAAGTGCTCGATACGAGCCGCCACGGACGGCGGCGAGAGCCGATGGCGTCCCGGATGGACGCTCTGAGGCGATATCGAGTACTCAAAAGCGGCTTCGTGGTTTTACTTAGCAAGCGGACAGTGTTCCTCCACCGGTCTATATGGACAGGAAAGCGATACGATAGTCTACAAGGTGTTTGCGATGAAAAGACAGTTTGTCGAAGTGCAAAATCGGTGAAAGGACAGCCTGATGAAGCAATGCACGACTTTCGAAGAATCTAAGTTCTCGCACTTATCGTGAGAGCTGAGGGGGGATGGGGGCGCCCCGGGAAGGGCCTGTGTGCGGTGGGCAGGCGGTAAATGGGGGGACGGGGACGGCGAAAGGGAACATTAATTGCGGCATCTTGCACACGCGTGCAGAATGTGGTAAAATATAGAAAAAATAAGAGCACCAATGAGACGAGAGTAAATGGTAGAGGCGAAGAGATTCGCCTATTTCATTTGCTCTCGTTTTTTTTATGTCTCGGAGGATAAGGAGACAGGAAAGGGGATATTGTATGTATGATGTGATTGTGATTGGCGGCGGCGTAACAGGATGTGCGATTGCCCGCGAATTGTCAAAATTTGAGGGAAAGGGCTGCGTAATTGAGGCCGGGGATGATGTATGCTCGGGTACTTCGAAAGCGAACAGCGCAATTATTCATGCCGGATTTGATGCAGCTCCGGGAAGCAATAAAGCAAGGCTGAATGTCAGAGGAAATGCGATGATGGATGAACTGGCAGAAAAGCTCGATATTTCATTTCGCAGGAACGGCTCGCTGGTCGTTCGCACGGCAGAACAACCGGAAGAAGGACTGAGACAATTGCTGGAGAAAGGCAGACAAAACGGTGTGCCGGGAATTCGTATTGTGGCAGGCGAAGAATTGAGAGCGATGGAGCCGAATCTGGCGGATACTGTCGTGGAAGCATTGTATGCGCCGACAGGCGCGATTGTCTGTCCGTTTGAGATGACGATTGCATTTGCGGAAAATGCATATGAGAACGGTATGGAGTTTCGTCTGGAGACGACGGTAAAAGAAATCGAAAAAGAAGAGGGTGGATATTGTGTTCGCGTGGAGAAGCGCGCAGCAGATCAGACGGTGACGACGGAGGAGCTGCATACGAAGGCGGTGGTCAATGCCGCCGGCGTTTATGCAGATGTCTGGAACAACCGGGTGAGCGAAAACAAAATCCATATCACCGCCAGAAAAGGCGAATATCTGTTGCTGGATAAAGTCGCAGGGAATCATGTGCAGCATACCATTTTTCAGTTGCCGGGCAAGATGGGAAAAGGCGTACTGGTGACTCAGACGGTCCATGGCAATCTGCTTGTGGGCCCGACTGCAAAGGATATCGATGACAAGGAAGGCGTGAATACAACACCGGAGGGGCTGGATTATCTACCTGATTCTGCGGCAGTTTCGGTGAAAAATTTACCGCTTCGCCAAGTGATTACAAGTTTTGCGGGATTGCGCGCGCACGAAGACGGTGATGACTTTGTACTCGGAGAGGCAGCGGATGCACCAAACTTTTATAATGCAGCCGGAATCGAATCCCCGGGACTTTCCTCAGCACCGGCAATCGGAGAAGAGATTGCGGCGGAAGTGGCAGCCAAGCTTGGATTGCAGAAAAAAGAAGGATTCAAGGATACGAGAAAAGGCGTGCAGCATCTGGCAGAGCTGAGTATGGAACAGCGAAATGAACTGATCCGGCAGAATCCGGCCTATGGCAATATCATCTGTCGTTGTGAAATGATTTCGGAGGGGGAAATCCTCGATGCGATTCATCGACCGATTGGCGCCCGAAGTCTTGATGCAGTGAAACGGCGCACCAGAGCGGGAATGGGCCGTTGTCAGTCCGGTTTTTGCTCTCCTCGTGTGATTGACATTCTCAACAGGGAATGTGGAATCCCGATGGAACAGGTGCGTAAAAACAGCGGAGCAAGCAATTTTATTGTGGGAAAGAATAAGGAGATTTAGGCATGAAACAATATGATCTGGTAATTATCGGCGGGGGTCCGGCCGGAATGGCGGCTGCAATTGCAGCATATGATGAAGGCGTTTCTGATATTTTGATCATTGAGCGCGATAAAGAACTCGGAGGCATCCTGAATCAGTGTATTCATAATGGATTTGGGTTGCATACATTCAAAGAAGAGCTGACAGGCCCGGAATATGCCGCACGATTTGCACAGCAGGTGTATGAGCGCGGAATCGCATTCAAATTAAATACCATGGTAATGGATATCAGTGAGCAGAAAGTTGTAACAGCGATGAATGCACATGACGGAATGTTTGAGGTGCAGGCAAAGGCTGTTGTCCTGGCGATGGGATGCAGAGAGCGCAGCCGCGGTGCACTCAATATTCCGGGCTATCGTCCGGCAGGCATTTATTCGGCCGGTACGGCACAGCGACTGGTCAATATGGAAGGCTTTATGCCGGGAAAAGAAGTTGTGATTCTCGGTTCGGGAGACATTGGACTGATTATGGCAAGACGCATGACACTTGAAGGCGCAAAGGTGAAAGTGGTAGCGGAGTTGATGCCATATTCCGGAGGATTGAAGAGAAATATTGTGCAATGCTTAAATGACTTTGATATTCCGCTCAAGCTTTCGCATACGGTAGTGGATATCGAGGGGAAGGAGCGCGTCGAAGCGGTGACCATTGCGCAGGTAGGAGCAGACAGAAAACCGATTCCGGGCACAGAAGAACGATATACCTGTGATACCCTGCTGTTATCCTGTGGTTTGCTCCCGGAAAATGAACTGTCACGGACAGCAGGTGTGGAATTGTCTCCGGTGACTTCGGGTCCGGTGGTCAATGAATCGCTCGAGACCAGTGTGGAAGGCATTTTTGCCTGCGGAAATGTCCTGCATGTGCATGATCTGGTGGATTATGTATCGCAGGAAGCGGCCGTCGCAGGTCGTCATGCTGCAGAATATATCAAGGCAGATGCGATGGAAAAGAGCTCAGGAAAGACGATACAGATTGAAGGAGAAGGCGGCGTGCGCTATACCGTGCCGGGATTTATCAGACCGGATTGCATGGATGAGAACCTGACCGTGCGTTTTCGTGTGGGAAATGTGTATCAGAACTGTTCGATTGTGACCTATTTTGATGACAGGGAAATCGCCAGAAGAAAACGTCCGGTGATGGCGCCGGGTGAAATGGAGCAGATTATTCTGCAAAAAAAGCAGTTACAGAATGACGTATCGCGAGTAAAAATCGTGATTGAACCTAATTCATAGTCATGGGTGGAGGCAATATTATGGCAAAAGAGATCATCGAATTAACCTGTATCGGATGTCCGCTCGGATGCAGTTTGAAAGTAGAAAAACAGGATGCGGAAATTTTGAGTGTGGAGGGAAATACCTGTCCGCGCGGAGATGCATATGCGAGAAAGGAAGTGACCAATCCGACGCGTATTGTTACTTCCTCCGTGAAAGTCGTCGGCGGGGAAGTGGAAACTGTCTCCTGCAAGACGGCTTCCGACATCCCGAAAAATCTGATTTTTTCAGTGATTGAAGTGTTGCGTGGACAGACCGTGACAGCACCGGTTCGAATCGGGGATGTACTTGTAAAAAATGTTTGCGATACAGGTGTTGATATTGTTGCGACGAAGGAAGTTCAAAGCGCTTAAATTAAAGTAATCTTTTGCTTCACAATCTCTTTTCAAATGCGTGCAGTTATGGTAAATTTAATTATGATAATCTATGCTGTTTAGGCAGGAAACTGGAGACTGGAATGGAGCAAAAGCGTAGCATCTTGGTCATCGAGGATGACAAAATAAGCCGAACGATCCTTGCGAACAAGCTAAAGGAAGAATATATCGTTTATCAGGCTGAGGATGGAGAAGAAGGTTTGACCATGCTCAGAAAGCATCCGACGGTGTCTGTTATTTTATTGGATATTCTGATGCCGGTGATGGATGGATACGAATTTTTGCATATAATCAAGCAAAATGACGCATACAGCCTGATTCCGGTAATCGTGATTACCGGAAACTTTAGCGAAGAGGAAGAGCTGAAATGTCTCGAACTCGGCGCAAATGATTTTTTGAGCAAACCGTACAATCCGGCAGAGGCCCTTGTGCGTATTCATAATATAATCCGCCTGGAAGAAGCTTCCAATGCATTGCAGGAGATGGAAAAGGATGAGCTGACAGGCTTGTTTACCAAGCAGGCGTTTTTGCGTTATGCAACGGAGATGGTGGAGCAGAACCCGGATACGGATTTTGCAATCCTTGGATTTAATATCGAGAATTTTAAGGCGACAAACAGCCAATACGGAGAGCGGATGTGTGACGAATTTTTGGCATATATCGGTGCGAAAGTACGCCGTGTCATCAAGACCGGTATCTCCGGCCGCTTTAGCGGAGATCAGTTTGTTGTTTTATTTGACAATGACGAAAAGAATACCATTGATCGAATCGAGCAGATTTCGCGCGTGGTATTTCAGCATGCACCGATTCCGCATCAGGTGGCAAAGATCGGTGTCTATGCACCAATCGATCGTAATATCGAGATGGCCCGTTGTTGCGACCGTGCCTTTCTTGCGATTCGAGAGGTAAAGGGTGTTTATCACAAGAATGTTGCATTCTACGAAGAAAAAATGCGTGAGCAGATGATCAACGAGCAGCGCATTCAGGATTCGATGGAGAAAGCACTCGCGGAAGAGCAGTTCATGGTTTATTACCAGCCGAAGCATGAGAGTATCAGCGGGGAAATTGCCGGCGCAGAAGCATTGATCCGATGGAATCATCCGGAATTCGGATTCATGCAGCCAAACAAGTTTGTACCGCTGTTTGAGCGAAACGGATTCATCACCGAGCTGGACAGTTTCGTGCTGAAACGGGTATGCGAAGATATCCAAAGATGGCAGGAAAAGGGAATCCCTGTCGTGCCGATTTCCGTCAATGTATCCAGACGAGATTATCTGGAAGAGGGTTGGATTGATCGGCAGATTGAGATGATTGACAATTATGGCATCAATCATTCTCTGATTCACATGGAGGTGACCGAATCACTCTATGCGGAGAATACCGGTGTCATTATCGAGCAGATTCACAAATTACAAAAAAATGATTTCCTGATTGAGATGGATGATTTTGGTGCCGGATATTCCTCTTTGGGTATGCTGGCAACATTCCCGCTTGATGTCATCAAGCTGGATATCAGCTTTGTGCGCTCCATCGAGATCAACAAGGTAGTCATCGAAAATATTATCAAGCTTGCACACAAGATGGGCTTTAAGACAGTCGCAGAAGGCGCGGAGACGGAAGCACAATTCCATATCCTGCGCAACCTCGGATGTGATTTTATCCAGGGATATTATTTTTCAAAACCATTGTCCTGCGACAAATATGAGAAATATGTTACGGAGAAGATGAACCTGTTGGAGCAGGTTGGTGATGCATTGAACCGGATGGAAATTTCGGTTCCGACGACGGAACTGGAAAAGTCGCGTGAGAATATGCGCATCAACAGTCTTCTTTCGATTATCGAATCACTTGAAGAAGCGAACTTTATTGACTCACTGACCGGATTCCAAAACCGGAAAGCATTTTATAATTCCATCCAGAGTATCGAGAATTCGCCGCAGCTGAACAGTATGCCGATCGGAATCGCATTCGTGGATATCAATGGATTGAAGAGCGTCAATGACAACTTCGGTCATGAAGCGGGCGACCGTTTGATTGTACATATTGCGGGCATTTTGCGTTCCATCTTTTTGACGGCGGATATTTTCCGCGTCGGAGGCGATGAATTTATTATTTTATCCCGTGAATCAACGGAGCGGGAATTCTATGAAAAGATACGCCGTGTGAATTCGCGCTGGACCGAGGAAGAGTCTGCGGCAGTTGGATTTATCTGGCTGATGGAGGCACGTAATCTCGAACAGCATATGGTTGCTGTCGACAAGCAGATGTACAAAGAAAAGCGCAAATATTACGAGCAGAAATTCAATGACAGACGTCGTGGACAGCGCCGTGGCAAAATCAATGAATCAATGGATGCCTCATTACCTTCCTTGTTTGATGATATTGCAAATGCTTTGCCTTGCGGATTTTTCGTATATCAGGCAGAAGGCGATGAAAGGCTGGTATTATACAATGACGAGCTGGTTCGCCTGTTTGGCTGTTCCGGACCGGAAGATTTTCATGCATATGTCAACGGATCGTTCCGCGGCATGGTACATCCGGATGATCTCGCAATGGTTGAGGGTAATATCTCTGAACAGATTAACGAAGAAAATGATGTGGATTATGTCGAATACCGCATCATCACAAAAGACGGCACAGTAAAGAAAGTGCGTGACCACGGACGATTCATTCATTCCGAAGATTATGGCAATGTCTTTGTCGTTATGGTCAATGAAATCAAATAATCAAAAAAAGCGTAGCAGTCTGACTGCTACGCTTTTTTGATTGAATTAAGAATTATTGCATATTATGTGTGCGACGTCTGACATAGTCATACAGAAAATCAATCGTTGCTTCCACACCAAGTGCGGAACTGTTCACGCACAGATCATAGGTCTGCGGATCGCCCCACTGACATTCGCAAAAATGATTATGATAATTACGGCGATGACTGTCATGGCGTTTCATGGCTGCCAGAGCCTCGTGTTCGCTCATGCCACGCAATTTGATGATGCGCGCAAGTTTGACATCCTGATCCCCATAGATGAAAATCGGAATCAAATTATCGATTTCCGCAAGCACGGTTTCGGCACAGCGGCCGACTACCACAAATGATTCTCCTTTTTGAGCCAGATCGCGCAAAAAATTAAATTGCAGGGTTGCCACAGCTTCTTCCGGAGAATTGCTGTATCCGCGGACGGTGCGGCTCATCAGTCTGCGTCGTGGAGTCTCATCATACTTATTCAATGTTGATACATCCAGCCCTTTCTTCTCCGCAATCTGATCCAGAATATTATGATCATAAAATGGCAATCCCAATTTTTTTGCAAGTGCTTCGCCGATGTCATGACCACCGCTTCCGTATTCGCGACTAATTGTAATAATCACCTGTTCCATTATCGTTTCCCTCCCCTAAACTGTTTCTACATTCATTCTACCATAATGCTTCCGCCAAAAAAAGGTTTATGAAGTGGCGGACACTTCATTTATTGATATTATGTACTCCTCAATCTAAGGGATACCCGGGTTCAGACTCCGTTTGCATAGCGCACTCCAATTCACCCGGGTATCCTTTAGATGAGAAGTACATATACGATCGCTTTGTGTGTCCGCCAACGATAAACTTTTTTCAAAATTGTACAGGCATTCAGGGGATGCGAGCTTTTGCATATAAGAAAACCAAAATATTTTTGCAAAGGGAAGGGGTTACCGGGGCATGGACTGAGGATGGTTATCATAAGGCAGACTGTGAATGGAAACTGCCGGAAATGGGCACAAAGATAGTATTTGGCGGGATTAGGACAAGTGTGATATACTATATTGGTTTCTAGAAAGTTTATGGAGATAATGGGTGAATGAGAAAAAAAGATAATGTCGTATTGATTGGTTTGCCGGGAGTCGGAAAGAGCACTGCAGGTGTCATTCTGGCAAAAATTACCGGGAAACAGTTTGTGGACTCGGATCTGGTCATACAGGAGCAGCAGAAACGCCTGCTTAAGGATATTATTGCGCAGGATGGTGTGGATGGATTTATCGAAATTGAGAACCAGGTGAATGCCGGACTGGAGGCGCACAATTGTGTGATTGCAACCGGCGGGAGTGTGGTATACGGAAAAGAAGCCATGCAGCATTTGCGTGAAATTGGAATTGTCATTTATTTGAAAGTCGATTATCAGGTGATTACAACACGACTGTCCGATATCAGGGGACGAGGTGTTGTGTTGCGGGAAGGTCAGACTTTGCATGATCTTTATGAGGAGAGAATCCTTTTGTATGAACAATATGCGGATGTGATTGTGGATGAAACCGGGCTGACGATAGAGCAGACGGTGGAGCAAATGATAAAGGCGATTGATGACTATCATGAATGACGAGCAGACGAATAAAATCAATATCGAAAAAGATTTCGAACAATATGTGGAGCGAATGAAGCGCATCCGTGCGCTTGCAACACCCGATATTACGGAAATCAAAACTGCAGATGAATATAGTAAGGTGCTGATTGATCACTTCCGCCAGATTGGTGTTCTCGCAGAGCAGAATTATGCGCTGATTGAAGATTATATTATGCCGATGCGCCTGCCAAGGGAAGAACTGGAGCGCTTCAATGAGATGCTGGTGAATGAGATTGATGCAGTGGAAGTGGATGTGCATCTGTCGGACTGGCTGATGGACAAATTAATGCTCTCCGATATTGAAATGCATAGCGGTCAGGATGACAGTTCATTGTTGTCCAGATTGTTTGTGCAGATGCGCCGCGCGTATTATCGGATTGCGTCTTTTTCGCGCTATCATGACTATGAATCGGAGCGGGTGCGGGAACAGATCATCAAAGATGCAAAAATCGTTGATGATTATCTTGCAAAAGAACGATTTGCACAGTTGTCAGTGGAAGCAAGACGGATTTTGATCGAGTGTGTCAAATTCGCTCCCCAGTTATATAACAACAATGAATATCCGCTGTCGGATGAGTATTGCAATGAGCAGTTCGCGATTGTTGAGCGAGCGCTATCTGTGTGTCGGGATTCGTTTTATCGTAAACTGATGCCGGATTATGACTGGCAGAGTTATAAGATGTATGTTCATTTGTATGCATGTTATATGATATATGCGGATATTTCGCAGGAGACGGCGCACAAAGTCTATCGATATATCAAAAAGCTAAAAGGAATCGTAAGACGAAGCCACTCGAGATTCAAACTGGGGGATTGGCTGGATTACAAAACCCGAGATTTTGAAATGTGGGCACTGGTTGTTTCTGGAAAAGAAAATATCCTTGAGGCTGGCAAAAGGTGCTATCGCAGCTATTCGAGGCGCAATCAGTATGATTATTCCGATACGGGAATTCTCAAAAATCTGGATTTGCCGGCATCCTTTATCAGCCTTGTCAAAAATCATCCCGTTCCGTTTGATGAAGATCTGGCAAAAAAATATGAGGCGATGGCAAAAGGAATGCTCGAATATCTCTATCGCATTCCAAAACTGAGTTCACAATATTTCCGCTGTATGATTATTTTCATCAACCTGTTGATGAATTATATGGAAATGCCGGGGATTCTCTCGATGGAGGATTTGTGCCTGAATGCATTTATCACGCTTCATCCGCCAAGTTATATTCACAGCCGTATGGTGGCGCAGATTTCCAGCTGTCTTTCGAGACATCTGGCACAGCTGCATCCGGAGCTGCTGGAGGAGCGCTGGAAAGACAATCGTTTCGGTTTTCAGATGTATGCTTATCATGCGGGATTATGCCATGATATCGGAAAATTGTTTATCATAGACACCATCTGTATGTATGGTCGTCCGCTCTTTGATGAGGAGTTTGAAATCATCAAAAAGCATCCTTCGGTAGGCGCCGGTGTGGCGCGTAAATATGATTCGTTGCGCGATTATATGGATGTGATCCGCTATCATCATGTGTGGTATGATGGCAGCAGAGGATATCCGGATTGTCCGCAGGGACTTGGTGGCGTCAGAAATACCGCAATCAATATTGTGCATATGGCGGACTGTATGGATGCAGCGACGGATGTGGTCGGCAGAAGCTACAAGGCTGCCAAGACGCTGGACCAGTTTATCGCGGAGGCGAAGGCCGGCAGCGGAACGGAATTTGCACCGTATGTGGTGGAACTGCTTCAAAATGAAAAAGTGAAGCAGGAACTGGATTTTCTGCTATATCAGGGGCGTCAGAATCTATATCAGGAAACATATTTGATGCTGATGCAGATGAAAGGAAAATGATTGTTATGAAATCGCAATTTCGGGAAATGATAGAGAACTGTCCGATTATTTGTGCAATCAAAGATGAAAACGGATTGCAGCAGTGCAAAGACAATGACAGTGAGATTGTCTTTATCCTGTATGGAGATATCTGCAATATCGCAGATATTGTCAAAACGGTAAAAAGCTATGGTAAGCTGGCGATGGTACATCTGGATTTGATTGCCGGATTAAGTCCCAAGGAAGTGGCCGTTGATTTCATCCGCAAATATACACAGGCCGATGGAATCATTACGACAAAGCCTGCGCTGATCAAACGCGCGAAGGAACTTTCGTTATATACGGTATTGCGCTTCTTTGTGATTGATTCGATGGCATTTTCCAATATAGAGCGACAGCTGAGCGCAGCGCGACCGGACCTGATTGAAATCCTTCCGGCGCTGATGCCAAAGGTGCTTTCCAGGATTTGCAAGATGACCAATATCCCTGTGATTGCGGGAGGTTTGGTATCGGAAAAGGAAGACATCATGGAACTGTTGGATGCGGGGGTCGCATGTATTTCAAGCACCAACCCGGCTGTATGGGATTTATAAAAGGACAGATTTATGAAATCGGAAAATCAAAAGGCCAAATTGTTATATATCGAGAAATATCTGCGGGAGAATACCGATGAGAACCACCCGGTGACAACGCCGCGTCTGATTGAATATCTGGATTCAAAAGGGATTAAGGCGGAGCGCAAGAGCATTTATTCCGATATGGATCTGCTGACTGCGTTTGGACTGGATATTGAAAAAGTGGCAGGAAGGTCCGGAGGATATTATCTTGCCAGCAGAGAGTTTGAATTGGCAGAGGTGAAATTGCTGGTGGATCTGGTTCAGTCCTCCAAATTTATCACCGAAAAGAAATCGCGTGAACTGATTCAAAAATTAGAACTGCTTGTGCCGCATCATGAGGCCGTCCAGCTGCAAAGACAGGTGGTGGTGAGTGACCGGAACAAGGCAGTCAACGAATCGATTTATTATAGTGTGGATACCATTTATGCGGCGATGTCGGGAAACAAGACCGTGCGGTTTTTGTATTTTGAGTGGGATGAAAACGGAAAGCAGGTGTTGCGAAAAGACGGCAGCTATTATGAAGTCAGCCCATGGCTTCTGACCTGGGATGATCAGAAATATTATCTGCTGGCTTATGATCGCGAGGCACAGATTATCAAACATTACCGTGTGGATAAAATGCTTCATCTTGAAACCGGAAAGGATGCGCGCGCCGGCAGGGAGGCATTTGAACAAATTGATGTGGCTTCGTATGGCAGACGAATGTTTGGTATGTTTGCGGGACAGCCGCGAACGGTACGCCTTGCGATGCCGAAGTCGCTTGCGGGAGTTGTGGTGGACCGATTCGGGAATGATGTCCCGATGAGACTGCTGGATGAGCAAACGATTGCCGTTCGCGCGGAAGTATCTGTCAGCGCGCAGTTCTTCGGATGGCTGGCCGGTCTCGGTGCGGGCGTGCGCATTATCGGACCGGACGATATTGCGGCCGAATACCGCAATTACCTGTCGTCGATTCTGGCTTCGCAATAGAAAAGGAGAGTCTTATGAATTTACCAAAAGATCCAATTATGCTTTTGAGCGCGGTGAATATGCAGTTGCGTGATCATTATGAAACACTCGAAGAATTTGTGAAAGCCAATGATCTTTCACAGGAAGAATTATGCGAACGTTTAAAGGCTGTCGGCTATGAATATCAGCCGGAAATCAATCAGTTTCGCTAAGGAGAATCAGATATGCTGTGTGATTATTGTGCATATAATGAATATGATGAAGAGGACGAAGCTTATTATTGCTCCGTAAATATGGATGAGGACGACATGGCACGCTTTATGCAAAGTGATTATAAAGAGTGCCCGTATTATCGCAATGGCGATGAATACGCTGTCGTCCGTCATCAGATGTAAATTTTTTATCGGTTACATTCGGTTGCCGCTTTCACAAATCCGCGGAAGAGTGGGTGCGGTCTGTTTGGCCGGCTCTTAAGCTCCGGATGTGCCTGTGTGGCTACAAAGAACGGATGCTCCGGAAGTTCAATCATTTCGACAATGTGATTATCCGGAGAGGTTCCGCAAAGGCGCATGCCATGTTCTTCCATGGCGGCGCGGAAGTCGTTGTTGACTTCATAGCGGTGGCGATGGCGCTCCGCAATCTCTGTCGTCTGATAGAGCTGATGCGCCAGTGAGCCTTCAGCGAGGACGCATGGATAAGAACCGAGACGCAGGGTTCCGCCCAAATCGGTGACACCGTTTTGATCCGGCAGCAATGCGATGACCGGATGTGTTGTCTTTGGATCAATCTCGATGGAGTTTGCATCCTCAAATCCAACGACATGGCGGGCAAATTCGATGAATGCCACCTGCATGCCGAGACACAGACCAAGATACGGAACCTTATGTTCGCGAGCGTATTTGGCAGCGAGAATTTTTCCTTCCACACCTCTGGTGCCGAAACCACCCGGAACGAGAATGCCGGATACATCGGACAGGAGCTCATCGACGGTATCTTCGGTGACGGTTTCGGAATCCACCCATTTGATATTGACGGTGGTATGAAGCGGAATGCCACCATGTTTTAAAGCTTCCACGACAGAGATATAAGCGTCATGGAGCGCAATATATTTGCCGACAAGGGCAACGGTTACTTCTCTGGTCGGATGACGCAGGTCGTCCACCATCTGTTTCCAGTCACTTAAGTCCGGTTCCGGACAATCAAGATTCAGACATTCACAGGCTACGGATGCAAGATGTTCTGCCTCCATGGCAAGCGGTGCCTCATATAAATATTCCACATCAAGATTTTGCAATACATGAGAGCTCGGAACATTACAGAACAGGGCAATTTTGTCTTTGATGGTATCATCAAGCGGCTGCTCGCTTCTGCATACGATGATGTCCGGCCAGATTCCCATTCCCTGTAATTCCTTGACAGACTGCTGGGTCGGCTTTGTCTTTAATTCGCCGGACGCCTTGATATACGGGATGAGCGTGACATGACAAAGGATGGCATTTTCATGTCCGATGTCATGCTGAAACTGTCGGATAGCCTCCAAAAACGGCTGACTTTCAATGTCACCGACCGTGCCGCCGACTTCGATGATTGCAATGGTGGTTTCTTCGTCTTCATCATTGCGGTAAAAACGACTCTTTATTTCATTGGTAATGTGAGGAATGACTTGTACTGTGCCGCCGCCGTAATCTCCGTGGCGCTCTTTCTGAAGAACCGACCAGTAAACTTTGCCGGTTGTGACATTGGAATTTTTGGTGAGGCTTTCATCGATGAAGCGCTCATAGTGTCCGAGGTCCAGATCGGTCTCGGCACCGTCGTCAGTGACAAAGACCTCGCCGTGCTGAATCGGATTCATTGTGCCGGGGTCCATATTGATATACGGGTCAAATTTTTGCATGGTAACTTTGTAGCCGCGTGCTTTGAGCAGTCGGCCGAGTGATGCGGCGGTGATTCCCTTGCCCAGACCGGACACGACACCACCGGTAACAAATACATATTTAACAGCCATACATTACCTCCTGATTATTAGAAAAAATACTTTCCAATACTACTACCAGCTTTTAAGAAAATCAAGATTCTTTTAAGAAAAACTTAATAAATAAAGCAAAAAGTTTATTTCTGTTTTGTTGATTTTGCGCGGTTTTTTCAATATAATGAAAATGCTTTATATACAGTAAGGAGAATTACATGTCAGACAACAAATACGAATTTAATCCAAACGAATTCAATCCGAATGAATTCAATGATCCAAATAACAGAAATAACAACAATCGTCCAAACGGAGGCAATAATAATAAAAAGAAGGGCCAGACCATAATGAGCTTTGTCTTTATGGCTCTGATTGCATTATTTATTGTATCGCTTGTGACAAGTCGTTTTTCGTCATACAACAAGAAAGAAACCGATTACAGTGATTTTCTTGCCGAACTGGACAAGCACAATATTGCAACGGTTGAATTCAGCAGTGCACAGATCAATTATACACTGGTGAAAGATGACAGTGCGAACTATGAAATTACTTATTATACCGGCCGTATTGTATCTGATGAGACTGCACTCATGGAGCGCTTAAAAACCGAAAAGACCAGTGATGATAAGCCAATCGAGATCCGTGCGACGGTTCCGGACAATACCTCAACCTGGATTGTCAACATTTTAAGCATGGTGATTCCTTTCATCCTGTTCTGGTTCCTGATCAGCCTGCTGATGAAGAAGATGGGCGGCGGCAGCATGGGTGTCGGCAAATCCAATGCGAAAGTATATGTGGAGAAGTCCACCGGTGTGACATTTAAGGATGTTGCAGGTCAGGATGAAGCAAAAGAAACCTTGCAGGAGATGGTTGACTTTTTGAATAATCCGGGCAGATATCGTCAGATTGGTGCGAAGCTTCCGAAGGGAGCCCTTCTGGTGGGACCTCCGGGAACCGGTAAAACGCTGCTGGCAAAGGCGGTGGCAGGAGAAGCCGGTGTGCCGTTCTTCTCACTTGCAGGTTCCGACTTCGTGGAAATGTTTGTCGGTGTCGGTGCATCCCGTGTGCGTGACCTGTTTAAGGAAGCACAAAAAATGGCACCGTGTATTATCTTTATCGATGAGATTGATGCCATCGGAAAGAGTCGTGACAGTCGTTACGGCGGTGGCAATGACGAGCGTGAACAGACGCTGAATCAGCTGCTTGCGGAGATGGATGGATTTGATACTTCCAAGGGTATTTTGATTCTGGCGGCAACCAACCGTCCGGAAGTACTCGACAAGGCGCTGCTTCGTCCGGGACGATTCGATCGTCGTGTCATCGTAGACAAGCCGGATCAGAAAGGCCGTCTCGAAACATTAAAAGTACATGCAAAAGATGTGCATATGGATGAGAGTGTGGATCTCGATGCACTTGCACTTGCAAGCGCGGGACTCGTAGGATCCGATCTCGCCAATATCATCAATGAGGCTGCAATCAATGCAGTAAAGCATAGACGCAAATTTGTCAACCAGTCGGATCTGTTTGAAGCCTTTGAACTTGTGGCAGTCGGCGGAAAAGAAAAGAAAGACCGCGTGATGAGCGACAAGGAACGCAAGATTGTTGCCTACCACGAAGTGGGACATGCGCTTGTATCCGCATTGCAAAAGAATTCCGAACCGGTACAAAAGATTACCATCGTACCGCGTACCATGGGTGCGCTCGGCTATACACTTCAGACCCCTGAGGAGGAAAAATTCCTTCAGACAAAAGAGGAATTGATTGCAAAAATCAATACCTATATGGCCGGAAGAGCGGCTGAGATGCTGGTATTTGAATCTGCTACCAGCGGTGCGGCAAATGATATCGAGAGTGCGACCAAGATCGCGCGCGCCATGGTGACCATGTATGGTATGAGTGATACCTTCGGCATGATGGCGTTGGCTACCGTTGAGAATCAGTATCTCGACGGAAAAGCAGGATTGATTTGCGGAGAAGATACTGCAGCATTGATTGACAAGGAAGTTCTCTCCATCATCAACAAAGCATATGATGATGCGATGCAGATGCTGATTGAGAATCGTGAGATTCTCGACAAGATTTCCGAATATCTTTTCCAGAAAGAGACCATCACCGGCAAGGAATTCATGAAGATGTTCCGCGAGATGAAAGGTCTGCCGGATGAAGAGCCGGATGAGAACGCAAAGAAACTCGAAAGTTTCTTCGCAGAAGAGCATGCCAAGCAGGACGAAGCCGCAAAGGAGGCAGAGACTGCACCGGAGCCTGAGATGTTTGAGCCGGAGGTACAGCCGGAAGAGAATACATCTGTCTTTCAGGATGTTGCACCGACGAAATCGGGCAATTATAATGAGAGTGAGATGGTTTGGCATAACGGTCGTTTCGTAAAAAAAGATGATTTGCGGGATGACATGTTCGAGGAATAATTTCTGAGGAACGCATATGTTTGATATACAGGAAGAATTAAGTAAACTCCCGGACCAACCGGGAGTTTATATTATGCATGACAAAGATGATGTGATCATCTACATAGGGAAAGCAAAGAGTCTGACCAAGCGCGTGCATCAGTATTTTCAGCCGAGTCACAATGAAGGCATCAAGAAGCAGCAGATGGTGCAGCATATCCATCACTTTGAATATATCATTACGGATTCCGAGCTGGAGGCACTGGTCTTAGAATGCAATCTGATCAAGGAACATACGCCGAAATACAACACCTTATTGCGCGATGACAAAAGCTATCCGTATATTCGCGTGACGGTGGAAGAAACATATCCCCGTGTTCTGTTTGCACATCGGATGAAAAAGGATAAATCGCGCTATTTTGGCCCTTACACGAGTGCGTCAGCAGTGAAGGATACGATTGAACTGCTCAACAAGATTTATCAGATTCGAACCTGCAATCGCAACCTGCCAAGGGACTGTGGCAAGGAACGCCCGTGCCTGAATTATCATATTCATCAGTGTCTCGCGCCATGCCGTGGAGATATTCCGGAAGAGGAATACCGGAAACAGATTGAAGGCGCGCTGGATTTCCTGAGCGGAAATTATGCGCCGGTCATCAAGATGCTGAAGGAACGGATGATGGAAGCATCCGAACAGCTTGAATTCGAGCGCGCGATTGAATTGCGTGAACTGTTGAATTCGGTGAAGCAGATTGCGCAGAAGCAAAAAATCACGAATACCGACGGCGAGGACAAGGACATCATTGCGCTGGCGTGCGATGACACGGATGCCGTGGTACAGGTCTTCTTTGTGCGCGGTGGCAAAATCATCGGGCGCGATCATTTTCATGTTCGTGTCGGCACGAATGAAAACAAGAGCGATATCATGACGGAATTCGTGAAGCAATTCTATTCCGGAACACCGTTTATACCGCGTGAAATCATGCTTCAGGAAAATGTTGACGAAGCGGAAATGCTCGAAGAATATTTGAGCCGTAAGCGTGGAAAGAAGTGTTCCATTGTCGTGCCGCAAAAGGGCATGAAGAACCGCCTCGTGGAACTGGCGGAAAAGAATGCAATGCTTGTGCTCTCGCAGGATAAGGAAAAGATCAAACGAGAGGAAGGTCGCACAATCGGTGCGGTCAGAGAAATCGAATCATGGCTTGGTATCAGGGACTTAAATCGAATGGAAGCATTTGATATTTCCAATATCAGCGGATTTGAAACGGTTGGCTCCATGGTGGTCTATGAGCGGGGCAAGCCAAAGCGCAGCGATTATCGTAAATTCCGCCTGCGTACGGTAGAAGGCCCGGATGATTATGCATCGATGCATGAGGTGCTGACGCGCCGTTTTACGCATGGACTTCAGGAACAGAAAGATCAGGTGGAACAGGAAATGGGCAGCTTCAACCGTTTCCCGGATATCATTCTGATGGACGGTGGACGCGGACAGGTCAATATCTGCCTGCAGGTGCTCGAAGAACTTGGGTTAAATATCCCGGTATGCGGCATGGTCAAGGATGATTTTCACCGCACCCGAGGATTGTATTATAACAATGTGGAGATTCCGATTGACAGACACAGCGAAGGCTTTAAACTGATTACCAGAATCCAGGATGAGGCACACCGGTTTGCAATCACGTATCATCGCTCTTTGCGTTCCAAGGACCAGGTACATTCCATCCTCGATGATATCGAAGGCATCGGACCGGCCAGACGCAAAGCACTGATGCGCCGCTATGCCGGCATTGAGGCGATTCGAGAGGCGGATGTGGAGGATCTGGCACAGACGGAATCTATGAATTTACAGGCGGCACAGGCAGTTTGGGATTTCTTTCACCCGCAGACCGGAGACGGTGATTGATTGCTGATGCTGTCATTTTATGATAAGATAAAGAGTACGGTATAAACCAAAGATGACGGATAAGGAGGTTTCTCATGGGGAAAAGTGAAAGTGTTTCCGTTTCAAAATTAATCGAAGATCTGGATTTGATGAATTACACACCGGATCTGGATTTGCGTGGCCGCCGCATCAATACAAAAGATGTCAACCGTCCTGCACTTCAGCTGGCCGGATACTTTGAACATTTCGAGGAGAATCGCGTGCAGATTCTCGGAAATGTAGAATATGCATATATGTCAAAAATTTCGGATGAGGAGCGTGGTGGTCGTTTTCACGAACTGTTCCGCTACAATATTCCGTGCATTATATACAGTCGAAATCTGAAGCCGTCGGAACCGGTACTGCATGAGGCACTTGTGGCAGGAATTCCTGTACTTGGAACAGAGCGCCCGACTTCCGAATTCTCAGCGGAGATCATCACCTATCTGGGAGAAAAACTTGCGCCATGCATTTCCATCCACGGCGTACTGGTAGATGTCTATGGTGAAGGTCTGCTGATTACAGGTGAGTCCGGAATCGGTAAATCCGAGGCGGCACTCGAGCTGATTCGACGAGGCCATCGACTGGTTACCGATGATGTGGTAGAAATCCGTAAAATCAATGATCATACACTGGTCGGCACATCACCTGAGATTACGCGTCACTTCATTGAATTGCGCGGAATCGGAATTATTGATGTCAAAACCTTATATGGTGTGGAATGTGTCAAAGAATCACAGACCATCGATCTGGTAATCAAACTGGAGGATTGGAAGAAAGATACCGAGTACGACCGTCTCGGTCTTGAAGAGGAATATATCGAGTATCTTGGCACAAAAGTAGTATGTCATTCGCTGCCGATTCGCCCGGGCCGAAACCTGGCCGTTATCTGCGAAACCGCAGCGGTTAACCATCGTCAAAAGAAGATGGGATATAATGCTGCGCATGAGCTGTATCGCCGTGTGCAGGAAAATTTAACCAAAAAATCCGAGGAGGACTAAAAACATATGGCTGGAAAGACAGCAAAGAAGCAAAAAGAGACCAAAATTGTCTATGCGTGGGAAAAGTATCCGCAGGGCAAGGAGAGAGATAAGGTCATGAAATTTGCGGAGTCTTATCGCAAATTCATTTCAGAAAATAAAACAGAGCGTGAGTGCACATCCACAATCTACGAAGATGCAATCAAAAACGGATTTGTTGATCTTGAGGAAGTGATTGCTTCCGGCAAAAAGCTTGAGGCAGGAAGCCGTGTGATTGCCAATAATATGGGAAAAGGACTGGCACTTTTCATTGTCGGAGAAGAACCGATTCAGAATGGAATGAACATTCTCGGTGCGCATATTGACAGCCCGCGCATCGATTTGAAGCAGGTGCCGCTCTATGAAGATGCGCTTTACAAAACCCATTTTGCAATGCTTGATACCCATTATTACGGCGGAATCAAGAAATATCAATGGGTAACCCTTCCACTTGCTTTGCATGGTGTATTTGCAAAGAAGGATGGAAGTGTTGTCAATGTCAGCATCGGTGACAAGCCGGGTGATCCGGTATTCGGTATCAGTGATTTGCTGATTCATCTCGCAGGCAGTCAGATGAGCAAGAAGGCAACGGAAGTCATCACAGGTGAGAAACTGGATATCCTTGTCGGCAGCATCGCAAAGTCAAAGGAAGAAGAGGAAGAGGCAAAAGATCTCGTCAAGAAAAATGTACTTGCGATTCTTGCCGAGACATATGGCATCGAAGAAGATGATTTCCTTTCTGCAGAAATCGAAGTGGTTCCGGCAGGGGAAGCGCGCGACTACGGTCTTGACCGCAGTATGATCATGGGATACGGTCATGACGATCGTGTCTGTGCATATCCTTCTTACAAGGCAATGCTCAAAATCGATCAGCCAAAGTATACATCCGTATGTCTGCTGGTGGACAAGGAAGAAATCGGATCGGTCGGCGCAAGCGGCATGCAGTCCCGTTTCTTCGAGAACTGTGTGGCAGAAATGATCGCATTGACCGGAGAATACAGCGATTTGTATGTGCGTCGGGCTTTGAAAAATTCCAAGGCACTGTCATCGGATGTATCTGCAGCACTTGATCCGAATTTCCCGGCTGTTATGGAAGACAAAAACTCCGCTTTCTTTGGAAAGGGACTCGTATTCAACAAATATACCGGATCCAGAGGCAAGTCCGGATCCAATGATGCAAATGCGGAATATGTTGCAAAAGTCCGCGCAATCATGGACAACAACAATGTCAAATTTCAGACCGCAGAGCTTGGAAAGGTTGATGAGGGCGGCGGCGGAACCATCGCATATATTCTCGGCAATTACAATATGAATGTCATTGACAGCGGTGTTGCGGTATTGAATATGCATGCGCCATGGGAAATCATCAGTAAAGTGGATTTGTATGAGGCTTATCTTGGATATGTCGCATTTTTGAAGGAAGCCTGATTCATGGAAACATTTGTAGAAAAGTTAAGAAGGGTAATTGCAGATGACCGCATCCTGCTGAATGAGCCGATGCGGAAGCATACCACATTTCGTGTCGGAGGTCCGGCGGATATTTATGTCAAGCCGGCCATCGAAGAAATTCCGGCACTCATCGCGCTGGCCCGCAGAGAAAATATTCCGTATACCATCATTGGAAACGGAAGCAATCTGCTTGTCAAAGACGGTGGCATTCGTGGCATGGTCGTTGAGCTGGGTGTGGATGCCGGTATGATTCATATGAAGGACGGCAGTACCCATATGATTACGGCAGAGGCCGGAGTCCGTCTGGGAAATCTCGCGCAAAAAGCTGCGGAGCACAGTCTGAGAGGACTGGAATTTGCAGCCGGAATTCCGGGGGCGGTCGGCGGAGCCGTTTTTATGAACGCGGGTGCATACGGCGGAGAAATCAAAGATGTGCTGCATTCCGTGACCGTTCTTGAAGAAAACGGTGCAGTTACGACTGTTCCTGCAAAAGATCTCGAACTGTCCTACCGTCACAGCGCGGTAGAGGAAAACAATTATATTATTTTATCGGCCTCCTTTTTGCTGGAAGAGGGGGAAGAGACCGAAATCCGTGCGGCCATGAGCGATTACAGCAGACGCCGTCTGGAAAAGCAGCCGCTTGAATTCCCAAGTGCCGGAAGCACATTTAAGCGACCGGAGGGAATGTTTGCAGGCAAACTGATTCAGGATGCCGGACTGCGTGGTTTCCGTGTCGGAGATGCACAGGTGTCGGAAAAACATTGCGGCTTTGTCATTAACCGCGGCAATGCGACCGCAAAGGATTTGCTGGAATTGATTGCACAGGTTCAAACACGTGTGCAGGAACAATTCGGCGTGCATCTGGAGACAGAAGTGCGCATATTGGGAGAAGACGAATGAGACTTGTAATCGTAACAGGCATGTCAGGTGCCGGAAAAAGTACAACAATGAAGATGCTCGAAGATATGGGCTTTTTCTGTGTGGATAATCTTCCGGTTCCGCTGTTGCCGAATCTGGTGGATTTTTCCAATGAATTCTACCAGAATGTCGAGAAAGTAGCAGTCGGTGTGGATGTCAGAAGCGGCAAAGCAATTGCTGATCTGATGCCGGTAGCAAAAGCATTCCGTGAACAGGGCGGTGATTTGTCCATCCTGTTTCTGGATGCATCGGATGAGGTGCTGGTAAAGCGCTACAAAGAGACCCGCCGCAACCATCCGCTTGCGATGAACGAGCGTGTGGAGATGGCGATTGCCGAGGAACGCAGCCAGCTTCGTATGTTGCGGGAACAGGCAGATTATATTATTGACACGAGCCATCTGCTTACGCGTGAGCTCAAAACCGAACTGCAAAATATTTTTATGAATCAGGAAGATTATAAAAATTTGTATGTGACAATTCTGTCGTTCGGCTTTAAATACGGCATTCCGTCGGACTCCGACATGGTGATGGACGTGCGTTTTCTGCCAAATCCTTACTATGTAGAGGAATTGCGTCCGAAGACGGGAAATGACAAGGAAATCCGGGATTATGTGCTTGGTTGTGAAGAGGCACAGGTATTCCTGGACAAGATGGAAGATTTGATTGATTTTCTGATTCCGAATTATATTTCGGAAGGCAAGAATCAGCTGGTAATCTCAATCGGCTGCACCGGCGGCAAGCATCGCTCGGTTACGCTGGCCAATGAGATTTATAAACGATTGAGCGAAAACAAGACCTACGGGTTAAAGATTGAGCACCGCGATATCGCAAAAGATGCAATTCGCGGCAAATAATTGAGGAAACAAGAATGTCCTTTTCTAGAGAAATCAAGGAAGAACTGTCCAAACAGATCAGTAAGAGCCGCCACTGCCAGATGGCAGAAATTGCGGCACTGCTGGAGATGGAGGGTTGTGCTTCCATGGAACCGCTAAGCATGAATCTGGAAACAGACAACAATCTGCTTCTCGATACCTATGCAATGCTGGTTCGGCGCGCATTTGATGTAGATCCGCAAAATCCGCTGGATGAAACGGTATCGCGCAAAATGCTCGAGGCACTGAAGTGGGAGACCCCGAATTTAAAAGAACAGCGTACCAACGGCATGCTCTTGCAACAGACCTGTTGCAGGAGAGCTTTTTTGCGTGGAGCTTTTATGGCTGCGGGATCGATCAGCGACCCGAATACCAAAAGTTATCATTTTGAAATTTCGGTGCGCACGCAGGCACAGGCTGACCAGATTGTCGAGCTGATGCAGAGCTTTGACCTGTCTGCAAAGGTGGTAGAACGCAAGAAAAGATATGTGGTCTATCTCAAGGAGGCAGAGCAAATCGTGGACATGCTCAATGTCATGGAAGCTTATGTGGCTTTGATGAAACTTGAGAATGTGCGTATTCTCAAAGAAATGCGTAATACGGTCAACAGAAAAGTGAATTGCGAGACTGCCAATATCAGCAAGACCGTAAATGCTGCAATTAAGCAGGTGGAAGACATTCGACTGATTGAAAAAATGCGAGGACTCGACTCATTGCCACAGGCATTGCGGGAAATGGCATATTTGCGTTTGGAATATCCGGACATGCCACTCAAGGAGCTTGGAACTCTGCTGGACCCGCCGGTTGGAAAAAGCGGGGTGAATCACAGACTGCGCAAGATTTCCGCCATCGCAGAGACTTTGCGATAATAAGACCGAAACTTGACAGCATTTGTGGAAATGAGTATTTTATAGAAGGTTGCAATGTTTAAGAAAAGAGAGAATCATGAGTAAAAAGCTATTATTTATCTACAATCCTTTTTCCGGAAAGGGTTTGATTAAAAAGCACCTTGCGGACATTATCGACGCAATGGTCAAAAAAGGATTTGAGGTGACAACCTATCCGACTCAGGCAAGAGGGGACGGAATGGAAAAAGCCAAGGCAGAGGCGGCAAATTATGACCGCATCGTCTGTAGCGGCGGCGATGGCACATTGGACGAAGTGATGACGGGTGTGATGCAAAGCGGCGTCGATATTCCAATCGGATATATTCCGGCAGGAAGCACGAATGATTTTGCCAATTCCCTGAAAATCCCAAAGGAAATGCCAAAGGCAGCTGTGGTTGCGGCAGGCAATCATATTTTCCCTTGCGACATCGGAGATTTTAACGGAGATACATTTGTCTATGTGGCTGCATTCGGACTGTTTACCGAAGTTTCTTATCAGACTTCGCAGCAGATGAAAAATATTCTCGGCCATGTGGCATATCTGCTTGAGGGAATCAAACATCTGGTGGATATCCCGAGTTTTACGATGCAGGTCGAGCATGACGGTACCATTATCCAGGACAAATTCATCTATGGAATGGTAACGAATTCCATGTCTGTTGGTGGCTTTAAGGGCATTACCGGAGATGATGTCAAACTTGATGACGGCGTCTTTGAGGTGACACTGATCAAAACACCGCGCAATCCAATTGAATTGAATCAGATTATTCGCGCACTGACCAATCGCGCAGATGATACGGATATGATTTATACCTTTAAGACAGATGAATTAAAATTTGTCACAAATAAAGAAGTTCCATGGACATTGGACGGAGAATTCGGCGGCAAGCACACGGAGCTGCTGGTTCGCAACCTGAATAAACGCGTACAGATTCTCGTTCCGTAAGCGCGCGGGGTTAATTTTGTGAAATAATTAACTAGCATATTGCACAATCATTGTGTATAATATAAGCGGTTGCCGCATTATGGCGGCTCGGCGATAACAATTTTAGGAGGAAAGTAAAATGTTAGTATCCGCAACTGAAATGCTCAAGAAAGCAAAAGAAGGCCATTATGCAGTAGGCCAGTTCAACATCAACAACTTAGAGTGGACCAAATCCATTCTTTTAACTGCACAGGAATTAAACAGCCCGGTTATCCTTGGTGTATCTGAAGGCGCCGGAAAGTATATGACCGGTTTCAAGACCGTAGCTGCTATGGTAAAGGCTATGGACGAAGAACTCGGAATCACTGTTCCTGTAGCACTTCACTTAGATCATGGTACATACGAAGGATGCTATAAGTGCATCAAGGCCGGATTTACCTCTATCATGTTTGACGGCTCTCACTATCCATTCGAAGAGAACCTTGCAAAGTCTACCGAACTTGTTCATGTAGCACATCAGCTTGGCCTTTCTATCGAGTGTGAAGTTGGTTCCATCGGTGGAGAAGAAGACGGTGTCGTAGGAATGGGCGAGTGCGCTGATCCTGAAGAATGCAAGACCATCGCAGATCTCGGTGTAGATATGCTTGCAGCAGGTATCGGTAATATCCATGGAAAGTATCCTGAAAACTGGCAGGGACTTTCATTCGAGACACTTGATGCAATCCAGCAGAAGACCGGAGCTATGCCACTTGTACTTCACGGTGGTACAGGAATCCCTGCAGATATGATCAAGAAAGCCATCGAACTTGGCGTTTCCAAGATCAACGTAAATACTGAATGCCAGCTTTCATTCCAGGAAGCTACAAGAAAGTACATCGAAGCAGGCAAGGATCAGGAAGGAAAGGGCTTTGACCCTCGTAAACTTCTTGCACCTGGCGCAGAAGCTATCAAGGCAACTGTAAAAGAAAAGATGGAACTTTTCGGATCAGTAGGAAAAGCAAACGCATAATTTCCCCAACAACGGGCAACAGGCCGGCGCATCAGCGCCGGCCTTTTTTGTCCCTCTTCAGTCTCAGCCCATGCCCCATCTGCTCCCGCCCCCCTACACAATAGGCTTCAAAGCCTAGATTCTCAAAAGTTGCGCAATGCTTCACACGGTTGTCCTTTCACCGATTTTGCACTTCAACAAACTGTCTTTTCATCGCAAACACCTTGAAGCGTTTCAAATCGCTTTCCTGTCCTATATAGACCGGTACGGAACACTGTCCATTTGCTAAGTAAAACAACGAAGCCGCTTTTGAGTACTCGATACCGCCTCAGAGCGTCCATCCGGGACGCCATCGGCTCTCGCCACCGTCCGTGGCGGCTCGTATCGAGCGCTTCGCAAAAGCGGCTTCTGTTTTACTAAGCGCGTTCCCAATGATGTTCCTCCACCGGTCTATATGGCCCAGAAAAGTGATCAGGAATATCGGGTGTTTGCATAGAAAAGACTGTGTGGAAGAAGTGCAAATAGTTGAAAGAACAACCGCAATCAAAGAAGCGGTGCGCAACTTTTTCGAGAATCTTGCTTTGATATGCCGTGTGTAGGGGGCGGGAGCAGATGGGGCATGGGCTGGGGGCTGAAGAGGGACAAATATACTAGTGCGATGTGGCGTGACAGTGTGTTAGAATGAAGCGAGGAGGATGGAGAAATGAATGTTGCAATTTATGCGGTGGCCCATATGTTTGTGGATTGCGCATGTGCGTTTGCAATGTATGGGGCATTTATGGGATGGCAGAATGCGCATATATGGATATTGGTTTACAATTATTGTGCATTTGCGCTGCAGATGCCGCTGGGCGCGCTCGTAGACGGGCTCAGGCACCGCGGAAAGGAATGCAGCAGGGAATTTGCCCTGGCAGGCGTGATTTTGACCGGTGTGGGGATTTTTACACATCCGGCAGTGCTTGGAATCGGAAATGCACTGTTTCATGTGGGCGGCGGCGTTGGCTGTATGCTTGAGGATGAGAGGCATGGCAGACAGGGAAAAGACTTCGGTGTCTTTGTGGCGCCGGGCGCATTGGGACTGTTTCTGGGCATGAAGCTGGCCACAGGATTTGGAACACCAAACAACTGGATGTATTTGCTGGTATGTGTCGCATTGGGGCTGTCCATGATTACCATCTGCTGGATGGTACAGTCGGAATGGCAAAAGGCAGATGCGGTGGAGGCACCGGCGAAACGGCATTTGCCGATGGTATTGATGTTGTGCTTCCTGGTGGTGGGCATTCGCTCCTATGTGGGACTGAATAGCACATTTGCATGGAATAAAACGACGGCTCTGGCGTTGATTGCGACATTGGCAATCGCGGCAGGAAAGGCAGGCGGTGGCTTTGCAAGAGCGAAGCTTGGAACCGGTCTGATGGCGGTCGTAACACTGATTCCGGCAGCTGTGTGCTTTGGATTCGGACATCTGGCAGTGATGGGCATTCTGGCATTGTTTCTGTTTCAAATGACGATGCCGGTGACATTATATCTGCCGACGGTATGGCTGCCAAAATGGAAAGGTCTGATATTCGGGCTGATGACATTTGCTTTGTTCCTGGGATATTTGCCGAGATATTTACATGCAACGGCGCCGGAAACATGGATTCTGGGAGTGGCAGCCAGCCTGATTTCACTACTTATGATATTGATTATGGAGGGAATTGGAAATGTTGATTAATTTGATGCGGACGATGGGAATTGCATTATTGATGACTTTGGTCGTGGAATTATTTGTGATTCTGCTGCTCACGAAAGAATCCGAACGAAAGGCTGTAACATGGCTTGTGTTTTTGCTGGCCAATCTGTTGACCAATCCGGCTGCGGTTTATCTGGCTACGATTGGTCATTCTTATCTGACTTTTTTGCCGGATCTTGTAATTCAGATCCCGATTGAAATTGCAGTGGTGATTGTAGAATGGATTGTTTACAAAGGCTATCTTTCCAGACCGCTGCTGTGTGCAATCGCAGCGAATCTGTGTTCATGGGGTGTAGGGATAATGTATAATAGGCTGTTCTAAGAGGAGGATTTAGTATGAAAGCAAAAAAAGTATTATTGAGTGGAATTGGACTGCTTCTTGCATGTATGATGACAATTCCGACATTGCATGTGTATGCGGATTCAATCCCGGAACCGGATGACATGTTTGCGGAGGAGCATATCGACGAGTGTGAGCTCGACGTGCGTGTATATCGCACAAAAGAAGAGACGACAGCATATGTCAGTCCGGAGGATGCAACTGTCGCATTTGTCCTTGAGACGCAGATGGAGATTGGCGGCGACTGGAGTTATAAGGACGGCAATGGCCATCAATGGCTGCTTGTTCATTACAATCAAAAAACCGGCTGGATCCCAAAAGCAGAGCTGGAGGTCAAATATGATACGATTTCATTTGAAGAAGAACATAAGAACGAATTGGTACAATATTCGGATGATCTTTTTAAGAATGTCGATTTAAGCACCGTTAAAGACTATCGTTTCTGGAAATATCCGGGATCGGAAGACTGCATGGAAATAACAGACGATGATGGGTTTGAAAACTTTGATATTTTTTCCTTCTTCTATACCGATCAGAACGGACTGCGCTGGGGAAAGGTCGATTATTACAGAGGCCGCGTGAACAGCTGGATCTGTCTGGACAATCCGAACGGTGATTATGAGGAAATCAGCAAGGGCACTAAGTTTGCCCATGAGGAATATTCTCCGGCGGAGACAACAAATGAAACCGGCAAAAGCGAAAAAGTGAAACCAAATGTTGATGCGACATTTGTATATGCACTCGTAGGCGCAATGGTTGGTTTTGTTGTCATTGTGACTGCGGTCATTTTAATCGTATTAAAAAAGAAAAAGTCACGCGAAGAACCTTGATTTTCTCTGTTGATTAAGGTATCGTAGTTTCTAGTGAAAAATGACATGGTCATGAAATAGGAAAGGATACCAGTAATGAGCGAAACAGAGTACTTCAATGTTGCAGACATCTTTGGTGAAAATGTATTTAATGATGCAGTGATGCGCGAGCGTCTTCCGAAGGGCACTTACAAAAAACTCCATGAAGTAATGGAGAATGGAGGAGACCTCGATCTGGCGACTGCAGATGTCATCGCCCATGAGATGAAGGAATGGGCTATTGAGAAGGGAGCTACCCACTATACCCATTGGTTCCAGCCACTGACCGGAATGACTGCGGAAAAGCATGATTCCTTTATCTCCGCACCGATGGCAGACGGCAGAATCTTGATGAGTTTTTCCGGAAAGGAATTGATCAAAGGAGAGCCTGATGCATCTTCTTTCCCGTCCGGAGGTTTGCGTGCAACATTTGAGGCGCGTGGTTATACAGCCTGGGATTGTACTTCACCGGCATTCGTGAGACAGGACCCGGAAGGCACCACCGTACTTTGTATTCCGACAGCATTTTGTTCTTATACAGGAGAAGCATTGGATCAGAAGACCCCATTGCTTCGCTCCATGGAGGCTATCAATGAACAGGCATTGCGCCTGATTCGTCTGTTTGGCAATACGACTTCCAAAAAGGTGACTCCATCGATTGGAATTGAACAGGAATATTTCATTATTGACCGCGATAAATATTTAAAGAGAAAAGACCTGATTTTTGCCGGCCGTACTTTGTTTGGTGCGATGCCGCCAAAGGGACAGGAGATGGATGATCATTATTTCGGTACCATCCGTCAAAGAATCGCATCCTATATGAAGGATGTCAATGAAGAGCTTTGGAAGCTCGGTGTGTCAGCAAAAACACAGCACAACGAGGTGGCTCCGGCACAGCACGAGCTTGCTCCGATTTATGCACAATGTAATGTGGCTGTCGACCACAATCAGTTGATTATGGAGACATTAAAGCGTGTTGCGGGCAGACATAATCTGCATTGCCTGTTACATGAAAAGCCGTTTGCAGGGGTGAACGGTTCCGGTAAGCATGACAACTGGTCACTGACCACCGATGACGGAATCAATCTGCTTGAGCCGGGAGATACCCCACATGAGAACATTCAGTTCCTGATGGTTCTGACCTGTATTCTGAAAGCAGTTGATGAGCATGCTGCATTGCTTCGTGCATCTGCATCCGATCCGGGTAATGATCACCGCCTTGGGGCAAATGAGGCACCACCTGCCATCATCTCTGCGTTCCTCGGAGAGCAGTTGGAGGATGTAATCAATCAGCTTGTCAGCACCGGTTCCGCAACACACAGTCTGGCAGGACAGAGATTGCATACCGGCGTATCAACACTTCCTGATTTCATGAAGGATGCAACAGACCGAAATCGTACATCACCATTTGCGTTTACCGGTAACAAATTCGAATTCCGTTCTGTTGGATCACAGGATTCCGTAGCGCCTGCGAATGTAGTATTGAATACCATCATTGCAGAAGCTTTTGCAGATGCCTGTGATGTACTTGAGAAGGCAGATAATTTTGATATTGCGGTCCATGATTTGATCAAAAAATATGCGACTGAGCATCAGCGTATTATCTTTAGTGGAGACGGTTATTCTGAGGACTGGGTCAAAGAGGCAGAGCGCCGCGGACTTCCGAATATCAAATCCATGGTAGAAGCAATTCCGGCTTATGTGGATGAAAAGAGTGTTGCTGCATTCGAACGCTTCCATGTCATGACCAAGACTGAGCTGGAATCCCGTGTCGAGATTGAATACGAGACTTATGCAAAGACCATCAATATTGAGGCACTTGCAATGTATGATATTGCCGGAAAGCATATTATCCCGGCTGTAATTCGCTATACAACACGCCTTGCGGAATCCATCAATCAGGTGAAATCCGCATGCCCGGATGTCAGCGTAAAAGTGCAGAGCGATTTGCTTGCGGAGACAAGCCGTCTTCTGACAGAAACACAGTCTGCGTTGCTGCATCTGAAAGAGGTTACGGAAACAGCCAAGAATATGGAGCGCGGCTGTGAGCAGGCCAACTACTATCACAATGAAGTGGTTGTTGCAATGGCTGCTCTGCGTAAACCTGTTGATGCGCTTGAGATGATTGTGGCAAAAGATTTGTGGCCAATGCCATCTTACGGCGATTTGTTGTTTGAAGTATCTGCAATTTAAAAATTCTAATAAAGAAACAAAAAGAACTGCGCACAAAGGCGCAGTTCTTTTTGTATAAGATTGAGATTAGATTAGAGAGCGTTTTTAAAGGCGACAAACAGGCCGTCGCGCATGATTTCGGCCATAATCTGGCGGGCATCACGCATGGAGATGATGGTATCATTCATGAACCACCAATGCACCAGTGCCATCACATTGGATGAAAACAGATAGGCATAATAGTCACAATATGCACGTTTCTTTTTGTCGTCAGAGACGGTATGCAACATCTGCTCATAGATGGAATGGTGGATGACCATGGTCATCTCTTCGTATATATTGCGGTCGATATCTGCGCGCCAAATGGTCTGGTACTGCTCGCGGTGATCGCTGATGAACGTCAGCAGATTTCCGAAGGAACTGATATAATGATCGTCGTCGATGGTATCAGCTGTGGCTGTGACAAATTCACAGTCGGCCTGTTCTTTGAATTCATTGAGCATTCGCTCCAGATAATTTTCCAGTAAATCATATTTGTCCAGATAATATTTGTAAAAAGTAGAACGGTTAATCAATGCTGTCTCGCAGAGCATATCAACCGTGAGCTTCTGCTGCGAAGTCGTCTTCAGACAGGTCAACAGAGCGTCATCTATCTGGCGCAAAGTTTTAATAACACGCGGGTCGTTTCGGTTCATATTTTCTCCAAATCAAACATTCGTATTATCCATGTTGGATAAACAACACTATTATACCATATGTTGCATAAACAACAATATGGTTTTATTTGTATCTAGAAGAATCTGTGAAAAGTTGATAAGATATTAGTGTGTAGAAAAGCGATTTTGTGTAAAATCACAACAAAAAACACAGGAAAGGACAGGGGTTTTATGGCATATCGTATTTTGACGATCAATCCGGGCTCAACTTCAACAAAATTGGGCTGTTTTGAAGGTGAAAAAGAATTATTCACGATGAATGTCTCTCACGATGCTGAGGATTTAAAAAAATTCGCGACAATCAGCGATCAGCTTCCATATCGTAAAGACATGATTTTAAATGCTTTAAAGGAGGCAAATATCGATCTGTCAACCATCGACGCGTTTGTAGGTCGTGGTGGCGGACTGATGGCGGTAGAAGGTGGTACTTATACCATCAATGATATTGCACTTGACCATGCAAGGCGCGGAGCAAACGGAATTCAGCATCCGGCACAGCTTGGTCCGCAGATTGCAAGAGGATTTGCAGACGAATATCAGAAACCGTCATTTATCGTAAATGCGCCGGACACGGATGAATTGTGTCTGGAAGCGCGTATCACAGGTATCAAGGGCGTCTATAGAAATGTACATTTACATGCATTGAATTTGAAAGAGACTGCCATTCGTCATAGCAACAACAACGGTTGGAATTATGAGGACAAAAATTATGTTGTATGTCACATCGGCGGCGGTATTTCGGTATCGGCACATCAGAAAGGCAAGATGATTGACGGATTCGACATTGTAGGAGGCGAAGGTCCTATGGCTCCGACGCGTTGCGGATCCATTCCGGCAGCGGAATTGATTCGTTATTGCTTCGCTCATGATGACATGAAGGAAGTACTTGCTCTGACGACAAAGACCGGTGGTTTTGTCAGCCACCTTGGCACCAGCGATGCACTTGATGTTTCCAATCGTGCAAATGCGGGTGATAAGGATGCGAAACTGGTATGGGATGCGATGATATATCAATTGATCAAATGCATCTCTGCCATGGCCGGTGTACTGCATGGCAAAGTAGACGGAATTCTGCTTGGCGGCGGTATGGTACACAATAAGGAACTTGTTTCCCGTATCACCGCGGCTTGCGAATGGATTGCACCGGTTTCCGCTTATCCGGGAGAGTTCGAGCTTGAGGCGATGGCAGCAGGCGCGATTCGTGTACTGGAAGGAAAAGAACAAGTAAAAGAATATACCGGGAAACCAGTTTGGACACCGGATCAACTTGATTAATCACGAAAGGGGATACTTTTTATGAGCAAAAGTATGTATGGAAGAAGTGTTTCGATTATCGGTGTCGGATGTACACCATTTATGTATACGGTGGATAATCCTGAAACCAACAATTTGACGGAACACGAATTACTTGGATATGCAGCATTGTCCGCAATGGAGGATGCAGGCATTCGTGCAACGGATGTAGACTATTATTTCCACGGACAGGCATCTCCGCTTGCCGGCTCCAACCAGCTGACTCCGAATATTCATTGCGGAAACTGGTTTGGCATGAAAGGAAAAGGTTCTATCCATCATTCCGAAGCATGCTGTACCGGATATCTTGCACTTGATCTTGCTGCAAACTATGTAGCATCCGGAAAGTATGATTGTGTTATGACCGGCGCCGTGGAATTCGGTGACAGCAATGCTTATCCGAATGACAGTGTGGAGACTCCAAAGCATCCATATAAGAGAGAAAAGGTTACCATGGAGAAATTCCTTTTCACCACCAAGTGGTTATATGACCGTGTTTATGCACGTGCCATGATGGCTCCAATGGAACTGATCTATGATGATGCCGCAGAAGAATATGTACGTACCCGTGGCATTACTGCAGAGCAGATGGATGACACCTTAAACTGGATGTGCATCAACAACCGCAGAAATGCCAGCAAGAACCCTCTTGCAATCGTTCATGAGACCTATCAGGAAATTGCAGAGCAAAATGGCTTCGCAACCGATCTGGATTACTTAAGAAGTCCATACAACCCACGTATGGGTGATTTCCTCCGTGCAGCCTGCTTAGAGCTGAAGTGCGACGGTGCAGCAGCAGTTATCGTTTGTGCAACCGAGAAGATTCCGGAAATCTGCAAGAACTTAAAGCATAAGCCAATCGAAATTCTTGGTGTAGGAGCTTCTTCTTACAATGCAATTAATCCTCATTTTGAGATTCGCGCAACCGAGAATGCGGTGAAAGAAGTCTATGATCGCACCGGTGTAACCGGAGATGATCTTGATATCTTCTTTGCAAACGACTTTATTATTACTTCTCATTTGATTTCTGCCGAAATCGCCGGATATCTTCCATATGGCGAAGGATGGAAATACATCTGTGAAGGACGTACCGCATATGACGGAGACAAGCCAATCAATACCAATGGTGGTCGTACTTCCTTTGGTCATGCACATGCCGCTTCAGGTCTTGCAGATGTATATGAGTGCTGCAAGCAGATGCGTGGTGAATGTGGCGAGCGTCAGGTGAAGAAACTTCCAAAGACCGCAATGCTCAGAGGATACGGCGGAGCTCAGAACGTAGCCGCAGTTGTGCTTAAGACAATCGAAGACTAACAGGAGGAAAGACAATGGGTGAAGTTAAATTAGAGAAAATTGTTCAGCCTTTCTACGAGGCACTCGAAGAAGGCAAGATCATGGGACGTAAATGTCCGGAGTGCGGAGCCGTTGAATTTCCACCGGTTTACGCATGCAATACATGTGGATGCTTACATACCGACTGGTATGAGATTTCAGGAAATGCCAAGATGCATTCCATCGTAATGCCGGCTGCTCTTTCTTCAAAGCCGGATTATAAGGATATGGGAAAATATGCATATGGTGAAATCGAGCTCGAAGAAGGAGCACGCTTCAACGGTGTCGTTCGCGGAATGACCAAGAAGATCCGCAAGAAGATCATGGAAGAGGGCTTACTTCCGGTTGAGGTACATGCTGCAATCTATCAGCAGCCGGGCGTTGATTACAAGACGGTTGTCTTTGATCTCGATGAGAAATATTTACAGTAATACAGTTCCCAATATGATGAATCATATTTAGATAAAAGATTTAGAAAAAAGGAGATTTTAAAATGGATCGTAAAGAATTAGAAGAAAAGATTATTGAATTAGTAGCAAACTCTTATGGTGTAGATGCTTCCACACTTAGTGTGGATTCTGTATTCGGTGAGGATTTAAAGGGCGCTTCCGTACAGATGGTAGGACTTGTTTCCGAAATCGAGAACGAATTGGATGCAATGGTAGCACTTGCTGATGCAGCTGCATGCAAGACAATCGGAGAACTTGTTGATAAGGTAGAAGAGGAATTATAATTTTTCCTCAAGAAGGAGCAAAAAATGAGTGTATTAGATCAGATTTATGAAAAAGCAAAAGCTGATCCTCAGAAAGTTGCCTTCCCGGAAGCCGAAAATGAAAAAATGATGCAGGCTGCTTATGAATGCGGACAGGAAGGATATATCATTCCTGTACTCGTAGGAGATGAGGAGACCATCAAAAAACTGGCAGCGGAACGCGGCTATGATATCAATGTATTTAAGGTTGTTGATATTCATGAAGAGAGCTACAAGAACAGCGTCATCGAGCGCTATGTAGCATTAGAGGATACCAAATTAAAAGAAAAGGCATTGGGACGCCGTATGGAAGACCCATTGTATTATGCAATGGCAATGCAGAAAATCGGTGATGCGGATGTTACCTTCGCAGGTATCGACAATACCACCGGTGATGTACTTCTGGCTGGTCAGATGATTATCGGATTAAAGCCGGGAATCTCTACCATTTCTTCTATCGGATTATGCGATATCCCTGGATTTGAAGGTTCGGAAGGAAGCTTACTTGCAGTAGGTGATTCCGCTGTATGCACCAACCCGAATCCGGAGCAGCTTGCAAGTATTGCAATTTCTGCTTGTGATACCGTTCATGATCTGTTAGGATGGGAACCAAGATGTGCAATGATTTCCTATTCTACTCTTGGAAGCGGACAGGGAGAGTTGATCGACAAGGTGAAGGAGGCACTTGCAATTGCGCAGGAGCAGCGTCCGGATCTTGCGATCGACGGAGAATTCCAGCTGGATGCAGCCATCGTTCCTGCTGTTGCAGCAAAGAAGGTTCAGAGAGAAAGCAAAGTTGCAGGAAAGGCCAATGTATTGATCTGGCCTGATCTGAATGTTGGTAATACCTCTGTTAAATTGATCCAGCAATTTGGTCATGCAGATGCATACGGACCAATGCTTCAGGGATTCAACAGCGTCGTATGTGACTGCTCACGTGGAGCCCCTGTATCCGAGATTAAGGGAAATGTTGTTATTTCTGCTGTAAGAGCCGCAGGTGCAAAGAAGAAATAAGGACGAAAGAAATTGAATACGAATACTGATTTTAAATTACAGGAAATTGATACCGGAATATACCAGCTACAGGACGAACGCGAAAACTGTGCGACACTTGTAATCGGAACACAGAAAGCGCTGCTGTTTGATACCATGCTGGGGCTGGGCGATTTAAAAGGATTTATTCATCAGTTGACCAACTTGCCCGTGATTGTGATAAACAGCCACGGGCATTTTGATCATATCGGAGGCAATTGCCAGTTTGATGAAATCTATTTGAATCAAAGAGATTTTGAATTGCTGCCGCTGATGCGCGGCTGCATTGAGGAGCTTGAGCGGACACACAAGCGCCCGCTTTCGAAGCTGCGGGAGAGTCTGTCGGAGGAACAGGTGGCCAAAATCCGTCCGCTGGCGGATGACAGCGTGTTTGACCTTGGAGGTCTGGCCATAGAGATTGTCGCACTGCCGGGGCATACAGCAGGCTCCGTAGGCGCTCTGATACGCGAGAAACGGCTGCTTTTGGCAGGAGATGCCGCAACTCCGCAAATGTGCCTGTTTATGGACGGCTGCCAGCCCCTGCCGGTCTATCAAAAGACTTTGCAAAAGATGATGAATCTGGAGTTTGATACATTCCTACTGGGACATTTTCTGCGCACATTCCCGAAAGAGATTCTGCACAAGTTCATGGAATGTACAGAGATTGTCGGCAAGAAAAGAGGTCATTTGCTGGTATATACATGGATCAACCGTTATCGCGGGATGGTCTATTTTTTGGAAATGCGCAATCCGCAAATCAATGATATAATATGTATCATTATCAAGGAAGAGAGTGCAGAATCATGAATTTTACAGAACAATCATTGAGGAAATTTACAGAACAGCTGGCATCAAAAACTCCGGTGCCGGGAGGAGGCGGGGCTGCAGCCTATGCAGGCGCACTTGCAGCTGCGCTGGCCGATATGGTCGGTGAATTTACAGTCGGAAAAAAGAAATATGCCAAGGTGGAACCGGAAATCCGCCTTGCGATGCAAAAGGCACAGGAATTAAGGGAACAATTGCTTGCATGCATCGAAAAGGATGCAGCTGCATTTGAGCCGTTGTCAAAGGCGTATGCGATTCCGAAGGACGATCCGGACCGCGATACGGTTATGGAAGCATGTTTGCAGCAGGCGGCTGCTGTCCCGATGGAAATTCTGGATTTAAGTGCGCAGGTGATTCAGCTTGCAGACGAATTTGCAAAGAATGGCAGCATTATGATGCTCAGCGATGCAGCCTGCGCAGCTGCAATCGGTCTTGCGGCATTAAAGAGTGCGGCCGTCAATGTGAAAATCAATACCAAATCGATGAAAGACCGTACCTGTGCAAAAGAATTGGATGAAAAAACAGATTGCATGCTAAAAGAATTTTCTAGTCTTGCAGACCTAGTTTTTGAAAGCGTTTATGCAAAATATTAAACAACAGAACTGCATCATTCAATTGACTGAAAGTGACAACAAGGAGTATAAGATGTCTGATATTTTAAAAGGAAAACCTGTAGCGGACGCAATCAGCGCACAAATCCGTGAGAAAGTAGAAAAGTTAAAACAGGATAAAATCACGCCGACGCTTGCAATTCTTCGTGTAGGCGAGCGGGAGGATGACCTGTCATATGAACGCGGAACGATGAAACGGTGCGAAAATACAGGGGTTGCAGTCAAAAATATCATCTTACCTGAAGATATAGATGAAAAATCATTCTTTGAAACATTAGAGAATTTGAACAGCGATAATCAGATTCATGGCATTCTGATGTTCCGTCCACTGCCGAAACATCTCGACGGTGAGCGCGCAAGATGCATGCTGAATCCGCAAAAGGATGTGGACGGTTGTACGGATGGCTCACTTGCGGGAGTCTTTACGAACTCAAAATCCGGATTTGCACCATGTACAGCGGAAGCTGCAATGGAAATCCTGAAATTTTACGGAATCGATCCTGCAGGTAAACGGGCAGTGGTCATCGGACGTTCTCTCGTCATCGGCAGACCTGTTGCAATGCTTTTGATGCATGCCAATGCAACCGTTACCATTTGCCATACGAAGACACAGAATATGGCCGAGATTGTTCGTGAGGCAGATATTGTAATTTGCGCATCCGGTCAGATGGAGAGCATTGGAAAAGAATTCCTCGCACCGGGGCAGACGGTCATCGATGTGGGAATCGGATGGAATGAACAGAAGCAGAAGCTCTGTGGCGATGTCATATTTGAGGAGGCCGATGAGGTTGCGGCAATCACTCCTGTTCCGGGTGGCGTTGGCGCAGTGACGACCAGCATTCTTGTTCGTCATGTGGTAGAGGCGGCAAAAAAATGAGTTTGACATGGAAAATCATTTTTGGATATCTGATCCTGATGAATCTGGCGGGATTTGTCGTAATGGGCGTGGATAAACACCGTTCAATCGTTAAAAAATGGAGAATTCCGGAAAAGGTATTATTTTTGTTTTCGCTGCTGGGCGGAAGCTTTGGAACCGTGATGGGAATGCAGATTTTTCGACATAAAACCAGACACTGGTATTTTGTAATCTTTATGCCGGTAATTCTTGCCCTGCATATTGTCGTTTTAATATTTTGCATGGCACATTTCGGGCTTTCATGACAGGGATACTTTACTTTATTCGGAAAGTGAGAGAAAGTCTTGAGAATCCGATGGGAAAAAGATAAAATGGTAAGTAAAATTGTATGAAAGTATATGAATCAGAAGAGGAGAAAAAGATGCATAACTTAATTATCCCGGAGCACTATCAAAGTGAACTGGATCTCTATGAAACGCAACACGGAATCAAGATTGTGAAAGACTTCTTCCAGGGAATGCTTTCCACCCGACTGAATCTTCGTCGAGTGACCGCACCGTTGTTTGTAGACCCGACAACGGGATTGAATGACAATTTGAATGGTGTGGAACGTCCGGTTTCCTTTGATATTAAGGAACAGAACGGACAGGAGGCAGAAATTGTACATTCATTGGCAAAGTGGAAACGATATGCATTGAACCGCTACCGTTTTCAGGTTGGTGAAGGCTTATATACCGATATGAATGCAATCCGTCGCGATGAAGTGACAGATAATATTCATTCGATCTTTGTAGACCAGTGGGATTGGGAAAAAATTATCACCAAAGAGGAACGTACAATTGACACCTTAAAGGAGACGGTAAAAACCATTTACAAATGTCTGCGCAAGACAGAACAGTATATGGCAATCCAGTATGATTTTGTGGATCTGATCCTTCCGAGAGATATCTATTTTATTACGACAGATCGCTTGCTGGAAATGTATCCGGACAAGACCGCAAAAGAGCGCGAATATCTGATTGTAAAAGAGAAGGGCGCTGTCTGTCTGATGCAGATCGGAGACAAGCTTGCAAACGGCGAACCGCATGACGGACGCGCACCGGATTATGATGACTGGAAGTTAAATGCGGATATAATAGTATACTATCCTGTACTGGATATCGCATTGGAACTTTCATCCATGGGAATTCGTGTCGATGAAAACTCCCTTGCGGAACAGCTCGAAAAAGCAGGATGTCCGGAACGCGCAAATCTGCCATTCCAGAAAGATATTCTCGAAAAGAAGCTTCCTTATACAATCGGCGGCGGTATCGGACAGTCCCGTATCTGTATGTTCTTCCTGCGCAAGGCGCATATCGGCGAGGTGCAGAGTTCACTGTGGCCGACCGAAATGGAAGAGAAATGTGCAAAGGCCGGAATTACACTTTTATAATTGGGCCTGAAAATTAAAAAACGAAATCGAAAAAAGGAACGAGTGTTATGGCTGGCAATCTTACGGTTGTGTTAAAAGCGGATGAAAAATTAAAAGAAAAATTAACAAAGTTTTATTGTGATGACTTTTGCGAGAAGACACCACAATATGCAATTTTTCAGGCAAAAACGGAGGATTGCACCATTACGCTTTACCAATCTGGGAAATTAATGTTTCAGGGAAAAGGTGCCGAACGTGAGAGCAGCATCTGGAATGCGTGGATGCAGAAACAGACATCCGAGCCTCAGGCAAAGGCAGTCGTTGCGCCTGCCGTCTATACGGACACAACAGCCATCGGCAGCGATGAAGTCGGTACAGGAGACTTCTTCGGACCGATTGTGGTCACGGCAGCCTTTGTCAGGGAAGAGCAGTTTGCACTTTTGCGGCAGCTGGGTGTGCGTGATTCCAAGAAACTGACGGATGAGAAAATTTGCCGGATTGTACCGCAAATCATGGAAGTGGTTCCTCATGTCACCAGAGTATTGGGCAATGAGGAATACAACCGGATGCGGGCAAACGGAATCAATATGAATCAGGTGAAGGCGCTGATTCACAATGATTGCCTTTTTCGTTTGAAAAAACAGCTGCAGGATGATTCTGTTTTGGTGGTCGTGGATCAATTTGAACCTCCTGCAGCTTATTATCGTCATCTTTCCGGAGAAGCAAATGTGATAAAGGATATCTGCTTTATGACGAAAGCGGAGGATCAGTGTATGGCAGTCGCATGCGCATCCATGATCAGCCGTGCCCGGTTCCTTAAGGAGATGGATCTGCTTGCGGAATCCATCGGACATCCGGAAGGCATTCCGCTCGGTGCGGGAAACGGCGTCGATGCATTTGCTGCGGCCCTGCTTGAAGAACAGGGACCGGATATTTTACAAAAGATTGCAAAAATGAATTTTGCAAATGTTGAGAAAGTGAGACAGTTATATGATCAAGCCAGGTAATATCATGAAAATGATGGCTGCAAAAAATAAATTTCAGTCCAATCATCCGAAATTTACTGCTTTTTTGAGCTATGTATTTCGTGGAGGAATGCCGGAGGGGACTGTCATCGAAATTACGGTGACCAAGCCGGGAGAAGAGCCGATTACCGGGAATTTGAAAGTGATGCAGGAAGACCTGGAATTGTTTGACAGTTTGAAGGATTTGAGTTAAATGCTTTTGGAATTAAGGGACCTGACGGTATCCCTGGGCGGCAAAACCATCCTGAGTCATGTGTCGATGGAAATTCGTGAGCATGACAAGATTGCGCTTGTCGGACCAAACGGAGCCGGAAAAACTACATTGCTGCGCACCATTATGGGTGAGATTGACCCGGATGCGGATGATAAGCGAAGGGGAGCTGCTATCCGCAGTTCACGCAGGCTGAGCTATGGTTTTTTGCGGCAACTGCAGGACCTGGACGATCATCGGCCGGTGGAGGCGTATATGAGAGATCATATGCCGCCGTTCGAACCGTTTTCAAAAGAACAATATTTATTTGAGATGGAATTTATGCGGCTTTTTACCGGTTTTGGTTTTGCAAAGTCTGACCGTACGCGAAGCATGGATACCTTCTCCGGCGGAGAACGGACCAAGCTTGCTTTTATTTTGCTTCTTTTGCAAAAACCGGATTTGCTGCTTTGTGATGAGCCGACCAATCATCTGGACATGGAGACGGTGGAATGGCTCGAGGAATATATGAAGACATATCCCAAGGCGGTTATTTTTGTTTCACACGACCGTTTTTTCCTGGACCGTGTGGCGCAGATTACCTATGAACTTTGGGATCATGAGCTGGTTCGTTATGCCGGAAATTATTCACAGTATCGCGCGCAGAAACGCAAGAACAATGAGATACAGATGAAGCAATATCTGGCGCAGCAGGAGGAAATCAAACGCCTGAACGAATTGATTTCCAAATTCAAAAACAAGCCGAATAAGGCCGGATTTGCGCGGGCAAAGAAAACACAATTGCAGCGGATCAGGCAGATTCAAAAACCCAAGGAAGATATGGGAACCATGACTGCGGAATTCGTGCCGCGATATCTGGGGCCAAAATGGATATACGAAGCACAGGATCTGATCATCGGATATCAGAAAAATCATCCCCTTGCAGAATTATCGCTTCGCATTAAACGCGGGCAAAAGATTGCAGTGATTGGCCGTAACGGAATCGGCAAGAGCACTTTTTTAAAGACGGTATGCGGCGACCTGCAACCGTTGAAAGGAACCAGCCGCATATTTGAAAAGGTGCTATGGGGATATTTTGACCAAAAGGCTGCGGAATTTTCGGATGAAAAGAGCGTGCTGGAGCATTTTCGCGCGCATTTTGGATCTTTGAGTGAAAAAGAATTGCATAGCAGACTGGCCTGTTTCCTGTTTCGCGGAGAAGATGTGAATAAACGTGTATCGTCATTGTCAGGCGGTGAAAGAGCACGCCTGTATCTGGCAGAGCTGATGCAGAGCGGTCCGAACTTTCTGATTATGGATGAGCCGACCAATCATATGGATATTCCGGCGAAAGAAATGTTGGAGTCCATCTTTTCGGACTACAAAGGGAGTATCCTGTTTGTATCGCATGACCGTTATTTTGTCTCAAAAGTGGCAGATGCGATTTTACTATTCGATGAGGGCATGGTATATTATTATCCATTCGGATATGAACATTATCTGACCCATATGAAATCCGCAGATTCCGCGGAGCGGACAGCACTCGTCCTGGCCAAAGACCAGGCACTTGTCGCGGGACTTCAGGCTGTGCCAAAGCCGCAGAGAATGCAGGCAAGGGAGCAGAGCACGGAGGTGGCATATGTACAATGGCGTCTGCGACTGGCGGCGGAGCCATTGCAGGAGGCATGGTCTGCGCTGGATAAGGCTTTGCTGGATGGAGAGGAAAAGCAGATTGAGATCCGGGAGGATGCGCTGACCACTGCGTGTCTCGACTGGTATCAGATTTATTTGGATATCGAGTAATATGATGAGGAGTTAGTCATGAATATCGATTATAAATTGGTTTTTCTGGGAGTCATGTTGGCGGTGGAGGTTGCACTTTTGGTGTGCACGATCGTTACGTTCCGCAAGAAAGGGGATTTGGCAATCTCATTGCGCAAAGTGTGCGTCAGCATCTTTTTGGCAATGATTGCCTATGCATTATATGTGACATCAATCAATGAACATCATGCATTGATCTGGATGTGTCTGTTTTCCCTCGGAATCGACTGGATTCTGTTAATGTTTATGGAATATATTATTTCATATACCGACAGCAGATTTCGAGGACGTGTTGTCCTGTTACTCAGCTATATCGGAGTGATTGCCGACTCGGTTTCAATGGCGTGCAATATCTTTTATCGCCATGCTTTTTCAGTGCATCTCATTCATGATACGCGTTATGGAATTGATGCCTATCAAATGCAAAATTCGACCGTGTTTTATCGTGCACATCTCGGATTTTGCTATTTTCTGTCAGCCATTGTATTAATCTGGCTGATCCAAAAGATGATTTCGACCATTTCATTTTATCGAAAGAAATATATTTTGATTATCCTGGGATTTTTGCTGTTGCTCGCGGCAGACGGAATCTCCATTACGATAAAGACCCCGTTTAATCTTTCCATTATTTTTTATGGAATCGTATCCGTGGTGCTGACTTATTTTTCATTCTCTTATATACCGCGCTCACTGATGAATAATGTGCTGAAAATCGTATCGCGTGAGCTGAATAATATGGTGACCTGTTTCGATCAGGACGGCCGTCTGGTTTATGCCAATAAAGCAGCCAAAAACCTGGTGAACAAGACACATCAGCTGGACTGGCTTTCGAGCATTTATCGCGAGTGGCGGGACCGCTACAGCGATAATGACAGCGAAGAGGACGGAACCTACTGGGAAGAAGAAATCATGATCGAAGAAAAACATACGATTTTCCAGTTTGAGGCGAAGCGTTTGTTTGATGATCGTCAGCAATATATCGGTGTTTATATTACCGCTTATGACCGGACGGAAGAAATCTTAAAGCATCAGCAGGAACTTGAGGAGGCACAGGCAAAGATCGCGCGCGAATCGCGCTTCTGGGCCAATATCTCACATGAGATGCGTACGCCGGCCAATGCGATTCTCGGAATGAATGAGATGATTCTGCGCGATGAGACAAATGAGGAATTGCGAAAATATGCGGAATATATCAAAGTTTCAACAGAGACCTTGATTATGTTGATCAATGATGTGCTGGATTTCTCGAAAATCAATGCAAAGAGCATGGCAATTCTTCCGAAAGAATATGAAATCCTGCATATGGTCAAGGCAATCTATGCGATGGCTTTGCCGAAGGCACAAAAGAAATCACTCGAATTAAAGATTGAACTTGATCCGTTTTTGCCGAAACGACTCCTGGGCGACGAATTGCGTTTGCGCCAGGTCATTATGAATCTGATCAGCAATGCAATCAAGTATACCGCAAGCGGCTCTGTCAGCCTGCGATTGTTTGGCGAGCAGCGTTTCGAGGATTATTATCTTCATGTTGAAGTGGAAGATACCGGAATCGGAATCAAAAAAGAAAATATTGCACTTTTGTTTCAGGCATATGAGCGCATTGATGAGGCACGCGTGCACGGAATCCAGGGCACAGGTCTGGGGCTGAACATTTGCAAGCAGCTGCTCGAACAAATGGAGTCCAAACTCGAAGTGCAAAGTGAATATAATAAGGGAAGCCTGTTTTCTTTCCGCGTGAAGCAACCGAAAATGTCCGACGAATATATTCCGGATTTCAAGGAATACCTGAATATGCAGGAAGCACATGAACTGACTTATGAGATTCCGGAAGATGCGGAGGGCAAAATCCTCTATGTGGATGACAATGAGATGAACTGTGAGGTCTTTCATGCATTGACCAAGAAAACGCATTTTGAAATTTATGATGCACATAATGGCAGCGAAGCCCTGAAAATCACCAAAAAGCATCAGTTTGATTTGATTTTTATGGATCATCTGATGCCAGAGATGAATGGTGATGAGGCTTTTGTCATGATGCGTTCGGATGCGGAGAATCTCAATCATGATACGCCTGTGATTATGCTGACTGCCAATGTGGGAGAAGACCTGCGCGAGAAGTTCCTGAATATGGGATTCGCGGATTATCTGACCAAGCCGCTCAGTCCGGAGAAGCTGGCAGAAACCTTCATTGATTGGATGTAAACAGTATGGAAAAAGAACGCAGATATATATGTATTGATTTAAAATCTTTTTATGCTTCTGTGGAATGTGTGGAGCGTGGACTCGATCCGATGACAACCGATCTGGTTGTGGCGGATCTGAGCCGCTCGGAGAAGACCATCTGTCTGGCAATCACACCGGCGATGAAGGCAAAAGGGATTCACAATCGTTGCCGTGTATTTGAAATCCCAAAGGGAGTCGAATATATTGCAGCAGTGCCGCGCATGCAGTTATATATTGATTATGCGGCCAGAATTTATGCGATTTATCTGCGCTATATAGCAAAAGAAGATATTCATGTCTATTCCATAGACGAGGCATTTATGGATGTGACGGAATATCTGCACCTGTATCAGATGACACCGCGGGAACTGGGAATGCGCATTGTTTCGGATATCTATGAGGAGCTCGGAATCAGGGCGACCTGCGGAATCGGCACAAACCTGTATCTGACCAAGATAGCACTCGATATCACAGCCAAACATTCACCGGAATTCGTCGGAGAACTGGATGAACAGCGGTATCAGCAGACTTTGTGGGATCATAAGCCACTGACCGATTTCTGGAGGATAGGACCGGGGACAGCCAGACGGCTGGCACGATATGGCATCTATACGATGCGTGAAATTGCACATGCAAACGAGGAGATGCTTTATCGCATTTTCGGAATCGATGCGGAACTTCTGATTGACCATGCATGGGGACGGGAGACGACGACAATTGCGGATATCAAAAATTTCCGCCCGCAGAACAATTCGCTGACGAGCGGACAGGTGCTTGGAGAATCCTATGCCTTTGAGGATGGCAAGCTGGTTGTCAAAGAGATGATGGACCTGTTGTGTCTGGATATGGTCGCCAAGGATCTCGTGACGAATTCCGTCACACTTCATATCGGCTATGACAATCAATATGCGGCCGAGCCGGCGCATGGGACAGCTTCTGTTCCTGTGCAGACGAATGCGGATATCATGCTGGTTCCTGCCATCGAGGAATTGTATATGCGCATCGTGAATCCGAATTATCGCATTAAGCGCATCAACCTGACCTGCAATCATGTTGTGCCCGAAGAATGTTATCAATATAATTTCTTCACGGATGCGGCGGAGCTCGACAAGAATCGCAAGATGCAAAAAGCTGTGCTTCATATCAAAGAAAAGTTCGGCAAGAATGCAATCCTGAAAGGAATGAATCTTGAAGAGAATGCGACAACCATAGAGAGAAACGGACAGATAGGAGGGCACCGCAGTGGCATCGAAACCTAGAAATAACATGCCGCGGGAGGAGCGGGCAAAGCAGTTTATGCCGTTTGCTGCGCTTAAGGGACTCGATGAGGCACTGGCGGCAAAAGAAAAAATCATTGTGCCCAAAAAAGAACTGTCGGAAGAAATGCTTTCGGAACTCGATGAAAAGATGAAACAAATCGAGAAGGGAAGCCTGATTACTGTCGTATATTATGACAAAGAAGAATATATCAAAATGACCGGAATTGTATCGCGAATCGATCCGTCTGCGAAAGTTCTGCAGGTGGTGAATCGCAGGATTGACTTTGAGGATATTCTGGCAATCAATTTCGGGATTGAGTGAAATAAGAGGAAGATCTATGAATATCAAATCCGTATATGAAGGCGGTGAAGCAGAAATTGTCGAAAAAAAATCCCGCTTTATTGCAACGGTTCGCCCGGTCAAGGATGAAGCGGAGGCGAATGCTTTTTTTGCGGAAATGAAAAAGAAATATTGGGATGCGCGGCATAACTGCAGTGCATTTGTCATCGGACAAAAACAGGAACTGACACGAAGCAGTGATGATGGGGAACCGTCCGGTACAGCAGGGCGCCCGATGCTGGATGTCCTGTTAAAGGAAGGCGTGACTGATGCAGCAGTGGTGGTGACCCGTTATTTCGGAGGCGTGCTTTTGGGAACCGGAGGTTTGGTGCGCGCATACCAGCAGGCGGTATCGGCGGGACTGGATGCCTGCACTCTGATTGAAAAGCAAAACGGGATGAGATTGCAGATTCGCACGGATTATAACGGTCTGGGCAAGCTGCAGTATCTGTTTGCTCAGGAGGCAGTTCCGGTGGTAGATACGCAATATGCCGATTCGGTATCCATCGAAATTGTCATTCCGCTGGAGCGGGATCAGGCAATTCGAAAAGCCATCACGGAGAAGACCGCGGCGACTGCCGCAATCGATGAAATCGGGGAATGTGTTTTTGCACTGAAAAACGGGGAACTGATGTTTTTTGCATAATGTTTTGTGAAATGATATAATACACTCCGTATAGGTAATTTTAGGAGGAATATATGAATTACGGCAAACAACCCGTGAAGCAGCGTGCGAAGGCACTTGATGCGAAGGGAATCAAAATAAGAAATAAGATTGGACTGTGGATTGGCAAGATTGTACTTGCTGCAGTTGCAATTGTACTTGTGGTTGCAATCAGTGCAGGAATCGGAGTCTGGAAAGGAATCATTGATACCGCACCGGATATTTCCGAAATTGATGTAACCCCAACCGGATATTCCACAACCGTTTATGATGCGGCAGGCAATGAAATCAGCACACTTGTGGCTGCCGGTGCCAATCGTAAATATGTTACGATCGATGAAATTCCGGCCAATCTGGAGCATGCATTTGTTGCGATTGAGGACGAGCGTTTTTATCAGCATAACGGAATCGATATCACCGGTATTGTGCGCGCATTTTTCCTTGGCATACAGCACGGTAGGTTCTCACAGGGTGCGAGTACGATTACGCAGCAGCTGATCAAAAACAATGTCCTGACCACATGGACTTCTGAGACATCCATGATCGAAAAGATGCAGCGAAAAATCCAGGAGCAGTATCTGGCGGTGGAACTTGAGAAACTGGTCGATAACAAAGACTGGATTCTGGAAAATTATCTCAATTCCATCAACCTGGGTGCGAACACACTTGGTGTGGAAGCGGCATCTTTGAAATATTTCAACAAGGACGTAGCGGACCTGACACTCTCCGAATGCGCGGTTATTGCGGGAATTACGCAGAATCCGTCTTTGTATAATCCAATCCGTCATCCGGAGAAGAATGCAAAGCGTCGTGAGACCGTATTAACAAAGATGCTCGAGCAGGGCTATATCAAGCAGTCCGAGTATGATGAAGCAATCGCGGACAAGGTATATGACCGCATTGCAGAATACAATACCGGCGACGGTGCAACCATCAATTCGTATTTCGTGGATGCAATGATTGATGATGTCTTTGATGATCTGGTCAATCGTCTCGGATATTCGGAGTCGGAAGCATATAAGGCGCTGTATCAGGGCGGTCTGGAAATCTATACAACACAGGACCCGAAATTGCAGAAGATTGTCGACGAAGAAATCAACAATCAGGAAAATTATTATGTCGATACACAATATTCGTTCAGCATGAGTTTCCAGGTAAAATATGAGGATGGAACCTATAAAACATTTACCCATCAGACCATGCTTGCTTCCATGCAGAAGAACGATTCTTCGGCTGATATCAATTACGGTTCGGAAAAAGAATGCAAAAAAGCAATTGAGAAATACAAAAAGAAAGTTTTAAAGGACGGGGGCGAGATTGTCCCGGGAACAGAGACTGTTTATTATACCCTTCAGCCGCAGGCTGCCTGCACACTGATCAACAATGAGACCGGATATGTGGTCGCACTGGCAGGTGGACGTGGTGAAAAAGAAGGAAACCGTACCCTGAATCGTGCATCAGATGTCACCAGACAGCCGGGATCATGCTTTAAGATTATCGGATGTTATGCAGCAGCACTGGATGCGGGCGGCAAGACACTTGCGAGTGTGCAGGATGACGCGCCATATACGGTTGGCAAAAAGACCTATAATAACTGGGACCGCTCATTTAGCGGATATATGACGATTCGTGATGCGATTACGGATTCCGTCAATATTGTTACGGTAAAGAATCTGCAGGATATTGGAGTTGATCTTGCATTCAGCTATGCGGAGAATATGGGAATCAGCACACTGGTTCCGGCAGACCGTACGCTCGGACTGTGTCTGGGTGGTCTGACCAATGGTGTGACCAATCTCGAGCTGACGGCTTCCTATGCGTGCATTGCCAATGCGGGAACCTATCGAAGCCCGAAATTCTATACCAAGGTTGTGGATCATGACGGCAATGTGCTCCTGGATGCGGCAGAGACGCAGGAATCCCGCCGCGTATTAAAAGAGACGACTTCATGGCTTCTGACTTCAGCAATGGAAGATGTGTTGACAGAGGGAAGCGGTAAACCTGCAAACTTCGGACTGGGCATGGCACAGGCAGGAAAGACCGGTACGACAACCAGCAACCGTGATTCCATCATGGAGGGCTACAGCCCGTATTATACCTGCGGAATCTGGGGCGGATTCGATGATAATGCATCACAGTCCTATACACAATATACCAAGACTTTGTGGAAAGCGATTATGGGACGCGTGCACAAAGATCTGAAGACCAAAGATTTCAAGAAACCAAAGGGAATTGTCGAGGCCAAAGTCTGTGCAAAATCCGGATTGCTTCCGGCGGAAAATATCTGTGATCATGATCCGAGAGGTTCTATGGTCATTACGGAATATTTTGAGAACGGAACGGTTCCGACAGAAACCTGTCAGACACATATTGCTCTGGATATCTGTAAAAAATCCGGCAAGATTGCCAACAAATACTGCCCTGCAAAAGAGGTGGAACATCGCATCTTTGTAACCGGAGCTGCTGAGGGATCCGGGGAAGGCGAATATAATATCAAAGCGGATGCGTTGTCTCAAACCTGTGATATTCATACGAAAGAGAATACCCAGAAAAAGGACAAAAAACCAAAACCGGGCAATGAAGATCCTCAGCCTTCTGGGGATGATGATCTCCCGGAAGAACCGGTAGATCCGGCTATTCCGGAAGAACCGACCGATCCGGATGATACGAATCCGGAAGGCTGATTGCAGATAAAGAGGATGCAAAAGGTTTATGATGTTTGGATTAGACAGTAAAGAAAAAGAATTAAAGGAGCTTCTGGCCCGGCTGGGCTGTGAAGCTTCTGTTTTTAGAAATTTCAAAAACGGTTATGAAAAAATGGATAAGCGATATGCGCAGACGGCATCGCATTATCAGAGCTGTCTTGCCGCAACAGTTGAAATCCGGAAGCTGGCAGAACGGCTGGAACAGCATTTTATCGGTCAGGATCGGATGGATTTGTCTGAGACTGCACGTGAACTGAAAAAATTGCAGGGTACCTATGCGCATGAATTTATCATCAGCAGCCAGGATAAGGAATTTTCTTCGACATATGACACGCTGATCCGCAAATTACCATTGGTGGACAAAGGCAAAGAAAATGCGCTTATGATGCAGAGTGAAGTGGAGAATCTGCTTCAGATTCTGCAGGAAAATCTGAACCGGAAAAAGCCTGATCTATATGCACTCAGTTTTTTCCTGGCGGATCATAAGATATCGGAATTGTATGATCTGAGTGCGGAACGTAAGCGGGAACTGGTGCATCAGAAGATGGTAAATGAATTAATCATGCCATTGCAAAATGCATTGAAGCATACGACACAATCGCCGGAATACAAACAGATTCAGCAACTGATTCTTGAAATGACAGGCGTAACGATTTAGGAAGGGGGGGCAACCGTGGGTGGAATTATTGTCATTATTGTAATTATTCTGCTGATTATGCGAGCAGATAATAATGCAAAGAAGCAAAAGCAGATGCAGGCGCTGCAACAGGAAAGACGACAACAGACTGCTTACACGCAGCCTGTTAGACAACAACAGACTGTTTATCAACAGCCTGTTAGACAACAACCATATGAGAGAACTCCGAAGGCTGTGCCTCCGGCTATGAAGCGTTCAGCGGAGCCGGATATTGTAAAGAAAGCGAAGAAGAATGTCAACCGCTTTGCGGGTGAAGATGTGACTCTTGAGCAATTGCAAACAGAGCATCAGCATTCCGAAAAAGTGGCAACTGCCAAAGCGGCTTATGTCGAGAAAGAAGAAGCACTGCATCGTCAATATCATGAGAATCCGGATGAGTTTCTGCAGAATGAGAATCTGCTCGGCTCTGTAGAAGATCTGATGGTCAAAGGATATGATGGAAACCTGAGTTTTGAAAGAGACTTCCTTGGGGAAGGCCTGGATATGATTAATCGTTTCGTGGTATAGAATTTATGACAAAAAAAGAATTGGCAAAAGAAGTGATTGCCAGACTAAAACAGGAATATCCGGAATCAGATTGTTCACTGGATTATGATGATGCATGGAAATTGCTCGTAAGTGTGAGACTGGCGGCACAATGCACCGATGCGCGTGTCAATGTCGTGGTCAAAGACCTCTATGCAAAATTCCCGACAATGGAATCGCTTGCACAGGCGCCGGTGGATGAAATCGAAGAACTGGTGCGTCCGTGCGGGCTGGGCAGGAGCAAGGCGCGCGATATCAAAGCATGCATGCAGATGCTTATGCAGGATTTTGGCGGGAAAGTCCCGGATAATATGGACGATCTGCTGAAATTGCCGGGAGTCGGGCGCAAGAGTGCCAACCTGGTCATGGGAGATGTATACGGGCAGCCGGCGATTGTGACGGATACCCATTGTATTCGTCTGGCCAATCGAATCGGACTGGTCAATCAGATCAAAGATCCCAAGAAGGTTGAAATGGAACTCTGGAAAATTATTCCGCCGGAGGAAAGCAATCAGTTATGCCACAGACTGGTGGATCATGGGCGCAAAATATGCAGTGCACGCACGACACCGAATTGTGAATTCTGCGTCTTAAATGACATCTGCAGGGGAGCGAGTCTTGACTGAAAACGAGAAATGAGGAAATTATGGAATCACGAAGACCACAGCCGGGAGAATTTTACCGGCATTTTAAAAATAAAATGTATCAGATTATCAATATTGCAAAACATTCTGAGACGGGTGAGGAACTTGTTATTTATCAGGCTTTGTATGGCGATTTCGGCATTTATGCCAGACCGCTGTCAATGTTTGTCAGTGAGGTGGATCACGAAAAATATCCGCAGGTGACGCAAAAATGGCGCTTTGAGAAAGTGTCTTTCGAATCACAGACAGATGCAGAGCATGTGGCGGCTGAGTCGGTTGTGACTGCTGAACCGGATGTGACTGCTGAACCGGTTGTAGAGGCTGTGACTGAACCAATCGAGGTGAATGGAATTCATCCGAAGCTGATGGAATTCCTTGATGCCGACAGCATGGAGGAGAAGTATAAGGTATTAAGCTCCATGAAGGATGTGATTACCGATTCCATGATCGATTCCATGGCGGTGGTATGTGATCTGGTAATCGAAAAAGGTGATTTGATTAAGCGATATGATGATTTGAAGCATGCGATTGCAACCAGACAAAGATATGAGGTTGCAGACAGACTGCGTTAGAAACGGGAGGAAAATGACATGGCTAAAGTAGGTGTTTTTATGGCCGATGGCTGTGAAGAAATTGAAGGCTTGACAGTGGTAGATATTTTGCGCAGAGCCGGAATCGAAGTGGAAACTATTTCCATCAACGGAACTGACTGTGTGACCAGTTCACACAAGGTGAAATTCTTTACGGATACAAAGGCACAGCTGGCTGATTATGCTGCATATGACGGAATTGTTTTGCCGGGAGGAATGCCGGGCACATTGAATTTGAAAGCAAATGATACCGTGCAGCAAGTGATTCGTGAATTCTTTGCACAGGGAAAACTCGTCAGTGCAATCTGTGCGGCACCATCGATCCTCGGCGAAGCAGAATTGTTAAAGGGCAGAAAAGCAACCTGTCATCCGGGATTTGAGGAATCACTGATCGGTGCAGTGCATGTAGAACAGCCGGTTGCGGTAGACCAAAATACAATTACCAGCCGCGGAATGGGAACTGCGATTCCGTTTGCGCTGGAAATCGTAAGATATTTCATGGATGATGCAGCTGTGGCAAAGGTTTGTCAGGGACTGGTTTACAGCTATCGGTAAACGAATATACATTTTTTATACAAAAAGTGTATATTTAGGGTTGACACGGAAACGCAAAAGTGTAAGAATGAATCATGTCGATGATGTTGCAGGTCGACAAAATACGAAAGAAAGTGAGGTAAAGAACTATGTTCAATTTAGCAACAAAACATTTATTTAATGATTTTTCAGTGAATAACGAAACTTACTTTACCTCGGGATATTTGATTCAAATGTCGTGATTTTTTGCGTGCACTTGAATACGATTTGGCATACGCGCCCTAGGTAAAGAAATCTTTTACCTAGGGCTTTTTTTGTACCTTTTTGGCGGTGTCAAATCCCCGGGAGAGAAACAGATGAAAAAGAGAAGGAGGAGAAAAAGTTGAAGACACTTGGCAGTTATGTGAAAAAACATTGGGCAACTTATACGATGGCAATCGTGTTTATGCTGATTGCAATTGTGCTCGATATGTTCTATCCGCAGGTGGCTAAGGTAATTGTAAATGAAGTGCTTGTAAAGCGTGACTTTCACCGGTTCGCTCTGCTCTTGGCAGCAATTGTGATCATCGGTGTCGGAAGAAGCTTTTTAGGATATTTCAAAGAATTTACTTTTGACAGAAACTGTATCACCATTGGAACCGAGATGAGAAAAGACCTGTTTAATCATATTCAGGGACTGTCACTTGATTATTTTGATGATGCAAATACGGGTGAACTGATGGCCCGTGTAAAGGATGATATCGATAAGGTATTCAACATGGTCGGCATGGAAGCAATGGTGGGCATGGAAGTAATTTTAAATGTCATTTTGACACTGTATTTCATGTTTTCCATCAATCTGCCGCTGACACTTTTGCCACTTGGATGTATGGCAATCAGCGGTGTGACCGCAGTGTTGATGGAGAAGAAACTGGACAAGGTTTATGATGATATCAGTGAGGAAAATGCTGAGCTGACGACCATCGCGGAGGAGAATCTTGCCGGCGTTCGTACCGTAAAGGCATTTGCCCGTGAGGACTATGAAATCAACAAATTCATGAAGCATAATCAGCGTTATTACGACCTGAACATGAAAGAGGCGACCACACTGATGCGGTTCTATCCGGTCTTCCAGCTTGCCGGAATGATGCTTCCGGTAGCCTGCGCGGTTTTGGGGGGTATTGCAGTTATCCGTGGACATATGGACCTCGGAAGTCTGACTGCATATATTATTTACAGCCGCAACTGTACATGGCCGATGGAGGAACTGGGATGGATTACCAATGATTTCTCAAGTTCTCTCGCATCATTAAAGAAGATTCGTAAGATTTATAAAGAGCATTCGACTCTGGCAACCACAGAGAATCCGGTATTGGTGGACCGGATTGACGGAAATGTGAAATTCGATCATGTATCGCTTAAATTTGGCGACAAGCAGATTCTGACGGATGTCTCATTTGAATTAAAGGCCGGAAAGACGCTTGGAATCATGGGAGAGACCGGTTCCGGCAAGTCGACCATTGTCAATTTGCTACAGCGTTTTTATGATCCGAGTGAAGGAGAAATTTTCCTTGACGGTACAGAAATCCGTGATATGGATCTGAAACAGGTAAGAGGCGCTTCCGCAGTCGTAATGCAGGATGTATTCCTGTTCTCGGATTCCATTGAGGAGAATATTCGCATGGGCCGCCGCGAGGAGATGACCATGGATGAAATCAAGAGTGCAGCGCAGATGGCGCAGGCAAGTGATTTCATCGAAAAGATGGATGAAGCTTATGATACCGTTATCGGAGAGCGCGGCGTTGGATTGTCCGGTGGACAGAAGCAGCGCATCAGCATTGCCAGAGCAATCTCTAAGCATGCGCCGATTCTGGTATTGGATGATTCCACATCCGCACTGGATATGGAGACAGAAGCAGAAATCCAAAAGACACTGGACGGCATTACAGGGGTAACCCGTATGATTGTTGCACATCGTGTTTCTGCGGTGCGCAATGCCGATGAGATTATTTACCTGCAGGATGGAGCAATCGCAGAGCGCGGTACCCATCAGCAATTATTGGAACAAAAAGGACTCTATTATCGTACCTATCTGGCACAATACGGAGCAACCGAAGAAGAGGAGGTGAGCGCATAATGGCAACAAATTCCTTCCGCGAAGACGAACAGTTACAGCATACGGACCGGAAAAAAGTTGTTCTTCGTATGATGAAATACTTAAAGCCACACATCCGTGAAATCATTCCGGTATTGATTTCACTGGCAATTACCGTGGCAATCAGCCTGATCAGCCCGCTTTTGATTGAGCGTGCAATCGATGTGCATGTTGCATCGAAGGATGTCAAAGGACTGCTGATCATTGCCGGCGTACTGGTGGCATTGGGAATTATCTATGTGTTGTTTGTAAAATTGCGCATGTATTTGATGAATCGCGTATCCAACAAAATTTTGCTGGATATCCGTGAAGAATTATATGAACATATTCAAACACTTTCCTTTACCTTTTTTGACAACAGACCGACCGGCAAAATTCTTGCCCGCATCATCGGTGATGTCAATTCATTAAAGGAAGTTATGGCAAATACCATTACCAATCTGATTCCGAACTTCATCACCGTAATCGGTGTTGTGGTAATCCTGATGGTAAAGGACTGGCGACTGGCATTGGCGACTTTGTGCTCCATGCCGTTGATGATTGTCAGCATTTTCTGGATCCGTAACCGGACCCATAATCGCTGGCAGGCAATGCGCAAGAAGGCATCCAACCTGAATGCTTATGTGCATGAGGATATCGCAGGTATTTCTGTGGTACAGAGTTTCCATGCGGAGCATGAGACAAAGGCAACTTTTCGGGAACTGGCAGACGAACACCGTGATGCATATATCTCTGCGTGCCGCGTGGCGGATTTGTTTGGACCGGCCATTGATACAAGCTGGTCAATCAGCAGCATGATGATGTATCTGTGTGCGATTCTACTGCTTGGATATACGGATGCTTCTCTTGGTCTGATTACCGCATTCGCAACCTATGCGAATATGTTCTGGAGTCCGATCATGAGACTGTCCAATTTCTACAACCAGCTGGTAACCAATATCTCGGCAGCTGAGCGTGTCTTTGATATCCTGGATACAAAGGCGGAAATTGTAGACAAGCCGGAAGCCGGCGAAATGCCGGATATCGAAGGTCGTGTCGAATTTCATCATGTCGGCTTTACATATGATGAAGGCACAGAGGCGGAGACGAAGGTTCTTGAGGATGTCAGTTTTGTTGCACAACCGGGTGAGACCATTGCTTTGGTCGGACCGACCGGTGCAGGAAAGACAACCATCGTCAATCTGATCAGCCGCTTCTATGATATTCAAAAGGGCAATATTTCCATCGACGGATATGACCTGACAGATGTGACCATCAACAGTCTGCGCCGCCAGATGGGTGTCATGACGCAGGACAATTTCATTTTCCATGGAACCGTGCGTGAGAATATCATGTATGGAAAGCTTGATGCAACCGAGGAAGAGATGATTGCAGCGGCTAAGGCAGTCAATGCACATGACTTTATCATGAAGCTCGAGAATGGCTATGATACAGAGCTGAAGGCGCGCGGTGCAGGACTGTCCATCGGACAGCGACAGCTGATTGCATTTGCCAGAACCATGATTTCAATGCCGAAGGTATTGATTCTGGATGAGGCAACCAGCAGCATTGACACACATACAGAGATGCTTGTACAGCAAGGTATTCAGGCGCTGTTAAAGGGACGAACCAGTTTCGTAATCGCACATCGTCTGTCTACCATCAAAAACGCAGACCGGATCTTCGTAATCAATCACGGAGGCATCCAAGAAAGCGGAAATCATAATGAACTTATGCAAAAGAAGGGCGCATATTACGAACTGTATATGGCTCAGTTCGCGTAAGAAAGGAGAAACAATGAAACCATATCTTGATTATATTCTGGAACAAACTCAGGCAGTGCTTGCCATCGACAGTCCGACCGGCTATACGGCCAATGCGGCGCGCTATGTCGCAGGCGAATATGAGAAGCTCGGATACAAAGCAACCATCACCACAAAGGGCAGTGTCCTTGTGGAAATCGGCGGGAAACAGGAGGACGATGCAATCGTCCTCGCTGCGCACTGCGATACCCTCGGCGGAATGGTAAAGGAAATCAAATCCAATGGCAATTTGCGCCTGTCTCCGCTTGGCGGAATGAATCCGAACAATGCAGAGGCTGAGAATGTACGCATTGTGACGAAATTTGACGGAATCTACGAAGGTACCTTCCAGATGGACAATGCTTCGATTCATGTCAACAAAGAATATAATGAAACAACCCGTGGATGGGATTGTATGGAAGTCGTTCTCGATGAGAAAGTTGCTTCCAAAGAAGATACCGAAAAGCTTGGTATCAGCGTAGGAGATGTGGTTTGTTTTGAACCGCGCACAAGAATCACAGAGAGCGGCTATATCAAGAGCCGTTTCCTCGATGACAAATTGAGCGTGGGAATTCTTCTCGGATATGCGAAATATCTGAAAGAAGAAAAAATTACACTGGAACACAAAATGTATCATTACATCACAGTATATGAAGAAGTCGGACACGGCGGCGCATCTTCCATTCCGGAAGGCGTCAAAGAGATGATCTCTGTGGATATGGGATGTGTCGGCGAAGGATTAAACTGTACCGAGCATCAGGTATCCATATGTGCCAAGGATTCCAACGGACCATACAATTATGATGTGGTGACAGGATTAATGAAAGCAGCAAAGGAGCAGAAACTGGATTTCGCAGTGGATGTTTATCCGTTCTACGGGTCGGATGTCGATGTGACATTATCAGCCGGTTATGAAATCCGTCATGGATTGATCGGATCAGGGGTATATGCCTCTCACGGCTATGAGAGAAGCCATAAAGACGGCGTGGAAAACACCTTAAAGCTCCTTGTTGCCTATTGTAAATAGGAGTGACTATGAAAACTTATCAGGAAATCAATGCAGAAACAATCGATCGTTGGATTGAAGAAGGATGGGAGTGGGGCATTGCCATCTCACATGAGACCTATGAAAAGGCGCAAAGAGGAGAGTGGGATGTCCTGCTGACTCCGACCAGGCTGGTACCGCATGCATGGTTTGGCGATTTGAAAGGAAAAAAGATTCTCGGTCTGGCAAGTGGTGGCGGACAGCAGATGCCGATTTTTGCGGCACTTGGCGCAGACTGCACCGTGCTGGATTATTCGTCAAAGCAGATTGAAAGCGAAAAGGCAGTGGCAGAGCGGGAAGGATATGACATCAGAATCATTCGCGCCGATATGAGCCAACCGCTTCCGTTTGAAGATGAGACCTTTGATCTGATTTTTCATCCGGTTTCCAATGTTTATGTAAAAGAAGTAAAGCCGATTTTTAAGGAATGCTATCGTGTGCTCAAAGAGGGCGGCGTCCTTTTGTCCGGTCTCGACAACGGTGTCAATTTTCTGGTGGATGAAGAGGAAGAGCGCATTGTCAATCAAATGCCGTTTGACCCGCTGACAAATGAAGAGCAGAGAAAGCAGCTGGAGGAACAGGATTGCGGAATGCAATTTTCACATACCATCGAGGAACAGATTGGTGGTCAGCTGGAGGCGGGCTTCATCCTGAATGCACTGTATGAAGACACCAACGGAGAAGGTCGACTGCATGAACTCGGAATCAATTCGTTTCTTGCAACCAGGGCAGTCAAAATTAGTACTAGCCAAGTATCGGATTATATGGTATAATGCCTTGGAATGCGCGGGTGTACTATGCCCATAAGCAAAGATAGATATTAGATAGGAGAAACGAGAAATGAGCGTTAAGGTTGAAAATCTTGAGCACAACATGGCGAAGCTTACGATTGAAGTTTCAGCCGAGGAATTAGAGAAAGCATTAGACTATTCTTATAACAGACAGAAGAAGCAGATCAGTGTTCCTGGCTTCCGTAAAGGAAAGGTTCCGAGAGCAATGGTTGAGAAGATGTACGGACCTTCTGTATTTTATGAGGATGCTGCAAATAAATTGATGCAGGACAATTATCCGGCAGCAGTTGATGAGAGCGGTCTTGATATCGTATCCCGTCCAACCGTAGATGTTACCCAGATTGAAAAGGGTAAGCCATTCATCTTTACAGCAGAAGTTGCTGTTCGTCCGGAAGTTACTCTTGGCAAATACATGGGCGTAACTGTTACAAAGCAGGATACTACCGTATCTGATGATGAAGTAGCAGAGGCACTTGAGAATGAGCGCAACCAGAACGCACGTACCGTAAGCGTTACCGATCGTGCTGCACAGATGGGTGATACCGCTGTGATCGATTTCGAAGGATTCGTAGATGGTGTTGCATTCGAAGGCGGAAAGGGCGAGAACCATTCATTAGAGCTTGGCTCACACAGCTTCATCGATACATTCGAAGACCAGATCGTTGGCAAGAATGTCGGAGATGAATTTGATGTTAATGTAACTTTCCCGGCAGAATATCAGGCAACTGACCTTGCAGGAAAGCCGGCTGTATTCAAGGTTAAAGTAAACGAGATCAAAGCAAAGGAACTTCCTGAATTAAATGATGAGTTTGCATCAGATGTTTCTGAGTTCGAGACTCTTGAGGAATACAAGGCTGATCTCAAGACAAAGCTTGAGAACAACAAGAAGAACAGCGTAAGAAAAGAGCAGGAAGATGAAGCAATCCAGAAGATCATCGACAAGTCCAAGATGGACATTCCTGCAGCTATGATTGATACACAGTGCGACTCAATGGTAGAAGAATTTGCACAGCGTCTGGCACAGAGTGGTCTTTCTCTTGAGCAGTACATGCAGTTCTCAGGACAGACCATGGAGCAGTTCAGAGAGCAGGTTCGCCCTGAGGCAACTTCACGTATCCAGAGTTCTCTTGTATTGGAGCAGATCGCTAAGGAAGAGAATATCGAAGTAACCGAAGATGACATCAATGCCGAAATCGAAAGAATGGCAACGATGTATGGAATGGAAGCTGACAAGCTCAAGGAATATATGGGAGATGCCGAGAAGGAATCCATGAAGAAAGAACTTGCACTTTCAAAGGCTGCAGACTTGATTATGGAAAATGTGAAGGAGCGCGCTAAGCCTAAGAAGAAGACTGAGGACGCTGCAGAAGCATAATCGTACGGATATAGCGATACATAGCAGACTGGCGCAGAAATTCTGTGCCGGTCTTTATGTGATTTTTAGGGGAATTTTAAATTTTTAGAATTTTTCACACATACTTTATTTTTATATTCCCTGTTTCGATATATAATAATAGATGTTCAGAGTGTAGGAGGTAAGAGGAATGAGTTTAGTACCATATGTCATTGAACAGACCGGTCGTGGTGAGCGTAGCTATGACATTTATTCGCGTCTGTTGAAAGATCGTATCATTTTTCTTGGAGAAGAAGTGAACGAAACAACCGCAAGTCTTGTAATTGCGCAGTTATTATTTTTAGAATCAGAGGATCCGGGCAAGGATATTCATCTTTATATCAACTCCCCGGGCGGAATGGTGACCGCAGGTCTTGCAATCTATGATACCATGCAGTATATCAAGTGTGATGTCTCTACAATTTGTATCGGACTTGCAGCATCCATGGGCGCTTTTCTGCTTGCAGGCGGCGCAAAGGGGAAACGTTTCGCATTGCCGAATGCTGAGATTATGATTCATCAGCCAAGCGGTGGTGCAAAGGGACAGGCAACCGAAATCGAAATCGCAGCAGAGAATATTTTAAAGACAAAGAAGCGTTTGAATGAAATCCTTGCTGCAAATACAGGTAAGCCGTTCGAGACAATCGCTGCGGATACCGAGCGCGATCATTATTTGAGCGCACAGGAAGCATTGGAATATGGCCTGATCGATCAGGTTATCACAAACCGTGCATAGGAGATAATATGGCAGGAAAGAAGAATGATGAGGAACTTGTATTTTGTTCCTTTTGTGGAAAGAATCAGCATCAGGTAGGCCGGATGATTTCCGGTCCGGGCGGAGCATTTATCTGTGATGAATGTATTGACATCTGCAATGAAATCATCATGGAAGAAGAGCTCGATGCAAACAAAAAGAATACCAAAGATGCCTCTTCCGAGATTAATCTGGTAAAGCCGGAAGAATTAAAAGCTTTTCTGGATGAGTATGTCATTGGACAGGATCAGGCGAAGAAGGTGCTTTCGGTAGCCGTTTATAATCATTATAAGCGTGTTCTGGCAGGCCCGACTACCGGTGTGGAATTGCAAAAGAGTAATATTCTGATGCTTGGACCGACCGGTTCCGGCAAGACTTTACTTGCGCAGACATTGGCAAGAGTATTGAATGTACCGTTTGCAATTGCCGATGCGACGACATTGACCGAAGCCGGTTATGTCGGTGAAGATGTTGAAAATATTCTGCTGAAACTGATTCAGGCAGCAGATTATGATATCGAGCGTGCGGAGCATGGAATCGTATACATCGATGAGATTGACAAGATTACCAAAAAATCCGAGAATGTTTCCATCACCCGTGATGTATCCGGCGAAGGTGTACAGCAGGCATTGCTTAAGATTCTTGAAGGTACGCTTGCATCTGTACCGCCTCAGGGCGGCAGAAAGCATCCGCAGCAGGAACTGATTCCAATCGATACCACCAATATTTTATTTATCTGCGGTGGTGCGTTTGACGGCCTTGAGAAAATCATCGAGAAGCGTATGGATCAGAAATCCATCGGATTCATGGGTGAGGTCAAAGTAAAAGACGAAATGAATGTCGGAGAGGCATTTAAGCATGCTCTGCCGCAGGATTTCGTGAAATTCGGACTGATTCCGGAATTTATCGGTCGTGTGCCGATTACGGTATCACTGGATGCACTGGATCGCGATGCGCTTGTCCGGATTTTGAATGAGCCAAAGAATTCATTGGTAAAACAATATACCAAACTGTTCGAACTCGATGGTGTGGGACTCACGTTTACAGAGGATGCAATCGGTGCAATCGCTGACAAAGCGCTTGAGCGCAAGACCGGTGCGCGTGGCTTGCGTGCAATCATGGAAGCGGTTATGCTTGATTTGATGTATCGAATTCCTTCCGATGAGACAATCTCCCGCGTCGAAATCACCGATCAGATTGTGGAAGAGAATTTAAGAATCGATGCGCAGGAAAAGGGCGATACACCCCTGATTGAAGACGCAGACAAGTCTCCAAAGGCTGCATCATAAGGACAAATAAAAGAACTCGCGTCATGGCGGGTTCTTTTTTGTAAAGGAACGACAATATGGATGAAACGAAACAGACAATCGAAAAAATACCGGCAGTCGCATTGCGCGGCATGACAATATTGCCGGGGATGATTACCCATTTTGATGTATCAAGGGATCGCTCTATGCGCGCTGTGGAAGCTGCAATGGAGGGCGATCGCATGATTTTTGTCGTGACACAGTGCGATATACAGGAAGAGAATCCAACCATCGATGACCTGTATCATGTGGGACTGTATGCTGAGGTGAAGCAGGTTATCCGCATGCGCAATTCTGTGGTCAGAATTCTCATCGATGGCAAAAAGCGTGCCGAATTGTGTGAATTTACCGACCGTGAAGAATATCTGGAAGCAAATGTGATTGTGCATGAAGACTATTATGAGGAAGATTTGCCTGTCCAGGCTGAGAAAGCAATGGTGGAAAGCATTCAGGAAACCTTCTTCAAATATGCGGATGCAAACGGACATATCGCACCGGAGCGCAGAAAGCGCGTCAAGGAAATCTCCGATCTGTCCAAATTAATTGATTATATTGCGAATTCCCTTCCGGTCAGCTATCCGGACAAACAAAAGATTCTGGATGCCATTTCGCTGACCGCACGGTATGAAGAACTGCTGACCCTGCTCTTCACTGAGACGGAAGTCAGTGCATACAAAGAAGAATTTCAGCAAAAAGTCAAGGAACGCGTGGACAAACATCAAAGAGAATATGTTCTGCGTGAGCAGATGGCACAGATTCGTGAAGAGCTTGGTACGAAGGATGACGAATCGGAGATCGATGAATACCGCAAAAAGGTGGAAATGCTCGACGCGCCTGAGGATGTCAAAGCACGCCTGAATAAAGAAATCAAGCGTTTGGAGAGTCTGAATGACAACTCCTCCGAAAGCTCCGTGACGCGCGGATATATCGAGACATTGTTGGAACTCCCATGGAATCGTGCAACCACGGATCATAAGGATTTGCAGGAGGCACAGAACATACTCGAGGAGGACCATTATGGATTAAAGGATGTCAAAGAACGTGTATTGGAATTTTTGGCAGTCCGCAATCTGACCGAAAAGGGAGACGCACCGATTTTGTGTCTGGTTGGACCACCGGGATGCGGAAAGACATCGATTGCACATTCCATTGCCCGCGCAGTCGGCAAAGAATACGTGCGCATCAGTCTCGGCGGTGTGCGCGATGAAGCGGAAATCCGCGGACACAGAAAGACTTATGTCGGTGCCATGCCGGGACGCATCATAGAGGGGCTCAAACAGGCCGGTGTACGCAATCCACTGATGCTTTTGGATGAGATTGACAAGGCATCATCCGATCATCGCGGTGATACTTCCGCAGCATTGCTCGAAGTGCTTGACAGTGAGCAAAATGCAAGATTCCGCGATCATTATGTGGAACTGCCTGTCGATCTGTCGGATGTTCTTTTCATTGCGACAGCCAATGACAGAGGCGCGATTCCAAAACCGCTGCTTGACCGTATGGAAATCATTGAGATTCCGGGATATACCGCAAATGAGAAATTCCATATCGCAAAGAATTATCTCGTGGACAAGCAAAGAAGCAAGAATGGCCTGAAGAAAAATCAATTGCAGATTCAGGACCGCGCAATACGCGAAATTATCTCGGGCTATACGAGAGAAGCGGGCGTGCGTGACCTCGAGCGCAAAATCGGATCCATCTGCCGAAAGGCGGCCAGACGTGTCTATGAAGGCGAAGAAGGCAAAATTTCCGTTGCAGCGACAGGACTGAAAGAATTTCTCGGTCCGGTGCGTTATCTTCCGGAAAAGAAAAATAAAAAATCCGACATCGGAATTGTACGCGGACTTGCATGGACTGCGGTTGGCGGGGTGACACTTGAAGTCGAAGTCAACATTCTGCCGGGCAAAGGTCATCTGATGTTGACGGGAAAACTGGGAGATGTCATGAAAGAGTCTGCACAGACGGCGCTTTCCTATGTGCGCTCCATTGCGCCGGAATATCATGTCAATGCGGATTTCTTTGAGACGCATGACATCCATATTCACATCCCGGAAGGCGCAACCCCGAAGGACGGTCCGTCTGCCGGTGTGACACTGACCTGTGCGTTACTGTCTGCCGTGGTTGAAATTCCGGTCCGCTCGGATATCGCAATGACGGGAGAGGTGACTTTACGCGGCCGCGTACTTGCAATCGGTGGCTTAAAAGAGAAACTTCTCGCTGCAAATATGGCGGGCATGAAGACCGTATGCATTCCGAGAGATAATTTGCGGGACCTTGAGGAAATTGATGACGAAATCAAGGCCGGACTGGAAATTATTGCGACGGAAAGCGTAAAAGAAAATATTGCATTATCATTTGTGAAAAAGAAAAAATAGGAGGGTGTTATGTGGTCGGATCGTGTATTTTATCAAATCTATCCTTTGGGTTTTTGCGGCGCGCCATATGAAAATGACGGAATTGCGCAATCACGCATCCTGCATGTGCTGGACTGGATTGCACATATGCAAAAACTCGGAATCAATGCGCTGTATTTTTCTCCGTTGTTCGAATCGGACAGCCACGGATATAATACACGCGACTATCTCAAGATTGACACCCGTCTCGGGACCAATAAAGACTTTGCGAAAGTCTGCAAGGCCTTGCACGAGGCAGGAATCAAAGTGGTGCTCGATGGCGTCTTCAATCATGTCGGACGCGGTTTTTTCGCATTTGAGGATGTGAGAAAGAATCGTGAGCAGTCACAATATCTGGACTGGTTTTACAGAATTGATTTCGGCGGTGATACGGAGTACCATGACGGATTCTGGTATGAGGGCTGGGAAGGTTATAACAATATGGTGAAACTCAATCTGCGTAATCCTGCGGTAGTGGATTATCTGCTTTCCGCAGTGGGGCAGTGGATTGATGAATTCGATATTGACGGTCTGCGGCTGGATGTGGCATATAGCCTCGACCATGATTTTATCCGTCGCCTGCGCGCCTATTGCGATGCGAAAAAGGATGATTTCTTTTTGGTTGGCGAGATGCTGCATGGAGATTATAATCAGCTGACACAGCCGGATATGCTCCATTCCGTGACCAATTATGAATGTTATAAAGGACTGTATTCGAGCTGCAATTCCCACAATCTTTTTGAGATTGTGCATTCGCTTCTGCGCCAGTTCGGGCCGGAAGAATGGACCCTTTACAAGGGCAAGAAACTGCTGAATTTTGTCGACAATCATGACACGGAGCGCGTGGCCAGCATTTTACAGAATCCAAATCATCTGAAGGCAATTTATACACTGATGATTGCCATGCCGGGAATCCCTTGCATCTATTACGGCAGTGAATGGGGTGCAAAAGGCAAAAAAGGAAACGAAGACCGCGATATCCGTAAATATTACGAGACACCGGTCTGGAATGATCTGACAGAGTGGATTGCAGGATTGATCCGAATTCGTAAAGACAGCCGTGCAATTCGCGAAGGCGCCTTTTATTCTGTTGTTTTGACGAATGAGGCATGTGTTTTCCTGCGTGAAACAGAAGGGGAACGCATTTATGTCTGCGTTAATATTTCGGATCATGAATATTATCCGAACTTTGAAATCGGTGCAGATTATGCAAGAAATTTGATTTCGAATGAGCGGATTGTGATGCAGAACGGATTTATGATGCAGCCATATCAATGTTATATTTTAAAACCGGAAAGCTAGGAGAGATTATGAACAGACAGGATTGGAAACCGGGAAATATGTTATATCCGCTTCCGGCCGTAATGGTCAGTGTGGCGGGAATGGAAGAAAATGATCCCCCGAATATTATCACCGTGGCATGGGCGGGAACCGTATGTACGAATCCTGCAATGGTTTCAATTTCGGTACGGCCGAGCCGCTATTCGTATGAACTGTTGCGCAAGCATAAAGAATTTGTCATCAATCTGACCACCAAAGATCTGGTCAGAGCCTGTGACATTTGCGGAGTCAAGAGCGGGCGCGATGTCGACAAATTTAAGGAATGCAAACTGACACCGCTGGTGCTTTCCCATTGCAGCGCACCGGCCATCGAGGAAAGCCCCGTAAACATCGGATGCAGGGTCAAAGAAGTGCTCGAACTCGGTAGCCATCATATGTTTTTGGCAGAGGTGACGGGCGTGAGCGTTGATGAGCGCTATATGGATGAAAATGGCAAATTTGAGCTAAACGATGCACAGCTTGTGACATACTCACACGGCGAATATTTTCTTCTCGGCGAAAAGCTCGGAAGTTTTGGATATTCTGTGCGCAAGAAAAAGAAATCCACTTGACAAAAAATGGGCATTATAGTATTGTGAATATATCGTTAAAAATTTGTCAAATACTAGGAGGGTGAAAACATGACAGAGTTTAAGAACTTACAGTTTTCGGTGGAAGATGAAGTTGCAGTCCTTACAATTTCTCGTCCTGCAGCATTGAATGCATTAAATACTGAGACCTTAAAGGAGCTGACTGTTGCTTTGAACGAAATTGAAGCAATGGATGATGTTAAGGTTCTTATTTTGACAGGTGGTCCTGACAAGAAGGATAACCCATATAAATCATTTGTAGCCGGTGCAGATATCTCCGAGATGGTAAACTTTACCGCTCCGGAAGCAAGAGCATTTGGTATCACCGCTGCTACTCCGTTCTTTAAATTATCAGAGATGCGTCAGGTGACCATCGCTGCAGTAAACGGATTTGCACTTGGCGGCGGATGTGAGATCGCTATGGCCTGCGATATTCGTATTGCAGCCGACAATGCAATCTTTGGACAGCCTGAGACCGGCCTTGGAATCATTCCTGGATTCGGTGGCACCCAGAGACTTGCCCGCCTGATCGGAATGGGACGCGCAAAGGAATTGATCTTTACCTGTGACAATATTGATGCAAACGAAGCATATCGCATCGGTCTTGTAAACAAAGTTGTTGCAAAAGAAGAGTTGATGGATAGCGCAAAGGCTATGGCTAAGAAGATCGCTTCAAAGGGAAGCTTCGCAGTATCCCTTGCAAAGACTGCAATCAACAACGGTTATGACATGGATATCAAGAATGCAGTTGAGAACGAAGCAAATCTGTTCGGTGTTGTAAATGATACACATGACAAGAAAGAAGGAATGGGTGCTTTCCTTGAGAAGAGAGCTGCTTCCTTGACAGATTTCTAATTCTTTTTAAGATAAAAATGGCAGGGGCTGTCGCATTTTGCATGCGATAGCCCTTTTTGCTTGCTCATATTGGTATTTCGGGTTAAAATTAATAATACAACAATTTTAGTTAATTTGGGAACGAGGAGTCGGCGAATGTTTTTGGATCCGAACAAAAATGTAATCATTGCATTGGAGATGTGGGGAACCATAATCGGGCTGGTCTTTATGGTGACCATTGTAATCATTGGAAAAGTAAATCGGAGAATGAACCGGCGTATCGCGGGGTTGGAGCTGATTGTTTCCACATTGCTGCTGACACATGCATTTTTCATGATACTGGATGGGACAACCGTGCCGATTCTGGTTGGATTATTGCATATCAGTATTATATTGCGAATGGGATTCTGCTATTTTGCAGTCTGTGAGTTCAATGCATATTTGTGGACTACCATCCGAAAAGACTGCGACAAGAGGATTTACTACTGGGTTCTGGCCGTCTATGTGATTAATACCATAGAGATTTTGTTGCTGGTATTATCCGTGCGGTATCATTTTTATTATTACCTGGATGCGCAAAACCATTTGCAGTACGGACCGCTATTTGTACTTTCTCCTGCTTTGGCATTTTTGAGCATGCTGATTGAACTCGGAATTGTAATCTGGTATCGCAGCCGATGGGAAAAAAACGGATTATTCCTGCATTTGTTTTATCTGATCATTCCAATTATCGGCGGGGTGCTTGAATTCTTTTTCCCACAATTTCCGTTTGTTAATTTCTTCCTTTTCGTGGACGGAATTGTCATGTTCATGGGAACGCAGCAGAGTACATCGCGGTATTTCGAAGAACAACAGCAGAAATTGTTTGAGTCACAGATTGATATTCTGCGCTCGCAAATCGGTCCGCATTTTTTGTTTAACTGTCTGAGTACGATTAAATATCTGTGCAAAAAGGATCCGAAGCAGGCATCGGAAGCGGTTGTGGATTTGTCTTTTTTCCTTCGGACCAATCTGGATGCACTCGATCGAAAAACATGTATTCCTTTTGAAAAGGAACTCGAGCATACACAAAATTATATTGCGCTTGAAATGCGTCGTTTTATTGACAAAATTCATGTGGAATATGATTTGCAGGAGCATACTTTTTTGCTGCCGCCATTGACGATTCAGCCGTTGGTGGAGAATGCAATCAAACATGGTATTTCAAAAAAAGAGGAGGGGGGAACAATCTGGATTTCATCCAGACGCATTGGAAATCAAATCAGGGTCGTCATTCGCGACGACGGGGTTGGATTTGAACCTGCACAAAAGAAAGAGGACGGCCATGCCCATCTGGGAATGGCAAATGTACAGGAACGTTTGAAATTAATGTGTAAGGGACATATCGAGGTGAAAAGTAAGCCGGGAAAGGGCACGGAAGTAACTGTGGTCGTTCCGGTAGGAGGGGATTCGAATGGTTATATTAGCAGTTGATGACGAACGTGCGCAATTGGAACTGATGGTGGAAGAAATCCGCAGTGTGGAAGCAAATGCGGAAATCCATCCGTTTCATCTGCCGATGGATGCGCTTGCATATATTCGTGAGAACAATGTGGATGTGATTTTTCTCGACATCCATATGCCACAGATGGGCGGCATTGAGATGGCAAAAGAAATCAAAAAAATCAAGCCGACCGTCAATGTCATATTTGCAACAGCATATGATGATTTTTCATATGACGCATTTCAGGTGCATGCAAGCGGATATATTATGAAACCGGTCAGTGGAAAGCAGATTGCAAAAGAACTTGAAAATCTGCGCTATCCTGTGGTGCGCAGGGATGAGGGCATTCGTGTGACCACATTTGGTCCGTTTGATATTTATGTGAATGGAGAATCCATTCATTTTGGCCGCGCAAAATCAAAAGAGGTGCTTGCCTATCTGATTGACAAGAGAGGCGCAGGAGTGACCAAAAAAGAGCTTGCGGCCGCAATTTTTGAAGATCGCGAATATTCGAGAAGTACGCAGGATTATATCAACAAAATCCTTCGTGAAATGGAAAAAGCATTAAAGGATGCGAATGCGTCCGAAATTTATGTGAAGAAAATGAACTACTATGCGGTGGATCCGTCCAAATTCCGCTGTGATATGTATGATTACATAGACGGTAATGTCGAGGGAATCAATGCATTCCGCGGAGAATATATGACGCAGTACAGCTGGGCGGAAGATTCGATAGGAGAATTCTTATAATGGAACATGCGAAAGCATTTATGGAAGCGCATCGCAGCAATGCGATTGCGCTGTGCGAGTGGTTTCGTGCCAATGCGCGCGAACTGCCGTGGCGAGAACTGCCGAGTCCTTATCATGTATGGATTTCGGAAATTATGCTTCAGCAAACACGTGTTGAAGCGGTCAAACCATATTATATGAGATTTATGGAGCGTCTGCCGGATGTGCAGGCGCTTGCAAATTGTCCGGAGTCTGTTTATCTGAAATTGTGGGAAGGACTGGGATATTACAGCAGAGTGCGCAATCTGCATGCGGCGGCGGAGCAGATTATGGAGCAGTTTGACGGCAGGCTTCCGGCCTCCAAAGAAGAATTGCTGCAGTTAAAGGGAATCGGCTCCTATACTGCGGGCGCAATCGCATCCATTGCATTTGGCCTGCCGGAACCGGCCGTGGACGGAAATGTCCTTCGCGTGCTGATGCGACTGATGGATTGCAAATGGGATATTGCTGCGGCATCGACCAAAAAGCAGGTGGAAACACTTTTGGCGGACTGGCTGACGCTGGACGGAATCCGTCCGGGAGAACTCAATCAGGCATTGATGGAGCTGGGCGCGCTGGTATGTGTTCCAAATGGCGCACCGCACTGTGCGGATTGTCCGTGGCAGGCTTCCTGCCGGAGTTGTCAGAATCAGACATGGGATCAGATTCCGGTGAAGACACCGAAGCGTCCTCGCCGAATCGAGGAGAAGACCGTCTTTGTGATTCAAAACCAGGATGGTGTTTTTTTTCATAAAAGAGCATCCAAAGGACTGCTGGCGGGACTGTATGAATTCCCGAATGTGGAAGGCTTTTGTACACAGGAGGAAGCGCTTGAAGCAGTGAAATCTTTTGGGCTTCGCCCGATTCGTATCCGTCCGATTACGGATGCGAAACATATCTTCACGCATATTGAGTGGCATATGAAAGGCTATGCGGTTATGGTGGAACTCGGCGAAGCGGGCACGGATCTGCTCTATGTGGATGTGGAACAGGCGCAGCGCGAATTCTCGATACCGTCGGCATTTCGTGCATATAAACAATATATCGGTGTGGAAGTCGAAAAGTAATCAGGACAAAAAAGTGGACTGCCGCATTGCTGCGATCAGTCCGATGTAAAAAAGATATATGAAAAAGAAAATATAATTGGGAGGACCTCGCATCCAGGGGATGCGGGGGTGTATGAAAAAGAAAAAGTTAATTTCTGTTTACAATATATATAGTAAAAGTGAAATGTGAAATTGATGTGTTATAAATTTTAGGAAATTGTAAACAATATATGAATAAATTGTTGTGACTAAGGTACTATATGATATGCGGAAAACGGGGGGATTTTTAGAAAAGAGAATGTAAATTATGAACAGAAGTAAGAAAAAGAATCGTGTTCTGTTAATGATTTTGACGGGCCTGCTTTTGATATTCATTTTTTCCGTGGTGAAATGGCATCTGCCATCGGAACCGGCTGTGATGTCGGACGTAGCGGATTATCAGGGTGTGGCCTTTTCAATCGTCAATGAAAACAGACCTTTTTTTGATTCGGACGATCGCAGGCGAGAGGACTTTGAAGAATACCAGCCACTGGACCGGCTCGGAAGATGCGGATGCGCTTATGCAATGCTTTCGGAAGAAACCATGCCGCAGGAACAACGGCAGGATATTTCATCAGTCCATCCAAGCGGCTTTGAAAATGAAAACCGCATTTATCACCGCTGTCATTTGATTGCATTTTCGCTCGCCGGTGAAAATGCCAATGACAGAAATCTGATTACGGGTACGGCATATATGAATGTGCAGGGCATGAAACCGTTTGAATCCTATGTGCATGATTATATCGAAAAGACGCATCATCATGTTCTGTATCGTGTGACACCGGTCTTCGAAGGACGCAATCTGGTGGCTTCCGGCGTGTTGATGGAGGCGGCTTCCATTGAGGACGAGAAGATCTGCTTTTGCATTTATGTCTACAATGTGCAGCCGGGGGCTGAAATTGATTATCGGACAGGAAAAAACCGGATTGTGGATGAGAATGCACAAGTGGAAAATACGGACTATATCGGTGCGGTAGCTTCCGGAAAATGCAGGGAATATCATCGCATCGAATGGGTGAAATCCGGGGATTACGATTATGTGGTCAATATCAATACAGGATGCATTCACAAAAAGGGTTGCGCAGCGGTAAAAACGATAAGCAGAAAAAATTGCCGCTTTTATCGTGGCGATTATTCGGAACTGCTGGAAAACGGATATCATCTGTGCGGCATTTGTCTGGGACAAAATGCGGATTGTGCTTGTTGCGCAAATACAGTATAATGTTCAAGTTGGGAAATAAAAAATCTTAAAGGAGATTAGAATATCAAAATGAATTACAATACGATTATTGTGGGCGCCGGAATTGCCGGTGCAACCGCAGCACGTATCCTCGCTGAGGAGGGAAATCAAAAGGTTCTTGTCATCGAAAGACGCAATCATATCGGTGGCAACTGCTATGACGAACTGGATGATTACGGAATTTTGATTCATACATACGGACCGCATATCTTCCATACCGGAGAAGAATCTGTGCGTGAATTTCTGTCACGCTTCACGGACTGGTATGATTTTGGACATGAAGTGGTCGCAAAAGTGGCAGACCAGCTGATTCCGGTTCCATTCAACTTAAATACATTGCATATGGTTTATGAGAAGGAAAAGGCAGACCGTCTGGAGCAAAAGCTGATTGCGGAATATGGTGAGGGCAGCCGTGTCCCGATTATGAAATTGCGTGAGAACGAGGATCCGGATGTACGTGAAATTGCAGAATATGTATATCAGAATGTATTTTTGCGTTATACCATGAAGCAATGGGGCCAGAAACCGGAAGAAATTTCTCCGGAAGTAACCGGCCGCGTACCTGTTGTCATTTCATATGACAATCGATATTTCAAAGACAAATATCAGAGTGTTCCGATTGACGGATTTACACCGATGTTTGAAAAGATGCTGGATCATCCAAATATAGAAGTGCGTCTGAATACAGACTGCCTGGATGTGCTTTCGTTTGAAGATCGCAAGATTTATTTCGAAGGCGAAGAATTTACCGGTAATGTGATTTATACCGGAGCGATTGATGAATTGTTCCATTTGCGTTTTGGCCGTTTGCCTTACCGCAGTCTGGATTTCAAATTCGAACATCTTGATCAGGATTCCTTCCAGGGACATTCCGTAGTCAATTATACGGTCAGCGAAGATTTTACACGTATTACCGAATTCAAATTCCTGACCGGACAGAAAAATACAAACGGCACCACAATTGTGCGTGAATATCCGTTTGCCTATACCGGTGCAAAGAATGAAATCCCGTATTATGCAATTCTGAATGAAGATAACGAAAAGCTCTACGGCAAATACAAGACCATGACGGAAGAATTTGGCAATTTCCATTTGCTCGGCAGACTTGCGGAATACAAATATTACAATATTGATGCGATGACACTCAAGGCGATGGAACTTGCGCGTACATTGCTCTAGGAGGCAGATTATGAATATGAAATTATTATCATTTGCAATTCCATGCTACAATTCTGCAGCATATATGGAAAAATGCATTGATTCCATTTTAATTGGAGGGGAAGATATCGAAATCATCATCGTGGATGATGGTTCCACGAAGGACAATACGGCAGAGATCGCAGACCGCTATGCGGCACAGTATCCGAATATCGTAAAGGCAATTCATCAGGAAAACGGCGGACACGGAGAGGCTGTCAATACCGGACTTCGCAATGCAACAGGGTTGTATTTCAAGGTGGTTGATTCCGATGACTGGGTTGATCCGGATGCATACAAGGCAATGCTTTCTACAATCCGTTCTTTCGTCGAAAAGGACGAACTGATTGATATGTTCCTCGCAAATTATGTATATGAAAAGGAGGGGGCAAAGCACAAGAAAGTCATGCGTCAGACCGGATTTCCGGTTAACCGCGTATTCACCTGGAGTGATGTGCGCAGATTCCACAAGGGACATTATATCCTGATGCATTCTGTTATTTATCGTACACAGATGTTGCGTGACTGCAAGCTTGAATTGCCGAAGCACACTTTCTATGTAGACAATATTTATGTCTATAAGCCATTGCCATATGTAAAGAGTATTTATTATATGGATGTTGATTTTTACCGTTACTTCATCGGCCGAGACGATCAGTCTGTCAATGAAGCAGTTATGATCAGCAGAATCGATCAGCAATTGCGTGTCAACAAGATTATGATTGAGGATGTGGATTTGACGAAGGTGCGTAATCTCAAATGCCGCAAATACATGTTCAACTATCTTGAGATTATCACCATTGTATCGACCATTATGTTGATCAAATCCGGCACAGAAGAGAATCTGCAAAAGAAAAAGGAACTTTGGGAATATATTAAGAATTATGATATTCGCCTTTACCGCAAATTGCGCAAAGGCATCATGGGTACAACCATGAATCTTCCGGGAAAAGGCGGACGCAAGATTTCCGTTGCAGCATATCGCATTTCCCAGAAAGTGGTCGGATTTAACTAAAAAAGATTTCATGAAAGCATACTATCGAATGCGCCGTAAAGCAGATTGCTTGCGAAATGCGGAAGGCGTCATTCCGGTATGCTTTTTAAATTGTCGGATATAATGTTCCGGCGAATCATAGCCTGTCGCTTCGGCAATATTTGCCACTGTCATAGTGGTATTTTCCAAAAGATCCTGAGACCGTTCGATGCGAATGGTGCGCAGGATTTCTGTATAGGTCTTCCCGGTCAGTTCTTTGATCAAACGTGAAGTATATTCACTCGTATAATGAAATTTATCCGCCAGTTCCGCAAGTGTAATATCGCGATAATTATCCTGAAGATATTGCAGAAGCGCATAGCGCTGCACATCCGAACGATTGCGGAAATATGGCATTTCTACTGAATCCCCGTAATTGCGAACAATGAGATAAAAGTCCAGAAGCAAGGTGTTGGTGATGCACTGATAAAAGTATTTCTGATGATTCAGGCTCTCGCAATACATATGGATAAAAGAGTCTCTCAAAAAAATATCCGAACCGGAATGGAAGAGGATATAGTCATTTGCTCTACCGGCATAAATATTGTTTAAAAAGAATGAGGACAGCAGGTTTGGCGTGTTCAAAAAAACATAAAACATGCTGTGTAAGGTGTCTCTTCGCAGCATAATATTGAAAATAATGCTGTCATCAAATACGGAAATCTTGTGCTCAATTCCCGGCGGCACAATACAAATGTCCCCGCTTTGCATGCGGATGGTCTGGCCGGAAATCTCCTGGGTACAATTGCCGTCATAGACATATACGAGCTCGAAGAATGTATGTGTGTGGAGCAGGTCCGGGCTGTAGCGATTGTGCTTTTGAACCACAATACTGGCATTGTCCGTCAGGTCAAAAAAGAAAGAGTCCAGGTATTTGCCCGGAACGGTTTCCTTTACCTCCGGAAGCAGAAGATGACGTTTGATCACATCATCAATATCGCAATGATTGATGAATTGATGGATCTTTCCGCTTTGGCGGGCCAGATACTGCTCCTTGTAAAACTTTTCCTCTTCATTGTACTCATAAATTTTTAATCTTAAATCCTGGATATTCATCTGATTCTCCCATTAAGTCAAATACAGTCATAAAATATGATGTATCTTAACATTTTATATCAAAGTAGTCAATATATATGAGCGATTTTGTGAATTATATCTTTTTGACAGAAAACTATAATGAAGTTAACAAACAAACAAGCACCAAGGGGGCAGCATGAATATGGTTGAACCAATCCTTCAAATGAAAAAAATAACAAAGAAGTTCGGAAGCGTGACTGCACTGTCTGAGGTGGATTTGGCAGTATATCCGGGAGAAATTCGCGGATTGATCGGCGAAAACGGATCCGGAAAGTCCACCATCTCATCCATTGCAGCAGGAATGCAAAAAGCAAATTCCGGTGAAATGATTTTTAAGAACAAAGCATGGGCGCCTCAGAGCATGATTGATGCTTTGGATAACGGAATCGGAATGGTTGTGCAGGAAAGCGGAACCATTGCAGGGATTACCGTTGGCGAGAGCATTTTCCTCGGCGAACTTGATCCGTTTACCAACCGGTTGGGCTGGGTGAATAAAAAAGCGATGTTTCAAAAGGCAACGGAAGCAATGGAAGCAATTGGTGTGACGTCTGTCACCGGTGATATGCCAATGAGTGCATTGGATTTTCAGACACGCAAACTGGTAGAAATCGCAAAGGTGGTGCGCAAGAATCCAAGCATTTTGGTGATTGATGAGACAAGTACCGCATTATCTCATGATGGTCGCGAAATCATGTATCGACTGATTAAGAAGTTTAGAGATGACGGAAAAGCAGTTATTTTCATCTCACATGACTTAGATGAAATTATGGAGGTATGCGATACCCTGACTGTGCTTCGGGATGGCAATTTGATTCGTACTTTCACAAAAGAAGAGTATGATGCAAATCTGATTCGAACCAGCATGATTGGTCGAGAGTTGAAAGGTGATTATTATCGCAGCGATTTTAAAGCCACCAGTTTAGACGAAATTGCTCTTGAAGCAAAGAATCTGAAATACAAAGAGCAGTTAAAAGATATCTCTCTTCAGCTGAAGAAGGGCGAAATCGTAGGAATCGGCGGATTGGCAGGATGCGGAATGCATGCGCTGGGTAAGGCTTTATTTGGAGCACTGCCTCTCGAAAGCGGAGAAGTGGTAACCGGAACAGGAAAGAAAATCACAGATCCGCATGTGGCTATGAAACAGGAAATCGGATATGTGTCAAAGGACCGTGATACGGAATCACTTAGCTTGACAGCCAGCATTCGCGACAATATTGCAATCGCCGGAATGGATCGTTTCGCAATCGGAGGATTCTTAGTAACAGCACATAAGGAATCAAAATATGTAAAAGAACAGATTGAGAATTTGTCAATTAAGTGTGCGAGTCCAAATCAGTCTGTCAGCCAGCTTTCCGGAGGAAACAAGCAAAAGGTTGTTTTCGGAAAATGGATTGGATGTGGAAGTGAAATCCTGATTCTTGACTGCCCGACCAGAGGTGTGGATATCGGTGTGAAGCAGGCAATGTATCAATTGATGGTACAGCTGAAGAATGAAGGTAAAGCAATTTTGATGATTTCTGAGGAATTACCGGAATTGATTGGAATGAGCGATCGCATCTTTATTATGAAAGATGGCGAAATGAAAATGGAATTTAAGCGCAGCGAAATGTTATCTGATGCGGATATCATCCAATATATGATTTAGGTAGGAGGATTATCGTGAAAGAGAAACGCAATATAGGACAAATGATTACAACAGTGCTTCCGTTTGCAGCACTTGTGGCACTGTTTTTTATCTTCATCGGTGTTGTCAATATGAAGGGCTATCGCCTGGATATGTATTTAAAAATTGCATTTAACGAAGGCGTGGTTTTGGCAGTGGTTGCAACAGGTGCAATCTTTATTTACACACTTGGAACCTTTGATATCAGCCTTGGAGCATCAACTTTGTTTTCCGCAACTATGGGTGTGATGACATACAACAAGACGGAAAACCTCGGACTTATGATTTTGGTGATTTTTGCAGTCGGCATTATTTGTTCGCTTTTCAATTCTGTTTTGGCATCCGTATTTCATATTCCGGCCTTCGTCACCACGGTGGCAATGATGTCGGTACTGACTGCAGTTGCCGCAAAGATTATCACAACGGAAGGTGGCGCATTAGGAGGAATCAGAATTCCAAGCAGCGTGCTAAAGCCCTTTGACAGTATGGGATGCAAAATTGCACTTTTGGTTATATTCTTTGCAGTCAGTCTGTTTATGTTTCGCTTTACAAAGGTGGGACGCCGACAGAAATTTATCGGTGGAAATCCTTTATGCGCATACTTAACAGGAATTCGCTATAACAAATATACAATCATTGCCTTTGTGATGGCCGGTATCGGTGTGGGACTCGGAGCGTTTTTGACTTTGGTTTATACACCGTCCGTAACCACGACGACGGCTTCTAGCATCGGAATGAATATCTTTATTGCCATTGTCTTTGGTGGTATGCCGATTTCCGGCGGACCGTTTTCAAAGATCTATGCAGCATTGGTAGGTGGATTTTCTTTTATGCTTTTAAATGACATTTTGGAAATCGTAATCGAAAGCAATGCGGCATATGGCATCACTCAGATTATCAGTGCAGTATTCTTCCTGATTGTCGTTTATCTGACCAGTATGAATTACCGCACCGCGATGTTACCAAGATAACTGTATTTAACGCATAAGCGTTAAAGATATATGTTAAAGGAGGAAAAAGATGAAACAAAGAGTTACAAAAGTATTGGGTCTGCTTTTAGCAGGAGTGATGACACTGGGAATGCTCACCGCATGTGGTGGCAAGAACGGGGACACAGAAGGTGGTAAGGATACCTCTTCAGCAAGCAAAGAAACCGTAAAGATCGGAGTACTTGTCGCTGATGTCAGCGGTGAGGAAGCACAAGGATTCCGTTCATATTATGAAAAGTATATCGCATCAAATTACAATGTAGAATTTACTTACACAGATGCTTTGGAAAGCGCTGAAGATGAAAAATCTGCAATCGAGAAGTTCGCTTCTCAGGGATGCAAGGCAATCATCTCACTTTCAGGAAGTGACAGAGCTCAGCAGATCGAAACCTGCGAACAGTATGGCGTTTATTATGCAGTTGCTTCAGGTGTATTAGAAGATGAGCAGTTTGAAACTTATAAGGGATATGAGTATTTTGTTGGCCAGGTTGGACCAAGCAATGCAACCGAGTTTGAAGCCGGAAAGGCAATGGGTGAGTTCTTCAAGAACCAGGGAACCAAGACTGTTGCAATCTACGGAGCTTTCATTCCAAATCCAATGCATGTTTATCGTCTTGCAGGAACCATCGTTGGATTAGGTGATACCTATGGTGGAACTGATGATATGAACGGTATCATCGGACAGATTTTCCAGGATCAGACACTTGATTTATCCAAGGTGGAAGGTGATACAGAAGTTGTTGCATATCTTCAGGGATATGGCGATACAACAACAGATGAGTTAAATGCAGCAATCCAGAAGAGTCCGGAAGCATTCCTTTCAGTTGGAATGGCAACCACATTCTTTACTCAGTCTTTGAACGAGGCAGGAATTGCATTCTCTGATATTGATTCTTTCACTCAGGCAAATGGCGATGCAATCGAAAACGGAAAGTTGACCTATCTTGCAGGAAAGTATTCTTCATCCATCGGACCTGTATTTGCACTTGTGATGAATGCAGTAAATGGAAATGTGATTCGCGATGATGAAGGAAATGCAGTATCAATCAGCCAGGGATATCTTGTAGCAACAGATAAGGCTACCTTTGATGAGTATTATGTATCAGACAACGGTGACAGCCCAATCTATGATAAGGCAACATTGGATTCTATCATCGGTGATAATGTAACATATGCAGATGTAAAGGCTCTTGTAGAGTCTAAATAAAGAATTTGGAGGCTACCATTATGAGTACCGCAGGCACAGCAAAAAAAATTGTGGGAACGTTTATCATTCCGGTAATCGTATTCCTGATTTTAGAAGGACTTTGTCTCTCGAAGGGAGAGCATATCATTACAAATGCAAAGAGCTTTGATAATTTTATTGTCTATGTAGCGATTGTGATGATTACGACGATTGCTTTATCAATTAATCTTAATAGCGGAAGATTTGATTTTTCGCTTGGATCAATGGCTGCACTTTCAGCAATCATCGGAGCTAAAATTTCATATGCCATCTTCGGAGGCGGAAAAGGAAGTGCGTTGTGCATGCTTTTGGTTACGATAGTGGCAGGTCTTCTGTTGGGATTGATTTCGGGGAGCATTTATGTGCTCCTCAAGATCCCACCGATCATCACTTCCTTGGGTGTTACTCTGATTTATGAGGGCGTGATGTATACCATTACCGACGGCAAGTATTTGATGACTGAAGTGCAGAATTCTTCCATGGCTGGATTTGTTGGAACCTGGATTTATGCAGCAATTATCATTGTATTGGTATTGGTATTAACAATTGTACTGTTTGACCACACTCGGTTTGGTTTTGACTATAATGCATTAAAGAGTGGGCAGAAAGTATCTGTAAATACAGGCATTAAAGAAGTAAAGAATGCATTGATTTGCTATACAATCTGTGGCGGATTAATGGGGCTGGTTGGATTTTTCAATGCAGCCAGAAATACGACAATCAATGGCGGACAGCTTAACTTTGGTTCGATTGCAATTATGTTTACCGCATTTTTGCCAATGTTTATCGGCAGTTATATCAGCCGCTACAGCAATGAAAAGGTTGGTTTCCTTTTGGCCGCAATTTGCATGTCAATGTTGAATTCCACCTTTGCAGTATTCTCCAACGAGATTACAGCATCCATGCAGTCCATTATCAATGCAGTCCTTTTGGTTGTATTCCTGATTTACTTAAACAATGAACATCTACTGAGGAAGATTTTTACAAAATGAAGAATGAAAATTTTTTAAAAAAAGCATTAGATCTTTTAAAGCCGCCTACAAAGACATATGTTGAAGTGGCAAAAACAATTGAAATTAAGAAAAAAAATCAATATTATGCAGTTCCTACCACAGATTATGACAGAAGACGACTAAAAAAGGGGGACTCTCTGATTGTCGATTTCGGAAATCATGAGGTGGGATATGCAGACTTTAAATTCAATTATGTGGGAAGCCATCCGGATGCTCCGGCCTGGGTACGTTTTCATTTTGCGGAAACATTACAGGAATTGTTTGAAAATCCGGATGAATATCATGGATGGATCAGCTCTTCCTGGGTTGAAACAGAGCAAATTCATATCGATGTGCTTCCGGTTGAAATGAAGTTGCCGAGACGCTATGCATTCCGTTATATCAAAATCGAAGTGATTGATATTAGCTCAAAGTACGATTTGGTTGTGGAACATGTGGGATGTACCGCAGTGTCCGGTGCAGATGACACCAAATTAAAGCATTATGATTTCGGTGATGCACAGTTGAATCATCTGGATGAAATTGCCTGCAGAACCTTACACAATTGTATGCAGACCGTGTTTGAGGATGGCCCGAAACGCGACAGACGATTATGGATCGGAGATTTGCGTATTCAGGCATTGGCAAATGATTTGACATATGACAATGCGGATATGGTAAAGGCCTGTATCTATCTGTTTGCCGCATTGCCGATGCCGGATGAACGGGTGGGAGCATGTCTGTTCCTTGATCCGGTTCCGGAGGTGGATGATGTCAGAATGTACGACTACTCACTGTTCTTTATTCCAATCCTTTGGAATTACTATGAGAAGACGAAAGACATCGAGATGCTTCGCGAGCTGTGGCCGGTGGCATATAAGCAAATTACAATTGCAAAAAAAGAATTGGGAAATGATATGTTGGTTCAGGATTCAGATGAACTGAATTGGTGTTTTGTGGATTGGACATTGAACCTGAATAAGCAGGCATCCGCGCAGGGAATCTTGTTGTATGCGCTTTCTGTAGCAATTCATATTGCGCAGGAGTTGGGAGACGTGATGAAGGAAGAGAAACTTGCGGAGCTTTATATGGAATGCCGTCAGGCTGCCAACAATAAATTATGGGATGAAAAAAAGAAATGCTATGTGAGCGGGAAAGATAAACAGGTATCGATTGCATCACAGGTATGGATGATATTGGGAGAAGCTATTGGAGGAGATGCCGCGATTGAATTACTCGAGCGTGTTGAAGCAATGGATGCGGCAGAAGAGATGGTGACACCATATATGTATCATAATTATCTGGATGCCTTGATGCTATTGGGGCAAAAGGAGAAGGCACTGGAGGTTATTCGGTCCTACTGGGGCGGAATGGAAGCACTGGGTGCTGATACATTCTGGGAATTATATAATCCGAAAAAGCCGGATGAATCTCCGTATGGTGGAACGATTGTAAATAGTTATTGTCACGCATGGAGTTGTGGACCTGCATACTTCTTACGTAAATACTTCATGCCGAATGTATAGCGGATAAGGAGACGTTATGAAGAATAGCCAAAAACAAAAAAAGCATTATGGCCGAATTGGTACACGCGTTCTGGTGATGGTATGTGTTCTTGCACTGATTTTTGTGGCAACAATCGTATCTAGTTTTGTAACACAGATGAAGGTAAAAGAAGAAAGCCGCAAGATTACTGCACAATACATCCCGGTTTTGGAAAATGTTTGTGATATGCAGACTTGCCTGGAGCGTATCCAAAAATATTTGAATATCATTGCTTTATACGACAATGCAGATGTGCGTGCCGGAATTGAAAGCGCAATGGATGCAGATATTGAAAATGCGAACTCTTTGATGGCGCAGGTTCGAGCATCCGTAACGGATATCAATAATGCTGAAATGCTCGAGAATTATCAGACCTATGAAGATTTTATGAATCAGGCCTTGGATCTGGTTCAACAGATTCGAAACATGGTTGACCAGGGAGATTTTATGAATGCCAATATTGTGTTAGGCACAGATTTCCAAGGGTTGGTGGTTGAAGTGGGCGAGAGTTCAAGTGTAGGTTTTATGGATTCACTTCACTCAGCAATTGATCAGGCATCTTCAAATTACAACAAGGCTTTGAACCAGAGCTTGCTTTTGATGGAAATCATGGGCGCTGCATTCTGTGTTGCTTTTGTTCTCATCTTCCTGATGATTCATAAAACCGTTAGCAAACCTGCAGAATATGCAAATAAGCAGTTGAATCTCATTATAGATGATATCAATACAAACAAGGGCGATTTAACCAATCGTATTGAAATTAAGAGCAATGATGAGATTGGTCGCTTGAGTAGCGGAATCAATGAATTTATTGAAAAGCTGCAGGAGATTATGCAAAATCTTAAGAATGATTCACAGGAAATGGACCGTTCCATTAATCTTATGAATGGGGAAATCACCGCATCAAGTGACAATGTGGACAGCATTGCAAATGTAATGGAGGAGCTGACGGCCCGTATGGAAGAGGTGGCCGCAAGCGTTGAAATCCTAAATAAAAATGCAAAAGAAATTCTCTCATCTGTAGAAAACGTTCAGACGGAATCTACAACAGGAAAAGAGATTTCTGCAAATATTATGGCCCTGGCAATCGGCGTCAAGGAACAGACCGAGGCAAAGAAAAATGCCATCGAAGAAATGATGGAGCAGCGTCGTATCGAATTGACCGAATCCATCGAAGCCAGCCGTCAGGTTGAGCAAATCACCTCTTTGACGGAGGATATTTTGAATATTGCAAGCCAGACAAACTTACTTGCACTCAACGCTTCCATTGAAGCTGCAAGGGCAGGAGAAGCGGGAAAAGGATTCTCTGTTGTGGCGGATGAAATCAGAAAGCTTGCGGAAAACAGCACCAATACGGCAAATAACATTCAAAATATCAGCGAGAAAGTTGTCAGTGCGGTAGAAGTATTGATGAATAATTCAAATGATCTTTTGAATTACATGCAGGAGACAATTACGACAGATTACCAAGGCTTTGAGGATGCAACGGATATGTATTCAGAGAAAGCCGCTCGAATTGATGCAATCATGGGAGAATTCCATGATAATATGATTCATTTGGAAAACATTATGAGTGAAACCGTTGATAGTATTTCAAGCGTATCTACGGCCATGTCCGAAAGCACAAACGGAGTCGTCATGGCAACTTCAAATGTTTCCGATATTGTCAATTCTATGGAAGAGATTAAGAGCGGAGCCGGAACCAATCATGAAATTTCAATGAAATTGCTTGAGGAAGTAAACCGTTTCCAAAAGATATAGATGAATCATAAATGAAAATTTGATAATTAGATAATTAGATACAGGCGGAAATCCCCCTGAAATTTCCGCCTGAAAATATTTTGTTACCCTCCCTCGGCTCCGCTTTTGCGGGGCCCTTTTTCTAGAAATCTAAATTGTGTCCCGACGATACTCTTCCGGGGTAACTCCCAGATGCTTTTTGAAAAGGCGATAGAAATATTTTTCGTTATCATAGCCGACCTGTTTTGCAATCTGGGCAGTTTTTCTGTCGGTAGAAGAAAGCAGTTCCTGGGCCTTCTTTAGTCGGATATCTGTCAGATACTGATTATAGGAAGTGCCTGTACTTTTCTTGAAAAGGTGGCTGATATAGCTCGGGTTCATATAAAAAAGCGAGGCGATAAAATCCAGACTCAAATTATTATAGTATTTTTCCTGCGTATAAATTTTGATATTTTGAATCACATCTGAGGAGCGGAAACGGCTTTCGTCTTTTAACAAATTGCAGATGTTATTGAAAAAGATTGTGATATAGTTTTGCAGCTCATCAAAAGAGAAAATGTTATTCAAAATATGTATGGAAGTGTTGGACTCCATTGTTGAATTAATAGAAATATAATTCTTTAACATCTGGTAGGCTTCCCGGAATAAATGAATGCAATATGCCTTCATATCGCCCAGACGGAGTGTCGGCACCGATACGCATTGATCGAACAGCTCTGCAATCATCGGCGGAATGACATCGGTTTCCGAATTCTCTACACGGAACATAAATTCCGCCTCCCGGTTCCAAATGACATTGGAGGCATTGTATTCCATCGGTTGGTAAGGAAATATCTTTCTGGCATCATTGTAGACCATATTATCAATGGAACTGCAGGCGTCCTCATAAGCCAATTTTAAATTCGCACGGGTGCTGCGCAAATCGCCCATTCCGATGATCAGATTTGCTTCGTCCTGTTCCATCGTCTGCAAAAAGGATTTGGCAATATGAACCAGATACTCGGATACATTATTGCTTAAGCTGCGGTTAAAGGAAAAGAGCAGCGCACCCACATTTGAATTGCAGATGTTCGGAACGCAGATACAAAAATCTTCCATATCATTTTCGATGATAAAGGCGATGATACGGTCCAGATTGAGCGCTTTTTCAAATCGTAGCGTAAACAGACTGTAGAGCCGTTCTCCGGTGGTAAGAGACTGGATTCTGCTTGAATGAAAATGATCCATATCAGGGATATAACCTAGGATTGTGGATCGAAGATTTTGGACATCATATTCTAATCGGATGGATTCCTGTTCTTCATTCATTTTCTGGATGCTTTTGTTGCGGGAATCCGATTCTTCGATTCTGGCAATCGCAATGTCCATAGCATTGTGCAGCGCTTCTCTCGGAAATGGCTTAAGGATATATTTGCATGCATTTGATTCAATGGCGCGATGCGCATATTCAAAATCCTTATATCCGCTGATGACAATAATCGGGATATCCGGGAGAATTTCACGAATTTTCAGCAGAAATATGCCGCCGTCCATTCCGGGCATGTTCATATCTGTGATAATGATGTCGGGCTGGGTTTCCATAATCAGTTTCAAACCGCTTTCGCCGTTTTCGGCAGTACCGACACAGGAAATATCACCCGAATAGGATTCGAGCTTTTTTAATACACCCTGTTGTGTGAGTGGTTCGTCATCGACTACGATATATGTATACATTTAGATACCTCCATTTGGCTTTGTCATTTATTGATTGACTTTGATTTGCGGAATGCAGATTGTGACAGTCGTTCCTACATCCTTTTGACTTTCAATCTGTAATCCGTAAATGTTTCCGTAATACAGTCGGATACGGGAGTGAATATTTTTTACACCGATGCTTTGGTGACTGCGCTTTCCGAATTCCTGCATTTCATCCGGCGCTGCCAAGCGATCCTTTAGTGCATTTAAAGTGGCTTGGTCCATTCCATATCCATCATCCGATACAATCAGAAGCAGACAATCGCCTTCCTGTCGAGCTTTGATATGAATATGTCCGGTGATCAGACAATGTCGAAAACCATGATTAATACAGTTTTCTACAATGGGCTGCAGAATCAGTTTCAATACTTTTGTAGATGCAAGCGCTTCCGGAATATCATAATCAATCGTAAATTTTTCGTGAAAGCGAATGGATTGAATGGATACATAATCTTTCACATGATTGATTTCATCAGACAACGGCACCAGCTCGCTATCGGTTTTGATACTGTAGCGAAACATATTTCCAAGTGCCATGGAAATCGTAGATACCCGAGGGACATCTTCGATTTCGGCAATACTGTTAATGGTCTCTAATGTATTAAATAAAAAGTGTGCATCAATTTGCGCTTCTAAGGCGCGCATTTGCGAATCCAAGGCAATAATTTTGTTTTGATAATCACGCTGAATATATTCATTCAGAGAATCGATGCGGTTGTTGTATTCTGTGTATAGCATCGAGATTTCATCTTTCCAGAGATTTTTCTTCTCTTTAAAAGGAATTTTCTTCAAATGGGTTGTGCGCATATGTCTGGTCAGCCGGGTGATCGGTTTGATCATCCATGCAGACAGCGGATAATACATCAAAAGAACCAAAACCAGCATGCATAGAATGATTCCAAGAAGGAGCATTCGTACATTGGTCAGATTCTTGGTATAGATTCTCAAATCAATCTGCGCATCAATCGTTAAATTGTATGCCGGAATTTCGACCTGCTTTGTGAGAATATACTTGTGATTGCTATGGCTGTCCGTTTTTACGGAATCACTGTTGGAGTAATAAACATTCGAAGGCTTTCCGGTCTCGTGAATACAGATGTTTAACGCATTTGGAAGGGTGTTGATGGAGCTGAGGTTAAACAATTCCGGACGGCATGGAATCAAAAGGGTTCCAAGATATTTTCTGGTGGCGACATCATAGAGCGCAGTGGAAAAGAGTACGCAATCCGTGCTGCGAAGGATGAAATCGTACTGCTTAATCGTGCTGATGTTCAGCTTGCCGTGCTTGGTTAAGGTGTCCTGATACCACTGGTCCAAAGTAGGATCGTAATGGTATTTGATATCGATATTATTTCCCCAGCCGAAACTGCTGTTATTTGGCAAAATAATGAAGATGCCATTGATGTTTTTATTTGTAAATAAGAAGTTCTGGCAGATATATTTGATGCTGTCACGACTTTCCTTCAAATCATAGGAAGTGACAGTTGCATTTGAATCGCTGTATTTTTTGATGCCGTCGATAAAGGTATCGCCGGAATCCGTATTGATCTGAAACAGCATACTGGTATCCCGAATATCGTTTAAGGAATCTTCGGTTTTGGATGCGGCATTTGATATGATATTGTCCACGATTTGCGATACCTGATTTGAGAACAGCTCGGTATAGCGGATGAAAACATATTGCGCAGTAAATGAAATCATAATCACTGCAAAAATAGAATAGATAATCAAAAATTTAGTTCGTAGTTTCATAATACACCCCAATCAGATTATCTCAGTCGGGGTTACAATCTCCGACTGAGATAAACGCTCCGCGAGGATGCGCAGAGATTTGCATATGAAATATGTCAGCTACGCTGACGCAAATCTCGCGCCAAGTCTCGCGAGCGAGACTTGAATTCAAAAATCTAAAAAAAGTATACCATACAAAAGCGAAAAAGTACACTCGCGAAATGGTAATATTTCATTATCAGATCAGAAAGGAGATAGGAAATGAAAAAGAAATTACTAGCAACACTGTTGGCTGCAACAACACTTGTAGCTGCAACAACAGGATGTGGATCCAATACCGGTGACACATCAAACTCGGGAGGTACCTCATCTGATGAGGATATTACAATCACGATGATGGTTTCAGGCGTGGCTTCAGAAAATGATTTTGAGACAGAGCAGCTGCCTGAACTGATTCATGAGAAGTTCCCAAATGTAACTCTTGAAGTAACAAAACTTCCGGATGACCAGTACTACACAGCATTAAAGACAAAGCTTGCCAGCGGAGAGTGCCCGGACATTATTTTGGTTCAGCCAAAATATGCGGGATCAAATTCAGTCATCGAGTTGGCAAAGGCAGGATATTTGATGGATTTATCAGATCTTTCTTGCCTTGAGAAGACCGGTGATGCTGCAAATGAAGCATTCTCATACGATGGAAAAGTTTATGGTATCGCACAGGGTGTTTCAATCCTTGGAACCTACTACAACAAAAACGTATTCGAAGAGAATGGTCTTAGCGTTCCTACAACCTGGGATGAGTTCTTAAACTGCTGTGAAGTTTTAAAGAATGCAGGCATTCAGCCAATCGTAATGGGAGATAAGGATGCATATGTAATGCAGTTTGGTCTTTATCAGATTGCAGCAAACGAAATCTATCCAAAAGATGCAACTTATGATGATAAGCTTCGTACAGGTGAAACTAAGTTCACTGATGAAGGAACATGGGATAAAGTTCTTGAAATGTATGGAGAACTTTACGAAAAGGGTTATGTCATTGATTCCTCACTTGGACTTGGAGCTGCACAGGGAATTCAGATGTTTGTAGATGGCGAAGCTGCTATGACATTTGATGGTTCATTCAATGCAGCAGCACTTTGCGAGGAAGGTGCAGTATCTTTTGAAAGAGGATATTTCCCACTTCCTGCAACAAACGGAGATACCTATGCTTCTATGGCACCGGGTGCAGGCCCTGCAGTTTATGCAGAAACAAAATATCCTGATCAGGTAAAAGAAATTCTTGAATACTGGTTTGATGGCGAATCACCTGTATATCAGGCATTTGCTGATACCGGAAGATTTATCGTAACATATGGATACGGTGCAGATAAGAATGATCCATTGTTTGATTCCTTCCTTGATTTATATAACGAAGGAAAAGCATGGTACTGGTGTAATCAGGCTTGGCCGGCAGGAACCGAAAACGAGATGGAAGCGTTATTCGGCAGCATGATTGGCGGTCAGGGAACAACAGTTGATGATATTACATCAGGAATGCAGACAATGCTCGAGTCCCTCTTGGAAGAGTAATCTTCCTGAATCATAAGCAAAGGAAAGGCGGGCCTGGCCCGTCTTTTCTTAATCTTTACAGTACCACAGGAGACAAATATGAAAAAAAGTAAAGTACGAGAGAAGTCGTTGGTAATGCCAACGAGAATGTATTGGTTTGCGGTGCCGGCCCTCATTTTGTTTGTAGTATTTTGGGTGTATCCGGTATTTCAAATGTTTTATTACAGTATTACCAATTTTAATGGTGTAAATTATGATTATGATTTTGTTGGAGTAAGGAACTTTCAGTCGATTGTGAAAGATGGTTCGTTGGTTAACGGAATCAAGAATACATTTATCTATACCATCATCATTGTAGTGATCAGCAACGTTGTCGGACTGGCACTTGCATTACTGCTGAACCTGAAATTAAAGGGGAAGTCCATCTTCAGAACGCTGGTTTATTTGCCGGCATTATTTAGTCCGATTGTCGTTGGCTTTATCTGGTCATATGTATATATGCCGGGTTCCGGAATGCTTTCATCCATCATTGAATTGTTTGGAATGGATGGAACAAAATTAAATCTTTTGGGAGATTTCGGTAAAGCATTATATGCGATTACAGCGGTTGATATTTGGAAAAATGTAGGAACCACAATGATCATTTATCTTGCCGGATTGCAAACCATCGATGACAGCTTGCTTGAAGCCGGAAAGATTGACGGCTGCAACGAATGGAAATTGATTACGAAAGTGAAGCTTCCTCTGATTTCTGCAACAATTACGATTAACGTAGTATTGAATGTAATTGCAGGACTAAAGGCCTTTGACTATTCATTCATTATGACAAACGGTGGTCCAGGAAAATCTACACAAACGCTGATGTATATCATCTTTAATACAGCGTTTAACAAGCAGTTGATGGGAAAAGCAAGCGCACTGAGTGTGGTTTCTTTCATCATCATTATTGCAATCACAATCCTTATGCTGCGTTTCATGAATAAGAGGGAGGTGGAATTCTAATGAAAAAGCAACTTTCGCGCACAGCGATTTATTTGATTTTATGTGTATATTCGTTTGTGACATTTTTGCCACTGCTGATTGTGGTATCAAGTTCATTTAGAAATCCACACAATTTAACTTCACCATTGAGACTCTTCTCGGAATTTACACTGAAAAGTTATATCACGGCATTCACCAAGATGAATTTTTTGGGCGAATTGCTAAACAGTATTTTGACCACTGCCGGTTCAGTCGTGATCGTGGTTTTGATTGCTACGATGGCGGCATATCCGATTTCAAGAATCAAAAAGAAGACGAGTCGCTTTTTATATTATTTCTTTATTGCAGGACTCGTAATTCCATCCCAGATGGTAATCGTACCGATTGCACAGGTGTTTGGCGCCTTAAATATCCCGAATACGCGCTTTACCCCGATGATTATGTTTATCACCTGTAGTTTGCCTTTTTCAACATTCCTTTATGTGGGATTCTTGAAAGGCGTTCCTGTTTCACTGGAAGAAGCAGCTTTTATGGAGGGCGCTTCCCTTTGGAGACGTTATCGTACTGTGGTATTCCCTCTTATCAAGCCTGCAACAGTATCTACAGTGATCACACAGGGATTATGGATCTGGAACGATTATTTCTTCCCGATGGTGTTCATTTCAAAGCGGGAACAGTATTCGTTGCCGGTTGGAATGCTCCAGTTCCTGGGAGATAAAGAGAATCCGGCACAGTGGAATGTGCTGTTTGCCTCCTGTGTATTGTGCGCTTTGCCTTTGGTACTTGTATTTATTGTACTTCAGAAACAGTTTATTAACGGAATTGCTGCCGGGGCAGTAAAAGGATAATATTCAATGTAAAAAAAGCTTCGGTCCTGATAAAAGGACCGAAGCTTTTTATTGAAAATCACGTTTTTTATAAAGAATTGTCCCAGTCCCAATTCCAGTCGTCATCATCAAAATCGTAATCGTTTTGTTTGTCATCGTCATCCCCAAAGAATTCATCCAGGATGTCATCATAATAGCTGCTGTTCGCGCGGCGAGATCGGTATTCGTCGAAAAATTTGGAGGTATATACATATCCGAAGAAAATCGTTGCGAGAAAGCCCAAAATGGCACAAATGATTCCTGCAATCGCATAGCCCTGTGCGCTTTTCTGTGTCAGCTGAATGATTCCGAAAATAACTGCCAAAATCGCAGTCAGAAACGAAAAAATAACGGTAAATGAAAGAACAAGCGAAAGGATTCCGAGAATCAGGGAAGCAACTCCGAATCCGGTTGTGGGATTCGCTTGTACCTGCTGCTGATAATTTGGCTGATAGTTCGAATAGCCGTAATTATTGTAGTTGCCGTTGCTTTGATAATATCCATTCTGTTGTTCGTTTCCAAAATTTTGATCCATTTCTTTTTCTCTCCTCATCTTTTTCTTTATGTCCATTTATAGCACAGTTTCCCTTCCCTTGCAATCACAAACAGCAACTCATTTGCAGGAGGTTCGGTTGAAAAAAGAAATGAGGTGGGATATGATTAAAAAGTGAAAATGTAAAAATGCATGGAAAGGGGAACAAAAGTGGCAAAGCGCAAAAAACGGAGTAAGAACAGAGCAATGGTGCTGGGCGTTACGATGAGTGTGCTGTTATGCGGATCGGTGTTGGCACTGCTTGCGGTGCTGTTTTTGAATACACCGGAGGAGAGCCCGAAACGGATTAATCGTCAACAAAGTGTGACAGAGAACACACAGGAAAAGACGAAAGAGACACAGGAGACTCGGGAGACACAGGAGACTCAGGATACGCAAGAGACACAGGATACGCAAGAGACACAGGATACGCAAAAGACAGAATCGTATGTGGTTGTGATTGATGCCGGACATCAAAGACATGGCAACAGTGAACTCGAGCCGAATGGTCCGGGCTCATCAGAAATGAAAAAGAAAGTGTCTTCCGGAACAGAAGGCGTTGCGACGAAAGTGCCGGAATATGAATTAAATCTGGTATTGGCAAAGAAGGTTCAGGCGATTCTCGAAGAGAAGGGCTATCAGGTGATTATGACGCGCACAGAGCATGATGTGGACATCAGCAATGTCGAGCGTGCCAAGATTGCAAACGAGGCAAAGGCGGATGCGTTTATCCGCATTCATGCAAACGGTGTGGATGATTCGTCCAAGCAGGGTGCATTTACAATTTGTCAGACTCCCCATAATCCGTATAACGGATCGCTGTATTCGGTATGCCGCAAATTCTCGGAATGTGTATTGGATGAATTCATTGCGGAGACCGGAGCCAGACGGCAGGACATCTGGGAGACGGACACGATGACAGGAATCAACTGGTGTGAAGTCCCGACCACATTGATTGAGGTGGGGTATATGTCCAATGCAGAGGAAGACCGTCTGATGCAGACGGAGGAATATCAGGATAAAATGGCAAGTGGAATTGCAAAGGGAATTGTGAAATTCCTTGAAGAATAAGTGAAACGCAAAAGCGCCTTCCCGGGGTAAGGGAGGGCGCTTTTTTTAGAGGTTCTCGGAGATTCGAATATCGACATCGAGATAGATGTGATCTTTCTCGGGAGGGGTATTTTCAAAAAGGTATTTGGACAATAATTCGATCGCCTGATAACCCTGCAACTGATGTTGCTGACAAAGAATTGCGGTGATAACGCCTTTTCGGACATATTCCACGGTTGTCGCGATATTGTCATAGGCAAAGACCGACAAAGGTTTGTCGTGCTCTTCAATTGCTTTGCAACCGCCGGAAACACCGCCGGCAGTGAAATGAATGCAATTGATTTGCGGATGTTCGGCCAGCATTTGTCTGACCAGTTTATAACTTTCAACATCATCGTCGTGATTTTCCACGGTTTCGACAATGTGAATGTTCGGATATGCTTCCTGAATCCGGTCGGCAAAGCCGCGGATTCGTTCGGAGTGACTGAGAATATGAGAGGAACCGGTAATGATTCCGACATAGATCTCGCCGAATGTCATACGGCCAACGAGCCCCGCAGCGGTAGCTCCGCAACGGTAAAAATCACATCCCACAAAAGCAAGACGGCGGGATGGAATATCACTGTTGAGGGTAATCACCGGAATCCCGGCATCCATCAACTGGTCGATTCGACAGTGAATCTTTTCCCCGTTATAAGGAGACAGAACCAGTCCGTTGATGCCTTCGGATGTCAGCTCATCGATTGCCTGCAGCTGGGCATCTTCTTCAAAAGGTACCATGCGCGTGACTCTTGTGATATTATATCCGGAAAGCTCGTTCATCTTTTCATTGATGCCGTCCATCATTTCCTGAAAGAACAATGTGGAGTCGGCAAACAGGATGACGCCGATTTTGTAATTTTTCTTTTGAGCTGCTAGCAGGATGCCGGCCTTGTTTGGCTGGTAATTCAACCGCTTGGCGATTTCTTCGATACGCTGTTTCGTTTCCTCATTGACGGATCCCCGATTGTTTAAAACACGGTCAACCGTCCCGCGGGAAACACCGGCCAGTGCAGCGATTTCTTTGATCGTAGCCATAGAAAACTCCTTTATTACATAAAACACTATCACAAGATATGGTGGTTCGTCAACAAAAAATAACAAATGTGCACGAGCACATGAAAGGTGCACAAAAACAAAAAACAAAAATTGTGAAAAACCGATAAATCGTTGAGCAATTCGAAAAAATACATTGCAAAAACAAATATGGCAATGTAACATAAAACTAGAGTGTGCACGAGCACACAACAAAGAGACCAAACAAACAAATACGATAAGGAGAGAAGGGATAAGATGAACTATATTGGGATTGATCTTGGAACCAGTGCAGTCAAGTTACTCTTGATGGATGGCACAGGCAAAATCTTAAAAATCGTAAGTCGTGAATATCCGCTCAGTTTCCCAAAACCGGGATGGTCGGAGCAGAATCCGTATGACTGGTTCACACAGTCCATGGATGGCATGAAAGAGCTTTTGGACGGAAGCGATAAACAGGCACTCGCCGGTATCAGCTTTGGCGGTCAGATGCACGGACTTGTTGCACTTGATTCCGCAAATGAAGTGATTCGTCCGGCAATCCTCTGGAATGATGGCCGTACCACAAAAGAGACGGATTATCTGAATGAACAGATCGGAAAGGCTAAGCTTTCCGAATATACTGCGAATATTGCATTTGCGGGATTTACCGCTCCGAAGGTGCTTTGGATGAAAGCAAACGAGCCGGAGAATTTCGCAAAGATTGCAAAGATTATGCTTCCGAAGGATTATCTGGCTTTCCGCCTGAGCGGAGAATATTCGACAGATGTATCGGATGCATCGGGCACCCTGTATTTTGATGTCAAGAACCGTTGCTGGTCCAAAGAAATGTGCGAGATCTGCGGCATTCAGGAGAGCTGGCTTCCAAAGATATATGAGAGCTATGAAACAGTAGGAACAATCCTGCCTGAAATTGCGGATGAGCTCGGTGTTTCCCATGATGTTAAGATTGTTGCGGGAGCCGGAGACAATGCGGCTGCAGCAGTCGGTACAGGAACCGTTGGAGCGGGCGCCTGCAACGTGTCTCTCGGTACCAGTGGAACCGTATTTATTTCATCAGACACATTCGGTGTGGATGCGCATAATGCATTGCATTCCTTCGATCATGCGAATGGCAAATATCATCTGATGGGCTGCATGCTTTCTGCGGCAAGCTGCAACAAGTGGTGGATGGATGAAATCATCCGTACAAAAGAATATGCGGCAGAACAGGTTGGTATCACGGAGGACAAGCTCGGTGAGAACCATGTATATTTCCTGCCGTATCTGATGGGCGAACGTTCACCGCACAACGATCCGATGGCAAGAGGATGTTTCCTTGGAATGTCTATGGACACTTCAAGAGAAGATATGACACAGGCTGTTTTGGAAGGCGTGGCATTTGCACTGCGTGATTCTTTTGAAGTCGCAAGATCGCTCGGCGTCAAAATCGAGCGCACCAAGATTTGTGGTGGCGGTGCAAAGAGTCCGCTCTGGAAGCGCATCATTGCAAATGTATTGAATATCAAAGTGGATGTCCTCGAAAACGAGGAAGGACCTTCCATGGGTGGCGCAATGCTTGCAGCAGTTGCCTGCGGTGAGTATGCAACCGTGGAGGATGCAGCAAATGCAATTGTAAAAGTAGTGGACACGGTGGAACCGGAACCGGAACTGGTTGCCAAATATGAAACACGTTATCAGAGTTTCAAGCAGATTTATCCGGCATTAAAAGGACTTTTCCCGACTTTTTAGTCCGGGATCAAATATGAGAGAATCAAAGGAGGAATCAACATGTTTAACAACATTCCTGAGGTAAAGATCGGTATTGTTGCAGTCAGCCGTGACTGTTTTCCGGAAAGCCTCGCAGTAAACCGCAGAAAGGCATTGGTAGAAGCCTATGCAAAGAAGTATGACAAGGCAGATATTTATGAGTGCCCAATCTGCATCGTAGAGAGTGAAATCCATATGGTTCAGGCTCTTGAAGATATCAAGAAAGCGGGATGTAATGCACTTTGCGTTTATCTTGGCAACTTTGGACCTGAAATTTCCGAGACTTTGCTTGCAAAGCATTTTGACGGACCGAAGATGTTCGTTGCAGCTGCCGAAGAATCACAGAATGACCTTTCAGACGGCCGTGGTGACGCATATTGCGGTATGTTAAATGCAAGCTATAATCTTGCACTTCGCAATGTCGGCGCATATATTCCGGAATATCCGGTCGGCGACGCAGAAGACTGTGCAGATATGATTCATGAATTCGTTCCGATTGCAAGAGCAATTGACGGATTAAACAACTTAAAGATTATTTCTTTCGGTCCTAGACCGTTGAACTTCCTTGCTTGTAATGCACCAATCAAGCAGCTCTACAACTTAAATGTTGAAATCGAGGAGAACTCTGAGCTTGATCTGTTTGAAGCATTCAACAAGCATGCAGGCGATCCTCGTATCAAAGAGGTTGCAGCAGATATGGCAAAAGAGCTCGGTGCCGGCAACAAGAAACCGGAAGTACTCGAGAAGCTTGCACAGTATGAAATCACTTTGCTTGACTGGGTTGATGCACACAAGGGATATCGCAAATATGTTGCAATTGCCGGAAAGTGCTGGCCTGCATTCCAGACACAGTTTGGATTCGTACCTTGCTATGTCAACAGCCGCCTGACCGGACGCGGAATTCCGGTATCATGTGAAGTAGATATTTACGGTGTATTATCAGAGTTTATCGGAACCTGCGTATCAAATGATGCGGTTACCCTTCTTGATATCAACAATTCCGTACCGAAGGATATGTACAAGCAGTCTATTGAGGGCAAGTATGATTACAAGCATACAGATACCTTTATGGGATTCCATTGCGGAAATACCTGCAGCTCTAAGCTTTCATGCTTCGAGATGAGAAACCAGAAGATCATGGCACGCGCACTTCCTGTAGAAGTAACCAATGGTACACTCGAAGGAAATATCGTGCCTGGCGATATCACATTCTTCCGTCTGCAGTCTACCGCAGATGCAAAGCTTCGCGCTTATGTGGCAGAAGGTGAAGTACTTCCTGTTGATCCGATGTCATTCGGTGGAATCGGTGTATTCGCTATCAAAGAGATGGGCAGATTCTATCGCTATGTATTGATTGACAAGAATTATCCACATCATGGTGCAGTTGCATTCGGACATTACGGAAAGGCTTTGTTTGATGTATTCAAGTATCTGAATGTACCATACGAGGAGATTGATTACAATCATCCGGCCGGACTTCCATATCCTTCAGAGAATCCTTTTAAATAATTAGGGGAAAGGATAGGTGTCTGAAATGAAAATTTATCAAGTAACAGATCCTGAATTTCATGCATATGGACAGATTGTCACAGGAATGGATGAAATCGTTAAAAATATGACTGAAGCACTTGCAAAGACACGTATGCCGGAGGAGGGCTGTGATTATGTTCCGACCGATCCGATTTTGCAGGGGCTCAGTGAAGCAGAAGTCGTAGCAAACCATTGTTATGGGGGAATGCCGATCCAGCTGGGTTGGTGCAATGGTCACAATCGTAAGTTGAATTGCCTGGAATATCACAGAGATTCGGAATTCAATCTTGGTACGGAAGACTTCATCCTGTTATTGGCGAAACAGGACCAGATTCATGATTTCATGCTGGATACCGCAGATGTTAAGGCGTTTTATGTTCCTGCCGGAGTGCTGGTTGAAGTGTATGCGACAACACTTCATTATGCACCTTGCCATGTGAATGCCGACAAGGGCTTCAAGGTAATGGTGGCGCTCCCATGGGGCACAAATACAGACAGACCGGGCATGCCTGATCGGACAAGGGAGGATGCATATCTGACTGCAAGAAACAAATGGTTACTTGCACATGCAGAATCCAGCGAGGCGGCCAACGGTGCCGTAGTCGGATTGAAAGGTGAAAACATCGATTTGGATGCATAATGACAAAAAGAAAAGGAACTGCCGACTGAGGTGACCCCAAAAAGTTAGACTTTTTAAGCGTAGCAGTTTTTGGCTGCTACGCTTT
>NZ_PDYG01000075.1 GCF_002735305.1 Agathobacter ruminis
TTTGTCTGCTGAAGCAGACCCGAATCCGGCGCGCAAGACTCGCGAGCGAGTCTTGACAAATAACCCCCATCCAGTGGATGGGGGTATTGCATTTACTTAGCTTCATCTAATTCTACATCATTGATATAAATATAACCCAGGTCTTTTATGTCTAGTAGATTCTCAAATTGGATTGTATATTGAACCTCAGTAATATCCCCGTCCCTTCTGTTAGATTCACTTAACATATTTTCACTGTTATTATATTCGCTAATTACTTGATTGTTTTTATCCTTCAAAGTAATTATTAAGTCATCCATAGTTTTTTCTGTTACAAATCTTAAACCTAATGGCGATATGTAAAGCACACCATTGCTATTTTTAAACGTTCTACAGTTATCTGTAAATGCCAAGTTAAAATTATATTGCTTATATTCATTATCAATTATTTCTTTTGTATCAGTTAATTTTAGGCATTTGCTTATGTCTAAAGCCGATAGTTCTTCTGAAGTTATTTCAAAGGAAATATAAACATATAGCTCCTTTCCCTTATATTCTGCATATTTGTTACATGTCCCGGTTGCTTCGTATTCAAATATAAAACGCTTATCTGCCCCAAAAGATTTTAATGAATTATTATAATTATCAATATCCGCATCTACTTTTTGGCCTTCCTTATCGCTAATTACAAAAAACAGATATCCTAATCCAGTATTTTTTTCACATAAACTTTCTTCTAAGCAAATAACGTAATTGTCAATTGTGATCTTTTGGCCATCTTTCAATAAATAATCTTTCACAATTTCTTTTTGCTCATTACTTGAATTTGCAAAGAAAAAGTCAAATATAGTTTCATTCGAATATGCATATGTAATAATATTTGATACCAAAAGAACTGATACTATTACACTAGCAATTATAACTATTTTCTTTTTCATCTTTAAATCTCCCAATCTGATTAAATAGCTAATTAAATATGTGTATAATCCAAGTATGCATTATAAAATAACTCCGAATAATAATTTGTTGATGTTCCTGAAATTCCTACAGATATTCCACCTGAGCCAAACGATATGCTTGGAGAAATACTTTTGTTTGTCACTGCATGATTATATGAGGTAGCAAAGACCACAACCTTTTTTTCATATCTCCTTTCTGTGCTTGTAAATTCATAACAATAGTGCATACCTTATATGCAATGTGTAACACATTCCATTTTTTCATCTACCTACCTTTCATTTTTACAAGCAACATCGGTCATCATATCACTGCCAAAAAAGATTTTCAATATTTATTTATGTAAACGGCGAATGGAAACGCGGACGCATTCTTAACGGCGATGAAGTGATGACGCTTTCTCTCGGGGAAAACTCACAAGTCTTATGATTGAATTATAAAAATAACCCCCATCCAGTGGATGGGGGTCTTGTTGTATTATCGCTGTTATTTTTTTAATAATTGTTGTATTTCCTCTTTTGTATAGGTATTATGCGTCCCGTCTTTTAGTGCATTTTCATATCCGTTTTTTTCATCTTTAAATGCTGACAAATCAGTCCAATTAAGACAAAAGAAGTTAATAATCCTACCTTCCTTTCCGTAAAAAACAGCATCTATTTCATCCCATTCTTTTTCGATTTCGATATACAAATTGTATTTCGCATTATAATAATACATGCCGGTATTCGAATCATAATAAGCATCCAACGAAATAAAATCGTATTGTTCCGGAAATTCATTCAAATTTGTAAATGATTCTGCAAATGCCTGATCATTCATTTCAAAAGATATTTTTCCCCTTCTTCGAGATAATACCCACATTGCACAACCAACAACCAACAAGATAATGATTGCTGTTATTACTAATTTCTTAATATTTCCAATTTCCATAATACCTCTCTTCCCCTGTTAATACTCCACCTTTATACTTTCCATAGGAATATATTATCGTTAGTATAACATATTCATATTTATCCACTCAATAGTACATTACGCTTAAAAAAATCGTTTCTCAAGATCTCTGATTTTAGAAAAGCACCCATTTAACATATCGATATCAACTGTACCGTCCTTTGCAAGGGCTGTCGACTCAACTGTAAAATCACCTGTATAACCATACTCTCCAAGTTTCTTGAAGAAACCGTCAAAGTCTATATGCCCTGCGCCAATCGGAAGCACCTGCATATGTGCCCAGTCCATGTATCCACCGCCATAATCATTTACATGCAAGTGCCTAATCCGATTCTCTTTGAGAATATACTCATATTCCGGCGAAAAAATCTGCATAGTCTGATTATGAAATTCTGCCATCTTGGTATCATATACAAAGCCGGCATCAGGATATTTCTTTGCTACCAGATCAATATTCTGCAAAGGACTGTTCGTATTACATATTACATTCTCCACAAGAAGTTCTATTCCCGCTTTGTCCGCCAGCAACTTCCATTCTCCAAATCTCTCTATGTTCCTTTCGATGTTCCTATCGGATACGGTCCCATTCCATAGATGAAAGACCATCTTTTCTGCTCCAAGCTTTTCAGCCAGTTTTAGATTCAGTTTAAACCTTTCCGTTCCCTGTTCAAAAGTTTGCTTATCTTCATCCGCAGTCATTACACGATCATGAAATCTCCCGTCTGAAAAAGTGGTTGTCATACCACATAATGCTTCCCCCAATGATTTTTGACTATGTATTACCGGTATGGTTAAGTCATAGGAGTTCACAGCCGCAATCACATCGTCCAAAATATGATACCACGAACTGCACATCATTAGTTCAAATCCATCACAATCCAGCTTCGATGCATATTCTTTTAATAATGTATAGTCATTATTATTGGCTTTACCAATAATCGCTCCCGATGAGCATAATATTTGATTCATAATGTCCACGCTCCATTCATACAAAAAAAGTGATTGTAACCGTTTGAGATCACAATCACTTTTTTGATTATCGTTGATTATTTTATTCGGATTAAATGTGTGTCAACGGCACAATCTGCTCTAACACATTGTTCATGTCCTCAAACATGAATCCCTTTTCTGTAATCTTCACTTTAATATCTTCGATATCATTATCTACCTGTTCAAAATATTGCCTTGAGTCCTCGATGTTTGATGACACTTCCATGATAGAGCTTTGGCAAGTCTGGAATACATCTGCCATCTGCAGGCTTTGGCCGGACACATCATCCGCCACGCCCTTGATGGATGAAATGGTATCCTGCGTTTCGACAATTTTGGAATGCGATGCCTCAATTGCAGCTTTTGTATCATCAATGGATTTTACAAGGCGGGTATTGTTTTCATCCAGCTCCGTCATGCTATCACGAATGGAAGTTACCACCGTTTGGATTTCTTTTGACAATCCGTTTACAGAATCCGCAACAACTGCAAATCCTTTTCCGGCCTCTCCTGCACGCGCCGCTTCAATAGATGCGTTTAACGCCAGCAGATTTGTCTGACTGGCAAATCCGCCAATCAGCTCAACCTTTGATCGAATGTCATCAAAACTCTGCTGAAAAGCAGTGAACACTTCCTGCACGGATTTAATGGTTTCTGCTACTCCACTGGAACTTTTATCAACGGCTTCCATTCCCTCATGGGAACGATCTGCAGTCTCAACCAACTGATGCACAATATGATCAAATGCATTTGAAATCTCCTCGATATGGCGAAACTGTTCCTGGAATTCTGCAACCGATTCCGAAATGTTGTTGTACTTATCTTCTACCACACGGAAAGATTCCCTAACTGTATCGATACCATCGATTGTGTTTTTCTCCTCAGCCTGTAATTTACTTTTCTGCTCGATAGAGAAACGACCGACCTCACGGATGGCCTTCATGCGATTATCAAACTCCCGTTGTTTGTCATAATTATTTGCCTGTATATTTGTGGCTTCCTGCTCTTCATTTCTTCTGAAAAATGCCATATGTCTTCTCCTTTACTCAAATACCACACAAACCATTGTCTGATTAACATGTTGTTTTCCAAGCTGTTCTCCACCACCGACAACGCCGATATGCGGTCCCAATTTTGCCATTTCTCCCAGGAAAGTATTTAAATATCCGCGATCTGTATAGAGGAGATGACGATAAATACAATTAATAGAAAAGACAAAGGAAATCTTAGTATTCTCCTGCGTGATATTTGCGCGTGTTTGTGCTCCAACCGCCTCATAATCTTCCAATTCCATTACACTGATGGTATCGTTTGCATTGATTCTCTTGTAGTTAATGAGCGAACCATTTCTGCCGATTTCATACGGGCTTGCAATGAAGACCTGATCTCCGATGACACGGCCAAGCGGATTGGTTAGAACATTTCCAACCAGTTCTCTCTCGCTTACCCCTGCATCTTCGCAATAAACACTGGCCGCAGGTCTTCCATCCAGAGTCAGCAGTTCCTTTGTATCCAGTTTGACTCCCGTGGCTATATGCTTCTTTACGCCCTCCATCGGCTTGAAAATCAATTCTGAGTATGTGCGAATCTTTCCGGACAGATTCTTGATAAGCGCATATGCACAGGCATCTTCATAAATCGTTCCGTTTACCATTACTTTGCTCGACGCGCCCTCCGGTGCCCCAAATACGGTTCCTCCCGCAACTGTAATTCCGGCATGTTCAAGCGCAACATTCATTGTGGTAACCAGACGCTCCTCGTCATTCGTGCAAAATTCGAGGCAGACCGTGTTTTCCGCTCCGGCTTGCACTTTTGCTATTTTTTCCTCCATCATTGGAATATCAATCATCGGCGCACTCGAAAGTTTTCGTATCACACCGACATCTCCTACAATGTCTTTTCCAAATCCTATGAGAACCATCCTCTTGTCTGATGACTCGCTTCCCTCATAGGTAGTCGCACTGGTTCCTATCATTGGAACTCCTGCATATTTTTGCGAAAGAATTTGAGTTGCCTTTTCCAAATGTTCATAGGAAGACAGTAAAATCAAAAGAGACGGATTTACCACTTTTGCGGAAGCCTCTTCCATCGCAGCCGTCACATCTGTCTTTTTTGATAATCCGATTGATATTTGCATACGCACATTACTCCTTTCAAATTAAGAGATTAATATCACTCCCATTAACTTTAAATATAACAAATTATAGGCTTTTTTTCAATTTTTCCATCAAGATGACTCCGTTTTCTGATTTCTCAACTATAAACCTTGCTATTTTCAAAAAAAGACAAAGACATTTTAACAATTACACATCGTTAAAATATCTTTGTCTTTTCGTAGGTTTTTACCACTGATATCCGGTTCCCGCACCCAAATCATCCTCGACAAAATTTAATTCCCCGATTAACGGAGTTAAATCTTTGAATTCGTCAGGATGCACTGCTGCATAGTATTCTTTCTTGCCCAGGAAATAATGAAGAATGTACATGTGATGATACAAATTCGAGGATACCACATCCGCATTCCCGGTGTCTCCCACTACATCCTCGTCATAGTCATCAAATTTATAATCACGACGAAGGACAAATACATCTTCTTTCAACACAGTCCCATCGAGAAGCGCCGGCTTGATATATGCTTTGTCTTGTACAAACTCCCCATCAACACCGTCGCCGCCTAAGGCTATCGTATAATCAAGCACCAACACCTCTTTATATCCGACATTTGCGGCCTTAATCTGCTCGACAAATTTGCTCTGTAATCCTTTATCCAACAATCCAACCTTGGCATTTTCAAGCTGCTCCGCCACTGCCGGACCTAAAGTGTCAAATGCCAAATCGCGGATACTCGGACGCGACATATTCTTCTCATCATCCATCCGCTCTCTTTCTGCATTCGCCTCCATCTGCGCAACCTGCGCCTGATACTGTTCCTTTGCTTTGTTAATCATTGATCCGAACAAACCCATTTTTCTTCCCCTTCTTTAAAACAATTATTTGCATGTAAACTCACATTTTGCTTTGTTGTATTTTTGAATAATCTTATTGTATTTTTTATTTTTGAAAAAATCAATATGTTCGGCAACGTTTTGATATCAACACCTTAAAACCATTTTTTTAATTCCTTCATCAGTTCTTTCTCTTTATTTTCTGCCGCATCCATATCAGATGCACATATCGAAAGATATAACTTCAACTTCGGTTCTGTGCCGGATGGTCTCACTACAATTGAACAGTCATTTTCCAATACGTACTTTAACACATCAGACTTCGGCAAGTCTCCAATTCCATCTGAATAGTCATACAGGTGTTGAATGGAATAGCCGCAAATCTTCTCACTGCATCCGCGAAACTGCTGCATCACATGTTTCATCTTTTCTGCACCTTTAGCACCTTCAAATTCGAAAGAATACAAACTGTTTTTTTCATATCCAAACTGCTTATACAGATTTTGCAACTGTTCCAGAAGTCCAATTCCCTTTGCTTTATAATAAGCAAACATCTCGCAGATAAGCGTTGCACCATTCACAGCATCCTTATCCCGCACATGCGTTCCGGAAAGATATCCATAACTTTCTTCAAACCCAAAAATATAATCGTCTTTCCTGCCTTTTTCTTCCAGTATCGCGATTTGTTCTCCGATAAATTTGAAACCGGTTAACACATTAATTGTTTCCACACCATAATGGGATGCAATTTTTTCGCCCATATCTGTCGTAACAATCGTTTTCACCATGACCGGATGTTTTGGCATGGTATTGTTTGCAATGCGCATTTTACAAATATAATCTAACAGAAGACAGCCTGTTTCATTTCCTGATAATAGAACAAAGTCATCTCCTTTTCGCACTGCAATTCCAACACGATCACAATCAGGATCCGTCGCAAATACCAGTTCTGCATTCTCACGCTTTGCATATTCAATAGAAAGTTGCATTGCTTCACGAATTTCCGGATTTGGATATGGACAAGTCGGAAAATTCCCATCCGGTTGCTCCTGTTCCTTGACTACTGTGACATCTGTATATCCAAGCTCTGATAAGGTTCTTATAACAGGTTTCAATCCGGTTCCGTTGAGCGGAGAATAAACGATTTTTACATGTTTATCCAGCTCCTCCTCTTTCGCCAGAGATAATTTTTTAACCTCTTCCACAAAGCCTGTATAAACAGAATCCGGAATTGATGCAATGGCGCCCTTTTTCATACCGGTATCAAAAGGAATGCGTTTCACATCACCGAAAATATCCACCTTTTCTATTTCTGCCAAAATCCGTTCCGCAGCTTCTGTCGTAATCTGACAGCCGTCGCTTCCATACACTTTATACCCGTTATATTTTGCAGGATTATGGGACGCAGTAATCATGACACCCGCAGCACAATCCAATTCTCTGACTGCATAAGACAAACATGGAGTCGGCATCAACTGCGGATAAAGATATACCGTGATTCCATTTGCAGCAAATACCTCTGATGCAATCTGTGCAAACTCTTTTGATTTATTTCTCGAATCATAACTGACTGCTACTTTGCGCGCTTTCTCTCCACAGGTTTTTAGGATATCATTCGCGATTCCCTGACTGGCTTTTGCCACCGTATAAATGTTCATGCGGTTGCTGCCTGCGCCGATCACGCCGCGCAATCCACCTGTTCCAAAGGCAAGATTGCGATAAAATGCATCTTCGATTGCTTCAGCATTTCCTACCATTTTTTCCAGTTCTTCTACCAGATCCGGATCCTCTAGATTCTTTTGCATCCAACGATTATATTCCGTCAAACTCATTTCCTATTTCTCCTATCTAACTGTAGACGCAATGATTTCCATATCCCCCTCAAACAATACTACTCCGTAATCGTATGGCACGATTAAATGTGTCCCCTTGCGAACCAGGGTTCCATCAATCTTTCCGATTCCGTCCGTGATTGTAATGTTTAAAAAGTGATATTTCTGGTCCAAAAAAGCAGTCCCTTTTACACGCATCTTAAACACTTCATAATACATGCCGGCATAGATTACCTCCAGCTGATTGTCCCGTCCCCGGATTTTCTCCGATTCTAAGATACACTCAGATGCAGATGGCGCCGGTGTTGTAATTACTTCTTTACACTTTTCGATATGCAATTCACGCTTTTTCCCGTCCGACATTCTGTCATAATCGTAAACGCGATATGTCACATTGCTGCTTTGCTGGGTTTCTAGAATCACAAAGCCGCCTTTAATTGCATGCACGGTTCCGGGATTGATCTGAATAAAATCTCCCTTTTTCACCGGAACCTCACAAATCAACTGCGACCATTTTTCCTCCTCGATCAGGCGCGTAAGCTCATCTGTCGAATTGGCGTTGTGACCGATTACCAGCTTCGCATTTTCCGGACAATCCAATATATACCAGCACTCTGTTTTTCCCAGGGAGTGATTCTCCTTCTCCATTGCATAACAATCATTGGGATGAACCTGAATACTCAAGTCTTCTTTTGCATCTATGATTTTTACCAAAAGAGGGAATTTTTCGTTTTCGCCCTCATCCTTTTTGATATTTCCAAACAGCTCCGGGTGCTGATTCCACAATTCCGAGAGGTGAAATCCTTTATATTTTCCATTTTCGATGATTCCATCTCTTTTTGGATACGCAGAAATCCCCCAGCACTCTCCGATATCATCTCCTGCTTCCTCGTAGCCAAATTCCTCGCGCAACTTGGAGCCTCCCCAGATATTGTGCGTACAAACAGGATGCAGGAAGAGCAATTGGTTGCGATCTCTTTCCATCTTATTTCACCAACTTTCCTTCGGCATCAAATTGTGTAACATACTCCACAAGTTCCTTCAGCTTCACTTTCGCAATTCCAATCTTTTGGTCAGCCGCTCCATATCCCATAATCAATTCTTCTCCGATCATTACGGCACCGGTCGTGAAAATGCATGGGCATAAAAACTTATCCGGAAGTTCCCAATCCTGCTTCGCATAAATCAACCTTTCAGACATGCGATGTGTGATGATTGGGAAATCGTCTTCCTGTTCCTCCACAATCATAAAGGATTGTGTATATCCGTAATCCGGAAGCTGTTTCCCGTGATAGGACACCAACCACTTTCCTTCCCCCAGCGAAATCGGTGGAAAGCTGGCGCCGATACGTTCTTCTTCCCAATCAAAGGTACTCTTTGCCATCAATTGATGCTCTGCTTTTTCTCCAACGAAATCAGAAAACGATTCTGCTGCCGCATAAAAAATAGCCGGTGTTTGTACGCCTTCTCCGGTTGGAAAAGCATAGGATTTTTCCGGGCGATGTAACATAACAAGCTGATTTTTTCCATGGATTTTCATCTTCTTTTCAAAGAAAAAAACATCCCGGTTGTCGCTCATATTTCCATCTGTTAACGGGCCCACATAACCAAAGGCATCCTCGTATCTTTGTGCGGCCAGCGCGTCCAAATCAACCTGATATAAAACAGTGACCGTATCATTCCTGTTTGCCAGAACTCCGATCGGATTATTCTCATCTTCTGCCCAGTCAGGTAGATTATCCTTGCGTTTATCCCCCTCCCAATAAGCTCCGGGTGGGAACAATCGGCAGGCAACTGTCAAATACAGCTGCCCTTCAACCTTAAATAATCTAGGATCTTCAATGCATCCGTTTGCGTAATTTAATACCTTTTGACCATAAACATTCGTCACAAACATCCGGTCTTCCTCATAAGCGAGTGCCGGTGCAAGGGCAGGTTTTGAAAAATCCGCCTCAAAGGTCTCTCCCCCATCTGTGCTTTTTGCGTAGCCCAAAAAGATCGGATACGGATCGGATTTTCCTTTTAAATTCTTAGAAGGCCATGGTCCTGTTGCACGAAATAGCATATGGATGGTTTTTCCATCTTCATCTAATGCCAGCGCAGGATTAAGAACCATCGTATCCGCCCAATCGCATCCGGGTTTCGGCTCTAAGACAGGCTTTGGAGAATATTTTATTTCTAATTGTTTATTTGTACTCATCAAATTATCTTCTTCCTATTTCTGTATCGCTTTCATTTACAACGCTATGCTCTTTGATATAATCAATCAGCTCATCTGTGTTTGCAAAAGCCAGTCCTACATAACTGTCTGCAGCTCCGTAATAAATCGCCATCTGACCGGTTTGCGTATTTTGTACGGTTGCACATGGGAAACAAACATTCGGAACAAATCCACGCTCCTCATACCACTCTTCCGGAGTCATCAAAAAATTCTCGCAGCGATATTTTACAATCGAAGGATTCTCCAAATCCAAAATTGCGCCGCCAATGGAATACACAAATCCGTTACAGGTTCCTGCCACACCATGATATAACAGTAACCATCCCTCCGAGGTTTCGATTGGAGTTGCGCCGCCGCCAATCTTTAACGACTGCCACCACTTATCATTCGGTCCCATTACATGGCGATGTTTTCCCCAATAGATCATATCAGCACTTTCACTTACAAAAATATCTCCAAATGGGGTATGTCCGCTGTCGGAAGGACGGGATAACAACATGAATTTATCCTGAATTTTTCGTGGAAACAGTACTGCATTTCGATTAAACGGTACAAAAGGATTTTCGATTCTCACAAAAGTTTTAAAATCTCTGGTCTTTGCAATACCGATTGATGCCCCGTAAAAGTCCTGGCACCAAATTATATAATAATCATCTTCCACCTGAACCAGTCTTGGATCATAAGCATACTGCGGCATGAAAATTTCACCGTTTTCATCTACGAATTTGATCATGTCCTCATCGATATCCCAATGAATTCCATCCTCACTTCTGCCTAAATAAATGGTTGGAATTCCATTTGTCTGTTCTCCTCTAAATACACCGATAAATCCATCCTCATAAGGTAAAACTGCACTATTAAAAATTCTCGCAACATTCTTTACCGGATTTCTTCCAATGATCGGGTTCTCCTGATATCTCCAGACAGGTGCACCTTCAAACGCATCAGGTCCTTCCTGCCAAGGCACTTTATTTGTTGTTGGTCCGTATAATTTGTATTTCATAATCGACATCTCCTATGCTTCAGCAAGCAATTCCAAATTCTTCTTTATCAATTCAATCCGTTGTTCAACGCATAAGGTGCTTCTTCCCGGATCCTCCGGTGTATGAAACACGTAATCCATCAAACGCTCTAGCGACATGGTAGCCACATGTACTCTGGTATCCGACGAAGCATAGTAAAGGAACACTTCGTTATTCTCATTTACAATTGCACCGTTTGTGAATACAACATTCGAAACATCTCCTATCCGCTCCTCACCGCGAGGTCCAATCAAAAGTCCTGATGGCTCAGCAATCACCTTTGAAGGATCCTTAAGATCTGTTGCGAATGCATAAATCACATAACGAAGTCCTGCTGCTGTATTTCTCACGCCATGCGCAATATGAATCCAGCCTTTGTCCGTCTTAATCGGTGTGGCGCCTGCTCCGTTTTTTGCTTCCGTAATGGTGTGATATTTTCGTAAGCTTGTCATTTTCTCTTCGTCAATCACTGCATGGCAAATATCGTCACACAAGCCAAATCCGATTCCACCGCCGCTTCCGGTTTCAATAAAATCATCCATTGGCCTTGTGTAGAAAGCATATTTTCCATTTACAAATTCAGGATGCAAAACCACATTTCTCTGCTGCGGAGAATGTAAGGTTACTAAATTCGGCAATCTCTCCCAGGTCTTTAAGTCCTTTGTCCGCACGATTCCCGCAACAGCTACAGCCGCTGATAAATCGTCGACAGCGGTATCTTTGCTTTCCGAACAGAATACTCCATAAATATATCCGTCTTCATGCTTTGTCAGACGCATATCATAGACATTGGTCTCTTCTTTACAAATATCTTCAAGCAAAATCGGATAATCCCAAAAACGAAAACCATCTATTCCATTTTCACTTTCTGCAACCGCAAAAAAGGACTTTCTGTCATTTCCCTCCACGCGGGCCACCAGATAATACTTTCCATTCAGGAGAATGGCTCCGGCATTCATAACCGCATTAATTCCCAAACGTTCCAAAAATAATGGATTTGTTTCTTTATCCAAGTCATATCTCCAGGTCAGCGGAGCATGCTCACGTGTCAAAACCGGGTATTGATATCTTTCATAAATTCCATTATAAAAATCTGTCTTTTGATTCTTTCGCTCAAGGAGAAGTTTCTGCTTTTCCAACTCCTCATAATACTTTTCGTGAATCATATTACTTACCTCTTTCAAGTTGTTCCATTCTTCGCATCAGCTCAAGACACATTCTTCCATTGTGATACGGACACTTCCATGGCTCCACGATTGCGCGCCGGACAGGAGTTCCGTCAGGATACACCTCCCATAACCATTCCGAACCGTTTCTGTGGTCGATGATATATTCTTTGATGTATTTCCATAAATGCTCAGTCGCCTGAATAAATTTTTCGTCTAACGTCTTTTGATAAGCATTTACAAAGCCTACCATCGCCTCAGCCTGAACCCACCAGATACGGTTTTCTTTCACCACACCATTCTCGCATTCATTTGCAAATGAATCTCCATCAAATGCCAGCTCAAAGGTATGTTGTGCAAGTGTCAAGGTCATTGCTTTTAGTTCGTCCCGAATGCCCTTTGCAAAAACATTTTCACCGATTGTTTCGATTGCTAAATCCAACAACCAGGATGCTTCAATGTCATGGCCATAGCTATGCAAATCCAGCAGTGAACAATAATTTTGATCAAAGAAAACCTCCAGCCGTTTTTTACCCGCATCATAGATCTTTTCATTAAATACCAATAGTAATTCTATTAACTTCTGTTCTACCAACTCATCGTTTGTTACCTGATACAAAAGTGTGTAGGCTTCGAGTACATGAAGCGCCGTATTCATAGTGCGGTCTGCAATCACTCCGTTTTCCGATAATTTCTCATTTGATTCCGGTTTAAAATCCTGTTGAAATGCTTCCAGATATCCATTCTTGTCGCGACAGTTTTTCTCGATCACCCAAAACAAATCCTTTGCAAGTTCCAGTGCCGATGCATCATTGCTTGCCTGATAATAGGCAGCCAAAGCATAGATGGCAAATGCCTGATTGTAAGTATGCTTTGTGGTATCCAATGGCTTTCCGTCATATGATAATGACCAAAAAACGCCTTCATATACTTTGTCCACACAATGATCTTTCAAAAATAAATATGCATGTTTTGCAGACTCTAATAATTTAGGATCTCCCAACTCTAAATATGCACGAGAGAAAAACCATAAAATTCGACTATTTAAGATGCATCCCTTTGAAGCCTTCGGATCTATGGTCAGATCATAATCCATCCAACCGTAGTATCCGCCGTATTCACAATCTTTCAGCCCCATCCAAAATGGTATTATTCTCTCTTTTAATTCCTTTTTAATTTCTTCTAACATTTAACTATCCCTTTACCGCACCTGCTGTAATTCCGCTATATATTTGTTTTTGGCAGAGAATAAAGACAACCAGTGCCGGGAAAAGCGATATTAATACACCGGCACAAATCAAGTTGTACTGACTTCCCATCGGTCCGACAAAGGTGTATAGGGATGTAGAAATTGTTCTGATTCTCTTGTCCATCAAATATAAATTGGCGCAATAATATTCGTTATAAACAGCGACTCCCTTTAAGATACAGGATGTGACAACTGCCGGGCGAAGCAGCGGACGAATGATCTTCCAGTAAATCTGAAAATAAGACGCTCCGTCAATGATTGCCGACTCATCCAGCGACGGTGAAATATTCTCCATAAACTGGATAAAAATATAAATCGATATGACATCTGTTCCACACATCATAATGATGTATCCATACAGATGGTTCACCAGTTCTAAGCTGGACATGATCTTATAAACCGATACCTGCATCGCAATGGATGGAAGCAGCGAAGCAAACAAGAACAAATTGCGAATCAGCTTGTTGCCCAAAAATTCAAAACGGTTTAACACATATGCCAGCTGTGTTCCCACAATCACCGAAACAGCCAAAACGAATACCATTACAATCAGCGAATTCAAAAAGGCTCTTCCCATGTTTGCGGTCTGAAATGCCTTCACAAAATTATCGAAATTCAGCCAATTGCTCGGAGGTGTGATCACACTCGTGGTCTGATATTCATCCGCGGTTTTAAATGCGGTAAACACACATGACACCACCGGAACCACCGCTACCAAGGCAAAAAATATCAAAAAGAAATACTTTAAGATATTGAAGATTTGTTTTTTAACTGCGTTTATAATCTTCATCTTCCAGACTCCTTTCTGCCCAGTCTCATCCTGCTTTTGCGCGCTTTCTTTGCACTGTAGGATTCGTCTGTACTGTCTGCATCTCTAAATACATATTTGAAAAATGCTTTCTGCAAAATTGTGCATACAAAAATGATGATCAGTAATACCACAGCCATCGCGCTTGCCAAGCCAACCTTTTGTGTGACATGGGCGATTTCATTCATGATGACGAAATAGGTACCTGTTCCATTTCCACCGCCTGTGATTACATATGGCGGCTCAAATGCACTTAATGAACCGGTAATCGACAAGATCACATTCAGCGTCACGATCGTCTTGATGCTCGGTAAAATGATATGTCGAAACTGCTGCAATTTATTTGCACCGTCCAGCGATGCAGCTTCGTAGAGTTCTGCATCCACCGACATAATCGCACCGATGAACAGAACCATGTTTTGGCCGAAATAACGCCAAACCGAAGTCGCAACCAAAGACCAGTTGTTTACCCGCTGATCCTTAAGCCAGTACGGAAGATTTTCTAAGTCAAATCCAATCATCTGCAAAATCGAATCAAAAACAAATCCTCTTGTGTAGAAGAATTTGAAGATGAATCCAATTGCAATACCACTAATCAAATACGGGAAAAACATCATTCCTTTAAATACGTTTCCCCCTTTTACTTTGAAACTCAAAATCGTTGCAAGAAACAGTGCAAGCGCCAGCTGGAACAATGCACCCACACAGTAGTAAGCACTTAACTTTAAAGCCTTAAAACAGTCATCTCTGGTAAAAACGTCAATATAATTTTTAAATCCTACAAATTCTCTTTTATCGGGCGGGGTTAAATAGTTCATCTTAAAAAAACTGTACTGTACCATCTGCCCAAACGGGATATATGTAAACAGCATTAATAATAACAACGGAACTGTGACGAAGCATACTATAACAATCGCCTGCTGTCCCTTTCTGGTTTTATGCCATTTCATACTGTTTAACCTCCTTGTACTAATGTTGGGCGGTGAATCACCGCCCAACCCATTCATTAATTACGTTCTGCTCCGCAAGCATCCTGCGCAGCTGTCCAAGCTGCATTCCACTCTGCTACAATTTCATCCAATGTCATATCTCCCATTGCGGCATGCTCAATAATCAACTGAATTCTTCTATCTCCGCCGGCTCTGTAATTCAATTCAGACTCGGCATTCAACTGATTTAAAAGATCTTCCTCTCCTGCGACTGCCGGAGTTTCCTGAAGCAATGTAACTGTATCAAACTGAAGCTTTGTTTCTGTGCTTCCGGCTACAATTGGAAGTCCGTCCTCGTTGTATGCAAATCCTGATTTCTCGGTCATCCATTTTACAAATACCATTCCGGCCTGCTTCTCATCTTCCGGAGCATTTTTATTGACACCATAGCAATAGTCAGGTCCTGCCAAAGCATACTGCTTTCCATCCACGGTAATCGGGAAAGGCATATATCCGATATCTGCTGCATTCTCTCCTGCTGCCTCCATCTGAGGATAAGCCCAGGATCCAAGAACCATGCATCCGATTTCTCCGCGGTTGATCATTCCCTTGCAGCCTTCCCAGTCAGTGGTTGAATAATCTTCTTCGGTTAACCCTTTTGCGACTGCATCATAAAGAATTTTGTAAACAGCATATGGATGTGTGCCATCGCCGTAATCCTTAAACGGATCAGTGCTGTGTAATAAGGTATTATTTGTAAATGCCTCATCACCGGTAGCAGAAATACCTGTATAATCATCCCAGCATCCCATGGTCCATCCTGCTGCATAATTTGTGTAAAGCGGAATGATGGAGCTGTCGTGATCTTTAATCTTTTGAAGTGCTTCGATAAACGCATCCGGAGTTGTTGGAATCTCTGTGACTCCGGCCTCTTCAAATACACGCTTGTTGTACACAATTCCCTGGCAGGTTGCAGTACTAGGTACCCCATACACCTCTCCTTTGTACTCCCAGTGATCTGCGTAATTGATTTGCTGGTTCATCACATCTAAAGTTCCGTAAGACTCAAAGTATGATGATAAATCAGCCTTGTCAATTGCAGGGATTAACATAACAGTCTCATAATCTCCGGACTGAAGATGCGTCTTTGCATCCTCTGCATAATTGGTATCTGTAATTACATTTACCTTAATGTTCGGATACATCTTATTGAACTCTTCTATGTACTCTTTCCATGTGGTTCCGCCATAATCTTCAGAATCCAAATCTGTTCTGTTGTTGAAGAAAGAAATTTCAGCCTCCAAATCTGTAAAATCTTCTCCCAATACAATGTCGGCATACTGCTTAAAACCTGCGCTCTTTGCAGCCGGTGCCTGTGTTTCGTCCCCTGATTTGCCACAAGCAACACCAGTCAGTGCGATTGCAGCAACCAATACCATTGAACTTAATTTCTTCAGTTTCATATGTTTTCCTCCTTTTGTGTTTTTGAAACTAAACACATCATACTTTTTAGTCAACTTTTAATCATTATCCATTCTTGCAAATCATAACACTTTCTTGCAAAATTGCCATTTTTGCCGTTTTATACAATTCTTCGACCCTGTTTTTGTGCATTTTTAACTTAATTTAATTCGCATTTAGCCTTCCTTTTAATTTATTATACTTGATTTTTAACTAAAATCAAATTAAAATACAAACAAAACAAGATTCTACTTAAACTTAAAAATGAGGTAATGCGATATGAATCAACTGGAATCCTTAAATCAAATATTTCGCTTGCATCGTTTGTTCCGTCAAAACGAATCCTTTTCCGAAAGTGTCGACCTCAAGCGTTTTCGACGCAACCCACGGGATCCAATCTCGCCCCTTTTGCTGCATTTGCATTTTGGTGGTGCAATCACCTATTCTATTCCTACCACCTTTGAATGCATTGATAATCCATACTATTTGATTTTGTATGTAGAAAAAGGAGATGTCTTACTAAACAGCAATAATGGACTACAACTTGTAGCAAACGATTTTATTCTTTTGCCACCCCACACAAACTTTCGATTCGATACAAAATCGACGCCATGCCTGTTTCATATGTTTTTGATATCCGGAACAGGGATTGTGCCATTTGCAGATAGCATGCGACAAGTTTCATTAAACAATGCACATGTCATCAGTCAGCTTGTTTATCTGCACCGCCTATTATCTCAACAGGGAAATGATGTCCCTTTCCTGATTTCACGCACATTGACCGATATTTTAACTGAGGCAATCTTAAAACAATGCGGATCCGGCAAAAGCAATGATGATGAAAGAATCCCGGCGCATATTATAGAAATGAAACACATTATGGAGCATGAATACCAAAAGCCTTTAACCCTAGACCAGTTTGAACGCCGCCTGCTGATTAGCAAATATCGCCTTTGTCGTGAGTTCAGCTCCCATTTTGGTTTGTCTCCTCTGCAATATTTAAATCAGCTTCGCATACGCGAATCAAAAATATTGCTGACTGAAACAGAGATATCTGTTCACGCCATCGCCTGCGGTGTCGGAATTCCAAACACCAGCCACTTCATCAAATTATTTAAAAGAGAAACACATCTGACCCCTGCTGAATATAGAAAATCAAAAAACTCTTAGCCTACGCTAAGAGTTTTTTAACACTGTTTTTAACCACAAGATGTCCTGTCACAATATGAGTCTTTCCTCCGGAGTCGTTCTCCTTAGACTGCCGGTTCATAATTTCTACGAGGGTCTTTACCATCTGAAGCATATCAACTTCATACGTCGTAATTTCCACATCACAAGTTCCCGGGAAAATAAAATTATCATATCCCACTACAGAATAGTCTTCCGGAACTGAATATCCCTCCTGCTCCAGATGTTTAATTAAAACACCTGCTGTCAAATCGCAATTGCACACAAAGGCTGTCGGCCGTTCCAGCGGCAGCATTAATTTCTCCGGTTCAAAAATAAAACCGGTTTCAAAATCACGATCCTCGATTCTCCAATCCGGTCGGATATTTTGTCCATGCTCCATGATGGATTTCGTGTATCCCAAATAGCGATCCATAATGGATGAGGTTGCAAAAATGGAACCCACGAATG
>NZ_PDYG01000076.1 GCF_002735305.1 Agathobacter ruminis
ATTTTATACTACAAGTCCAATGACAACTTACAAATCCTCCCTTAGAATTATTTACAGAAATAATTTTAAGGGAGGATTTTTTATGAGCGAGAAAATGTTAGTAACACAGGCTCTTGACGAAAGAGACCTATTAGTAAAGAAGATAGCAGATAAAATTGATAAAGCAAGCTTTGTGGATACCATAAAGCCAAATGAAGACAAAGTGTATTTCAAACGTATTGATAAGGATGAATATGCGAAAGAGGCTGAGTCTGCATATCAGCAGATAGTTGATTTGATTGATAGATTCCAGAAGATTGATGCAGCGATTGTTGCCTCCAATGCTGAGACAGAGATCACAACATCATATGGAGCATTTACTGTAGCCGGAGCAATTGCGCTAAGAAGCAGATTGCGTAGACAAGGAAGCTACGGTAGAGAAGCTGATTTTGAAGGAATTCTTAAGTCTAAGATGCAGGATGAATATAATGTGCGCGTACGTACATGTGATCTCAAGAACAGTCAGCTTCAGAACACGGCAGAGAGCATGCGCCTTAGCATTCTCGGAAAAGACAGTAAGACCAAGGATGACAAGCCACTTGGTGTGGTAGAAGCATACGTCAAGGAGAATACTACAGAGCTTGTGGATCCACTTGATATTAAAAAAAAA
>NZ_PDYG01000077.1 GCF_002735305.1 Agathobacter ruminis
TTGTTATAACCCCTACCTTCGCTTCGCTTAGAGGAAGGGGTCTTATCCGACTGAGATAAAATACTGGTGCCTGTTTCAGCGCGATGCATACGCTCATTCTTTTTTGCTTCTCTGGGCATGCATCTTATGTCACTCAACGGCTTCCTTGATGTAAAGTGATGTCAGGAATACAAATACATATGCCTGTAACAACCCATCAAACAAATCAAAGTAAAGACAAAATACAGCAGGTACGACTGCCGGTACTACAATCTTTAACAATTCCATGATAACGAAGGCTCCAAGTACATTTCCGAAGAGTCGCATACATAAGGACAACGGCCTTGTGAATACATCGAGAATGTTAAATGGTGTTACGATGGCGATAGGCTGCGTAAAACTTTTCAGCCATTTTTTGATTCCTTTTTGATAAATTCCCGCGAATTCCACCAAAAGGATACTCATGACTGCTAGCGCTGCAGTGACATTCAAATCCTTCGTCGGTGATTTGAAGCCGAACAATCCAATGATATTGGACAATCCGATATACAGCAGGACAACCACCAGATATGTGGTATATCGTCTGCCTTCTTCACCCAGCATGTTCTCAACCATGCCCGTCAGCTTCGTATATATCAGCTCGGCGACCGCTTGTCGCTTACTGATATTACGCGTTTTGAGGTTTCTCGTCAGTATGAATGCTGCCAGAATCAATACAGCCATCACAATCCATGTCACAACAACCGATTCATATACCGGAATTCCTCCAAACACGGGTATGGTAAAGACGGTTTCACAATTTAGCTCCTCGACCAGCTCTGTTGCTAACGATGAACTCAATGAAAACACCTCCTTTTTACCATTATTTGTACTTATTTTAATACAAAAAAACAAAAAAAAATAGTCTAATTAACACAATTTTTAGGACTTCAGAACTATTTTTTTCAGCGTTTTACATCTTTCAATTCTTATTCTAAATGTGTCTTGCGGGCTGGGGGCGCTTTCTTGAAGCTTGCTGGAGTTTTCCCGGGGCATGCTGAGTCTTGTGACACGCGCCGGGCGGGTGCGCGGCGTTCTCGCGTGTCGGGTGCCCGGGGCAGTGACACGCGTGGAGCGGGTGCGCGAGGTTCTCGCGTGTCGGGTGCCCGGGGTGGTGACACGCGTAGGGCGGGTGCGCGGCGTTCTCGCGTGTCGGGTGCCCGGA
>NZ_PDYG01000078.1 GCF_002735305.1 Agathobacter ruminis
AAAAAAAAATCGAGTGCTTAGAGGAGAAGAGCAGCGCACTTTTAAAGGAGTTGGATACTCAGATAAAAGTATCTAACGCTACAACTTTAATTGAAATAGCATAAAGTATTTGCCTGCATTGCGAAAATCCTAAATCTGGCTTCCCGTAACAGGGTTACGTTACAAGAAAATATCACCAATTCTGATAAAATTGGGTTGCCAATATACGAAGTGGCGCAATAGGTAGCGCTCATGATTTATAATCGTGAAGTTGTAGGTTCGAGTCCTATCTTTGTAACAAATTGGTTTAACAGCGGTGACTGTAAATCACCTCCAGTTTAACGGTTTTGAGTCTTATTTGAACA
>NZ_PDYG01000079.1 GCF_002735305.1 Agathobacter ruminis
CGAAAAACCTAGGGTTCGTATGCATGCCAGCGCGGAAAAAGCATACGAACGAGCCAAAAACCTAGAGTTCGTATGCATGCCGGCCCAGCAAAAGCATACGAACGAGCCAAAAACCTAGGGTTCGTATGCATGCCGGCCCAACAAAAACATACGAACGAGCCCAAAAACCTAGAGTTCGTATGCATCCCAGCGCGGCAAAAGCATACGAATGAGCAAAAAAAATATTCGCAAAATGTGAAGGGGTTACCGGGTTTATGGGCTGAGGCTGTTTATTCAAAATAGACTGAGAATGGTAAGAAATGTATTACAAATGGAATACTTTTTGGGGTATGTAATTGTTATAATAAAAATGACGGGGAGAAAAACGGAGGGTTTTACATGAAAATAACAGATAATTTACAGCAGGCGGAAGGCAATTATATTCTTCCATTTTTTTGGCAGCATGGTGAGAGTGAGGAAGTTCTTCGCAAATATATGCAGGTCATTTATGATTCCAATATCCGCGAAGTCTGTCTGGAGGCCAGACCGCATCCGGATTTTGCCGGAGCGCAATGGTTCCGGGATTTTGATATTATCCTTGACGAGGCAAAAAAGCTTGGAATGAAACTGTGGATTCTCGATGATGCCCATTTCCCGAGCGGACAGGCTGCCGGTCATATGGATCAGGAACCGGAGCATCTGCAAAAGACCTATTTGAATTATCATGCCATCGATTTGACAGGTCCGACAAGTCAGATTCAGGTGGATATAGAGCCGATGACACATTATTATCCAAATCCGTTTCAGGGGGGCACGCATCCGTTTATACAGCCGGATTTGCGTGAATACAAAGATCCGGAAAAATTAATTGCGGTTGTGGCCGGTCGTCTGGACGGCAAGGTGGGCGATATTTATCATGTGGATGAGCTGGTTGACCTGACGGATCGGGTCGAAAATGGAATCCTGACCTGGGATGTGCCGGACGGACCATATCGACTCTGGGTCATTTATGAGACACACAAAGGCGGCGGGCGTTGTGCAGTCAATTTCCTGTCAAAGGAATCCTGTGCTTTACAGATTAAGCATTGCTATGAACCGCATTATCAGCGTTACAAAGAGGAATTTGGCAAGACCATCCTCGGCTTCTTCTCTGATGAACCTGAGGTGGGCAATACTGCAAGCTATTCTGCGGATGCGGCGCACATCGGCAATCCGACAATGCCGATTCCATGGAGTGAGGAGATGCCGGAACTGATGCGTCAGCGCTTCGGAGAAGATTATGCACACAGGCTGGTGGCATTGTGGAATACGGTCGGCACCGAGGAGGAGACCGCCGATGTGCGCGTGGGATATATGGATATTGTTTCCCGTTTGTGCCAGAAGAATTTCGGGGAACAGCTTGGTGAATATTGCAGGGAACGAGGTCTGAAATATATTGGACATATTGTGGAAGACTGCGATGCGAGTCCGAATCTGGGCTCATCTTTGGGCCATTACTTCCGCGCACTCTGGGGACAGGATTGGGCCGGTGTGGACAATATCGGCGGTCAGGTGACGATTGGAGGTGCCAATGTCAGCCATTGTAATTTGACAGGAATGGATGCAGACGGAGAGTTCTATCATCATGAGCTGGCAAAACTGGGTACTTCCCTCGCGGATATCGATCCGAAGAAGAAGGGAAATACCATGTGTGAGACGTTCGGTGCGTACGGCTGGAGTGAGGGAACCAGACTGATGAAATATCAGGCGGATCATCTGCTGGTGCGCGGAATCAATCATTTTGTGCCACATGCCTTCGATCCGAAAGAATTCCCGGATTTCGACTGCCCGCCGCATTTCTATGCACACGGCAGGAATCCGCTTTATAAGCCGTTTGGCACATTGATGAAATATATCAATCGTGTCAGCCATCTCATCAGTGGAGGCTTCCATCATGTGGATGTGGCAATTCTCTATCATGCAGAGGCAGAATGGTCGGGAATGGAATATCTCGAGATGGGACGTGTGGCACGCTATCTGGATGATGCACAGATTGATTTTGATTTTATTCCGGCAGATGTATTTGCAGATCCGCAAAGCTTTGACAGCTTTTATGACGACGAAGGATTGCATATCAACGGGCATGTATTTACCGCGCTGATTGTGCCGGGCATGGCTTACGTGACGGATGCGACACGTGCATTTCTGCAAAAAGCAAAGGAGACGGATTTTTTGGTACTCTTTGCCAATCGTGTACCAAACGGAATGGAAGACGGATATGTTGCAACCGACTGTGAAAAACTGGTGCACAAGCTACAACTTGCAGGTCTGACGGATGCCGTAATCGCACCGGAATGCAGTCAGATTCAGATTTATCACTATTCTCAGGAACAGGAGGATTATTATCTGATCAGCAATGAGAGTAGTGGAAAAATCTATACGGGCAAGGTCATTTTGCCGATTGAAGTGCCGGGACATGTTTTTGCATATGATGCGTTTGAAAACAGGCTGAGCATTCCGGATGGAACAAAGACTGCGTGCAACTATGAACTTCCTGTGACAATTGCACCGTTTGAAATGATGATTCTGGTCATTCCGGCTTCGCAGGAACAGGACGAAATCCTCGCAAAAGAGGCACGGGAAAAAATCCGTTTTGATGCAAAAATTGCCGATGTGACCGGAGAATGGACTGTTTCTTATTGCAGCAACGAGAACTATCCGATTTTTACGGATGCAATGAAGATGCAGGAATTGTGCAATTTAAATCTGCTGAAAAAGGACTGGTCTGGCATCGCCAGATATGAGAATACGGTTGCACTCGAGCGGGCGGATATGCCGCTTCAATTACGAATTCCGGAAGCGTATGAATCCGTGGAGGTCTGGATTAATCATTCTTATGCGGGTGAGCGCATCTGCCCACCGTATCATTTTGATTTGACAGGGCTGGCGGTTCCGGGAAAGAATGAAATTCGAATCGAATGCCGGACCACACTCGAGCGAATGGTGCACGGAATCACGCATGGAATGGGACCGTTCGGACCGGAGTTCGGAGCGGTTTATCCGAGTGGACTGATTGGAACCATATCGGTATGGAAAAAATAATTTTACAAATAAGGACACTTTTTTGAACAAAAAGTGTTCTTTTTTTGTGGCGCCTGCAAGTGTATGATGAGAGTAGCAAAAACAAAGAAAAAGCATGAGGAGGGTTTTGTATGCAATATTATCTTGCCGTGGATATTGGGGCATCCAGCGGAAGACATATTTTGTCCCACTTACAGGACGGTAAAATAATTCTCGAGGAAATTCACCGTTTCCCGAATGGAATGATTGACAAGAACGGACATAAAGTCTGGGACTCTGAGCAGTTGTTCCGCGAGATTATCACCGGTATGAAAAAGTGCAAAGAGCTGGGCAAAATCCCATACAGTATGGGAATTGATACCTGGGCTGTCGATTTTGCGCTGCTCGATGAGAACGGTTCACTTCTGGGTGATACCGTCGGATATCGCGACGGCCGTACCAAGGGCATGGATGAACTGGTATATCAAACGATTCCTTTGGAGGAATTGTATGCGCGTACCGGAATTCAAAAGCAGATTTTTAATACCATTTATCAGCTAAAGGCAGTGCAGGTACAGCAACCGGAGCAATTGGCAAAAGCAAAGAAAATGCTGATGATTCCGGATTACTTCCATTATCTTCTGACCGGTGTGGCTGTGACTGAGTATACAAATGCTTCGACCACACAGCTCGTCAGTCCGGTGACCAAAGACTGGGATTACGAACTGATCGAACGGCTGGGCTTCCCAAAAGAAATCTTTACCGAGATTTGCAAACCGGGCACCATGATTGGAGAACTGACGGAAGCAATCCAAAAGCAAGTCGGTTACAACTGTAGGGTGGTACTTCCGGCAACGCATGACACCGGTTCTGCGGTAATCGCAGTACCGAGCAATTCTGATGATGTGCTTTATATCAGTTCGGGTACCTGGTCATTGATGGGAACGGAACTGAAAAATGCCATCTGCACAGAAGAGAGTATGCGCCGTAATCTGACCAATGAGGGCGGATATGATTATCGCTTCCGCTTCCTGAAAAATATCATGGGCATGTGGATGATCAATTCCGCAAAGAAGGAAATTGCAGACAACTACAGTTATGCAAAGATTTGTGAGATGGCTTCCGAGACGACGATTGATTCAATTGTCGATGCGAATTCCGACTGCTTCCTCGCACCGGATTCGATGGTCAAGGCCGTACAGTCTGCATGCAGGGAAAGCGGACAGCAGGTTCCGGAGGGAATCGCCGAGGTTGCTGCAGTCATTTATCATTCTCTTGCTGCATGTTATGCCGATACGGTAGAGGAAATCGAACAGATTACAGGTAAACATTATGATGCGGTTCATATTGTCGGAGGCGGTTCGAATGCACAATATCTGAACCAGCTGACCGCAAATGCCTGCAAGCGCAAGGTTTATACCGGACCGACAGAGGGAACAGCCATCGGCAATGTCGTGGTTCAGATGATTGCAAACCACGAATTGCAGAACCTGCAGGATGCGAGAAGATGTATTTTCGATTCATTTGAAATCGGGGAATATCAGCCGCAATAGATAAGAATTAGACAAGATAAGACATGATTATTTGAAGGAGGATTTATAATGTTAGTAAACACAAAAGCAAAAGTTGGGGTATTTTCAATTGCATTGGGCGCTTATCTGCCACAGTTCCCGGAGCTGGTTCCGGAGTTTGAAGCACAGTATGAAGCATTTAAGAAGACCATTCCGGATACTGTCGAAGTGATTGACGGTGGTATGGTAACCACAAAAGAACTGTCCATGGCAGCAGGTGACAAATTCCGTGCTGCAGATGTTGATCTGGTTATTTTGCAGTTGCTGACTTATGCGACTTCCTATAATATGCTTCCGGCTGTCAGAGATTTGGATGTGCCGGTGGTACTGGTCAATGTACAGAAATTAAAAGCACCGGACTATGCAAATACCGATACACCAAAGTGGCTCGGTGAATTGTATGCCTGCGGTGCGGTTGGCGAGATGGTGGCAGACCTTGAGCGTGCCGGCAAGCGTCATGCAGTAATCACCGGTGTTGTTGAAGGCGGAGACGAATATGTACAGCATGAAATCGAAGACTGGTGCAAGGCAGCACAGGTACGCAGAAGATTCCGTTATACCAATATTGCACAGATTGGCCGTCCATATCCGGGAATGATGGATTTGTATATTGATGAGACAAATCTCTATAACAGAATGGGACTTTATACCAAGCAGTTTGACTGGGAAAAGATGTGGGCAATTGCAGACAATATCACAGATGAACAGGCGATTCGTGCAAAGGCAGAGGAAATCCTCGATACCTTTGAAATCGAAGGCGGTGCAACTGTGGAGACCGTATGGGATATGGCGCGCTATGTGGTTGCGTTCGAGCAATGGGTCAAGGATGAGGATCTTGCCCTTGTGGCTTCTCATTATGATGGTTTTTCACAGGGGATTGCAGGCAAGCTTGACAGTATGCTGATTCCTGCCTTCTCTATGCTGATCAAGCAGGGAACCGCCTGTGCGGTAGAAGGCGATATTAAGGTGGCAATGGCGATGTCCATCTTAAAGACGATTTCCGGTACCGGACAACTTTCGGAAATGTATTCGATTGATTTCAACGAAGATATCTGTATCATCGGTCATTCCGGATCGGGTGATGCGGACATTTCGCAGGCGCATAAGCCGACCATGAAAATCGTTCCGGTATTCCACGGCAAGACAGGTGGCGGATATCTGACACAGTTCTATCCACCGACAGGAGATGTGACTTATCTTGGAATTACCCAGGATATGGATGGACATTTCAAATTTGTGGTTGCCGAAGGCGTCAATGAAGAAGGACCAATCTTTATGTTTGGTGATACCAATATGCGCACCAGATTCTCCATCGGTGCAAGAGAATTCGTAAACCGCTGGAGTGAGGCCGGCCCAACTCATCATATGGCTGCAGCAGTGGGACGTCATATTGATACTATTTTGAAGGTTGCCAAAATCTTAAATGTTCCGGTAGATATTATTACCAGATAACGGTTTCAAAGGTTTTGGTTTCGGGTTTTATGCAAATGCGTTATAATGTAAGGAGGGAGAAACAAGTCAGGAGGGTAAGAATATGAATACAATTTTTGGTGTACCTTGTATGGAGGGCTATATCCGTATGTGTTCTGACGGTGTGCGTCAGGGCTGGCATGAGCGAAACGGAGGTAATCTGACCTACCGTATGCGTGAAAAGGATGTGGAACAGTGCCGTCCGTATTTTCGCAAGACCCCGGGCGACTGGGTAAAAATGGATGTACAGGCTGAAAATCTGAAGAATGAATTCTTTATTTCAACCGGGTCCGGAAAGTTTTTGCGCAATGTAGACTTGGAACCACAAAATTCCATTTGTATTGTCGAAATCAACAACAAAGGAGATTCCTATCGTATTGTTTGGGGATTGGAAGATGGAGGAAAGCCGACTTCCGAATTCCCGACACACTTTATGAACCATTCCATTCGCAAACGCGTGACAAATGGTGAAAACCGTGTGATTTATCATGCGCATACACCATATGTGATTGCACTGACCTATGTGCTTCCGTTAAAGGCTGAGATTTTCACGAGAGCATTGTGGAAGAGTGCCACAGAATGCTGCGTGGTTTTCCCGAATGGTGTCGGTGTTGTTCCGTGGATGGTGCCGGGCGGCGCTGAGATTGCAAAGGCAACTTGTGAGCTGATGGAACATTATGATGCTGCAATCTGGGCATTCCATGGTCTGTTTGTATCAGGACCGGATTTTGATATTGCATTCGGTTTGATGCATACCATCGAAAAGGCTGCAGAGATCTGCGCCCTTGCACTCGCGGCAAATGGTGGCAAGAGACCTCGACAGACTATCACAGATGATAACCTGCGCGCAATCGGCAAAGCCTTTGGCGTGACATTGAACGAACAGGTAATGAATTACGGAGATGACGGAGATCCGTTATATTGTTAATCCAATCTGAACGAAAATTGGATGACCGCAAACAAATAGAAAATCAGAAAGTAGAGAGTGCGCAACAAAACATATTTGTTGCGCACTTTTTCTGTGAAAATAGTACTAAATTAGTCAGAGTTGCGCATGACGGATGGGAAGAAAGTAGGATTTGATAAATTTTAAACAAAAATATTTACTAAAAAATGTCCTTTAACTTTGGGAGTTCGTGATAATTGAAATGAAAAAATTGGAATGCTATACTTGAATTGCAAAAGTGAGCAACCGGTTGCGCAAAAAGTTGCGCACAAATATTTTACTTTCTGATGCCGATCAGAGAAAAGAGGACAACGAGATGAGAAGGAAAAAGCTTTCAAGAATCTGTAGCACGACTCTTGCAGCTGCTCTTGTAGTCGCACAATTTGCAACTACGGGATTTGCAGAAAATGTGCTTGCAGATGAAGCGACATCTGTTACCCTGTCAGATGCTGATTTTACAGGGGATTTTTGGAATGATGGGGTTTGGACACTGACTCCAAGCACTTGGGACAACACAAGTAGCTGGAAAGCGTCTGATCTTCTTACAAATGGGGATTTTGAAAGCGCTGATACGACAGGCTGGAGCATGGATGTTGCAGATGGTGTTACATATGCAGTTAAGACCGATAGCTGGATGACAGAAAATGCCACCAACTTCCTGAATCTCTATAACGGAAATTCTGAAAGTGCACATTTTGGAATGTCTCAGGAGATTACTCTTCCTGCAGGAACTTATAAAGTATCTGCAAAATTTGAGGGAGCAGAAGGCGATACAAACCTAACGCTTACAGCCGGAACAAACTCAATCGAGGTTGGTCAGACAACAGGTTATAATACTTGGAAGACCGTGGAAACAGAAGAATTCACCTTGGATTCTGAGTCTGTTGTAAGCATTTCTATCACCGGGGATTTGAGTGCAGAATACTGGGGCGATATTGATGATATCGTTTTATATGCATATACAGCTGATGAGAATGCTGATTCACCGGAGCAAGAGGATACTGCAGTAGAATCCTCTGTCTATGTAGAGAAAGTGAATTTGACAGATGATTTCATTACCGGTGCGGATGTGTCATCTTATCTTTCATTGTATAACAGCGGAGCGAAGTTCTATGATTACGAGGGAAATGAACTTGATCCTCAGGGCTTCTTTAATTTCCTTGCTGCCAACGGAACCAATTGGATCAGACTTCGTGTTTGGAATGATCCATATAATTCTGAAACACGCGTTGGATACGGCGGCGGAAATAATGATTTAGCTGCTGCAATAAAGATGGGAAAATGGGCGACCAACGCAGGCATGCGTGTGCTGATCGATTTCCATTATTCTGATTTCTGGGCAGATCCGGGAAAACAGAAAGTGCCAAAAGCCTGGGCTGATATGAATTTAGAAGAAAAGACAACCGCAATCACAAATTATACAACAGAGTCCTTAAATGCTCTTTTGGATGCCGGTGTTGACGTAGGAATGGTTCAAATTGGAAATGAGACCACCAATTCCTTCTGCGGTGAATCCAATTGGGAAAAACGTTGCACCTTATTTAGCGCCGGTGCAAATGCGGTTCGTGCAATTGATGAGAATATCTTGATTGCAATTCATTTCACCAATCCGGAGAGAAGCACAAATTATGCAAATTTTGCAGCTCAGTTAGATCAATATCGTGTGGATTATGATGTATTTGCATCATCCTATTATCCATACTGGCATGGAACTTTAAGCAATTTACAATCTGTATTATCAAATATTGCAACCACTTATGGCAAGAAGGTGATGGTGGCTGAAACTTCTTGGGCGTATAGCCTCGAAGATGGAGATGGCCATGATAATACCGTTCGTGAGGGAAGCAATGATACAGGCCAGAGCTATGATTTCACAGAGCAGGGACAGGCAAACGAGATTCGTTCTGTTGTAAATACCATTGCAAATACCACAAATGGAATCGGCGTATTCTATTGGGAAGCTGCATGGATTCCTGTTCAATATGCATATGATGAGAACGGAAATTTGGATGATGAAATCTTAGCATCAAACAAAATTGCATGGGAGACCAA
>NZ_PDYG01000080.1 GCF_002735305.1 Agathobacter ruminis
TGCGCATCCTCGCGGAGCGTTTATCTCAGTCGGAGATTGTAACCCCGACTGAGATAAAATAATTCTAGTAATTCACAACAACACTGTCAATCACTCCGATAATAGCACATTTCAACACATTTTTTGCTCATAGTTGTAGCGCATAAGAAAGCATGTTACTTGCAACATGGTATTCCAGATAGATTTACAGATTAAATCGGTCCAATCTCTGGTATTCCATACTTTTGTAATATTCCATTCAATGTGTCACGGCTTTTTATCCTCACATATCTATTCGTATTATTTATTCTAGCATGTGAACATCCGTCATACGCTATACACATATATGTTTTATTATTTTCATACTCAAATATGACAGCGTAATCATATCCAAATCCGCAAGAAGGATTTTCGCGATAACTGACTCCAGAAATAATCTCTTTAAGGGTTTTAATATCATCTTTATCTGTAATCTCTACATTAATATTTCCACTGTATACAAGACTAATCCTTTCTGCATTGGAAAAATCTATATCATTTTTATCAACATGATGTTTAATCCCAAAACCAATCAATATCATGATAAGAGCAACACAAATGACTATCATATATTTTTTCAAACTAATACCCACCTCCTGAGAAATGTTTAGGCACACGCCCATGGCAACTAATTCAAACTTATCTGTGAGACAAATCATCCTTTAACCAGTCCCAAAAATCTTTGATCCAT
>NZ_PDYG01000081.1 GCF_002735305.1 Agathobacter ruminis
ATGGCAGAAGGATCATTCTTGCGGGGGGAGCAATCATTACATTATGATTTTTTAAATGATAATTGGCTGATTAAGGATAAGAAGAGTGCTGAAGCATTGCTCAAGAAACACTATTATGACTACTGTGAGCCAGGAGAACATAATTATATGTATTATGTCTACTCATATTTGGATGATATAGAAGTACAATTTGCAGGCGAGCGGAAATGGGATAAAATGCGAGTGCGTATCGAATGGATCAAAGATTTTTGGGACTGGTTAAAGGATGATTTGTCTCACAGATAAGTTTGAAT
>NZ_PDYG01000082.1 GCF_002735305.1 Agathobacter ruminis
TTCAGACTCCGTTTGCCAAGTAAAATGACAAAATGAGTTTTGTGTTTATAGGCACCATGCTTCTACGCAACGTCGTGTTGCATTCGCATTTGCACCGCCTTCCGTGGCGGCGCATGCCTATAAACATCAAAACTCATTTTTATTTCACTAGGGCTCACTCCGATTCACCCGGGTATCCCTTAGACTGAGAAGTACATATACGACAGTTTTTGGTGTCCGCCAACTATAAACCTTTTTTCAAAATTGTGCAGGCATTCAAAAGACACATGGTAATCAAGATGCGAGCTTTTGCATATTTCAAGTCTCGCTCGCGAGACTTGGCGCGAGATTTGCGTCAGCGTAGCTGACATATTTCATATGCAAATCTCTGCGCATCCTCGCGGAGCGTTTATCTCAGTCGGAGATTGTCCCCCCGACTGAGACCAGTTTGTTATAAACCCTACCTTCGCTTCGCTTAGAGGAAGGGGTCTTATCCGACTGAGATGAAAACCAAAATATTCTTGCAAAGTGAAGGGCGTACCGGGGCCATGGGGCGAGGATGCTAGTGGAATGCAGGCTGTGAATGGTAAATTTGTTTTTTGAAAATTATAGTGTACTTTTATGGTAGAAATGATAAAATAATACCTATATATAAATACTATCTTTAGGAGTATTGAAGGAGGTTTTACAAATGAATAACAAAAAGAAAGCCGGCTTTCAGGCCAGTTTGTCTGCCTTGCTTCTTACCATTACAGTTCCTCTTGTAATTGCATTGGTATTAAGCATCATCATTTCAGCCACGATGATGAAAAAGATTGAGCGTGATGATGAGAATGTGTACTACAACACGCTCTACAAAATCAGCGGCGAATTGCTCAATGCGGATCGTGACTTCTATCAGGCCATGCTTGCAGGGACCAAGTATTTAGCCTATTCCGACTATGTTCCTCAAACCACTTTACATTTATATGAAAAAGAGATCAATGAGAATACCGTACAGGTACAGGAACGTGTGGATGCCGCCATTGCCATTGCACAGAAAAATCCTTTGCTGTATTCAGAGTTGACCTCAGAAGAGAAGCATACATTTGAACAATGCTACAATGACTTTTTAAATTATTTCGAATCCTGGAAAACCGATTACAAAGTCAATACCGGCGAAGGCGATATCGAGAAGTGGGACAATGACTTTTTGGCCGGTCGCGAAGCTTTGAGCGAAATGACCGAGATTACCGAAAAGTGGGCAGAAAAAGAGCGCACCATCAACAATTCAAATGTACAGAATACCATCATTACCACCGCTGCAATCTTTACTGCGGTTGCACTTGGCCTTTTGATTTTTACCATTCTCATGCTGCTCAGCTTACGCAAGAGTTTAAAGCAGATTTCAGCATGTGTGGAGCGCGTTGCAGGTGGCGACTTCGTCACAAAAATCCGTCCACGCAGTACCGTTACCGAATTCAATCATATCGGAGAAGCACTCGAGAACATGCGACATACTCTGCGCAATGTCCTTGTTCAGGTGATTGAACATGCTGACACCGTCAATAACAAAGCAGAAGTTGCAAAAGACAGCATCAGCAATTCACAGAAAACCACGACCGACATCAGTTCGGCAGTATCCGATCTGGCCGATGGCGCAACCGCTATGGCAGAGGATGTACAGAGCACCTCTTCCATCACCATCAACATGGGAAGTGCTGTTGACAATGTCCTTGATTCCGCAAATTCCAACTTGGAAAAGGGCCGTCTGGTATATGACGAGTCTGCAAAAGTTAAGGAACAGTTAGAGCAGATCAAAGTACAGGATCAGAAAAATGATGCCATGGCAAGTCAGGTATCTGCTTCCGTCAATGATACTGCAACTGTGGTTGCTCAAATTTCAACAGCAGCCGAAGCGATTATCAATATTGCAAGCCAGACAAACCTGCTTGCACTGAATGCTTCCATTGAGGCCGCAAGAGCCGGTGAAGCGGGACGCGGTTTCGCAGTTGTCGCAGACAGCATCAAAGACCTTGCCGAAGAGTCCAACAAGCTTGCAGGAGAGATTACCGATATGCTTTCGACCATCAATGATTATTCCAATAAGAATAAAGAATTGACCGAATCCATCAAAGACGCCATCACAGCAGAAACAACTGCTTTAGAAGAGATGAGCCAGACCTTCGACGAGATGCTGCTTCTCCTTCAGGAGACCGAAGTCGGTAACAAGCAGATTGTAGAACTCGTGGAATCCATGAATTACGACAAGCAGAACATTCTGAATTCCGTCGAATCACTCTCAAGTATTTCGGAAGAAAATGCTGCATCTACACAGCAGACCAGTGCATCTTTGCAAATGCTCGATTCCAACATGGAATCTGTTGTGGTTCAGGCAGAAGATCTCCAAAAGATTGCAGAAGAACTGACCACCAATATCAAATATTTCCGCGTAGAACTTCCTGAAGACATGCAATCATAAACAAAACAATCAAAAAGCAGTTGTGACTGAGAATCTCCTCAATCACAACTGCTTTTTTTGTATTTTAGTCTTTGATTTCAGCAATATAAATCTGTGTCACAATCGCATCACAGTCTGCAAGAAAGACGGATTGTGCATCCCATTTGCTATAGGATCGGATGCTGATGGATTTTTGTTCATTGAAGAAAGCTTCTATCAATGAACGGTCAATATAAATATCCATCGTAAGATTGCCCTCATCCGGATGCAGCGGTCCTCCTGATTCACCCGGCTTTGCTTCCTTTCCACGCGTCGTGGTCTTTGCCGAGATGTTGCCATTTTGATAAGTCAGGGCTGTAAATTCCTTCTCGCTTGCTTTCAAGCGCAATTCACATTGTGTGACATCAGTAAATGTCATCCTGATATGCAATTGATCTCCTTTTATATCCTCCAACATCTCATTGATTTGTGCCATGGTAAAGGCACCTGCTTCATCCACTAAGATTTCCTTTTCATAGGTATGAAGCGCATCAATCGGTTTCATACACAAGTCACTTCCATCTTCGTTCAGCCAAATTTGTCGTGTCAGTCCAACGGTATGCGCCCATCCGGCAGCGCCTTCCTGTGCCCCGCTTCTTTGATCCTGCATAATAGAAAACAGATAGGTCTGCTTCGTATTGGGGTCCTGCAGGATACTCGGGCCGGTAAAGACATTGTCTCCATAATCGAGGATTTGCGGATTCTCAGAAAAAGCTTCATCCGGAACAAAGCTTCCGCTTTCATCATCAAACGCTCCAAGCATATAATAGATTTTGTTATCAGCAGTGGACGCCGGTGCCGGAGAAAATATGAAAGCGGTTTTTGTCACGGTTCCATCGCGATTGGTAATCGAAAAAACACTTGGAAGCTCCCATGAAGTACCGAATCGTGCGGTCGGATTCGACAATTCATATAATGGGCCAAGATATTTCCAATCCATATCGATGGTTCCATCTTCCTTTAATTCCAGCTTGTCGGACTTATAAACCAAAACGGTTCCGCCGACAGTCTTTGTACTGCCGGAGCACAGAAACATATACCAGCCATCTTGCATTTTCAAAATGTAAGGATCTCGGAACTCACCCAAGCGTCCCTGTCCCGGCTTTTGTTCAACCGCCAATTGATCATATATCATCCATTCCGTCAAATTTTCATCTGACAAATTTTTGGGATAAGCCACGCCAATATTCTGGTTTGACAGCAAACCCGCCTGTTTGAAACTATCATTGCCCGCCGTAAAAAACAAAAGTGGAATTCCATTTTTGTCATAAGTCGCATTACCGGACCATACTCCATCCAGCACAACCGAATCCCGGGTTGGGACAATCGCTTCTTTGATTGGAGTCCAATGAACCATATCGTCACTCACGAGATGTCCCCATTGGATATTTCGCCAGTATGTTCCCGTCATATTTTGCTGAAAGAACAAATGATATTTGCCATTGTAATAAAAAGGAGCATGCGGTTCATTCATCCAATGTTGATATGGAGCACCATGATATGCCGGTCGAAATTCATCCTCCTGCAATACATTCGGCAATGCAATTTCTTCGTAATCCAACTGTGGCACATCTGAATAGGCAAGCATCTGCTTGTCTTCCATCACATCCGCACAAATCATCAAATCATCTATTAATCCGGAAAACATATTTAATTCGCCAGCCGCAAGTCGTTGGGCATTTGAATTTCGTCCGATCAGGAATGCTTTCTGTTTTGCCGGAACAATGGAGGTCGCCTTTTCCACCTCTGCCTCGCCCACACAGTCGCCATTCAAATACAAACGCATCTCCCCAGCTTTTCCGTCAAATACTGCTGCGACATGATTCCAGCAATCGCGTTTTAAATCTTCTTTCGACCACAATGTATGCCAGCCATCTGTCGCTCCCACTTCAAAACATAATTGTCCAAAACGCTGATATCCCAGCAAAATTCCTGCGGTTTTATCTGCATTATATTGGCTGATGATTGCAGTCAATGCCTGCGTTCCTTTACTTTTTGCCTGCGGGTCATCCCATTCAAAAGCGCGAGGTGCAAGCCAGACAGAAACACAAAAAGTTTCTCCCTCTATCAAGCACTCCTCTTTGTCATATTGAATATATGTGGAATCACCATCAAAAAGCAACGAGCCCCCATCCACACCTTTGGACCTCCATTGCAATGGTTGCAACCGGTCATGTACCGTCGCATCCGCTAAATGTCCGGACAGGTCAGAGACAACGGTTCCGCTTCCTTCATTGAATCCCAAATGCAATATCATATTTTCATCCTTTTTGTTTTGCAATATAAATCCAAAAGCAACCGCAAATACGCAAATTGCAAAAACAACCAGGGCCACCAAAATTTTTATTTGTTTTCGCATAATTTTTCTTCTAAATCATAATGAACGGCTTCCATTGTGATGTTTCCGTCTGCTTCGAATGTGATTGCATCCATCGAAATCGGTGTATCGATCAGCATCGTCGCAGAAGCTTTTCCATCATTGACAAACAATTCAATGCTGTTTTTATCCATGAGGATGCGTAGCTTCACCACATCCTGTGCTTCAACCGGGAAGGTTCTGACATGAACCATATCGCGGCGACATCCGCAATGACTCCGGTCTATCGTCACTTCGTGGTTTTTGAAGTCATAACGAATCTGGCTATAGCACTCCATATTTCTTGACGCGGCAAGGTTTATCCTGAAACGATTGCAGTCTTTGTAATTGCTCAGGCAAATGGTCATATCAAACACGCGCCCCTGCATGCCAACCTCGATGTTTCCATTTACAATCTGCTTTTCGAACCGGGTCTCTTTGCCGTAATAGTTTGTTATTTCTCGCACCGGTTTTTGCAGGATTCGTGCATTCTCGACAGTCAGTTCGCGCGGTACAGTCATGGAACCGTAAATATGATGTTCCTCATTGTTGTAATTGGCGGTCTCCCAGTTTTGCATCCATGCAATCAAAATCCGGCGGCCGTCATCTGTTTGAACCGTCTGCGGCGCGTAATAATCCATCCCGTAGTCCAGTGTCTGCGCAGTCCTGCGGCAGAAATTGCCTTGATTGTCGCCGCCTCCCAAAAATGCAATCGCATTATATCCACAATGGAATTCAGTTTGAGATGCCTTCATTTCCTGCGGGCTTACAAGCAATACATGATATCCGTCCAGCGCAAAATAATCCGGGCATTCCCACATCTTGCCATACTCATTGTTACATTTATCTAAAACACCGACATAGCTCCAGTCGTGTATATTTTCCTTTTTACATTGATAGAGCAAAATCTCACCGCTCGTATCCGCACTGCGATTTGCCACTGCCATATAATAGCAGTCCTTGTGCGCCCATATCTTCGGATCACGAAAATCCTGCTTATGATTTTCTTTTGGAATTGCATTGCGATCCAGAATCGGATTGCAGGATATTTTTTCAAAATTGATGCCATCGCCGATTGCAATACACTGCTGCTGATAATCCACAGCCTGTCCGTCTTCCTCCACCGTGGTCACTCCGGTATAGGCAAGCAGCATCTGCCCATCCTCTGTCTCAAGTGCGCTTCCGGAAAAACATCCGGTCTTGTCCGCCTCCGTATCCGGTGCAAGCGCTATCGGGAGTCTCTCCCAACGGATAAAATCGTTTGTCTTCACATGTCCCCAATGCATCGGCCCCCATTTGGTATCATACGGATGATATTGATAAAACAGATGGTATTCTCCCTGATACCGGCTGAATCCATTTGGGTCATTCATCCATCCCACAGTCGGGGTGACATGAAACAGCTGCCGCTCCTCTTTCGGCACCTGTTTGCCTGCATTTTCCTCGTATTCTCTCGCTTTTGTTAATTGTTCACTCATTGTTTTTTCACCATTTATTTGATTGATCTGCACACCCCATGCGGGATGTGCAGATCATACAGCCCTTTTACTGTGCGCTCACGTAGCGATCGTATGCCGCCTGATAAATATCAAGTAACTGTTGCATTCCGCAGGAGTCATTCAACATACTCTTATAGGCTTCCCATTCTTCGTCAGTCGGTCCACCCTCTTTGAGCCAGAGTCCTTCCTGTTCTGCTACTGCATTTTCAAAATCGGTCTTGTACATATCGATGGTATCCAGTTCTTCGTTGCTGAATACACAGTCAATTGGATAACAGCTTTTGTTCTTTGCCTGTGGCAGCCAGTAATCATAGAGATCGGTCAATCGCTCGATTGCACGTTGTTCCATATTAAAGGTGTTGGAATAATATTCAGAGAGAATCATTTTTGGTCCGGCCACTTCATAGTAGCTCTTTAATTCTCCCGCACCCTTCTGGTATTTTGCCTGTGCTTCCTCTTCGGTGATGGAATTCCAGTTGCCCTTGTCATCTTTGCCTGTAAAGTAGACATCGATTGGACCATATTGAAGCTGCATAACATTTTCGCCCACATACCACTGATCAAAGAATTTCAAGAGATTCTTCGGGCTCTTGCATGCTGTGGTCACAGAGAGATTGCCGGAGTTTGTACCGCCACCGGTACGAAGTGTCACATTGCTGGTTCCTTCATATGCAGTTCCCTTCGGTCCTGTAAGGATTGGTAAGAATACATAATCTTTTGCGTAATCTCCCATCAATTCCTCGATATACCACCATGTCGATACACCGACATAGCCCTGCTGACATTTTGCCATCAATTGTGAATCAGACTGTGAAAACATTTCCGCATCCATCAATCCTTCCTGGTACCAGTTGGAGAAGTAAGTAAGTGCATCACGATAATTATCATCATCACAGACAAAATTAACTTTTCCGTCTTCGCCCAGTACCAGATCGTTGCAGACATCGTTAATCCAGTTGGTAAATCCAAATCCTGCATAGAAGACATTCTGTCCCCAGCACCACTGGTCAAATCCTGTCGACATCGGAATGGTAGAGCCCTTGTCTGCACCATACATTTTTGCAGCCATATCATTGTCTTTGAATGCCTTTAATGCATCATGCAATTCATCCAATGTGGTCGGCACCTCAAGTCCGAGATCATCCAGCCATGCCTTGTTGATCATCGAAAACTGAGGAATGGCAAAGATGGAGTAATCTTCGTCCTTTCCGATTCCCGCAGTTCCCATCTGCTCTCCGGAAGGAAGACCGTAAATACATCCGTCATCCATGGTAATCGCAGACTTGATTTCCGGATGTTCGCTCAGAATCTTTGTCAGATTCGGCATCGTCTCCTCATTGATATAAGGCGTCAAATCGATAAATGTGCCGCCTGCACCATATTTGGACAAGTCATAGTTTGAGAATCCAACACCCATATAGGCATCCGGCAGATCGCCGCCTGCAATCTGGATATTGACCTGTTCTGCAAGAGAATCACTCATCGTATTCCAGTCGATGCTGATTCCTGTTTTCTTCATCATCTCATTCAAAACCACATTATCGTCATAACCCGGGGAAAGTGCACTCTGTCCTCCGACAATTGAGAACTTCGTCTGCTCCGTGTTGTCATTCATTTTTGCATTTTCTGATGAGCCCCCGTTGCCCCCGCAACCCCAAAGCGAAGTTGCAAACACCGCAGATATCAAAAGCGCTGATACTACTTTCTTTTTCATTGTTTCTCCTTTCAACATTAGATGTTTCTTATATCTGTTCAAGGATGCCATGATTTGCCGGCTTAAAATGGCTTCCGTTGAGCACTCGTTAACCCTTGACAGCTCCGGACATCATGCCCTTTTCAAAATATTTTTGCACCATCGGATATAAAATCAGCATCGGTGCTGCTGCCACAATAATGGAAGAAAATTTAATCATTTCCGTTATCTTATTGAGCTCGGCATAGCCACCACTGATGGTGCTCGACTGTTTTGCCGTTGCCGAACTCTTGATCAGAATATTCCGCAGCACAAGCGGCAGCGGTGCCATTTCCGGTTTTGGCAGATAAATCAATGCCGTAAACCAGTCATTCCAATATGCAACCATGCTGAATACCACCATCACGGCCATAATAGGAAGGGAAAGAGGAATGACTATTTTAAGGAAGGTTTTTAGTTTGCTGCACCCGTCAATCTCTGCCGCTTCGATCAATTCATGCGGAATACTGTTTTGAAAATAATTGCGAACCAGAATCATATTTGCCACAGATACTCCACCTGGCAAAAACAGGGCCCACATATTTCCAATCAAATTGGTTTCTTTGACAATCAGATAGGTTGGAATCAATCCACCGCCAAAGTACATGGTAATGATAAAAAACAAACTGATTGCTTTGCGTCCGGGCAGATCCCGCTGAGTCAGCGGATAAGCCGTAATATAAAGCATCACAACGGAAAATGCCGTTCCAATGATGGTATATTTTGCGGAATTCAGATAGCCTCGAAAGATATTGCTATCGGCAAATACTGCCTGATATCCGCGCAATGTAAAACCGCTCGGCCAAAAGAATGTCTTTCCCGCATACACATCATATGGATTGGAAAAGGATGCAATCAGTACATAATAAATCGGATAGGCCACAATCACGATCAAAAGCAATGCTATGATTACAAGAATCACAGAACTCGTCCGATCTGACAGCCCAAACTTATTTCTTGAATGTTTCATAATATTCTCCTATACAAACTCGACATCCGAATGTCGTTTTGCAATTTTATTTACAATAATCAAAAGCAGCAGGTTGATGACCGTATTGAACAATCCCACCGCTGTCGAATAACTGTACTTGGCATGTTCAATACCCTGTTCATAAACATATACTGCGATAATATCGGAAGTCGCCTTGTTCAAATCGGTCTGCAACAACCATACCTTTTCAAATCCGACATTCATCAGAGAGCCTGCGCTTAAAATCAGATTCAGGATTGCCATCGGCAAAAGTGCCGGCAGATCAATATGAACAATCCGCTGCCATACACTGGCGCCGTCCACCTTTGCAGCCTCATATAAACAGGTATCCACCGTTGCGAGCGTCGCCAGGTAAATAATGCAACCCCATCCTGCGTCCTGCCAGATTCCGGAGACAATATAGATGGTACGAAATGCAGTCGATTCTGTCAGGAAATCCACCTGTGAACCGAGAATCAGATTGAGCAGTCCGCCTGATGGACTCAGGAAAATTTTGATCATACCGCAGATGACCATCGTAGAGATGAAATGCGGTGCATATAATACGGTCTGCGTCACGCGTTTGAGTTTCGGAAATCGCAACTGGTTCATGCACAGTGACAAAATAATCGGCACCGGAAATCCCCACAACAGACTGAACGCACTCAGCAGAAATGTATTCCTGATCATGCGCAGACAATTCGGGGAAGAAAAAAATCGTTTGAACCAGTAAAGTCCCACCCAATCGCTTCCGAAGATTCCTTTGTTTGCGGAGAAATCGCGAAATGCGATCTGAATTCCATACATTGGGATATATTTATAAATAAATGTAATCACAACAGGAATCAGCAATAATAAATACATCTGCCAGTTGGCCCGTATTCGTCTCGATAGTTGTTTCTTCTTTGCCGCCATAGCAGCCTCCTTTTTCACTTTTCAATCATTTAGCCGGTCGTGAATCTGTTTCGTGAATCGTTTCACGCCCTGCACACATAAATTACCATTTTGTCATCCGAATGTCAATTATGTTTATGCGGAAAAAGAGTTTTCATACTCTTTCAACAAATCTGCATCTTCCTTTTTTGTACACATTCCACAATTTCAGACAAATCAACGCATCGTAGCCTCTGAACAAATAAGATTTTTATCCCGCTTTTCACTTTACATCCCTTTTGAAATCATGTAAGATAAAAAGGCATGAAAGGTTTCATGTACAAATAAAAAATTAGGGGAAATTATGACTGCAAAAAAACCAACGATGAAAGATGTTGCCGTAGAAGCGGGAGTCGCACTCGGCACCGTCTCCAAAGTATTCAACGGAATTCCTGTCGGAGAGGAATATAAAGAAAAAGTAGAGGCTGCGGCTGCACGCCTCGGTTATCAGTTAAATATCTATGCGAGAGGATTACGCGCCCGCAAAACACAGACGGTGGCGCTGATTGTTCCGAACCTCACGAATCCATTCTATGCACACTTCGCCAATCTGTGCTGTGACAAACTGGCATTACGCGGATATCGTTTGCTGGTTGCGACCACTTCGTTTGATCCGCAAACAGAACAAAACTGCATCGACATGGTTCAGCAAAACAAAGTCGATGGCATCATTGCCATCACCTACAATCCTGATCTTGAAGTACAGGAGGACATTCCTTTTGTCATCATCGACCGCAAATTTCACAGCCATATTCCATGTGTATCCAGCGATAACTACACAGGTGGACAGATTGCGGCCGACAAGCTCATTGAAAACGGTTGCAGGAAGCTGCTCTTCCTCGGAATCTCTTCCCATGTACAGGGCGAAGCAGATAAGCGCCCACTCGGTTTCGAGAGTGAATGCAAATTCAAAGGAACCGATTACACGATTCATCGTGTCTATGATGAAGATGGCATCGAAGCGCTCTATCAGTTTCTGTCCTCTCACATTTCAAACGGGAAATTGGATTACGACGGCATATTCTGCGGCACCGATTTGATTGCATTGCAGATTCAGTCCTTTCTGACTGCAAACGGAATCCGCATTCCGGAGGATGTTCAGATTATCGGATATGATGGAATCCCTCGATTTGGATTTGATGATTATGCCTGCTCGACCATTCTGCAGCCGCTTGGTCAGATGGCCGAGGCAGCAATTGATATTGTGCTTTCCGATGATCGTTCCAATACACCGGCACTCGTTTGTCTGCCGGTGGAATATCGTTTTGGAAATACCACACGATCCTAGATTTTGATGAATACTTTTGTGGAGGTCTGTATGGGATTATTTATGAGAGATGATGAATATGATGAAAGCCGACGCATGGTCGGCTTTCGCAGATATCAGCAATTATTATCTTTTTATGCCGGGCACTGGACAGTTCTCGGCCTTATTGTATTTGTCTCTTCGCTTCCACTGATTGCAGCAATTGTATTTGCGATTCTTTCCACAAGCGTGCTGATTCTCATTCCCGGATCTTTTGTCGGCGGAATGATTATGGCACCGTTTCTTGCCGCACTTATTGACTCGATTCAGCGCGGTCTGCGTGATGACAGCGGACGCCGCTGGGACAATTACCGCAAAGGTCTGCGCCAGAATGTCCGTTGCAGCCTGGTTCCGGGCGGCATCCTCGGTGTCTTTGTCGGCACTTATGTCTTTTTGTTTTATCTTCAAATTTACACGGATCTGCTTGTGCTCTCAAAGGCAACCTTTGTACTGCTTTTGGTTGCTGCCATCCTGATGTTGAATTTTCAAAATCTATACTGGCCCCAGATGGTGCTCTTTGTACAGGCGCAGCGAACCACATTTGTAAACATCCTGCTGTTTAGTTCCAAATATCTTTGGAAGGTTTTAAAAGTTGCCCTGATTGAACTGGCTCTGATTGCATTTGTGGTTGTATTTGCGCCATACACACTGATTCTGGTTCCTGTACTGATGAGCTGGTATCTGCCCTTTCTAAGTCAATACATGATTTATGACCAGCTCAACCAGGAGCTGGAAATTGAAGACAAATTCTTGTGGTAATGTTATGCAAGTTTTAAGACTTCCACGAATTTGTCTGCGTCCAGTTGCAGATAATGTCCCACTGCTCCGTTTCTGGTGGCACGCTTTGCCATCTCGGCAAAATGCGTCTCATCGATTTCCAGCTCTTCCAGTCTGGTTCGAAGTCCCAGGCCACGGAAGAACTGCTCTAACTCATCTGCTAAAATGCGAGCGCTTTCCTCCTCGGAGTAATGAAACAAATCCGTGTGAAATACACGGTTGGATAACTGCGCCAACTTCCACGGCTTTATCCCTGCCGCATATCGAACCCATGCCGGAATGACAATTGCCATTCCTTCCCCATGTGTAATTCCATACTGGCCACTTAATTCGTGTTCGATACGATGGGATCCCCAATCGCCAATGCGCCCGGTATCCAGCAGATTATTATGGGCAATTACTGCGAGCCATTGAATCTCAGCCCGTGCTGCCAGATCATCCGGATGGGCAATCACTTTTTTGCCGTTGACGAGAAGTGCCTGAATGGCACCCTCAATCAGGTAGTCGGTTACATCCGTGTTTCTTACATCCGAGAAGTATCGCTCAAGTAAATGAGAGAGAATATCAGCCACACCGGCTGCCGTCTGAAAAGCCGGCAGACCAAGTGTATACTGCGGATTCATAATTGCGAATTGCGGAATCAGGCGGTTGTCTTCAAATCCAAGTTTCCATTCCTGATTCGACAAAATCGCTGCGTTGCTTGTTTCGGAACCGCTCGCCGGAAGTGTGCTGATGACACCAATCGGTAATACCGACTCCGGCTGAATTCCTTTTTCAAAAAAGTCCCAGACATCTCCCTGGTAAGGGATTCCGAGTGCAGTTGCCTTGGCTGTGTCAATTGAGCTGCCGCCTCCTACAGCAAGCACAAAATCCACGCCATTTTGCTTTCCTTCCTGCACCAGTTCCCGCACCAGTTCGATGGATGGATTCGGAATGACATTTCCATTTTCAAAAAATCGAATCTGTAACGATTCACAAGTCTGTTTTATATAATCAAAAATTCCAAGAGTCTTTACAAAGTCTCCACTGTAAACCAGCAACAAATTCGTGACCTCGGCCTCCTGCAACAACTTAGGTAATTGTTTGATTGCATCAGCGCCGAATTCGATTTTTGCCGGATTATAATACTCAAAATCGACCATATTCTAAGCTCCTACTGATTTGCTTTTCTCCAGGTTGCAGGTACGAATTCCCCTTTGATTGGGAGCAGACGCTCATCCACATCAATTTTGAATACGGAATTGAAATTATTGGTTGCAATCATCTGTGCTGCAAATCCGACAATGACAACCAGCTCGTTGTCAGCCCATTCTGCATGGAGTTTCTCAAACAATTCATCCGAAACTGCTGTCGGATCCTTTACAATCTGCTGTCCAAGTGCGATCAATAAATCTTCACGATCAGTTGTCTGGAATTCCTTTGGATCAATTCCCAATTCCTTTAAATCGGAAATGAAAAACAGGGAGCACAGCTGGCAGCTGTTGGTAGTAGAAATTGCATGTGCAAAAACAGTTGCTTCACGCACTGAAATAATCTCAACCAAACGGTTCCATGAAGTATACCATCCCATAAATGCATCATAGGTTGCCGCATCCTGCAATAAGCCTCTCTTCATGTTGGTTACCTTGTTGGCATCCGCCAATACCTGGTATCTCTCGTGTTCTGCTCCTGTGGTTTCTTCGAGTGATAATAATTTGATTCTAGCCATTTTTCATTCTCTCCATTTCTCTTCATTTTTATTTTGGGGAATTGCTTTTCAATTCCCCTTGTTACTGATTTTTGTTGCTTTGATTTTGTTGCTTTGTGATTTAGGATACGGATACCGCCGTGATTCCAATCTGCGCGAAATAGTCCAAACCCCGTTTGCGGCCTGGCAGTTCCACAATCATCTGTCCGTATGCAATTCCGCCGACGCTCCGCGTATTTGCACCTAGGATATTGATGTTTTCTCCCGTTGTTTGAACCAGATTGGATTACCTTCTTCTCACAGCCGCTCATTCTGCTACATCTTTGTCCTCCTGATCCCAAAGTCCTGTACTGAAATAGCGATCTCCTCTGTCCGGAAGCACAATCACAATGTTTGCATGATTTACTTTTTGCGCCAGTTTTCTGGCTGCGGCATATGCGGCTCCGGATGAGGAGCCTGCAATAATGCCCTCCTTTGCGGCCAGTTCTCTTGCGCCGCGAAAGGCTTCGCGATCATTGACTTTGATCACCTCATCCACTAATGAAATGTCTAAGGTATCTGCAATGAAGTCGTTTCCAATTCCTTCAATGTTATAATCCGCATGTTCCCCACCGCCGATTGTCGATCCGACCGGATCAGCCAATACCGCTTTCACATTTGGATTTTTTTCTTTGATATATTTCACAATTCCGGTCAGCGTACCACCGCTTCCCGCACCGAGGACGATATAATCAATTTTTCCCTCCATGTCCTCATAGATTTCCGGTCCAGTTGTTTCATAATGTGCCGCCGGATTTGCGGGATTTTGAAATTGTCTCAAGGCGATTGCATCCGGAATTGTATTTCGCAGTTCTTCTGCTTTTGCGGCTGCTCCTAACATACCGTCTTCTCTGGGTGTATTAATAATCTCGGCCCCAAGGGCCATCATAAGCTTTTGTTTCTCTATCGAGAATTTCGTCGGGACCACAAATATGACATGATACCCGCGGTTCAATGCGGCAAAAGCAATTCCGAGACCGGTATTGCCCGCAGTTGCCTCCACAATCGTACCTCCAGGCTTGAGCAGTCCTTTTTCTTCTGCATCGCGAATCATATAAGTGCCTATGCGATCTTTTATGCTGCCACCCGGATTATAAAATTCGAGTTTCGCATAAATGTTTGAGGTGATTTCACGGTTGATTGCAGACAATTCCACCATTGGTGTATGCCCGATCAGCTCGTGCATACTTTTATATCTGGCCATTGATTCTGCTCCTTTCGATCGCTACAAACAAGTCTTCAATCAAATCATCTGCATCCTCAATACCGACGGACAGTCTCAACAATCCATCTCCCAGTCCGGCCTTTTCCCGTATTTCTCTCGGAATAGAGGCATGTGTCATGCTTGCAGGATGTTCAATCAGAGATTCCACTCCTCCAAGGCTTTCGGCCAATGTAATGATATTCAGGTTGCGAAACAATTCATTGATATCATGTCCCTCTGTCAGTTCAAACGAAATCATCGCACCGCCGGCGCTTGCCTGCTTTCTGTTGATATCAGCCCCCGGATGACTGTCCAGTCCCGGATAATAAACTTTTTTGACATCTTTTGATTCTACCAGCCGATCCACAATTTTCTCTGCATTGGCGATATGTCTGTCCAGACGAACCGCCAGTGTTTTGATTCCTCTGATTAACAGGAAGGAGTCAAACGGCTGTAAAATTCCTCCGATTGCATTTTGATAAAAGCCAATCCGTTCTGCCAGTTCTGCCGATTTGACAACGGCGAGTCCGGCGACGAGATCACTGTGTCCTCCGAGATATTTGGTCGCGCTGTGTACGACAATATCGATGCCGAAGTCCAGCGGTTTTTGCAGATATGGTGTATAGAATGTATTATCCACAATCGAAAGGATTCCATGTTTTTTTGCGATTCGGGCAATTCCCTCGAGATCTGTAATTCCAAGCAATGGATTCGTCGGAGTCTCTACATAAATGGCCTTCACGCCCGGATGAACGGCAGCCTCAACTTCAGCCAGATCAGAGGTGTTGACCTGTGTATATTTCAATCCGAATGATTGGAACACCTTGTCCAGCAAGCGGAAGGTTCCGCCATAGACATCATTGGAAATCACAATTTCGTCTCCCGACTGAAACAGATGAAAGACTGTGGCGATTGCTGCGAGACCGGAAGCAAAAGCAAATCCGTTGGTTCCATGCTCGAGATCTGCAATCAGATGTTCCAGCGCTTCTCTTGTCGGATTTCCGGATCTGGAATATTCATATCCATGATGAACTCCCGGTGTTTCCTGTGCATATGTACTTGTCTGATAAATCGGTATGTTAACTGCCCCGGTGTGTTTGTCCTGTGAAATCCCTCCATGAATCAATGTTGTTGCAAAATTCTCTCTCTTACTCATTTCTTTATTACCTCCTATCAAAAAAAGCCACCCGCTACAGGTGACTTTTGATAATTAATATTATATATAATTTCATATTAATTAATCATAAATCAACATCGTGCGTACGAGAAATAAGCTGTATGAAATTGACAGGTTGTACAGCAACACATTTTAATCATGTTCATTTGTTGTCTATAGGCTCTTTTCATAACTGCTTTTTCCTTTCCTAGTAATTTGATAGGATTATAATATCAGATATATGATTTTTTGTATAATTGCTCAAATTAATAAGTGGCAATAAGTTTTACTTATTGCCACTTAACTGATTCAGAGTCTCAATATAATATTTTGCATATTCGGACAACTCGCTGCCCGTTCTGGTCAGATAACCGATGGTAAGCGGATCTTCTTCCTTTAAACGGATTGCCACAAGTCCTTTTAATTTCTTATCTTCTCCTGCCAGCATGCCTGATCCGATGGAATATCCGTTCAGCTGTGCGATTAACTCCATCGAAGTCGCCCGGTCGGATGACTTGATCATCTTCGAAAAAGAATAATTGCCAAGTGCTTCTTCACTCAAATAGAAATCACTTTCATTGTTCTGCTCAAATGAAATAAACGGATAATCCTGCAACTCTTCGAGCGAGATTTCTTTGCGACCTGCAAATTCATGATTGTCCCAGACATAGACATATGCATCGCAAACACGCAAAGGCTGAAAATCCAATTTGTATTCGCGCAACAGCTTGACCAGTACGGCGCGATTGTCCTTCGAATAAGAAACAATACCAATTTCACTGACACGGTCGCGTACATGCTCGAGCACCTCATGCGTCATGGTTTCCCGGATGGAAAATCGATATGCATCCGGTCCAAAATGTTTCACCGTATCGGTAAATGCCTGAACCGCAAAATCAAAATGTTGTGCCGATACGGAGAAATGATCATACAAATGTTCCTTTGCCAGATAGCGGTCTTCCATAAGACTGTACTGGCCGACCACCTGCTTGGCATAGACCAAAAATTCCGCACCGTCGTCGGTCAGTTTCACGCCACGGTTATTTCGTTCAAAAATCGAAATGCCCACTTCTTCTTCCAATTCCGCAATCGACGCGGACAATGCCGGCTGTGAAATATACAGTTTGCTCGATGCTTCACTCATCGAACTGGCTTTTGCGATTGCAATCACATAACGAAGCTGATTGATTGTCATATTGATTCCCTTGTTCCTTTCTCTCCCATTATAATAGAAGTATCTGCAATTTCCTGAAACTTCTCATCCGCATGTGTGGCAATCACCAATGTCTTGCCTGCCGCTTTGAGATCTTTGAGCAACTGCAGTAACCACTGCTCTGATTTTTTATCCAGTCCGGCAAACGGTTCATCCAAAATCAACACATCCGGATTCAGAGACAGCACTGCTGCCAATGCAACTTTCTTTTTCTGTCCGCCGCTCAAGTGATAAGGCGCCTTTTGTCTCAGCGATTCGATTTCCATCAATGAAAGGCTGTCAAGTACCCGCCTGTCGACTTCCTCATCCGACAGTCCCATCTGCCGAGGGCCGAATGCAATCTCATCATATACCGTTGCATTAAAGAGCATGACATCCGGATTTTGAAACAAATATCCGATGCGCTTATGAAATTGTTTGGCATTGCGGTTGTTCTTGAGATATCGTTCATCAATCAATATCCCATCAAAATGATAGGTTCCGCTTTGTGCAAAAGAAAGTCCGTTTAAAATGCGAAACAGCGTCGATTTCCCGGCGCCGTTTTCTCCGAGTACAAGCACGCATTGCCCCGCTTCTATTGCAAGCGAAAAATCAGACAATACCGCTGTCTCGTCTTTCTCATAAGAGAATTCAATTTGTTTTAGTTCCAATAAACTCATGATTATAACCCTTTATAGTCATCCGTAAATCCACGGCAGCACATTGCTTCATACATTTGCTGACTCATCTCAACGGAACGCAGGAATGTCACTCCCATCACACCTCCGACAGACTGATATTTGCGATGGTTTTTCCCAACCGACCGCAAATGAAGCGAGGTCAGCAAATCATTTATCACTGTACCTAATAGTACTATGTATTTCAAGGTAATATCAAGAGTAAATATAAAAATACTTGGAATATGTAATTTGCGCAGCGCTGTCGTAATATGATTCCACTGCGTGGTATGGTTGAATATATTCACCATTTCGACACTTACAAACACCTTTGCAATCACAATCAGATTATTGTAGATTCCCTGAGGATGCATAATCATAGCAGGTGCAAAAATCAAAACCGACAGCAATGATGCAAATAATGCAGGCTTCAAAATGGATGCCAGGTCTTTTGCCGGCCAAAATGCCAGATAAGCCTGCACCAATGCCAGCATCGCCAGCAAAATCAAGCGATTCTGGGTAACTGATGTCAGCAAGACCAGAGCAACCAGCAGAAAAAATTTGATTACTGCGGGAATCGCATGCCGCTTTTCATGGCCGCGCTGCACTTTCAGGCGTGCAAGAACCATACCAATTGTCTTCATTGTCTTAACGACAAACGCGCCACCGTCCTTCGGTGGCGCATAAGTCTCTGATTCTATTAACCAGTTTGGGAGCATTTATCTTCGTCCTTTCATAGGAAGCGAGATCAGTTTAAAAATGATAACCAGTAAGGCAACTCCGAGAATCGCGGATAAGATATATGCCGGGATTTCATTCATACCGCTTACTGCATAATCAGGCATCAGAACATTCAGTTCCCATCCGTTTGCAAGACCACTCGGTGTATAACCAAGTACCTTTCCTGCATTCTCAACCGCAGCGATTTCATCAGCGCCCCATTCACCCCATGCGGTTCCTGTTGCAAGCAATCCAAGTGGAGTTGCTGCAATCAAGACAGCAATCAAAGCAAAGACAGGAATATGTTTCTTCGGTTCCTGCTCTGTCTGTGCAAGAATGTTTTCATAGATCATATCCGGTGCGACTTTGCGAATAAATGCATATACAACAACCGTAAAGACCAGTTCAACCACACCTGCAACAACAAGATGCGGAATCATCATTGAAGGAATTGCTACTGACAGATCATATGGACAATATAACGCATTTCCGGATGCATCATGGAATAACAATGGCTGAAGTCCGAATTCCACTGCAGTAAAGAAAGCTGCAAGATTGATTCCGACATAAGATCCGATTGCAGCAGCCACATAATGGATTCCACTCTTTGCCGGCTGATTCTTGCTTGCCAGCTTTACGATCAAACGATAAGTATAATAACCAGCGAACGGAAGGATAAACGCCATATTGAAGCAGTTTGCGCCAAATGCAAGGATACCACCGTCACCAAACAAAACAGCCTGAATCAACAAAGCAATTGATACCGCAATACAAGCTGCGTTCGGGCCAAACAACAATGCAATCAATGTACCTCCGACAGCATGTCCTGTTGTTCCCCCAACGAGAGGAACATTAAACATCATTGCAAGAAATGAAAATGCTGCGCCCACTCCGAGCAAAGGCATTTTCTCCTTTGGCAGTTCCTTTCCTACTTTTTTTACGGCATGAACCCATACCGGAACCATTGCAGCGCCCATGACTCCACAGGTTGCAGGTGCTAAATAATTCTCTGGAATATGCATAACTAAACTCCTTTGTCATTTTTTCTTGAGATATCATACAAAAAAAAATATCCCCCCACAAGCCCTGTGGGGGGTTCTGTTTTTGTACTTTTCCGAATACAAATGTATTATATGAATTTCTTGACCGCCTTTTGGAATTCCTCGACAGCGGTGGTATCACCGTCCTCAATTGCATGGATGATGCAATGGGTCATATGCTCATTAATGATTTCTTTTCCGAGATTGCGAAGCGCCGAGTTGACTGCCGCCAGCTGGATTAACACCTCAGCACAATCCTCATCATTTTCAATCATGGCACGCACATGTGCCAGATGACCGGTTGCCTTGGCGAGTCGATTCAGTTGTTTCTTTTTCTCCTCCGGAGAATGGTAATGTCCATGATCCATATCATATCCTCTTAATTGTGATATAACTTATTTCCTTCATATCTCGGTTCACAGGTCAGATTGATACCAAGCTTCTTGAACACGCCTACATCTACAGATGAAAGGATAACCGACGAATGTGCTTCGAGTCCCGCAAGCATCGGCAGACATGCATATGCTTTCTTGGCATTTTCATTGTGCACGGATTCCATCGCCAGTGCAATGAGCAACTCATCCAGATGCAGCAGCGGATTGTGATCTCCGAGATAATTTACTTTTAAATTCATAATTGGTGTCAGCACTTCCGGTGACATCAGTTCAATCGCATCATCAATACCGGCGAAATGCTTTAATGTATTTAACATCATCGCGGAAGACGCACCCAAACGTGAGGAAGTCTTGCCCGTGATAATGGTGCCGTCTGCCAGCTCAATGGCTGCAGCCGGTGCACCGGTCTTCTCATCTTTTACATTGGCAGCTGCCACAACCGGGCGGTCTGATACCGAAATTCCGGCTTTTTCCATCAACAGTTCCAGACGCTGTACAGCTGAATCACTGCCCTCTCCCTTGCGCTTTGCGACAAGTGCCTCGTAGTAACGGCGAATGATTTCCTGCTTGGATGCATGACAGCATGCATCATCATCCACGATTCCATAGCCAGCCATATTGACACCCATATCTGTCGGGGACTGATACGGAGAGGTTCCCTGTATTTTTTCAAACATTGCCTTCAATACCGGGAAAACTTCCACATCGCGGTTATAATTGACTGTCGTCTCATTGTATGCTTCCAGATGGAACGGGTCAATCATATTGACATCGTTCAAATCTGCAGTGGCTGCTTCATATGCCAGATTGACCGGATGATTCAACGGTAGATTCCAGATTGGGAATGTCTCGAATTTTGCATATCCTGCTTTCACACCACGCTTTGATTCGTGATAAAGCTGAGAAAGACAGGTTGCCATCTTTCCGCTTCCCGGTCCCGGTGCGGTAACAACCACAAGCGGTCTGGTGGTCTCAATATAATCATTCTTTCCGAATCCCTCATCGCTTACAATGAAAGGCACATTGAACGGATATCCCGGAATGATATAATGACGGAATACCTTTAAGCCCAATGCTTTTAATTTCTTTTCATATGCAATGGCAGCCGGCTGCTCGGCAAACTGGGTCAATACGACACTGCCGACAAACAGACCATAGCTGGTAAATGCATCAATCAGACGAAGCAGATCCACATCATACGTGATGCCAAGATCGCCTCTGACTTTATTCTTTTCAATATCTCCGGCCTTGATTGCGATGACAATCTCAGTCTTGTCTGCGAGATTTTTTAACATCGAAATCTTTGAATCCGGCTTAAAACCCGGAAGAACACGTGATGCATGAAAATCATCAAATAACTTTCCACCAAATTCCAAATATAATTTTCCACCAAACTGGTCAATTCGGTCTCTGATTCTCTTCGATTGAAGCTCGGTATACTTCTCATTGCTAAAACCGATTCGAACATTGTTATTTTCTGACATGAATAAGTTCCTCCGTTAATTTGTTATTAATTTCTTTTGCCACAGCCATCTTGTAGGCCAGCCGGTTCTCCTGAGGTGGAATCTTTACACAGGTACAAAACTCCCGGTCTTTGACACAAATCGCATAATAAACCGTTCCCGGCTGCGAATCGTCCGGATGATTCGGGTCAATATTGCCCATGGTTCCGGTAACTCCGATTCCGATATCCGCATCATAAACCTGTTTGCACCGTTTTGCCATCGCAAGCGCAGTCTGTGTGGAATAAACAGAATACGTATCCAGTATTTCTTCCGGTACTCCCTGCATAATCTTTGCCTCATTCGAATAAGTCACAAACGCGCCCTTCATAATTGCTGAAGCGCCCTGTGTATCCGTAATCAGTGAAGCAATCTGCCCACCGGTTGCACTTTCCATGGTGCTGATTGTTAAATTTTCCTGAATCAAAAGCTTTGTCAGCTTCTGATAATCTTCGCGAACCTGCTGTTCGAGGCATTTTTTTCCCATCCATATATATTACCATTTTATTTTTTGCAGGGCAATATACATCCATACAAAAAGTGTTACCAGTCACAGCATGTATTGCCTGACATCCTCGCCCATGAACCCGGTACCCCCCTTCACTTTGCAAGAATATTTTGGTTTTCATATATGCAAAAGCTCGCATCCTGATTACCATATGTCTTTTGAATGCCTGTACAATTTTGAAAAAAGTTTATCGTTGGCGGACACACAAAGCGATCGTATATGTACTTCTCATCTAAAGGATACCCGGGTGAATCGAAGTGAGCTATGCAAACAGAGTCTGAACCCGGATATCCCTTAGATTGAGGAGTACATAATATCAATAAATGAAGTGTCCGCCACTTCATAAACGAACCTAAAATATTCGCAAAATTGTGAAGGGGGGTACCGGGTCCATGGGCGAGGATGTCAGGCAATGCAGGCTGTAAATGGTAACAGAAAGTTTATGCATGTAAAAAGCTCTCTGCACATAATGTGCAGAGAGCTTCCCCGTAAAACATATTTTAACCAAGGATTGCCTGGTCATTGTCAAATTCCTGGCCGGCAGCGACTGCGAACTTTTCCATCAGGTCATCTACCGTCAGTTTTTTCTTTTCATCTCCGCTGATATCCAGCACAATGTGACCATTGTCCATCATGATCAGACGGTTGCCGTGTGCAATGGCATCACGCATATTGTGTGTGATCATCAAAGTCGTCAGATTATCGCGACGTACAATCTGCTCCGTGGTCTCCAACACTTTTGCCGCTGTCTTTGGATCGAGAGCGGCTGTATGTTCATCAAGCAATAACAGCTTTGGCTTTTTCAATGATGCCATCAGCAAAGTCACCGCCTGACGCTGTCCTCCGGAAAGCAGTCCGACTTTGGTAGTAATGCGGTTTTCCAGTCCCAAATCAAGTGTTTCAAGCAATTCTTTGTAATGTTCACGCTCTTTGTGGGTAATTCCGCGTCCAAGGCCTCGCATGGTGCCGCGACGGCTTGCGAGTGCAAGATTCTCATCGATTCCCATGGTTGCAGCGGTTCCCATCATCGGATCCTGAAATACACGGCCAAGATATTTGGCGCGCTTATGCTCCGACATTCTGGTCACATCCACATCATCGATCAAAATACTTCCTGCGCTGACATACCAGGTGCCTGCAACTGCATTCAGCAGTGTAGATTTGCCGGCTCCGTTTCCACCGATGACGGTAACAAAATCACCTTCGTTTAATGTAAGCGACAAGCGATCGAGCGCCAGCTTTTCGTTAACGGTTCCCGGATTAAATACTTTTGAAATTTCATTCACTTTTAACATGATTCAATCCTCCTTACGATTTCTTTTCCGTCGCCTTCGAAGGCTTACTCATGTATTGTTTTCTCCAATACGGTACCGCAAGGAAAATTGCAACCACCACTGCCGACAGCAGCTTCAGCAAATTGGTGTCCACACCGAGTGAGAGCACCAGCTGCAATACCACATAATAGACAATTGCACCGATTCCGACAGCCAGCAGTTTCAAAGCAAAATTGTGGAAAATGCGGTCAAATAATACCGTTCCGATAATGACAGCTGCCAAACCGATTACGATGGCACCACGGCCCATATTGATATCGGCAAATCCCTGATACTGTGCCAGTAATGCACTTGAAAATGCCACCAGTGCATTGCTGACCATCAGGCCAAGTACCACACCACGTTTGGTATTGATTCCCTGCGCGCGGCTCATATTAGGATTGGCTCCCGTTGCACGGAGCGAACATCCGAGTTCTGTGCCGAAGAACCAATATAAAACAGCAATGATTAAAATCAGGACAACCGCAACCAAAAAGATCGGATTAAAGACCGGATGACCATCCACGATTCGTACCGGTGCACTCTTTACATTGCCCAGTGAAACCAGCAAATTGAAATTGCGGGCATTCAGAGACTGGTTTGCCTTGTTGTCCATAATTTTTAAATTGATGGAATACAAACTCAGCTGTGATAAGATTCCGGCAAGGATTGCCGGAATTCCCATCAAAGTATGAAAGAGACCGGTGACGAGTCCTGCCAACAGGCCGGCACCGACAGCCGCCAACAAGGCAAGCCACATTGGCTTACCCGATGTCAGCATCATGACACAGACTGCGCCTCCGGTACACATTGTTCCGTCGACAGTCAAATCTGCAACATCCAGAATTTTGTAGGTGATATAAACACCGATTGCCATAATTCCCCATATCAAACCCTGCGCTACTGCTCCCGGCAGTGCATTGATAAAATCAGTGAAAAACATTTTTTCACCCCCGATTATTATTTTTCGATTGCAACGTAGTCATCCGGAATCTTGATTCCAAGCTCGTCACAAATTTCTTTATTGTATTTCTTTGTTGTATTTGGTGCATACTTTACTTCCATCTTGGAAACATCGGCATGATTGACAAGCACTTCATATGCCATCTCACCGGTGGTATATCCAAGTTCATAATAGCTGATGGAAAGTGTTGCAACACCGCAGCCGGCACAGATTCCTTCTTCTCCTGTGACAATCGGAACCTTTGCAGGTCTGCAGATCTGATCGATGATACCGGTATTGGAAGCAGCTGTATTATCGGTCGGAATATACATCACATCGGATGCATTTGCTGCTGTGGTACATACGGAAGACACATCATTGGTATCTGTAAATGCATAAGGAGTAACCGTATATCCAAGCTTCTCAAGCTCTTTGGTTACAACCTCAACCTGATACAATGAGTTCGGTTCTGCGGTACAATACAAAATACCAACCTTTGCAAACTTGTCAGCCGGGAACAATTCCTGAATCATGGCAGCCTGCTCTTCAAGCGGAGCCAGATCGGAGGTACCAGATACATTGATACCTGTTGCACCTGACCAGTCCTTTAATTCCAATGCAACCGCATAATCGGTAATGGAAGTTCCGAGAATCGGAATTTCTGTTGTAGCTGCAGCTGCAGCCTGAAGCGGTGCAGTTGCATTTGCAAGGATCAGATCCACATTGGCAGATGCAAATCCGTTTGCAATGGTCGCACATGTAGCAGAATCACCTGAAGCATCCTGATAATCAAACTTCACATGGTCTTCTCCAAGTTTCTTGATCAAGGCATCCTTAAATCCCTGCGTTGCAGCATCCAGTGCATCATGTTGCACGATTTGGCAGATACCGATTTTATAAACTTTGTCAGCGGAGTCATTGCTTTTTCCGCAAGCGGTGAGCCCGAGCAGCATTGCACAGACCGCCGCAGTTACTTTCAACATTCTCTTTTTCATTTTTATCTCCTTCTCTTTCCTGTTTTTGCTTCATGCCATAAATGCAACAATACTTAAAACCAACATAGCATTATCACTTTTATGCACTAAAGCATTATTCTTAAATAATAATATGAGAATTGTTCTTCGTCAAGATGCTTTTTATTTTTTTTGTGTTATACTAAAAATCAAAGATTCAGAAAGGGTAATTTTTCCATGAGAGATTTGATTTTCAGTTTCAACGCAACCATGCCGGTTTTCCTGATGATGGTAATCGGTTTCTTTCTCCGTTCCATTCATTGGATCGATGATGAGTTTGCATCCCGCTTAAACCGTTTTGTCTTTAAACTGCCACTTCCGGTTCTGGTTTTCTCCCAACTTGCGACCACGGATTTTCGCAGTACATGGGACGGCAGGTTCGTTCTGTTCTGTTTCCTTGCAACCTTATGTTCCATCACCCTGGTTGCCCTGATTTCTCTCCTTATTAAAAATGCATCCCGCGGCGAGTTCGTTCAGGCTTCCTACCGAAGCAGTGCTGCTCTCCTGGGAATCGCATATATCACAAACATCTACGGCGAGGCCAGCATGTCTGCTCTGATGATTCTCGGCAGTGTTCCTTTGTACAATGTCATGGCAGTTGTCGTTTTGACGATTACTTCACCGGAAAACAAAAAGCTTTCCGGCAGCACCGTACAAAAAACACTCTTTGGCATCATCAAAAATCCGATTATTATCGGTATCGCACTCGGAATGCTCTGGTCCGTCCTGCGCATCCCGATGCCTCATATTCTCGACAAGACCGTCCATAATATCGGCAGCATCGCCTCTCCGCTCGGCCTCATCGCAATGGGAGCTTCCATCAAACCGGACAAGATTTCCGGTGCACTTGCACCGTCCCTTGTTGCATCCTTTTTTAAACTGGTCGGACTGGCTGCCATCTTCCTGCCGATTGCAATCTCGCTCGGCTTCCGCACCGACAAGCTGATTGCCATCCTCATTATGCTTGGCAGCGCAACCACCGTCAGCAGCTTTGTGATGGCCCGGTCCATGGGACATGAAGGTACGCTCACTTCCAACACGGTCGTCATCACCACCCTGTTAAGCGCCTTTACGCTCACAGGCTGGATTTATATACTCAAAGTTTTCAATCTGATTTAACCGGTTGGATTGCAAACATTGCACAGTTTGTTGTGCGGACGGCGGATTTGGGATATAATAATAAAAAATACTTTTGTACGGGAAAATACTTACTAAGACTAACTATGATTTGACAGGAGGAAAAAGTATGACCAAAAAGCAAAAGGGAAATGTGTTATCTACGACACTTTTCCAAAACATCATGTTTAATGCAATTATTTTGATTGCATTTATTATCTATGCCATCGTTATGATGCAGGCTCTATCAACCATCACAAGCTCTGCGACCGTCGCAAGCACCAATCAGTCCGAACTCCAGAGGCAGGAAGGAAAATTACATCAGATGACTGTGAATATCAATGGGGATGTCCACACGATTGTCAGCACCACGGCAGCCGGCGGAATTGTTTCCGATGACAATGATTCCGTCAAGGAAGTACGCAAGCTGTGCTCTGAGCTCGACAAATATGTCAGCTATATCACGGACGAAAGTATTCTCGTATCGCAGTCGGCAGACGGACCGGCGCAGGCAGCGGAACTGGCTTCCTGCATCGATAAATACAAATCGGCAGTAGAAAATGTAATTTCATATGCGCAGACCGGCGATGCGATTATGGCCATCACCGTGCTCACATCCGATTATGAATCCGTCAACAATGCCCTTGAATCAAGCTACCAGGCAGTCGAAGATTCAATTCAGGCGCTCTCCGAAAATCTGGGGAATTACCTGGGCGGAGTCAAAGCGGATGCATCCGTCAAAGGAATCATTTTGCTTGTCATTGTAGTCGTCATCATTCTGGCAAGCCTGATTATCACGTATTTCCGTGTCAGCCGCATTATCAAGAGAATGACACAGGAACTGGATCTCATCATTCAAAATATTCAAAACGGAAACGGCGACCTGACGGCCCGCATCCATACCAGGACTTCTACCGAATTGCAGACGATTTCAAACGGAATCAACCTCTTTATCGAAACCCTTCAGGAAATCATCCGCGGCGTAAAAGACGGAGCTGTCGTACTGACCACTTCCGCAGAATCCATGACCGGTCAGATTCAGCGTGCAAGCGACAATATTACCAACACATCTGCCGCATTGGAGGAACTTTCGGCAAGTATGGATACCGTCTCTGCAACAGCCACTGAAATCGATGATAATCTGGCTGAAGTGAAAGCAGCAACCGCACGCATTCATGAAGAAGCGGCCAACGGTTCACTGACTGCTGCAGACATTCGCAAAGAAGCAGATGAAATCAAACAGCTTGCTTCCCAGAAAAAGAATGATACCGGTTCTAAGATGGAGGAATTGTCCATCACCTTACAGCAATCCGTTAAAGACAGTGAGAAGGTTGGACAGATCAATGAACTGACCAATGAGATCCTGACCATCGCCAGCCAGACCAACCTGCTTGCGCTGAATGCTTCCATTGAAGCAGCCCGTGCCGGAGAAGCAGGCCGCGGATTCGCAGTCGTTGCTGACGAAATCAGTACGCTGGCCGACAATAGCCGTCAGACTGCAAGCAATATCCAAAGTATCAGCGTTGAGGTCACAGAGGCTGTCAGAACACTTTCCGATCATGCGCTTGAAGTCATCGCTTTTATTAATGAAAATGTATTATCCGATTATGACTCATTTGTTGAGACCGGCGAGCGGTACGAAAATACGGCCTTGCTGATGGACCGCATTCTCGGACAGTTTACCGAGCTTGCAGGCAATCTGAATACGATTATGGATCAGATGGCAAACAGTGTGACAAGCATCACCGAATCCGTCCGTGAAAGTTCGGATGCCATCAATATGTCCGCTGTCAACAGCTCCCATATTGTGGATGAGATTTCACAAATCGACAGCGCGATGGATGAAAACAATCGTGTCACCAGCCAGCTCAATGACAATACAAAGATGTTTGTAACCTTATAATGCTCCTGTGCGCAAACGAAAAGGAACCATGCCGTGTACCGACCCCCAAAAGTTAGACCAAAAAATCTAACGATTGGAGGTCGGTATTTTTATG
>NZ_PDYG01000083.1 GCF_002735305.1 Agathobacter ruminis
TACGCTGACGCAAATCTCGCGCCAAGTCTCGCGAGCGAGACTTGAACTGTTCAAATTCACGCTTAAAGTTTTGCACTTTTTTGGAGAGATTATCATTCAAACTTATCTGTGAGACAAATCATCCTTTAACCATTTTTTCCTGATTATTCACACAATACCCATACAGATTGCTTCCCAGTGGTTCGCTCTGGTTATTCGAGAGTACCAGGTCATCCTCGGACAGGAATCTCATAAGGTCTGCACTATAGTAGCGACTCTGTAGGTAATACAGTTCAACAACTTCTGTTTCTTTTTCTTAGGCATTGTAATTATTTTTGACGATGAAACCAATTCTTTTGGGTAAGCTTCTTTAGTATTCTTTTCCTTTGCCTAAAATCACAGCCTTTCAACTCATCCAACATATTATCGGAAAGTGCAAAATAAAAGCCTTTTTCAGTTTTGCGTTTTTCATAGCATTCAATTTGCTCCAAACGCTCCTGACCAAACTGTTTGCAGTATTTTGGACCCAGATAATTTCCCCAATATATGGTTTGTAAATAGGATTCGTTGAAAACCGTTTCTTTGGTCCGGTCTAATAATTCTATACTTGAATCCAAATCACTAATTTTCCCATAAAAAGCAGAAAACAAATCGCAAAGACCACAGAACAAATTTATATATTTTATTTGCTTTTCATAAGATTCCAAAAAGTCATATGTGTGTGTTATAGAAATATGATTAAACGTATAATCACTGACTCGACGCCCCTCACCAACTTGATAATCTTTAAACCATGTAATACGCCACTTTTCTTCTCTGTGTTCCTTATGAATAAGCGAAATAGGTGAAATACCATCGTCAGATGCCAACTCAAAGATGAAATTTTTCAAATCAAGAGATGAAATTTGTTTTTTATTAAATTTAACCGTATACTCTTCAGATATCCCGTTAACCAATCTATCCTTTCCAATCTCGATATTGATGACATCTGAATAGTCATTATAAACTAACAATTCCCAAAACTTTTCACAAAACTCTTTAAAACTACATTCTCCGATGTTATAACACAATTCTTTTTCATAATAATAAATACACGTTGTTATCTCTGGTATTTCATAATCTTCATATGCCATCTTCTTCTCCTTCTGTATTGAGGATGCCTACCACATCACCCTGAAGGTTCTTTTCGTAGT
>NZ_PDYG01000084.1 GCF_002735305.1 Agathobacter ruminis
GATGATGTGCATATATTTATATCCGAGAAGGTGTATAACTATCTTGTGAATTTGTTCAAATAATAGGAATGGAAATTATAAATGTGGATTAAAATTGTAAATCGCAAGGATGAACATGGTTATAGGGGATTTGACAGATGCTTTCCGAAGTGGGAATTAAAAAGAGGGATGTCCATTGAAGAAACAAAGGACTTGTGTCGTTATTATGAAATGGATCTAGATGTAGATGATGTTATAGATTTGTTTGACGAATATGTTGCATTATATAGAAAATTTCGCCTAATCTATCGCGATATCGAGATGATAATTGTGAGCGAAGAACCAATAGAAGATGAAAAACTATGTTTTTTAGGATATGA
>NZ_PDYG01000085.1 GCF_002735305.1 Agathobacter ruminis
GCAACCATTAAACATATGGGCCATATCAGTCACATTTGTGGTGTCAAAACTACTCAAATCCAATTTAGTTAGATTACTACAATCACAAAACAGGGCCGACATATCAGTCACATTTGTGGTATCAAATCTACTCAAATCTAATTCTGAAAGAATATTACAATCCAAAAACATTCCATGCATGTTGGTCACCTTTGAAGTATCAAAATCTTTTAAATCTATTTCTATAAGATTACTACAACCAAAAAACATGCCACTCATATCAGTCACGTTTGAAGTATCAAAGCCGCTCAAATCCACTTCTGTAAGATTACTGCAATATTCAAACATACCACACATATCGATTACATTTGTAGTATCAAAACCACTTACATCTAATTCTTTGAGATTACCGCATCCCTCAAACATACGTCTCATGCTAGTCACTTTAGAAGTATTAAAATTACTCACATCTAATTTTTTGATTTTTGTACAGCCCATGAACATGTTTGTCATATCCGTCACGTTTGAAGTGTCAAAGTCTCTGAAATCCAATTCTATTAGGTTTCCGCAGCCATAAAACATTTCGCTCATATTATTAACATTTTTTGTATCAACATTGTCCAGACTTATCTTTTTTAATCCAGAACACCCCTCAAACATTTCACACATTACGCATAAATGTGAAAAATCTAGATCAGATAAATCTATTTCCGTAAGATTTTCGCAGCGATAAAAGCAACTATTAACGTTAAGAACATTTGAAGTATTTAGTTTTTTTAACTCTAACTGCTTCAGCTTTGTACATTCTGAAAACATACTATTCATTGTATCCATTTCAGAACAATCACAGTCACCAAAGCTTATTCTTTCAACATCTCCATGAAAAGAAATTGCTGAGCAGCCTCCATTGCTACGCAATATTACCCCATCACCAATCTTAACATTTTTAGGGCATTTTTCATTTTCAAATTCCACACCACGTAACACTGTCTTATACTCGATTCCTTCAATGGTAGCAGTTCCCGGAATGACTAGTGTCACATCACTCGCATTCTCACACTTATAACCCAAAAGGACTATTTCATCCCCTTCAAGTGTATAATTGAAATCCTTATACCAATCTGATGGTGCTTCCGGCCAGACGAATGTGTCTTCAGTTTCTTCTGCATACACATAGAAGGCATCCATCTGAATACCTGTAAAGATTAATGCCATACAGATAATGGTGCAGAATAATTTTTTCATTTTATTTTTCATGGTCATCACCCTTCTTATAAAAATGATAGAATCGATTTCCATCAGATTGTTTGCATGTTATTGATTTGACAGTATGTCCGTATGCCCATAATCCCTTATCGACAAATCTTCCATCTTTGCCTTTCCATCTGTCCCCGAATAAACTCGTCAATGCATCTCTGTATTCTAAATAATAACTCCATGCACCATCAAACCCACGGTCAGTCATTATTCGTAGCGGAACTTCTTCATCACCAGTCATCATTGAATACAGTCCTACATCGGCAAATTTGTCATAAATAGGATATTCTCCGTGCGACAAAAAGAAGATAATTGTAATTGCATATACATTTCCGATTCCTTTTACCTTTACCAGTTTCTTAAATAAATTCTTGTAATCTTCATCTTTGTAATTAGCTTTATAATCGTAAACTATCGATTCCAATTTCTGGAACGATATATTTTTCTTATCTTTATATGCAATGCCCTTTTCCTTCGTCGTGCAGAAATGGTCTATCTGATTAGTTTTCCATGCCATAATATCTTTCAGATATCCATTCAGATTCTTAATCTTGTCTCCATCGATTGGTACCCCTTCCAAATATTTTTCAATTATTGATTCCACTACAGGATTCGTAACATTCCTGTAAATTTCAGCATACGACTTACACTTCTCCAAAGCATTCTGTTTCTTAGCATCTTGTCCCATAAAAACGTCTCCTCGCCTATTTTTTCTAGTACCATAGTACCCCCCCCC
>NZ_PDYG01000086.1 GCF_002735305.1 Agathobacter ruminis
AAAAAAAAAAAAATAGTCCTTTTTAACCGATTCTCAGCAAAAATATTCTATAATAATTTAATTACAATACAACTAATTGCTTATGGATTCCACGCCCTTCATAATGTTATAATCACATTGTTTCAAATTAATGTATTTACAGAGGGAAGGTTGTTTTGAAAAGTTGGAGTAGGATATCTACACTACACCGCTTACTCTAAGCCATCAGCAGTTGGAAATTTTACTTTTATAAAAGCAAATTGTGGCTGGTATACCCAAAAAATAGTATACATAAATAGTGCTTATATTGATGGTGTGGTCTATATATAAACTTGAATGGAGAAAAACATATGTTAAAAAGGAACAAATTATTTCTATGTGCCGCTTGTATCCTATTAGTTATATTTTTTATTTGCTTGATAATTGTACAATTGCAAAATGCAAATCGTCCAAAAGCAGATCCACAAAAAATATATCAGGCAATTAAGCAATCCGCTTCTATTACAGCTGAGTATAACGGAAAAACTACATCACTGAATCAGGAAGAAATTTCTACTTTCAAAGAAATGATTACAGGAATGTTAGATAAGAAAAACTTCCCATCCATTGCTATGAACGAAGATCATATCAAAACCAATCTAAAATTCACATTGGATTCCGATTATTATGTCTATGTTGCAGAATCCAAAGATTTACTTTTCCTATTTCGCTTAGATATGCAACAGTATGCGATAAGCCTAACGGAAGATCAGTATCAAAAAATATTATCATTTACAGAAGAATAAATAAGAAGATAGAACAAAAGCCTTGGAACTAAATATCCAAGGCTTTTCTATAGCAGGGGATGAGAGAATCGAACTCCCACCAAAGGTTTTGGAGACCCCTATCATACCATTTGACCAATCCCCTATTCTGTTCTGTCGCTCTCACGACACTATGATAGTTTACTAAAAATAAGAATACATTTCAATGGTACTTTATTCCCAATTTTGCTATTTCACAGATATTTCTTTTTTAAAGTGATATAATGTTATTTGTGATGCACAAAGCACACAAATATAGATGTTTAGAGAGGTTTTTAAAATGAAAAAAACTGGATATGTTATCCTATGGTCCGTAGTCGGAGCGATGGTGATTGCGATTGGAATCGGCTTGTTCTTTGCCATACGCGAGAAGATGACACGGATTACTGCTGAAACTGTCGATGTCAGCGATTGGATTAGTGATGAGGATATCACGGTGAAGGAGCATTACTGTGCACACACCGGCATGTATCCAACAGCATCCGACACATTCATCAATTTTGCTTCCAACGGCAGCTACGAAATGAAGACCGGAACCAGTTCCATGGCTCAGGGAACTTACACCGTAGACAAAAATGTCATCACCACAAGCTATCAAAGTTCTTATAGTTCTTCCAGTGCAGAAGTAAAACTTTTGGCAGAAGGCAATTTCATCTTCTTTGAAAGCAACATTTGTTCCGGCGATGAAATCCCGGATGATGATACATTCGATGCAACTGTATCACGTGTAGACGCAGCCGGATATGGATATCAATACGAATTCCGCAAAGATGGAACCTACACTTTGACACACGGCGAAGCAAAAGATTGTCGTAAATGGACCGTTGTAGATGGCACTTACAAGCGCAATGCAGACAATACATTGACTGTTACTTTAAACGACAGCGATGCTCTTCCACTTTATATTTCTCATGGTCATCTGGTAACATCATTTTATACTGAAATCAGTAATGATGAATATGACAAAGCAATGAAAGAAGCCGAAGAAAAGAGCAAAGAAAATACTGAGAAATAAAAAGATCCCGCTTCCAAATAAAGGAAGCGGGATTTCTTTCGATAATTCCAAAATAAAAAAGACGCTTAAACAGCGTCCTCTCAATTATATCTTCAAAACTTCATACATTCACATCTCTTACAAACTTTAATGCCTAACCATTGGTCAAGC
>NZ_PDYG01000087.1 GCF_002735305.1 Agathobacter ruminis
CGTAAAGAAGTAAATCAGATTTTACAAAAGTATGGAATACCAGAGATTGGACCGTTTTAATCTGTAGGAGCTTCGCCGGATGATTGATGAATCATCTGGCGAGGCTCTTTTTTGTGAAATTTCTCCGAAATTCCTATAGCATAAAAAGCGCTCCGCTATGGATGCGCCGAGCGCGATAGGAAAACCGCGCTCGGCGCGAGCATGTTTATAACAAAAACAGACTGTGAACTGGCGGCGATAAATGAAAAAATTTTACTTTTCATATGGGAGAGGATTGAGTAAAATAATAAGATAGAGTGTCGAGAAATCGAGGATAAAGGAGATGGAGCATGAGTTACGCAGATAAGATTTTTGTGGATATGTGTCGCGATATATTGGAGCATGGGACAAGCACGGAGGGAGAGAAGGTGCGCCCTCATTGGGAGGACGGTACACCGGCTTATACAATCAAGCAGTTCGGTGTGGTAAACCGCTATGATTTATCCAAGGAGTTCCCGGCGATTACTTTGCGTAAGACGGCAATTAAGACATGTACGGAAGAGATGCTGTGGATCTGGCAGCGCAAGTCAAATAATATTCATGATTTGAAGAGTACGGTATGGGATGAGTGGGCTGATGAGAGCGGATCCATCGGAAAGGCGTACGGATATCAGCTGGGCGTGAAGCATCAATATAAGGAAGGAATGTTTGATCAGGTCGATCGTGTGATTTATGATTTGAAAAACAATCCGTTTTCACGCAGAATTATGACCAATATCTATGTGCATCAGGATTTGCATGAGATGCATTTGTATCCGTGTGCATACAGTATGACTTTTAATGTGACACAAAAGAAGGGGCATGACAAGCTGACATTGAATGCAATCCTGAATCAGCGTTCACAGGATGTGCTTGCTGCAAACAACTGGAATGTATGTCAGTATGCGGTGCTTGTACATATGCTTGCACAGGTGTGCGATATGGAAGTCGGAGAGTTGGTACATGTGATTGCGGATGCACATATTTACGACCGTCATGTGCCGATTATTGAGGAACTGATTCAAAGAGAGCAGCATCCTGCTCCGAAATTTGAACTGAATCCGGATATTAAGGACTTTTATCAATTTACGACGGATGATATCAAGGTGACGGATTATATTACCGGTGAACAGGTAAAAAATATTCCGATTGCAATATAGGGAGGAACAGGATGAATTTAATCGTAGCTGTAGACAAAAACTGGGCGATTGGAAAGAATAACGAATTGCTGGTACGCATTCCGGCAGATCAGAAATTCTTCCGTGAGACCACGACCGGTAAGGTCGTCGTCATGGGGCGGAAGACCTTAGAGAGCTTTCCGAACGGCCTTCCGCTGAAAAACAGAACCAACATTGTTTTGACACATAATCAGGATTATGAGGTAAAAGGAGCAATCGTTGTTCATTCCATGGAAGAACTTCATGAGGAATTAAAGAAATATAATGATGAAGATATCTATGTAATCGGCGGAGAAAAAATTTATGAGCAAATGCTGGATGAATGCGAGTATGCGCATGTGACGAAAATCGATTACGCATATGATGCCGATGCATATTTCCCGAATCTGGATGAAAGAGAAGAATGGGAACTGATTGGAGACAGTGAAGAACAAACTTATTTTGATTTAGAGTTTTACTTTTACCTGTATAGACGCAAGAAGTAGTTTTAGAAAGAAGAGAAAATGGATATTACAGGAAGAAAATTATTTGTAAAGGCATTACAGGAGGAAGGCGTAGACACCATATTCGCCTATCCGGGAGGAACCGTAACAGATCTGTTTGATGAATTATATAAGACGGATGCGATTGATTTGGTACTGCCGCGCCATGAGCAGGGACTGATTCATGAAGCGGAAGGATACGCAAAATCAACGGGAAAAGTCGGAGTCTGCCTTGTGACAAGCGGACCGGGCGCAACCAATATTGTAACAGGTCTGGCAGATGCACATTATGACAATGTGCCGTTAGTCTGTTTTACGGGTCAGGTGCCGCGTGCCCTGATCGGCAATGACGCATTTCAGGAAGTGGATATTGTAGGAATTACGCGTTCCATCACGAAATACAGTGTGACGGTGCATGACCGCGCACAGCTTGGCAAAATTATCAAGATGGCATTTCATATTGCAAGAACCGGAAAGCCGGGTCCTGTATTGATTGACCTGCCGAAAGATATTCAGACTGCAAGCGGTTCTGCGGATTATCCGGACAAGGTGGAGATTCGCGGATACAAAATCAATGAAGGCGTCCATGTCGGACAGCTGAAAAAAGCATACAAATTATTAAAATCTGCAAAGAAGCCGTTGATTCTTGCCGGCGGTGGCATTCATATTGCCGGCGCATATGAGGAATTGAAGACCTTTGCGGAAAAGATTCATGTTCCTGTTGTAACCACCGTGATGGGAAAAGGCGCAATCGCCAGTAATCACGAACTTTATATCGGCAATTGCGGCATGCACGGCCGTTACAGTGCCAATAAGGCGGTCAGTGAATGTGATGTACTCTTTTCTATCGGTACGCGATTCAACGATCGCATCACCGGCGATTTGAATGAGTTTGCGCCGAAAGCGAAAATCGTACATATCGATATTGATACCGCATCCATTTCGAGAAATGTTGTGGTCGATATTCCGATTGTTGCGGATGCAAAAATCGCACTTGATAAATTAAATGAATGGGCGGAAGCAAAAAATACATCTGCATGGCAAAAACAAATTGAAGAATGGGAGCAGGAAAATCCGCTTGAGATGCGCCGCGATAAGGGGCTTTCTCCGCAGATGATCATGGAGGAAATCAATCGTCAGTATCCGACCGGTATTTATGTGACGGATGTCGGACAGCATCAGATGTGGGCAAGCCAGTATCTGCAATTGACACAGCCAAGACAGTTCCTGACTTCCGGAGGCCTTGGAACGATGGGATTCGGTCTTCCGGCTGCCATCGGTGCCAAGATTGCAAACAGAGACCGCGAAGTGGTTTGCATTTCCGGAGACGGCGGACTGCAGATGAATATCCAGGAGCTTGCGACAGCTGTTGTACAGTCGGCAGATGTGACGGTTTGTGTATTGAACAATTATTATCTGGGCATGGTGCGCCAGATGCAGCAGCTGTTTTACGGAAAGAGATATTCTGCAACCTGTCTGCGCAGACGATTGACCTGTCCGCCGGACTGTAAAGGACCGAATGACAAATGTCCGAAGTATGTACCGGATTTTGTGAAACTGGTGGAAAGCTATGGCGGATTCGGCATTCGTGTTGAGACTGCGGAAGAACTCGAAGCAGCTTTTGCCGAGGCAAAACAGCACAAGGGTGTGCCACGGTTGATTGAATGCATGATTTCGACAGATGAGCTGGTATTGCCGATGGTGAAAGGCGGCAATCCGATGAGTGAAATGATATTGAAATAGGAGGCAGTGATGGCAGAAATGAAAAGTCGCTGGATCGCTTTATATGTAGAGAATCAGGTGGGCGTTCTGGCAAAAGTGTCCGGACTGTTCTCCGGAAAAAGTTATAACCTTCAGTCACTTACCGTTGGAGAAACGGAGGATAAGACAATATCCCGAATGACCATCGGGGTTAAGAGCGATGATATTACCTTTGAGCAGATCAAAAAGCAGTTAAACCGCATGGTGGAAGTCATCAAGGTGATTGATTTGACAGATGTGCCTTTGCATATGAAAGAAATCCTCTTTGCAAAGATCAGCAAGGTTTCGGAAGAACAGATTACACAACTGTTTCAGGTCGCTCAGGTATTCGGTGTGGAAGTGGTGGACATCAATCAGGACAGTGTGATACTGGAAAGCCATTTGACCGAAAAGAGAAATGATGATCTGATTGCATTGCTGAAAACGAAATTCAAGCTGATTTCCGTGGTGCGTGGAGGCCCTGTGGCCATCGAAGCAATCAGTACAGGCAATCGATAAAAAAATAGATTTCGCTTGTATAAATGGGAAAAATTAACTATAATTAAGGTTGGAACTCTATTGTTTTTCGACGAAAAAACGGTGGGAGGGAAACATGGATTTTGAGGAAATCTCGCGCTTTTCCATAGAGCATTCGAATGATTTGATCTTGTATTTTGATGAGACCGGGTCTGTTTTTTATGCGAATCATGCTGCAGATGCGGCATTAGAATACGGAAAAGACATCAAATTGACATCCGTGACAGAAATCTTTCCATCTTTGTTTTCGTGGCAATCGGGCCAGCTGGTTTGCATGGAACCACTCGACGGCAGGGAAATTGAGACAGAAGCATATCGCAGGAATCGAACCTGTTTCCCTGTTTCCACGCGCATGTATCAAATGGATGAGGATCATTGCATTGTGATTGCCTGTGATATAACAGAGCGGATTCAGATGAAGAAGCGCGTTCTGGAAGTGGATCAGCAGATTGAAGATGCGTTGAAAGTCAAATCGGAGTTTACGGCTAATGTGACGCATGAGCTTCGGACACCGGTCAATGGCATTTCCGGGAATACAAGGGAATTGCTGGAACTGGAGACGGATCCGGCCAAAATCCGTCGTCTGAATCTGATTGAGCGCGGATGCCAGGATATGCATAATATCATCAATAATGTGTTGGATTTTTCCAAACTCGAAGCCGGCAAATTTACATTGGAACTGCGAGAGTTTGTATTTCGCGATATGATTGATTATGCGGTTTCCAATCACCGCACAAAAATCAATGAAAAAGGATTGGAATTTTTACTGACGATCTCTCCGGACATTCCGGAACGCATCATCGGAGATGAGTTGCGGATTGTTCAGATATTAAATAATTTGTTGTCGAATGCGGTAAAATTCACATCAGCAGGCAAGATTATTCTTGAAGTGGTGAAGACTGCACAAATCGACAGCCGCATAGAATTATTCTTTCTTGTGATTGACTCCGGAATCGGAATCGCAAAGGAGGATCAGGATAAATTATTTCAGAGTTTCTCACAGGTGGATGCGTCGATTTCGCGCAAATTCGGTGGCACCGGCCTGGGACTGAATATTACCAAGCAATTGGTTGAGATGATGGGTGGAAGCATTCATCTCGAAAGTGAGCAGGGCAAAGGTTCCATGTTCTCATTTCAAATCTGGGTCGAACTGCCAAAGGATGAGATTGAGGAACCGGACAAGACGATTTCGAATAACCGCGAAAATATCAAGCATGCAACGCTTGATGACTTCGGAATCAAAGATGACCTGTGGCACTTTGGAACAGAAGAAAATCTTACAGAACTGGATAAAAAAATGACCAAGCTTGTTCTCTGCCTGGAGATGGGAAATTGGGAAAAAGCGGAATCATTTGCAGATACCATTAAACAAATGACTGCACAGGCGCCAAAAGAAATCAAATCGATTGCGCTTCGTGTGAAGATGGCTGTACAAAAAGAAGATTATGAACATGCAATGGCATATCATAAAGATTTGGCGGAGTTGTTGAAATCACAAAAGGCAGGTATCGAGGAATGAACCAGGAGAATGCAGTTTGGATTCTGATTGTGGACGATGTCGAGACGAATCGTTTCGCACTTCGGGATATGATGAAAGAGATGGGATATCAGCCGATTCTTACAGAGAATGGGGAACAGGCAATGAAGATTGTGGAAAAATTTCCACTATCTTTGATTATCACTGATATCGCCATGCCGGTGATGGATGGACATGAATTATGTGCGCTCATCAAAAAGAATCCGGCGACAAGAGAAATACCGGTGATTTTTATCTCAGCTTATGACAATCCATCCGATATTGTCAAAGGATTTGAGGTGGGCGGTGCGGATTATATTACCAAACCGTTTATTCCGGAAGTCGTAAAAGCACGCGTTGAAGTCCACTTGAAAGCCGCTGAGACCGGGAAAAAATTGCAGGATTTGAATCGCAAACTTCAGCATTCAATTACTGCACAGATGGAGCAGAATGAGCGGGAAAAGAAGAATGTGCTCTATGCGTTGATCCGTGTCGCAAGAGAAAATGCGAATTATGATGAAGCGCATATGGAGCGTCTGAGTAAAAACTGCCGGATTCTGGCGGAGGCATTACAGCTTTCTCCTCTGTTTGATTCGGTGATATCGGATTCCTACATTGATATGATTGAACTGTCGGCACCGTTATGTGACATCGGAAATGTTTCGATTCCGTCAACCCTGTTACAAAAGCAGGATGCGCTTACGGATGAAGAAATTCAGATTATGCAAAGCCATACAGTTCAGGGAGCCCGGATTTTGCGTGATATAGAAGGCAACGGAGAATTTAATAATTTTATTCACATGTCCAGGGAAATTGCAAATTTTCACCATGAGAATTATGACGGTTCAGGCTATCCAACAGGGAAAAAAGGGGATGAGATTCCGTTGGCTGCCCAAATCGTTGCTGTGGTCGGAGAATTCTGTGCATTGACTGAGACAAGAAGCTATCGCGATGCTTATTCTTTGGAAGAAGCGCTTGCGATTATGGATGTGGATGCAGAGATTAAGTTTAATCCGAATATATATAAGGTGGCAAAGAAAATTTATCGTCAATTTGTATAGTCGATTTTTTCATACAGAAAAGGAGATGAAAATAAAATGAAAATATTATTAGCTGAAGATGATTTTGTGACACGAAAATTTATGACAAATTTCCTGTCCAAATATGGAGACTGTGATGTGACCGTTGACGGAATGGAGGCTGTGGATGCCTTTATGATGTCTCTTGAAGAAAATGAACCATACGATCTGGTATGTCTGGACATCATGATGCCGGTCATGGACGGATATCAGGCACTGATGGGAATTCGTAATCTCGAGAAGGAGCATGGTATTTCCGTCGAGGACGGTACCAAGGTAATTATGACAACCGCTTTGACCGATGAGAAGAATGTCAAGATGGCCTTTGAACTTGGATGTACCATTTACTCCGGCAAACCGATTGATCAGGAACGATTCGAGCAAGCGTTAAAAAAGATTGGTCTGATATAATGATGGATGAACCTACCGCCTGTTGCGATTCGCGATGGGCGGTGTTTTGAAGAAAAAACTATTATGTATTGGGGCGCATAGTGGATAAGATAGCACAAGAAAAACAAGATAAAATTATAGAGATGGTCATTGTGGTGATTATTTCCCTGCATTTGCTTGCAATTATGGGAATCGCTCTTTTCTATGAATGGCCGTCATGGATTCCTATGTTTCTGGGATTCGCAATGGTGATGATCTGGTTTGTGAATCTTGGACAATTCGGTTCTGCCAATTTTCGGGTTGTATTCACAACTTTGTTTATGGATGCGGCAGTCATTATTTATTCCATTTTTGAACAAAATATGATATTGGTTTTGATTCCGCTGACGGCAGTGACGGTGACGATGGCGCTTTATGCCTATACACCGATTATTATCATGTCACTGATTACGATTGTGGTGACCTTTGTGATTCATGCATTCATTTTGCAGACGATTGATTTTTCAAATCCTGCAGAATTGTTCCATACACAGATTTCGACCATCAATGCGTTGATTATCTGCGGAATTGTTTATTTGTGGGTTCGTCTCCGAAAAATGTATGAGCGTTATATGCGTCAGTTTATTCAGGAGATGGAACGCGCAGAAAAGGGAAAGGATGATTTCCTCGCAAATGTCAGCCACGAAATTCGTACACCGGTCAATACGATTTCCGGTCTGGTGGACAGCATTATGCAGGAAGACAATCCCGAAAAAATGAAAGAAGAATTGGCAAAGATCAGTCAGGCAGGACGCAGTCTGATGTTTGTTGTAACAGATATTCTGGATTTTTCGGAATTGCAACAGGGCGAAATTTATCTTGCAGAAGAAACCTATAATATTTCTTCGACCATCAACGATCTGGTAAATATGTCGGCAGGCCAGCAAAACAACAAGAAGGTGGAACTGATTGTCAATTATGCAGCAGATCTGCCGCGTGGTCTGATCGGAGATGAGAAGCGTCTGCGCCGTGCAATTATCAATATCGTCAACAATGCATTCAAATTCACAGAAGAAGGCTGTGTGATTATTGATATTTTCTGGCGCGAAGAGGCATATGGAATCAATCTGCTCATCTCCATTCGTGATACCGGAATCGGAATGAAGACAGAGGAACTGGAGAACCTGTTCAATACCTATAATCAGGCAGATGCCGGCCGTTCGCGCAATGTCGGCGGCATCGGACTTGGACTTGCAATCAGCCGTGCAATCATCCAAAAGATGGGCGGTACCATCTCTGTATACAGCAATTATGAAAAGGGAACCGAAATCCGTCTGGTTGTGCCGCAGAAGGTCGTGGACTCAAGACCGATTATTACCATCCGCAATGCGGAAATGGTACATGTAGGCATCTATTTTAATATGGAGCATTATGAGGGCGAGACCAGAGATGCATATCTCGAATCCATCCTCAATATGAAGGATCAGCTGAATGTGAAATGCCAGTTCTGCCGCAATCTAGCAGAATTAAAGAGAAGACAGTCGGAGAATCAGTTTACGCATCTGTTTATCAGCAGTGTGGAATATCGTGAAGATACGGAATATTTCGATATGCTTTCCAAGAAGATGAAAGTGATCGTGGTACTCGACGGAGAATATTCGCGTGAGATTTCCAATCAAAATATTTATCAGATTTATAAACCGTTCCAGTTGATGCCGATTGCACAGGCAATCAACAATGAGTTGGAGAATGATGCGCTTACAAATGCGACAAAACAAATCGTGAAATACATCTGTCCGGATGTCAAAGTGCTTGTGGTGGATGACAATGAATTGAATATTCAGGTTATCATGGAAATTTTAAAGCGCTATCAGATTCGCGTGGAATATGCATTAAGCGGAACAGAGGCTTTAAAAGCAATCACTTCAAGAGATTTTGATTTTGTTTTTATGGATCATATGATGCCGGAAATGGATGGTGTGGAGACTCTGCATCGCCTGCGCGAATTGCCGGGAAGATATTACAAATCGGTACCGGTTGTAGCGCTGACGGCAAATGCGGTGGCCGGCGCCAGAGAGATGCTGTTGCGGGAAGGCTTTGATGATTTCCTCGAAAAGCCGGTTGAAATTTCCGTGCTCAATCGACTGCTCCTTCGTATCCTGAATCCAAACAAGATTGTGGAGGTCGGAGAGGAAGCGGCTGTTGTGGAAAAAAAACCGAAGGTCACACCGCAGCCGGTTGCGGAAGAGACCGAATCGACCGGAACCTATTCGCTTAAAAATCTCGACCGCGAGAAGGGATATGTATATTGCGGTGGAGAGGATGCCTTTGAGGATATTCTGCAAATCTATGCCAATAAGGGTGCGAAAAATTATCAGCCACTGCAGGACCTGTATGAAAAGAAAGACTGGGCGAATTATATCATTGCCATTCATGGTGTCAAAAGTTCCATGAAAGCCATCGGTGCAAATGAACTTTCCGAACAGGCACGTCTGCTTGAGATGGCCGGAAAAGAAGATAATATTAATTATATTATTGAGAATCATGCAAAAGTATATCGCATGTTTTATGATTTGATTCATGATCTGATGCACCATTACGGAATCGAGGATCCGGAGGAAAAACCACAGCAGGAAGTTGCTGTGAATCTGCCGGAATTATCAGATGCCCAGATGGCAATTCTGAAGAAGAATCTGGAGGATGCAACCTTTGAATTAAACGGGGATAAGATGCTTGAAGTGATTAAGCCGGCGCGGGGAATGGCATATCACGGCAAGAGTCTCGATCCTGTCATCCGGCAGATGGAGCAGAAAATCAAAATGTCGGATTTGATGTCGGCATATGACTTATTTTCAAATAGCTAAGGGAATGAATTATGGGAAGTACAATTCGCAAACTGAAGGGTAAATTCATAAAGGGAATCAAAGCCTGGTACTGGGATGCTGAAAATCTGAAACAACGGTTGTTTCAGGTGGTTATCCAGATAGGGGCAATTGTGGCTTTCATCAGCCTGTTCGAGACATTTCTTGTGACTGACTCCGTATATCTGTGGGTGATGTGCCTGGTTCTGTTCGGGCTGATTTTACTTTCCCTCTGGATGTGTCTGGTCAGAAAAAAGACAAGGCTGATATCGACATTGCTTGCGATTCTGCTCAATATCATTTTGTTTCCGAGTCTGTTTTTGTTCGGAGGCGGATTACAGGGTGGTGCGACAATCTGGTTTTTGCTCGGATATTTCTATATCTTTTTGATGTATGACGGATGGAAATTCTGGAGCTCACTGCTGGTGACCATTGTAGTGGATGTCGGCGTATATGGATATGCTTTTCATCATCCGACGGCGCTGGCCGCACCGAAAAATCTTCCATCCGCTTATATGGATTCCCTGTTCAGTGTCCTGGTGGTGGGAATCGCAACCGGAGTTCTGCTCAGAGTGGAAATGCGTTTGTATGATGAAGAACGCAAGATTTCAATGAAACGAAATCAAGAACTCGAGCGTCAGGCAAGAGCACGCAGCTCCTTCTTCGCAGGAATGAGCCATGAGATTCGTACTCCGGTCAATTCCATCATCGGATTGAATGAACTGATTTTGCGCGAGAATCCGAGTGAGCAGATTGTGGAATATGCGAGCAATATTGAGGACTCATCCGAGATGCTGATGGCACTGCTCGGGGATGTATTGGATTTTGCAAAGCTTGAGTCTCATAAACTCGAAATTGTGCCGATGGAATACAGCACGAAGAATCTGTTTATGAACCTTTACAATATGGTAAAGACACAGGCTGCTAAGAAAAACCTGGAATTAAAAATGAATGTGGATACGCTGTTCCCGGCGGTATTATTCGGGGATGAAAAGCGAATCGTACAGATTCTTTTGAATTTGCTGAACAATGCAGTGAAATATACAGAAAAGGGAAGCATTGAGCTCGAAGCAACCGGAGAAAAACTGGAAAATGGTACCTACCAGATGCGCATCTCGGTTTCCGACACCGGAATCGGCATCAAAAAAGAGAATCTTGCGACAATCTATGATTCTTTCCGGAAGAGTGCAAAAGAGACGCAGGGCTGGTTTGAAGGAAACGGACTGGGGCTGTCAATTGTCAAAGAACTCGTGGAATTGATGGACGGAACCATCAAACTCGACAGTGTCTATACCAAAGGCTCCGTGTTTACAGTGACATTGCCGCAGAAAGTGGTGGAGCATACTCCTGTTGGTGTGATTCGTTTCGGAGAGACTGCAGGAAAACATAATTATGAATATCACCAGAAGTTTGAAGCACCGGAGGCACGCATTCTGATTGTCGATGACAATCGCATGAATTCCATGGTGACGAGCCGACTCCTGGCTGCAACGCGTATGCAGATTTATTCCGCGATGAGTGGAAAGGAATGTCTCGAACTGACGCGGCGTAAATTTTTCCATGTCATTTTGATGGATTATATGATGCCGGATATGGACGGTGTGGAGACGATGCGTGAGATTCGCCGTCAGGAAAACGGATTGTGTAAAGAATCCCCAATCATTGCAGTCACGACAATGACAAGGGAAGAAGCAGAGGCTGCAGATGTGGAAGTGGGATTTGACGGCTATCTTGAAAAGCCGATTCGTTCGGAAGTCCTTGAGAGCGAAATTCTCAATCATCTGCCACAGGAAATTGTCATTTATAAAAAAGAAAAGATTGATAATTCTTTGACCGACAAAAATGGTGCAAGTGTGCGCCGACGCAAAAAGGTCCGCATTACAACAGACTGCGTCAGCGATCTGCCGAAAGAGATGGTCGAAAAATACGGCATCCATGTCATGAATCTGTATATTCGGACCGACAAAGGCAGATTCATCGATTCTGTGGAGATTGATTCAGATAATATGTCTGATTATATCCGCAATGAAAAAGTTCATATGGACAGCTGCTCGGTGGAAGAATTTGAGACCTTCTTTGCAGATAATCTGATGGAGGCAATTGATGTCATTCATATTTCGATGGCGAGCAATGCCGGCGTGACATATTCCCGCGCGTTGGAAGCAGCAAGGGGATTTGATTATGTACATGTATATGATTCGGAAAATATTTCGGCAGGAGAAGCCTTGCTGGTATTGGAGGCAGCACGCCTTGCCAGCTTTGGAAAGAGTGTGGACGAAATCATAGAGGCACTGGATCATTATAAACCGGTTGTCGACAATGGATTTGTGATGCATGATCTCGATCAGTTCAGCATGCAGGGATATACCAAGCGCTCACTGGCACATTTGGCCAGAACCTTCCATTTGCATCCTGTGATGAAAATGAAGCGGAAGACCATCGCGGTGAGCTCGTTTATGACAGGTGAGAAAGAGCACCTGTGGCGTAAATATATTTCGATGCGTTTGCATAAGACCAGGCGCATCGATCCGCGCGTCATCATTGTATCATTTGCAGGCTGTACTTCGTTCCAGCGCAATTATGTAATGGAGGAGATTTCCAAGAGAATCAACTTCGAGTCTGTGATTGTATGCAAGAGTTCTTTCTCAAGTGCGGTTGCCAGCGGAGAGGGAACATTCGGAATTGCATTTTTTGAAAAAATATAGCGCAAAAAAAGAGAGGCATTTGCCTCTCTTTTTTATGCTCTTGAACGATTTAAATATGATTTTAGTGCCGCAAATGTTTCGGCGCTAATAACATGTTCGATGCGACAGGCATCTTCTTCGGCTACAGTCGGATCAACGCCGATTTCGGTGAAAAATTTGGTGATGAATTCGTGGCGCTCATAAATGCTTTCTGCGATATCTTTTCCACTGTCGGTCAGATAAATAAAGCCTGCGTCGGTTACGGTGATATGACCTTTTTCTCGAAGATTTTTCATTGCAATACTGACGGAAGATTTCTTGAATCCCAGTTCGTTTGCAACATCAACGGAACGAACAACGGGGAGACGGCGGCTTAAAACCAATATGGTCTCCAGATAATTTTCTGCGGATTCATTATTTTGCATGTACAGTTCCTCCAAATATTATTAGAATTTGTACTCTGATTTCTCTATCAAACTAAAGTTATTTTAGCATAACTCGAACCATTAGAAAAGTTTTTTTGCTTTTTTGACGAAGTGCGTTTGTTCCTATATACTATTAGCGTTAGGAGGCTATATGAGGAAATTATTGTGTTATTTGAAGCAGGAGAGAAAAGAGGCGATTCTTGCGCCGCTTTTTAAGTTGCTGGAGGCTTTGCTGGAATTGTTTGTGCCGCTTGTCATGGCAAAAATTATCGATGATGGCATTGCGGCTAAAGATACCGGAATGGTATTGCAATATGGAGGTCTGCTGGTATTGCTTGCAGCAATCGGACTGGCTTTTTCCATAACGGCACAATATTATGCGGCAAAAGCTGCAGTTGGTATGGGCGCCGGTTTAAGAAGCGCACTGTTTCGAAAAATCGAATCGTTTTCGTTCTCAGATTTGGATGATCTGGGCACTTCAACTTTAATTACAAGACTGACAAGTGATATCAATCAGGTTCAGTCCGGAGTGAATCTGGTACTGCGCCTGTTTTTGCGGTCGCCGTTTATTGTATTTGGTGCAATGATCATGGCATTTACCGTCGATGTGAAAGCCGCGCTGATCTTTGTGGTGACGATTCCGGTTTTGTCTGTAATCGTGTTTACGGTAATGCTGGTCAGCATTCCATTGTTTCGCAAGGTTCAGGCGGCACTGGATCGGATTTTGCTGCGCACCAAAGAGAATCTGGCCGGAGCGCGTGTCATTCGCGCCTTTGCAAAAGAGGATGAGGAGAATGCAAATTTTGCAAATGAAAATGAATATCTGATTCGGCTGCAGCTCTTTGTCGGACGCATTTCCGCATTGATGAATCCGCTGACATATATTGTAATCAATTTCGCAGTCCTTGCAGTCATCATGGCGGGCGGCCGGGAGGTATATCTGGGCCATCTTACACAGGGCAAGGTCATTGCGCTGGTCAATTATATGGCATCGATTCTCGTGGAACTTGTAAAACTGGCCAACTTGATTATTACCATCAACAAATCGCTGGCATGTGCAAAACGAATCGAGGAGGTTCTGGTGCGCACGGAGAGCATGACGGAAGGTGATATCATGCAGGCACAGCCATCCGAATATCATGTTGAATTCTGTGATGTGACCATGCAATATCCGGGAAGTGCAAAGCCGGCGCTGACCAATATATCATTGCAGGTGAAACGAGGAGAGACCATTGGTATCATCGGCGGAACCGGCTCCGGTAAATCAACGCTGGTCAATTTGATTCCGCGTTTTTATGATGCATATTCCGGCACGGTTCGTGTGAATCATGTGGATGTCAGAGAATATACTTATGCGCATCTGCGTGAACAGATCGGAGTCGTTTTGCAAAAGGCGGTACTCTTTTCCGGAACGATTCGTGAGAATCTATTGTGGGGAAATGAGCAGGCAAGTGATGAGGAACTTATGGCCGCGTCTGAAGTGGCGCAGGCCGGCGATATTCTCGCGCAGAAAGGACTTGATGGTAGAGTCGAAGAAGGCGGCAAAAATCTGTCAGGCGGACAGAAACAGCGTCTGACCATTGCGCGCGCGCTGGTGCGCAATCCGGATATCCTGATTCTCGATGACAGTGCATCGGCACTCGATTTTGCGACGGATGCGGCATTGCGTAAGGCCATTGCACAGCAGGGAAAAAAGCGAACCGTCTTTTTGGTTTCGCAGAGAACCTCTTCCATTATGCACGCGGACCGCATCATTGTACTCGACGATGGCGCGATTGCCGGAATCGGCACGCATGAGCAACTTCTGAAAGAGTGTGCCGTATATCAGGAGATTTATATGTCTCAGTTCAAAAAGGAGGGCAGTCATGAAAAATAAAAAGCAAAAAGAAACCCTCCGGAAAATCTTTCATTATATGAGACGCTATCTGTGGCTGTTTTTCCTGTCTGTGCTGTGCGCGGTTGCAGTCGTGGCACTGACGCTGCTTTTCCCAATCCTGACCGGAAAGGCAATCGATTTGATTGTTGCAAAAGGACAGGTTGATTTTGAACGGTTGCGGATGCTGGTTCTGCAAACCGGGGCAGTGGTGCTTTTGACGGCAATTTTGCAGTGGATTTTGAATATGATCAACAATACGATGACCTATCGGATTGTGCGGGATATCCGCAGAGATGCATTTTACAATATGGGACGGCTGCCGCTTGGGTATATCGACAGCCATTCTCATGGGGATATGGTCAGCCGCATTATCGCGGATGTGGATACATTTGCGGATGGATTGCTGATGGGAATGACACAGTTGGTCACCGGACTGATGACCATCCTTGGAACCATCGGATTCATGATTATGATTGACTGGCGGGTGACGCTGGTGGTGATTCTGGTTACCCCGCTGTCAATGTTTGTTGCATCCTTTATTGCAAAGCGGACCTTTTCCATGTTTCAGCTGCAGTCACAGATGCGAGGCAAACAGACCGCTTTGATTCAGGAGACAATAGCAAATCAAAAGACGGTGATTGCATTTGGACGTGAGCAGAAGCAGTGTGAACAATTTGATGAAATCAATGAGAATCTGCGCAAATGTTCTTTGCGTGCCACCTTTTTTTCAAGCACCGTCAATCCGAGTACGCGCTTTATCAACAGTCTGGTCTACGCGGGCGTCGGAGTTTGCGGCGCAATTCTGGCAATGAGCGGCGGAATTTCGGTTGGACAGCTTCAGGCATTTTTAAGCTACGCGAGCCAGTATACAAAGCCGTTTAATGAGATTTCCGGTGTGGTGACGGAAATGCAAAATGCAATTGCCTGTGCAGGAAGAATTTTTGAATTGATTGAGGCAGAGCCGGAGACTCCGGAGAGTCCGGATTGTCCGGCACTGGAAGCTGTCAAAGGGCATGTAATTGCAGATCATGTCAGTTTCTCTTACCATCCGGATCAACCGCTCATCGAAGATTTTTGTCTGGATGTGACAGAGGGAAGCCGGATCGCGATTGTCGGGCCGACGGGATGCGGCAAGACGACGCTGATCAATCTGCTGATGCGTTTTTATGAAACGGACAAAGGTGCATTCTTTATTGACGGACAGGCGAGCCGCAATGTTTCAAGGCACAGCCTGCGCACTTCCTTTGGTATGGTATTGCAGGAGACCTGGCTTCGACATGGTACGATTCGCGAGAATATCATAATGGGAAAACCGGATGCGACGGATGAAGAGGTGATTGAGGCTGCAAAGGCATCACATGCACACAGTTTCATTCAGCGCCTGCCAAAAGGCTATGATACGATTATCGGAGAGGACGGCGGCAGTCTGTCACAGGGACAGAAACAGTTGCTGTGTATCACGCGCGTAATGCTGGCGCTGCCACCGATGCTGATTCTCGACGAAGCGACTTCTTCGATTGATACACGAACCGAAATGCGGATTCAAAAGGCCTTTATGGCGATGAGTCGCGGCAGGACCTGCTTCATCGTGGCACACCGTCTGTCGACCATTGAGGATGCGGATCTGATTCTGGTCATGAAGGATGGAAAAATCATAGAACAGGGGAATCACGAAACTCTTTTACTGCAACACGGTTTCTATGAACAGCTTTATAATAGCCAATTCGCACATTGAGGTACCATATTTTGTTGTGCGAATATATGTTTGGCACAAGATAACAAAATTGTCAAAAAAGGCTTTTTTTTCTTTATCTCTTGTAGTACTATAGTATCACGACTTGTAGTCGTGCATCGAGAGGGAGGCAATATGGATAAAACAAAAAGAGGCGGGCAGATTGTGATTGAGTGCCCTAGTACCATCTTTCATCTGTATGTGAATAATCAGGAAGAAATATCTAAGATTGATATTTTCATGCGCAATATCCGTTCGGTAAAGCGTTTGGGAATCAATGATATTTATAATTGGTGCAATCGTCAGAATATCGCATATAAGACGACATTCCATTATCACAAGGAATCATCAATCTGGCGTAATATGCAATCCTATTATCATTATTCGAGACAGAAATTGAAATATCGTGCAAAATTAAGTACAATATAAAAAGAGTGTCGTATGACACTCTTTTTTTCATGTCAAAAAACAGAGAGGACGAAAAGAATATGCGTTATCCGAAATTTTTACAAGAGCATGGAACCATCGGTTTTGTCGCGCCGTCATTTGGCTGTGTGATGGAGCCGTATCATACATTATTTCAAAATGCATTGTGCCGGTTTGAACAGATGGGCTATCAGACCAAACTCGGACCGAATGTCTATGCGGACTGCGGGATCGGAATCAGCAATACACCGAAAGCCTGTGCCGACGAATTGATGGAAGCGTATGAGGATGCGCAAAGCGATATTCTGATTTCCTGTGGGGGAGGCGAATTGATGTGCGAGGTGCTGAGTGAGCTGGATTTCTCTCGTATCAAAAACGCAGAGCCGAAGTGGTATCTCGGTTATTCCGACAATACCAATTTTACGTTTTTGTCTACGACGATGCTCGACACGGCAGCTGTCTATGGACCGTGCGCAAGTGAATTCGGCCAGGAACCTCTGCATGATGCGATGCGAAATGCTCTTGCCGTAATGACCGGAAAGCAATTGCATTTCAAGGGATATGACAAATGGGAACTGGAACAGCTCAAGGATGCACAGCATCCGCTGGTCGGCTATCATTTAACGGAAGAGTCCAGACCGGTGCTGTATCAATATCACAATCCTGTTTCCGGACGTCTGGCAGGAGGCTGCCTGGATTGCCTGGCCAATCTGGTCGGCACACGTTTTGACTGCGTGGCGGAATTTAATGAGCGCTATCGGGAAGACGGAATCATCTGGTTTCTGGAATCCTGTGATCTGAATGTGATGTCGATCCGCCGCGCACTCTGGAATTTGAAAGAGGCCGGCTGGTTCTCGAATGCAAAAGCTTTCCTGATTGGACGCCCGGGCTGTTACGGACAGGAAATGATGGGACTGGATCAGTATTCTGCCGTGACTGGCATCTTAGGAGACCTGAATGTTCCTATACTGATGGATCTGGATATCGGGCATCTGCCACCGCAGATTCCGATGCTTAGCGGAGCCTGCGCGACCGTGTCTATCACTGACGGAAAATTCGAAATTCAATACACTTTAAAACCTTAATGTTACCATTCACAGTCTGTTTTATGATAAACATCCTCGCCCCATAGCCCCGGTAACCCTTCACTTTGCAAGAATATTTTGGTTTTCTAATATACAAAGGCTCGCATCTTGATTGACATATGTCTTTTGAATGCCTGTACAATTTTGAAAAAAGTTTTATGGTTGGCGGACACCCAAAACTTTCGGATATGTACTTCTCATCTAAAGGATACCCGGGTGAATTGGAGTGAGCCCTAGTGAAATAAACAACAAACTAGGTGTCCGCCACTTCATAAACCTTTTTTCAAAATGGTTCATTCATCAAAAGACACATGTGTAATGCTCGCCTTTTGCATATTGAAAACCTTAAATATTCGCAAAATGGTGAAGGGTTACTGGGGCTATGGGGCGAGGATGTTACAGCATTATCACAAACTGTGAATGGTAACATCATAACATGGCATTGATTTATAAACGCATTTATAGTATATTTTCATGTAGATGTGTGATAGGGAGGTGTAATCATGCCTGAAACAATTAGAATCTGCGTAGATGCGATGGGAGGCGACAATGCTCCGGCTGCACCGGTACAGGGGGCAGTGGATGCAGTCAGACTTCGCAATGACATTAAGATTTTCCTGGTGGGACAGGAAGATGTGGTTAGCGCAGAATTGGCAAAATACGAATATCCGAATGATCAGATTGAGGTGGTGAATGCGACCGAGATTATCGAGATGGCTGAGCATCCGGTGAATGCCATTCGAAAGAAAAAAGATTCTTCGATGGTAGTGGGAATGAAAATGGTAAGAGATAAGCAGGCTGATGCATTTATTTCTGCCGGAAGTACCGGAGCAACTCTCGTGGGAGGACAGACAATTGTCGGACGTATTCCGGGGGTAAAGAGACCGCCGCTTGCACCGCTTTTGCCGACGGAGAACGGAGTATCGCTTCTGATTGACTGCGGTGCCAATGTGGATGCGAGACCGGGACATCTTGTGACATTTGCAAAGATGGGTTCCATTTATATGAAACATATTGTGGGCATTGAGAATCCGCGTGTCGCAATTGTAAATATCGGAACCGAAGAAGAAAAAGGAAATGCGCTTGTAAAAGAGACATATCCATTATTAAAAGAATGTAAGGACATTAATTTTGTCGGAAGTATAGAATCGCGTGAAATCCCGCATGGAGCTGCAGATGTCATTGTCTGTGAGGCATTTACGGGAAATGTCATTTTAAAGCTTTATGAAGGATTGAGCCAGACCCTGATTTCAGTGATTAAGGGCGGTTTGATGAGTACTTTAAAATCCAAGATCGGTGCGGCACTTGCATTGCCGGCTTTGAAAAAGACCATCAAATCTTTTGACGCATCCACCTATGGCGGAGCACCGCTTCTGGGATTGAACGGATTGGTAGTCAAGACACATGGTAATTCCAAGAATACCGAAATCAAGAATGCGATTTTCCAATGTGTTGCATTTTCGGAAAATCAAATCAATCAAAAGATGAAAGAGTTGCTTACTGCCGATGACGGGGCAGAAGAATAATAAATCAGTATAAAGAGAGGTTAAAATTATGGAACTTGAAAAATTAAAGAAGATTATTGCCGACACCATGAATACGGACGAAAACGAGATTACACTGGATACCACATTTACAGATGACCTCGGTGCAGATTCGCTGGATGTATTCCAGATTATTATGGGAATTGAAGAGGAATTCGGAATTGAAATTCCAAACGAAGAAGCAGAGAAGATTTCTACTGTCGGAGATGCGGTAGAAGCAATCAAATCCGCAATCTCATAAACATAGAATGATTTTGCAGACTCTCGCGGCGAAAATGCCCGAGAGTCTTTTGCGCGTTATTTGGAGGAACAATTATGAACGAAGCAGAATTGCAGGAGACCATTGGATATCATTTTCAAAATCAGGGACTGCTGAGACAGGCGTTGACACATAGCTCATATGCCAACGAAAAACATATGAAAAAAGGTATGGACAATGAGCGCCTGGAATTTTTGGGAGATGCGGTACTCGAGTTGATTTCGAGTGAATTTTTATATTTGAATTATCCGGATTTGCCGGAAGGAGAGTTGACGCGATTACGCGCAAGCATTGTCTGTGAGCCGACACTTGCACTTTGCACCAAGCAGATGGACCTGGGCAAATATCTCTATCTTGGAAAAGGGGAGAACCAGACCGGGGGCAGACTGCGCAAATCAGTCTTGTCGGATGCACTCGAAGCGGTAATCGGAGCCATCTATTTGGATGGTGGTTTTGCTAATGCAAAAGAATTTGTGTTAAAATACATCCTGACGGATATTGAGCATAAAAAACTCTTTTATGATAGCAAGACCATCCTGCAGGAAGTTGTGCAGGGAATGCATAAGGTTCTATCTTATGAATTGATTGCTGAGAGCGGACCGGATCATGATAAGCACTTTCAGGTGGCTGCCCTGATTGACGGAAAAGAGATTTCCAGGGGCGAAGGCCATACCAAAAAAGGTGCGGAACAGGAAGCCGCTTATGCAGCGCTTCTTCAATTAAAAGCAGAATCAGGGGATTAGTGAATGTATTTAAAATGTTTGGAAGTGCATGGGTTTAAATCCTTTGCAAACAAGATTGTATTCGATTTTCACAACGGAATAACCGGAATTGTCGGACCAAACGGATCCGGAAAAAGTAATGTAGCAGATGCCGTGAGATGGGTATTGGGCGAACAGAGTGCAAAGCAGCTGCGTGGTGCTTCCATGCAGGATGTTATCTTTGCGGGAACCGAAAACCGCAATCCGCAAAGCTATGCTTATGTTGCCATTACACTGGACAATTCCGATCATCAGCTGGCACTTGACTACGAGGAAGTGACCATTGCCCGCCGTGTATATCGCTCGGGAGAGAGTGAATATCTGATTAACGGCAATGTCTGCCGTATGAAAGATGTCAAAGAACTTTTTTATGATACAGGTATCGGAAAAGAAGGATATTCCATCATCGGACAGGGTCAGATTGATCGTATTTTGAGTAATAAACCGGAAGAACGCCGTGAACTGTTTGATGAGGCTGCCGGTATTGTCAAATTTAAACAGAGAAAGAATGAGACACAGAAACAGCTCGAGAATGAGCGCGAGAATCTGGTTCGTGTCAATGATATTTTAGCCGAGCTGGAGCGCCAGGTCGGCCCGTTGGAGCGCCAGTCGGAAAAGGCAAAAACCTATCTGAAAAAGCGTGAAGAATTAAAAACCTATGATATCAATATGTTCCTACTGGAATCCGCAAGAATTCGCGGCATGCAGGAGCAGACCGACAGTAATTTTGCAATTGCGGACAAAGAACTGGCAGAGGTCAAGGAACAACATGAAACAATCAAAGGTGAATATGAGAATTTAAAAGAAGAGATTGCATTGCTCGAAAGCAATATTACGCGCGTGCAGGAAGAAATCAATCAGTCTTCTGTCACCAAGCAAAGACTGGAAAACCAGATTGAATTGTTGCAGGAACAGATTCATACCGCGGAAATGACCGACGAGCATCTCTCCGGTCGCTTGCAGGCAATTGATGCAGATAAGGCAGAGCGTGAAAAGGAAAAGAGCGAATACGAGAGCAAACGGGCAGCATTTGATGAAAAGAATGCGCTGATTGCAGAACGCAAGCAGACCGCACAGGAAGAACTGGCTGCCATTCAGCAGGAAATTGCCAGATGCAATACCGGCATCGAAAACGGACAGGCGGAGATGATTCGCCTTTTGAACAACAAGGCATCCATCAAAGCGCGTCAGCAGAAAATGGATACCATGCTCGAGCAGACCAATATCCAGAAAGCACAGCTGAATCAGCGCCTGCTTTCCCGCAAGAGCCGTGAGGCTGAGCAGGAAACCTATTTTGCACAGACTGAGCAGGAATTTCAGGAGATTGCAAAGCGGCTGGAGGAAAAGAAGGCCGAAGAGAAAAAACTGTCGGAAAAGGACAAAGAGTGGAAGACCAAGGCGCAGGAAAATGCACAGGAAATTCAAACCGTTCGACTTGAGCAAAACAAGATTGAGACGCGTCTGGAATCGCTGCGCAATATTGCGGAGCGCTATGAAGGCTATGGCAACAGTACGCGCCGTGTCATGGAACAGAAAGACTCGAACCCGGGTGTATTGGGCGTCGTGTCGGATCTGATTTCCACCGACAAAAAATATGAGACTGCGATTGAGACCGCGCTTGGCGGAAATATTCAAAATATTGTTACGGAAGATGAACAGTGTGCAAAGAAAATGATTGCATTCTTAAAGGAAAACCGTCTCGGACGTGCGACCTTCCTTCCGTTGACTTCCGTGCGCGCAAGTCATAATGACAAAAATAAAGACTCGTTGAAGGAGCCGGGCGTACTCGGCATCGCAAGCGAACTGGTAAAATGCGATGACAAATATCGTGAAGTTGCAGCCTATCTGCTTGGCAGAGTGCTTGTGGTGGATACCGTTGAGCACGCGCTTGCACTCGCAAAGAAAAATCATTACAGCCAGCATATGGTTACGCTCGAAGGTGAATATTTAAGTCCGGGTGGTTCCTTGACCGGTGGTGCCTTTAAGAACAATTCCAATTTGCTTGGCCGCAAACGCGAACTCGATGATATGAAAAAGCGTCTGGCTGATTTGCAAAAGGAAGGAGAAAAGCTTCTGGCACGCAAAGATGAGATTGAGATGGCCAGAGCACTCGGGGAAGAGGAACTGAATGAGGTGCGTATCGCACTCCAAAAACTCCTGCTTGAGGAAAATACGGCAAAATTAAATTTTGAACAGGCCAAAAAGCGTAAAGAAGAAAGCGACCAGGCCTATGAATCGCTGCGCAACGAGACTGCCGAACTGGATGGAAACATTCGCGAAATTACTGCCGAAAAGCAAAAAATCGAGGATGAGGAAGCCTATGCAAAGCGCAGAGAATCTGAGATTGCGGAAGAAAAAGAAGAATTTGCACGCATTATCAAGGAGCAAAGCGCACTCGAGGAAGCCGCAACTTCCAAATTATCCGAAATCTCTCTTGAAGAGGCCAATATTGTACAGCGCGTAGGATTTGTGAATGAAAATATTGAGCGTTTGAATCGTGAAATTGCAAAACTGGATACCGAGCGTGAAGATTTGATCGAGGGAGCCAAAACCGCAAAATCCGATGTAGAGCAGAAACGCAAGAATATCGAGGAGATTCAGCAGACAATTGCAAGCGGCAATGACATTTTTGCACAATTAAGTGATAGTCTGAGAAAAGCCCGCGCGGATAAAGAAGAAAAAACTGAAATTTACAGTGGATTTTTCCAAAAGCAGGAAGATATCAGCAAGCGTGAGACCGACCTGGAAAAAGAAATTGTCCGTCTGTCTACGCAACAGGAAAAATTAAAAGAAGCATTGGATTATCAGACGAATTACATCTGGGAAACCTATGAATTGTCTCCACATGCGGCAGAAGAATTGCGCAATGAGGAATATGATGATTTGGCTGCATTGAAAAAGCTGATTTCCCGTATTCGTGATGAGATTCGTTCTCTCGGAGATGTCAATGTCAATGCAATTGAAGAATATAAAGAAGTATCCGAGCGATATGAATTTTTAAAGAATCAGCATGACGATCTGATCATTGCGGAGGAGCGTCTGGTTGATATCATCGAAGAACTTGACGAAGGAATGCGCAAGCAGTTCACCGAAAAGTTTGCGGATATCCAGAAAGAATTTGACAAGACCTTTAAACATCTGTTTGGAGGTGGCCATGGAACACTCGAATTGCAGGAGGATGAGGATATCCTTGAGGCAGGCATTCGCGTCATCGCACAGCCGCCGGGAAAGAAACTGCAGAATATGATGCAGCTGTCCGGTGGAGAGAAGGCATTGACTGCGATTGCATTGTTGTTTGCAATTCAGGCATTGAAACCGTCTCCGTTCTGTCTGCTCGATGAGATTGAGGCGGCACTCGATGATTCGAATGTCGTTCGCTATGCCGGCTATCTGAAGAAGCTGACAAAGGATACACAGTTTATTGTCATTACGCACCGCCGTGGTACGATGAATGCGGCAGACCGACTGTATGGTATTACCATGCAGGAGAAGGGTGTATCAACATTGGTATCCGTAAACCTGATCGAAAATGATTTGGAGGAGTAACCATCATGGCAGAAGAAAAGAAAAAAGGATTTTTCGGCCGACTGGTTCAGGGGCTGACCAAAACCAGAGATAATATTGTATCCGGACTGGACAGTATTTTCAGCGGCTTTTCAAAAATCGATGATGACTTTTATGAAGAACTCGAAGAGATTCTGATTATGGGAGATCTGGGCGTTCGCGCAACTGAGGAAATCCTGGATTCTCTCCGCGAGAAAGTCAAGGAACAACATATCAAAGAGCCGGCAGAGTGCAAACAGCTCCTGATTGACAGCATCAAGGAGCAAATGCAGGTTGAGAAGGCGGCATATCGCTTTGAAACGGAAAAATCGGTCGTACTGGTCGTAGGCGTCAATGGCGTGGGCAAGACCACCACAATTGGCAAACTGGCCGGAAAACTGACCGCAGAAGGCAAGAAAGTCATTCTGGCAGGCGCCGATACCTTCCGCGCTGCAGCCGGAGAACAGCTGAAAGAATGGGCAAACCGTGGTGGCGTACAGATGGTTGGCGGCACCGAAGGCGCAGATCCGGGTTCGGTGGTCTTTGATGCGATTGCAGCAGCAAAAGCCAGATCGGCGGACGTCCTGCTGGTGGATACTGCAGGTCGCCTTCATAACAAGAAAAATCTGATGAATGAGCTTGGCAAAATCAATAAGATTCTTGAGAATGAATATCCGGATGCATTCCGTGAGACACTTGTTGTCCTGGATGCGACAACCGGACAGAATGCGCTGGCACAGGCCAGAGAATTCTCGGAAGTGACCAATATCACAGGAATTGTATTGACCAAGATGGACGGAACCGCAAAAGGAGGAATCGCGGTTGCGATTCAATCCGAACTGTCGGTACCGGTAAAATATATCGGAGTCGGAGAGACCATTGATGATTTGGAAAAATTTGATTCCGATGCATTTGTAGAGGCGTTGTTTTCACAGAATTAGTCAGAGGTATAAAGATGTTAACATTGGACAAGTTTGAAGAAGCAAGTGAAAAGGTCAAAGAAGTCACACTTGAGACCAAATTGATTTACAGTGATTTCTTAAGTGAGCAAAGCGGAAATAAAGTATATTTGAAACCGGAAAATATGCAATTTACCGGTGCGTATAAGGTGCGCGGCGCCTATTACAAAATCAGCACGCTTTCCGAGGAAGAGCGCGCGAGAGGACTGATTACCGCATCTGCGGGCAATCATGCACAGGGCGTTGCCTATGCAGCAAAATGCTACGGCTGCAAAGCAGTCATTGTCATGCCGACCACGACTCCGCTCATCAAAGTCAATCGCACCAAAAATTACGGAGCGGAAGTGGTATTATACGGAGATGTCTATGATGAAGCCTGTGCTTATGCACTAGAGCTGGCAGCAAAAGAAGGCTATACCTTTATCCATCCGTTTGACGATCCTGCGGTTGCAACCGGACAGGGAACCATTGCGATGGAAATCTTCAAAGAATTACCGCTTGTGGAATATATTCTTGTTCCAATCGGAGGCGGTGGACTGGCAACAGGTGTTTCTACCCTTGCCAAATTGCTGAATCCAAAGATTAAAGTGATCGGTGTGGAACCTGCCGGAGCTGCATGCATGAGTGCTTCGTTCCGTGCGGGAAAAGTGACGACCTTAGATGGCGTCAATACCATTGCGGACGGTACGGCGGTCAAGACACCGGGCGAAAAGATTTTCCCGTATATCCAAAAGAATCTGGATGAGATTATCACCGTGGATGATGATGAACTGATTACTGCATTTTTGGACATGGTGGAAAATCATAAGATGATTGTTGAAAATTCCGGATTGCTGACAGTTGCGGCTTTAAAGCATCTGAATGTCCGCGATAAGCGTGTGGTATCGATCTTGAGCGGCGGAAATATGGATGTGATCACCATGAGTTCGGTGGTACAGCAGGGATTAATTTTCCGCGATCGTATTTTCACCGTTTCGGTATTACTGCCGGATAAGCCGGGTGAACTGGCAAAGGTGTCTGACATTCTTGCAAAGGAGCAGGGCAATGTCATTAAGCTTGAACATAACCAGTTTGTGACGACCAACAGAAGTGCTGCAGTTGAACTGCGAATCACCTTGGAAAGCTTCGGAACCGAACATAAGGAACAGATTCTGGATGCCCTGGAAAAGAAGGGCTACAAGCCGAAAGTGGTACGCACATCGATTTAACAGGAGTGAATATGGAAGATTTATTTCGTGTAGGCGTCATTACCACAACGCATGGTGTGAAGGGGGAAGTGAAAGTATTCCCGACGACAGACGATCCGATGCGTTTTAAGAAAATCAAAAAAGTTTTGCTGGATAACGGCAAAGAAAAAAGAGAACTTGAGATCGTTCAGGCCCGCTTTTTCAAAAATCTGGTGATTTTGAAATTCAAAGGGATTGACAATATCAATGATGTCGAGAAATATCGGAATGCGGAATTATATGTGGACCGGGATCATGCAATTCCATTACAGGAAAATGAATATTATGTGGCGGATTTGATCGGACTTTCTGCGATGACGGACGAGGGGGAGACTCTGGGTGAAATCGTGGATGTCATGCAGACCGGTGCCAATGATGTCTATGTGATTGAGACTGAGGATGGCAAGGAAATTTTGATACCGGCAATCCGTGACTGTGTGAAATCAGTGGATCTGGATGAGAAAATAATTACCATTCATCTGCTGCCGGGCCTGATTTGATAGAGGATGCAAATATCAATCATTGAAACATAAATACTGTAAAAAGGAGATTACAGATGAAATATTTTGGAACAGATGGATTCCGTGGGAAAGTAAATGAAGTCCTGACGGTGGACCATGCAATCAAAATCGGAAAATTTTTGGGGTATTATTATTCAGGGAAAACAGAGAATGCGCGATGCGTCATCGGAAAAGATACGCGTCGTTCCGGATATATGTTTGAATATGCGCTGGTTGCCGGACTGACTTCAACCGGCTGTGATGTGGATCTGCTTCATGTTACGACGACACCGAGTGTGTCCTATATTACCAGAACCGAAAAATATGATTTTGGTATTATGATTACGGCCAGCCACAATCCGTTTTATGATAACGGAATTAAAATCATCGACGGAAACGGAATGAAGATGGACGAAGAAATTCTCCAGCAGTGCGAGGATTACATTGACGGTATTACAACCGTGGAACTTGCTGAAAATGAAGCGGTAGGAAGAGCGCAGGATTATATGCAGGGCAGAAATCATTATATGAATTATCTGACGACCACATTAAATGAATCCATGCGCGGCTACAAGATTGGTCTCGACTGTGCAAACGGTGCTTCCTTTATGATTGCAAAGAGCGTATTTGATATGCTTGGTGCAGATACCTTTGTCATCAACAATCAGCCGGATGGATTTAATATCAATCGCAACTGTGGTTCAACCCATATTGAAGAACTGCAGAAATATGTTCGTCAGAATCGGCTGGACATCGGCTTTTCGTTTGACGGAGATGCCGATCGCTGTCTGGCTGTCGACGAAAACGGCAATATTGTCGACGGAGATATGATTATTTATATTCTTGGCTGCTATTTGAAAGAGCAGGGAGCCTTGAAGGACAATACGGTTGTCACAACCATTATGTCCAACCTTGGCATCACAAAAGCGCTCGAGCGTCAGGGCATTGCGAATGTACAGACCGCAGTCGGAGACAAGTATGTTTCCGAAGAGATGAATGCGCATGGTTATAATATCGGCGGAGAACAGTCCGGCCATGTTATCATCAGCAAATATGCGACCACAGGAGACGGTGTATTGACCGCACTTCAGGTGATGAGCGTGCTGATCAAAAAGAAATGTCCATTGTCTGCCCTGGTCAGTGATGTGACTTTGTATCCGCAGGTGTTGATTAATGTGACGGTTCCGAATCCGGATGCCGCACTGGCTGCGCAAAGTGTCAAAGACTGTGTCAAAGATTGTGAGCAGAAGATGGGAGACAAAGGCCGCGTCGTGCTCAGAAAGAGCGGTACGGAACCTCTGGTTCGCGTCATGGTGGAATGTGAAGATGATGCTCTTTGCAAGCAATATGCAAACGAAATCAAGAATGCGGTTGTGAACGCGTAGAGGTGTCAAGAAAAAATACTTGACAGCATATTGCCGCTATGGTAATATACTCAAGGTGTAATCATGGATAAGAAGATACAGCAAGCGTATTTATACGATTTTTATGGCGAAATTTTAAATGAGCATCAGCGTAAAATATACGAAGATGTGGTCTATAATGATTTATCACTTTCCGAAATCGCAGAAGAGGAAGGAATCTCGCGTCAGGGCGTATCCGATATCATTCGGCGTGTGGATCAGAAACTGCTCGGATATGAGCAAAAGCTCCATTTGCTGGAACGGTTTCTTGCCATCAAAAGTGAGATGACACAGATGCATCAGCAACTTGAAAAATTGCTTGCCGATCAGCAACTGAATCAGTCGCAAAAAGAGTCGGTTACCTGCATTTCGCAACTGGCTTCTAAGATTTTGGAACAATTATAAAGGATGATTTATGGCTTTTGACAGTTTATCGGAAAAACTGCAAAATGTATTTAAAAATCTGCGCGGCAAAGGCAGACTTTCAGAGGCGGATGTAAAAGCTGCTTTAAAAGAAGTTAAGATGGCTTTGCTCGAAGCGGATGTTAATTTTAAAGTTGTTAAGCAGTTTGTAAAATCAGTTGAAGAGCGTGCAATCGGCCAGGATGTCATGAACGGTTTGAATCCGGGACAGATGGTAATCAAGATTGTAAATGAGGAAATGGTTTCCCTCATGGGCTCTGAGACCGTTGAGATTGCCTTTCGGCCCGGAAAAGAATTGACCGTCATCATGATGGTTGGTTTGCAGGGTGCCGGTAAAACGACAACCACAGCAAAACTTGCCGGAAAATTTAAGAGCAAAGGCAAAAAGACATTGCTTGCCGCCTGCGATATTTATCGTCCGGCCGCAATTGAGCAGTTAAAAATCAATGGAGAAAAACAGGGCGTTCCGGTCTTCGAAATGGGAGACAAAGTCAGACCTTCCGAAATCGCAAAAGCTGCGATGGAAGAAGCAAAGCGTACGGAATGCAATGTTTTGATTATCGATACTGCCGGTCGTCTTCATATCGATGAAGAGATGATGGCGGAATTGATTGAAATAAAAGAAGCATGTTCGGTATTCCAGACCATTCTTGTGGTGGATGCGATGACCGGACAGGATGCGGTGAATGTTTCAAGTACATTCGATGATAAAATTGGAATCGACGGTGTCATCCTGACCAAGCTTGACGGTGATACCCGTGGCGGTGCGGCACTTTCCATTCGTGCGGTTACCGGTAAGCCGATTCTTTATGCCGGCATGGGCGAGAAATTGTCGGATCTGGAACAGTTTTATCCGGACCGAATGGCTTCCAGAATCCTCGGAATGGGCGATGTGCTTTCGTTAATCGAAAAGGCACAAGAGAACATCGATGAGGAGAAGGCGCGTCAGTTGGAACAAAAGATGCGCAAAAACGAATTTGACTTTGAGATGTATCTTGATTCGATGAGTCAGATGAAAAAGATGGGCGGTCTTTCCAGCATCATGGGAATGATGCCGGGGATGATGGGCGGCATGGGAGGCATGGCCAAAGGCAAGATGCCGGATATCGATACAGATGCGGCTGAGAAACAGATGGCGCGCACGGAAGCGATTATCTATTCCATGACACCGAAGGAACGTCAGAATCCAAACCTGCTCAATCCGAGCCGCAAGATTCGTATTGCAAAAGGCGCAGGAGTGGACATTGCGGATGTCAATCGTCTGATCAAACAATTTGAGCAGATGAAAAAGATGATGAAGCAGATGGGCGGATTCGGGAAAAAAGGTAAAAGAGGTTTGTTCAAAGGACTACCTTTTTAATAAAAAAGTAAACAATTAATTATTTATTTCTAGGAGGAAACAAAAATGGCAGTAAAAATCAGATTAAGAAGAATGGGACAGAAGAAGGCTCCTTTCTATAGAATCGTAGTAGCAGACGCTCGCGCACCTCGCGATGGTCGTTGCATCGAGGAAATCGGAACTTATGATCCAACCAAGGATCCTTCAGAATATCATGTAAATGAAGAGCTTGCTAAGAAGTGGTTATCAAACGGAGCACAGCCTACTGAGACTGTAGCAAGAATTTTTAAGGCAGCTGGAATCGAAAAATAGTTCTGATAAAACGAGGTGATTATCATGAAGGAATTAGTTGAGGTAATTGCTAAAGCGCTCGTTGATAACCCGGATGAAGTCACTGTTACAGAGACTGAAAACGGTAGAACTATCGTTTTGGAATTATCTGTTGCACCGTCTGATATGGGGAAAGTAATCGGAAAGCAGGGTCGCATTGCTAAGGCAATTCGTTCTGTTGTTAAGGCTGCTTCTACTCGAGAAGACAAAAAAGTCGTTGTTGAGATTGTTCAATAGCAGATATGGGGCTGTGTCATTTGACATGGCCCTTTTTTTCACGAATCAAACGGGAGCGTATTTATGAATTTTACAATTTTGACATTATTTCCGGAAATGGTAAATGCGGGATTGCACGAAAGTATTATCGGGCGTGCAATCGAGAATCAAACAATATCCGTAAATGCTGTGAATATCCGTGATTTTTCTGAGGACAAACACAAGCGGGTGGATGATTATACTTATGGTGGAGGCGCCGGAATGCTGATGCAGGCGGAGCCTGTTTATCGTGCGATCCAATCGGTTCGGACAGAACAAAAAAAGTGCAGAGTCATTTATGTGACACCACAGGGACTGCCTTTTCACCAGCGCATGGCGCAGGATTTTGCAAAGGAGGAGGAACTGATCTTTCTCTGCGGTCATTATGAAGGCATCGATGAGCGCGTGCTCGAAGAATGTGTGACGGATTATGTCTCCATCGGAGATTATGTATTGACCGGCGGTGAGTTGGCCGCCATGGTGATGATTGATGCAATTGCAAGACTCGTTCCGGGTGTTCTACATAATGAGATTTCGGCAGAAACGGAGAGCTTTCAGGGTGATTTGCTGGAATATCCGCAATATTCGCGTCCTCGCGTCTGGCATGACAGGGAAGTACCGCAGGTGCTTTTGTCCGGAAATACGAGAGATATCCGTGCATGGCGACTGGAACAGTCGATGAAACGCACGAAAAGCCGAAGACCGGACCTGTACGAAAAATACGAAAAATTACAGGAAATCAGCAAAAAACTATCCCGCAAAAAAATCTATCATATGGATATGATAGAGGGAATTTCACGTGGGTATCTGTCTCTTGTCGAAGAGGATGAAAGCGGATGCGTTTTGATTTCTTCGGATGAAAGATATTATTATCATGCATGCTATGAGCCGCAGACAGAAACATTTATAGTACCTAAGACCCTTGACAAAAATGCAATTTTTGTGGAACATAGTACATATTGTGCATTTGGAGAGGACTGCAAAGAATATTTGATTGGTGCTCTGACAAGGCGCGAGAAGCTTCCGATACGCGGACTGTATTGCGAAGATGGGAAAAAGGGTTCGGCAGGTATTTCGATTGTGCCATATGAGAAGGCGCATGAAGCACTGATTGCGAAATGGGGATTGAATCCCGGGGATATGACACTTGCCTTTGTTGCCTGCTATCAGGATATCCCATCCGCTGTGATTGCATTACAGCGGGATGGCAGTATCGGGCAGTTATATGTGGAACCGTCACTGCGGCGCAAACATATTGCGATGGCACTGGTTACCTATCTGTGCAATAAGATGCTCGAAAACGGTCAGGTTCCGTTTGTCTATCTTCCAAAAGAACAGTCTGATATGCAGGAACTTTATAAAAAAACAGGATTTTATGTATCGGCAGACAGTATCTGCATGATACAACCACAGGAGGGCTTATGAAAAGAAAAGCATTAGGAACACTTGTACTTGCCACCGTTGGTGTTGCAGTACTTGCCACCGGTTGCGGTGAAAAGAAGAAATTGCCGACAGTCAAAGAGTTATATGATGCAAACAAGAATCTTGCAGAGAATATCGGCGACAAAAAGGTCGACGGAAAACTGACTGCAGAACTTGGCGCAACCGTAAACGGAGATACCCTTGCAACACTTGGTATTACAGCCGGAACCAAGGTTGGCTTATCCGTGAATATGGATCTTTCCGCAGCAAACGGAATCACTTATGTAAAGGGAACCTACAGTGTGGAAGCTGGCGCTCAGTCACAGAGCGATTCAGTAGAGAACTGGACCGACAAGGAACATTCTTATACACTTGATTCCGCTACAAATACCTGGTCCGTATCGGACAAGTCCGCAGAAGATGAGATCAATGATCTGACTTCTAAAATGGGTATGGGCGATATCGAAAAATACATCGATGATCTGCAGAAGGAAATCGATGACAAAAAGAATGAGAATGCCACTTTAGAGCTCGAAGATGATGTATATGTACTGACCTACAAGCTTCCATTGTCTGAACTGGCAGATGTGGATGGCGCTGCAGATTATGCAAAGCAGGCCAATATGGATCTTAGCTCATTAAAAGGAAATATTGTAATGTCCGCAAAATTTGACAGCGAGACATTATTTGCAACCTATTTTGATTTGTCGATGGATTCGGAAGCAATGCAGTCAATCGAGTCTGCGGCAGCTTCTCTCGTGGATGTAAAGATTTCCGCATGCAAGATTTCTTTCTCCGCGAATTATGGCTCAGGCAGCCTTACCATTCCGGATGATGTCAAGAATGCAGGAACCGAGCCGGTTGCAACAGAAACACAGGAACCGGTTGTCCCTACAACAGAAACAGAAACCGAAACTTTGGGCGGCGGAACTGCTCCTGCGGACGGATCTTTGTTATCAAAAGTATTTGGGGACACCATTACCGATGAAGCAAGCTTTCTTACTATTCTTGGCGCTGATAAGGATACAGATGTAGCATTTACTACTGCAACAGGAGAAAACTGGACATTATCTTCCGCTACCATCACCAAGGATTTATATTATGTGCTTGCAAATTATACAGAAACCAAGTCCATTGTCACAGATTGCGAGACCATGCTTCAGGCCGGAGAGAATGAGGATGCTGCCATGATGCTGATTGCAGCAATGACTGCAATGGGTATGCAGGGCTCCGATACAACCAATGATCTGACAGAACTTTCCACTTATATCGTCAGCAATTGCAAGGTGATCGATGCAACCAATCTCACCACTGCAATGTCAAACTATGCGAGTTCACTTAGCCAGTAAAAAACACTTGCTATAATACAAAAGGCATGTTATAATATCGTGGTTGTGAATAGACAAGAAGGCGATGTTCCTCTGTTGCGAATCATAGTAGCATTAAGAATGTCAAAACATTAGGAGGTCACAAAATGAACGCAAACGAAATTATCAAGAACATTGAAGCTGAGCAGTTGAAAGAGAATGCTCCTGAGTTTTCCGTAGGTGATACTGTTAAGGTATACGGAAAAATCAAAGAAGGAAACCGTGAAAGAATTCAGGTTTTCGAAGGAACAGTTATCAAGAAGCAGGGCGGAAGCAACCGTACTACTTTCACCGTTCGTAAGTTATCAAACGGTGTTGGTGTAGAAAAAACCTGGCCACTTCACTCTCCAAACGTAGAGAAGGTTGAAGTTGTTCGTCATGGTAAGGTTCGCCGTGCTAAGTTATATTACTTACGCGACCGTGTAGGTAAGGCTGCAAAGGTTAAAGAACTTGTAAAATAAGAACTGCGTAAAAGATCCTGTCATTTTGACAGGATCTTTTTTTGTCTCAGTCGGCTGTGAATGGGAACAGGTTTTTTGGATGGTCTATTGAAATGGGGTAGGGGGATAGAATATAATAGATAGGATAAAGGTAAAGGAAGTAATTGGGTTTTATGAGACGCAGAAGAAAGAGTGGATTAAATTTCGGAAAGCAAAGAAAAAAATTTAACATGGGACTGTTCAAGGAAATCATGTCATGGGTAGTGGAATTGCTGGCCGTGATGTTGGTTGCAATGCTCCTGGTTTATTTATTTTGCTATCGCACAAAGGTTGTGGGAAATGCGATGGAGCCAAGCCTGCTGAATGGTGAGGATGTGTTCGTCAATCGCTTCAGTTATACATTTACGAAACCAAAAGCGGGAGATGTGATTGTATTTTTGCCGAACGGCAACGAAAAATCTCATTATTATGTGCGCCGTGTCGTTGGAACACCGGGCGATACGATTCAAATTCGTGACGGTGCGGTTTATATCAATAATCAGTTTTACGAGGAAGAGACGGAGGTTGCTTCCATCGAAAATGCAGGCATTGCCGCAGAACCGATTGAACTGGGCACGGATGAGTATTTTGTGCTGGGAGACAACCGCAACAACAGTGAGGACAGCCGATATGCCAATATCGGTGTCATCAAGAAATCCTATATAGAAGGAAAGGCGTGGTATCGGTTCTCGTCTTTAGGAAATATGGGATTTGTCCGATAATATATACAATAATAAAGCGAAAGAGTAATCAATTTTATGAATGAGACAAAGACAAATTTTAACTGGTATCCCGGACATATGACAAAGGCAAAGCGCCAAATGCAGGAAGATATCAAATTGATCGATCTGGTGGTGGAACTGGTAGATGCCAGACTGCCGCAGTCCAGTCGAAATCCAGATATTGACGAGCTTGGAAAGAATAAATTCCGTCTGATTCTGATGAACAAAAATGATTTGGCGGATCCAAAGGCAACGGAAGGCTGGACCAGGTATTTTGAAGAAAAGGGATATGCAGTCGTCTGTCTGGATGCGCGCAGCAAGAATTATATGAATCAGATTCATAATGTCATTATGGATGTGTGTAAAGAAAAAATCGAGCGCGACAGAAAGCGCGGCATCAAGAATCGCCCGGTTCGAGCGATGGTAGTCGGTATTCCGAATGTCGGGAAAAGTACTTTCATTAATTCTTTCGCCGGCAAAGCGGTTGCAAAGACCGGAAACAAGCCGGGTGTTACGAAGGGGAAACAGTGGATTCGCCTGAATAAGAATGTCGAATTGCTGGATACACCGGGAATTTTATGGCCGAAATTTGAGGATCAGACCGTCGGACTGCGTCTGGCCCTGGTAGGTTCGATTAATGATGATATTCTCAATATCGATGAATTGGCTATGGAACTGATTCGCTATCTGAAGGCGAACTATCCGGGTGCTTTGGCTGCACGCTATGACATCGAGGAAGAAAATGAGGATGCACAGGTTCTGCTTGCAATTGCCAAACAGCGCAATTGTATCAAGAACGGCGGTGAGCTGGATTATGCAAAAGCTGCCATTCTGGTACTGGATGAATTTCGCAGCGGCAAATTGGGTAGAATATCATTGGAGATGGCATAGAAATGGAAGAAAAAATCGGCAGCATCAAAGCTTTGTTAAAAGAGACGGAAGATGCAAATCTGGGTGCATTTATCCAAATGTATCAGGATGATGAAAGAAGTGGAGTTCAAAAAATTGTGGAATCGGCGCGTAAACGGTTGAACAAACTTGAGGCGGAAAAGGTGCGGATTGAGCAATTAAAATTTTACGAAAAGAAATATCAGGATTATGAATTCATTTGCGGAATCGATGAGGTTGGCCGTGGCCCGTTGGCAGGCCCTGTTATGGCAGGCGCCGTTATTTTGCCAAAGGATTGTGACATCCTTTATATCAATGATTCCAAAAAATTATCGGAAGCAAAGCGCGAGGCGCTTTATGAAGAAATTATGGAGAAAGCGGTTGCGGTCGCAATCGGCGTCAATACGCCGGAGCGTATCGATGAAATCAATATCTTACAGGCGACTTATGAAGCAATGCGTGAAGCAATTTCTAATCTGTCGCAACAGCCGGATCTGCTGCTCAATGATGCAGTGACCATTCCGGAGGTGACCATTCGACAGATTCCGATTATAAAGGGAGATGCGAAGAGCATTTCTATCGGCGCGGCAAGCATTGTCGCAAAAGTGACGAGAGATCGCCTGATGGTGGAATATGACAAGATGTATCCGCAATACGGATTTGCATCCAATAAGGGCTATGGTTCGGCCGAACATATTGAAGCATTAAAAAAATACGGTCCGACACCAATTCACAGACGTAGTTTTATCAAGAACTTTTTGTAATCATTGGAGGATTGGAAATGCAATTGTCCAACTTGTTGGGAATGTATCACAATTCAACATCGCAACCGACACCGGTCTCATCCCAAATGGGCACACAGAAGCTGGTGTCGAATCTTTCCGAATTGACACAGGGAAATATCTTCGAAGGAACAGTCAATTCCATCAAGGGCGGCAGAGTGCTTCTAGGCCTCTCAAACGGGCAGACACTGTCTGCGCGACTGGACGCATCCATTTCCCTGACACAGGGTCAGTCTCTGTTTTTTCAGGTAAAATCCAATGACGGAAATACGATAGCCATTCGCCCGTTTACACTGAACGGCAATCAGGTTAATCTGACGATGATGAATGCGCTTTCCCAGGCGAATCTTCCGTTGGACGAGACCAATTTGACAATGGTGAATTCCATGATGGAAAAGGCAATGCCGGTCAATCGTGATTCGCTGGTGCAGATGGCACGTGTGCTTTCCAACAATCCAACGGCCAATGTTGAGACGTTGGTTGAGATGACAAATCTGAAATTGCCTACGACACCGGAGATGATTTCGCAATTTGAAAATTATGCGAATGACAGACAGGCCATCACCAATGAGCTGAATCAATTTATGGAAGCGCTTCCGGATGTGGTTGCAAACGAAAATCTGCCGGGGCAGGCGCTGGCCGGAATGGCCGGAGATGTGCTGCAGATCCTCAGCGAAAATCTTTCGACAGAAAATCTGCCGATGGAAAATCCGGCAGTAAATATATTGACCGAAAATCCTGCTGTTGAAACAGCTGGTCTGGAAAATGCGGCTATGGAAGCAGCAACTGCGGAAACTGTGGCTGCAGAAACTGTGGCTGCGGAAACCGACACTTTGGGAAATGGTTTGAACGAGACTGTGGCTTTACAGGATGTTGCGGAATCGGCAAACCCTGAGCAGGTGAATCCGCAAAACCAATACCCTGGCGGATCACTCGGCGCTGTCTTCTCACAAAATGAGATTTCTAATTTGACCAATAATTTATACGAGGCAGATTTGTTGCCGAATAATATGACTTTGGAACCGAATCAAAATGCGATGCAATTGCTGCAGGAAATCGCAAAAGGAATGAGCGAATTAACAGATGCGGACCGAAGTACATTGCTCAAGCTGCTTGGATCGAGTGAAATCAAGACACTTGCAAGGGAAGCAATGAAACAGCAATGGTTGCTAAAACCACAGGATCTCGCAGGAAAGGAATCCGATCAGGTTTCGAGACTGTATGATCATTTGAAGAATCAGCTGAACCGGATTGAGTCGGCAGTTCGTGCAACCGGGCAGGAGGCGCCGGCATTGACACAGATGGCAAATGAGATTCGCAATAATGTGGATTTTATGAATCAGGTCAATCAGACATATCAATATGTTCAGATTCCGTTACAGATGAACGGACAAAATGTGGCCGGAGAACTATATGTATATGCCAACAAAAAGGCGGCAGGAGACGATGATGAACTGAGTGCCTTTTTGCACCTTGACATGGAACATTTGGGATCGACCGATGTCTCGGTAAAAATGCGAAACCGTAAGGTAGACACCAAATTCTATTTTGACAATGAAGCAAGCTATGATCTTGTGATGGAACATGCCGATGAACTGTCGGAACGGTTGCGTCGCAAAGGATACGACTGCAATATCAGTGTGGTCAATGAGGCAAACAAAATTGATTTTGTGGAAGATTTCATGAAACAGGATACAAAATCAATCGGACTGGTACATCGTTATTCCTTTGATATGAGGGCATAATTATGGCATTGGAAGAACAAAAAGCAAACGACAAAACCGCCGTCGCGATTGCATACGAGCCGGGCGAGACTGCGCCAAAGATTCTTGCAACGGGAAAGGGTGCTGTCGCCGAAAAAATCATAGAGACGGCAAAAGAGGCGGATGTTCCGCTATATAAAGACAACAAACTGGCAGATACCCTGTCACGGCTGAAAATCGGTGATATGATTCCGCCGGAACTGTATGAGGTGGTCGCAGAAATTTTGGTATTTGTGGATGATATGGACAAACTGAAAAGCAAAATCAATTATTGAGAAAGTCTGTGACAGGATGGGAGTAATATGGAGAATTTACGCCAAAAAGGGACCGGCAAGGAACAGGTGGCGGCAGAATATCTGGAAGCAAACGGTTACCGGATTTTGCATCGCAATTACAGAAGCCGGTTCGGGGAAATCGACCTGGTGGCAAAAGACGGGGAATATCTATGTTTTGTAGAAGTGAAATATCGCGACAGTGATCGCCACGGATTTCCGGAGGAAGCGGTTCATTATGCAAAACAAAAAAAGATTATCAAAGCCGCCAATTATTATTTGATGAAAGAAGTCGGAACCGTTGATTGCGAGATGAGATTTGATGTTGTTGCAATTATCGGGGAACAAATCCGCTTGATCAAAAATGCATTTGAAGCCTGAAACAAAAATTAAGAAAATCCTAAGAATTTATTCTGCGCATCTTAAAGGATTATCGGCATAAATTTGATAAAGTAGGTATATGATAATGCATATACCTATTATTTTATGCAAATCTGTTGGAAGGAGCGCGGTTATGGTACAACTCAATTTCAGAGGTTCAAAACCGATTCGTCTGCAAATTGAAGAAGGAATCATCAGGCTGATTGAGACCGGTGCAGTCCTGCGGGATGAAAAAATGCCGGCGATACGAGAACTGGCGGCAACGATGACACTGAATCCGAGAATGATTGAGCAAAGTTATCAGCATCTGCAGCAGCTTGGCTATCTGTATGAGGATGGCGGCGACTATTATGTTGCCGTAAGCATCAATGAACAATACCGCGCGAAACTTTTGCGGGAATTTGATCAGCTGGTGGAAGAATTGGAACGGGAATCGGTGAGCAGAGATGAATTGTGCAGCCGGCTATTGGAGGACAGGAAAGAGGTAGAAACCAACGATGATAGAAGTGAATCATGTCATTAAATCTTTTGATGGAATCAGGGCTCTTGACGGGGTTGATATGCATGTGAATCAGGGCGATGTATATGGTCTGGTCGGACCAAACGGGGCCGGAAAAAGTACAATCATCCGTCATTTGACGGGCATTTATCGTCAGGATGCCGGTGAGATTTTTATAAACGGGGAAGAAATATTTGAAAATGCACAGATGAAGGGGAAAATTGCCTATATTCCGGATGAAATTTTTTATTTCATGCAGGCAAATACCATGGAAATGATGCGATATTACAGGGGATTGTATGCCAGTTTTGATTTGAAAACATTTTATCGCATGCAGGAATTTTTTCCGAATATCGATGTAAAACGCAATATCCGCAATCTATCGAAAGGAATGCAGAAGCAGGTGGCATTCTGGCTGTCAATCTGTGTTCATCCGGAGATTATGATACTCGACGAGCCGGTGGACGGTCTTGATCCTGTTATGCGTCGCCAGATTTGGAATATTTTATTGTCCGAAGTGGAAGAGCGCAATATGACGGTTGTGATTTCTTCACACAACTTAAGAGAACTTGAGGATGTTTGCGATCATGTCGGCATCATGAACAAGGGAAAGGTCATGATAGAACGCTCCCTTTCGGATTTGCAGGATAATATTTTCAAAATCCAGGTGGCATGTTTCGGTGGCATTCCGCATTTGTCGGAGAATTTTAAAATCTTACATATGTCAAATACAGGTCGCGTCCATACGTTGATTGTGCGCGGTGACCGTGATGTTGCGGTCCAGGAAATACTGGCAGATAAGGGAGAAAAGACAATTGTCGATATTCTGCCGTTGACTTTGGAGGAAATCTTTATCTATGAAATGGGAGGAGCAGATTATGAAGTCAAAGAAATCTTATTTTAATCCGACCATTTTCAAAAAGAATATTGCCTCCTATTGGCCTGTCTGGGGCAGCTTTTTGGCAATTATTGTCATGCTGATGCCGATTCATATCGGTCTGCTGTTTACCATGGCAGAATACAGGGAGACAGAACAATTGCGCCGTGCAGCGATGATTGAGGCTGTTTACGATTGCCTGCATCCGGGATTCATGATTTCTCTTTGTACAGTCTGGAGTCTTTTGTCTGCAATTGTGGTATTCCAATATCTAAATCATGCACGAAATGCATATATGATGCATGCGTTTCCCGTGACAAGAAAAGAATTACTGATTACCAATGTGGTGTCCGGACTTACGATGATGATCGGACCGGAGCTCATTGTCTTTATTGCCAGCGTGCTGCTTTGTGCGGGCTATCATGTGCCGGTTATGCTCCCGCTGTTACAATGGTTTATAAGCGCGGTGATCATCTCTGTTTTTTTATTTTCACTGGCGACTTTTTGTGTCTTTATGGCCGGCAACAGCATTGCTGTCGTGTTTTATTATCTGTTTTTTAATATTGCCTATGAGATTATCTATTATGTATTGTCCCTGTTTCGGATGGTATTTGCATATGGACTTCCTCTCAGTTCGTTTGATTTTTCCGCGCAGAAACCGATGGATTTCCTTTCACCGATCGTATTTATGTGGCAGAAACTCTCTGCGAGAGCCGTATATTCGGCAGGAGATCTGGAGTATACCATGAGCTCCATCCAATATGAAGGTTTGGGATATATTATCGGATTTCTTTTGATTGCCTTATGCTTTTTTGTGCTCAGCTGGTTTATGTACAAGAAACGCAAAATCGAATATGCAGGAGATATGGTTGCAATTCCGTTTATGCGTCCGGTCATGCGATGGACCATCGGAATCGGATTTGGTGCGACCTTTGCAATTACGCTGTTTATTGTATTGCTGGAAGTGGATATCTGCCTGAATTATCCGACGATTTTTGCAATTTTCATGGTAGGCGGCATGCTGGCTTTTTGTATTACGCAGATGCTGATCGCCCGCTCGTTTCGCATATTCAAAAAGCGTTTATGCGTAGAAATGCTTGGATTTGCAGGGGCTTTGGTGCTGGCATTTCTTGGCGCGCGTGGCATGGCAGGCATTCAGGAACGGTATATTCCTTCTGTCGATAACATCGAACAGGCTACATGTTTGCTCGATTACACTTTGTGCTATGACAATGAGGATGAAGGCTTGCAATTTGTGGTGGACTTACAAAAATATATTCTCGATCACAAATCTGTATTGCAGGATCGCGTGGCCGAAAATATAGCGACGGATAGTGAAGAATATTACGTGAATCTGGAATATCGCCTGAAGAACGGCAACAGGATATCGCGTCAGTATTCTTTGAACATGCAATCGCAGGAAGCCGCATATGTGCTCGAGATGATTCGTACAGAGGAAAGCAAGACTGAGAATCTGATGCAAAATGGGCTGGGGATGAAGACCCTTTCCCGCAGTAATCTGACCGGTGCTGTCTTTCAGGATTATCTTGAGGATGAGGGGGAAACAGTAGGATTCCGAGGCGAAAACGATGAATTTGCCAAACAACTCTATGATGCGGTAATCCGGGATTATGAAGAAGGAAATATGCAACCGTATATATATTGGGGATTTCAACTGGATGGAAATGTTCCGATGGAAAGCACCTATGCCGATTCGATTGAATTTAACTTCCTGATTCCAAAGCCGCAATATGAGAAAATTAAGGAGTCAATCTGGGAACTTCAGGTGGATTATGATTATGAATTCGGTCTGCAGGCGGATGGGTCATGCATTGCCACCAAGAACATCACATTCGGCCCAAGGTGTACCAATATCATCAACTGCCTTGAAGTATATGGATTCATCCGCGACGAGAACGATTTGACAATCTCCGGTGAAATCGGCCAATAAACCAATGAAAATGAGCTCTTTTAAAGGAGCTCATTTTCGCTTATAATAATAGATATGAGTAAGAAAGTAACAGAACAAAAAGACAGAAGTCATATTATAAAAGAAGTGAAGCCGGGAAGCATCGCAGAAGAGCTGGAGCTGGTCCCGGGTGATAAGCTGCTGTCCATCAACGGACATGAGCTCGAAGATATTTTTGATTATCATTATTTTGCAAATGATGAATATCTTGAAGTCCTTGTCGAGAAAGAAGACGGGGAAACATGGGAACTGGAAATCGAAAAGGACTATGACGAAGACCTGGGCATTATTTTTGAAAACGGCCTGATGGATGATTATAAGTCCTGCTCGAACAAGTGCGTATTTTGTTTCATCGATCAAATGCCGCCGGGGATGCGTGAGACACTCTATTTCAAAGATGATGATTCCCGCCTTTCCTTTTTGCAGGGCAATTATATTACTCTGACCAATATGAAAGACCATGATCTGGAGAGAATCATTCGCTATCATCTTGCACCGATTAATATTTCGGTTCATACCACCAATCCTCAATTGCGTTGTGAAATGCTGCATAACCGCTTCGCCGGTGATGCGTTAAAAAAGATAGATATTCTTTATGAACATGAAATTGAGATGAACGGTCAGGTCGTTTTGTGCAAAGGAATCAATGATGGCGCGGAATTGGATCGCACAATCGGTGACCTGGAAAAATATATTCCTTATATGCAAAGCCTCTCGATTGTTCCCGTTGGCCTGACAAAGTATCGGGAAGGCCTGGCAAAACTCGAACCGTTTGAAAAAGAAGATGCAAAAAATGTGATTGCCATCATCGAAAAATGGCAGAAAATCTGCATGGAAAAGCATGGCATTCATTTCGTGCAGGCATCTGATGAATGGTATTTGACCGCAGGGCTTCCGATGCCGGAGCCGGAGCGATATGACGGATATATCCAGTTGGAAAACGGCGTTGGCATGATGCGTCTTCTCGAAGAAGAATTCAAAGAAGCGCTGGCAAATGAGACGATGCACGACGACAGACCACACAAACTGACGGTGGCAACAGGCAGACTGGCAGCGCCGCTACTGCAAAAGCTGTGCGGATGGTTCTGTGAGAAACATCCGAATTACGAGATCGATGTCGTGGACATTCGCAATGATTTTTTTGGAGAGCGGATCACCGTATCCGGTCTGATTACAGCGCAGGATCTGGTCGCACAATTAAAAGAGCGCGATTTGGGAGAACGGTTGCTGATCCCGTGCAATATGCTGCGCATTGATGAAGAAGTATTTTTGGACGACTGGACGCTTGATGATGTCAAAGAAGCTTTACAAATTGAGATATCTATTGTAAAATCAAGCGGTCTGGATTTGTTACAGGCATTAACAGAATCACGAAAATGAGGTAAGAAATGAGTAAACCAATTGTAGCAGTGGTTGGACGACCAAATGTCGGAAAGTCTACATTGTTTAATACATTAGCGGGAGAGCGCATCTCCATTGTGCAGGATACTCCGGGCGTGACGCGTGATCGTATCTATGCGGAGGTTTCCTGGCTGAATTATAATTTTACACTGATTGATACCGGCGGAATCGAACCGGATTCCAAAGATGTCATCCTTTCTCAAATGAGAGAGCAGGCGCAGATCGCAATCGATACGGCAGATGTCATTATGTTTCTGGTGGATGTCCGCCAGGGACTGCAGGATGCGGACGGAAAAGTGGCTGATATGCTGCGCCGTTCCAACAAGCCGGTTGTCCTTGTGGTAAACAAGGTGGATGACTTTGATAAATATATGCCGGATGTATATGAATTTTACAATCTTGGAATCGGTGAGCCGTTCCCGGTATCCGCATCATCCAAACTCGGACTCGGCGACATGCTCGATGAAGTGGTGAAACACTTCCCACCGGAGTCAAACGAAGAAGAAGAGGATGACAGACCGCGTGTGGCAATCATCGGTAAGCCGAATGTCGGCAAGAGCTCTCTGGTCAACAAACTTGCGCAAAAGGATCGCGTGATTGTATCCAATATTGCCGGAACGACAAGAGATGCAATTGATACCGAAATCCGTTATAACGGAAAAGATTATATTCTGATTGATACGGCAGGAATTCGCCGCAAGAACAAAATCAAAGAAGAAATCGAACGATTCAGTATCATTCGTGCCGTGACCGCAGTGGAACGCGCCGATGTGGTATTGCTTGTTATCGATGCGACGGAGGGTGTCACCGAACAGGATGCAAAGATCGCCGGAATCGCACACGAGCGTGGAAAAGGAATCATCATCTGTGTCAACAAGTGGGATGCAGTCGAAAAGAACAACGATTCCGTTAAGGAATATACACAAAAAATCCGACAGATTTTAAGCTTTATGCCTTATGCGGAGATTCTCTTTATCTCTGCATTGACGGGACAGCGTCTGCCAAAGATTTTTGAGACAATGGATGCGGTAATTGAGAATAACAGCATGCGTGTCGGTACCGGTGTGTTGAACGAAATTGTTGCGGAAGCGGTTGCAATGCAGCAGCCTCCGACGGATAAGGGCAAACGCTTAAAGATTTATTATATTACGCAGGTCGCTGTAAAGCCGCCTACATTTGTCATTTTTGTCAATGACAAGAATTTGATGCATTTCTCATATACAAGATATCTCGAGAATCGAATTCGTGATACCTTTGGATTTGCAGGAACATCATTGAAATTTATCGTAAGAGAGAGGAAAGACGAAGGATAATGGTTGTATTATATCGAGTGATTGCTGTTGTAATCGGATATATTTTTGGTTTGTTTCAAACCGGATATATTTATGGAAAACGAAAAGGAATTGATATTCGTGAACATGGAAGCGGCAATTCCGGAACGACCAATACTCTTCGTACACTGGGAATTAAAGCCGGATTGATTACTTTTGCAGGAGACTGCTTAAAGGCAATTGTTGCAATGGCTGTGGTATGGGCGATTTTTCACGGCATCGCGGAAGACTGGATCAAAGTATTATGTTTATATGCCGGATTTGGTGCGGTATTGGGACACAATTTCCCGGTTTATCTGAAATTTAAAGGCGGAAAGGGAATCGCCTGTACAGCCGGAGTGGTCATTGGAATTTGTCCGCTCGCCGTTCCGGTGTGCTTTTTGGCATTTATCCTGATTGTCCTGATCACCAGATATGTTTCTCTTGGATCGATTGTCGGAGTACTTTTGTTTTTGTTGCAAATCTTTGTATTTTACCGCAATGGAATCCTTGGTGTTTCCGGCAATTATGCAAATGAATTTGTGATTATTACCATCTGCTTTACGCTTATGGCAATTATCCGTCATCGCACGAATATTGTTCGCCTGCTGAACGGAACCGAAAACAAAATTCATTTTTCAAAATCAGATCAATCGTAATTAGGAGGCATAATCAACATGTATAAAATCGGAATGATCGGTGCCGGAAGCTGGGGCATCGCACTTTCAAAAGTTTTGGCCGATAACGGACATCATGTCGTTGTCTGGTCGATTGTGGAAGAGGAAATTCAAATGCTTCGTGAGCATCATGAGCATTTGGACAAACTGCCGGGCGTCAAATTGCCGGACAGTATAGAATTTACAACCGATATTTCGCAGGCAATCCGTGAGATGGATTTGATTGTACTTGCAGTACCTTCCGTATTTACCAGAAGCACGGCAAAGCGCATGGCGGAATATGTTGCAAAAGGACAGATTATTGTCTGCGTTGCAAAGGGAATTGAAGAGGATACACTGATGACATTAAGTGATATTGTCGAGCAGGAAATCCCGGCTGCAACGGTTGCTGTAATGTGTGGACCTTCCCACGCGGAAGAAGTCGGAATCGGACTCCCTACTACTGTGGTTGCAGGTGCGCATAAGAGAGAAACCGCTGAAAAAATTCAGGATATTTTTATGAATTCCGTTTTCCGTGTCTATACCAGCCCGGATGTGCTTGGTATGGAACTGGGCGGTTCATTGAAGAATGTGATTGCGCTTGCTGCAGGAATGGCAGACGGACTCGGATATGGAGACAATACCAAGGCGGCATTGATCACACGCGGAATCGCTGAGCTGACCAGACTCGCCACCAAGATGGGCGCCTGCGAAGAAACACTTTCAGGATTGACCGGCATCGGCGATTTGATTGTAACCTGCCAAAGCCGTCACAGTCGCAACCGAAAAGCGGGAATGCTGATGGGACAGGGCATGACCATGGAAGAGGCCACCAAAGAAGTCAAGATGGTAGTGGAAGGCATTTATTCTGCAAAAGCCGCACTTGCGCTCGCAAAGAAATATCAGGTTTCCATGCCGATTATCGAAGGCGTGAACCGTGTGCTTTTCGAAAACGAAAAGGCTTCATCTGTTGTGGAATCCTTGATGATGCGCGACAAGAAGTCAGAGCATAGCACACTGGAATGGGAATAAGGATAAGGAAAAAAGATGGAACAGACAATTCGAATCAAATATCTGAGCAATCAGATTGAAAAATTGGATTATATTGATGGAAAGAGCGACTGGATTGATTTGCGTGCGGCTGAAGATGTAGTAATGAAAGCCGGAGAATTCAAACTGATTCCGCTCGGCATCGCGATGGAACTGCCACAGGGCTATGAGGCACATGTGGTTCCGCGCAGCTCAACATTCAAAACCTGGGGATTGATCCAGGTAAACAGCATGGGAATCATTGACTGCTCTTATTGTGGAGATCAGGATCAGTGGTTCGTACCGATGTATGCAACGCGTGACACCGAAATCCATATCAACGACCGTATTGCGCAATTCCGTATTATGGAAAATCAGCCGAAGATCCGTTTTGAAATGACGGAGCATCTTGGCAACAGCAATCGCGGAGGATTCGGAAGCACCGGCAGATCATAAATTTTTCTATGGGGAGGTTTTTAATTATGGAAGAAAGAAAAATTAAATTCTATTCGAAACAGGGCAACAATCTTGCAATGCATGCCATTCCGGGACATTTCGCGACCAGTCACTCCCATATCAATTATTATATTGATGTGACCAGTATCGGAACCCGTATCAATGAGGCAAAAGCTGCAGCAAGAGCTTTTCAGCAAAAGATTCCGATGACCAAAGCTGTGGATACCATTGTATGTATGGACAAGACAGAGGTAATCGGAGCGTTTCTTGCGGAAGAACTCGAGAAGAACGGTTATCGCAATTATAATATGCACGAGACGACTTATGTGGTTTCTCCGGAAATCAATGCGAACAATCAAATGCTGTTTCGAGACAACAACAAAATGGCCATCCAGGGCAAGCATATCGTCCTGATGTTTGCAACCACTTCAACAGGTGATACCATTCGCCGTGCGCTCGAATGCATTCAGTACTATGGAGGAATTGTGGAGATGGTATGCTCCGTATTCTCGACCGTGGACAATGTCGAAGGATATGAGATTGACTATCTTTTTGACGAGAATGATATTCCGGGATATGAAGCATATCCGGTACATGAATGTCCGTTCTGCAAAAAGGGTCATCCGATTGAAGCGATGGTAAACGGCTACGGATATTCAAAGCTTTAGTACCAAAGTACGGTGGTTCGTCAAAATAACAAATGTGATGCCAAAATATTATCTATTTTGACAATTCTAACAAAATGCCTCTTAGGGTATTATAATTTCAGAGAAGCCGAAAGGCTATGAAATTGATAATACTTTAGGAGGTATTTTATAATGGCAAGTTTATCATTGAAAAACATTTGCAAAGTTTATCCAAACGGATTTGAGGCAGTTAAGGACTTCAACCTTGAAGTAGAAGATAAGGAATTCATCATCTTCGTAGGACCTTCAGGATGTGGTAAGTCTACTACACTTCGTATGATTGCCGGTTTGGAAGAGATTTCTTCCGGTGAATTGATCATCGACGGAAAGCTGATGAATGACGTAGAGCCAAAGGATCGTGATATCGCAATGGTATTCCAGAACTACGCTCTGTATCCTCATATGACCGTTTTTGATAATATGGCATTCGGATTAAAGTTACGTAAGGTTCCGAAGGATGAAATTAAGGCAAAGGTTGAAGAGGCAGCTCGCATCCTTGACCTTGAGAAATTATTGGATCGTAAGCCAAAGGCTCTTTCCGGTGGACAGAGACAGCGTGTAGCTATGGGTCGTGCAATCGTTCGTAATCCTAAGGTATTCCTTATGGATGAGCCTTTATCAAACCTTGATGCTAAGCTTCGTGTACAGATGAGATCTGAGATTTCTTCATTACATAACAGACTTGGTGCTACCATCATCTATGTAACCCATGATCAGACCGAGGCTATGACACTTGGTACCAGAATCGTTGTATTAAAAGATGGTGTAATCATGCAGGTTGATTCTCCTCAGAAGTTATACAATGAGCCGAACAACTTATTCGTAGCAGGATTCATCGGATCACCTCAGATGAACTTCGTTGATGCAGAAGTTGTAGCAGAAGGTTCCGGAGCAGCTCTTAAGTTTGCTGATTTCAAGGTAACTCTTCCAAGCGAAAAGGCTAAGAAGCTTGTTGACGGCGGATATGTTGGAAAGACCGTTGTTATGGGTATTCGTCCGGAAGACATCTATGATGATGCAGACAGCCTTGAGAAATTCTCTGAGAGCATCGTAAGCTCTGAAGTAACCGGATACGAATTGCTTGGTGCAGAAGTATTATTGTATTACACAATCGCAGGTGCAAACATGACCGCTCGTGTAAATTCTGATACTCCGGCTCGTTATGGCGATCAGGTTAAGCTTGCTCTTGATGTTTCTAAGATTCATGTATTTGATAAGGAAACAGAGCAGACAATTACCAACTAGGATTTGACTTTTAAGTCCCGGTTCGATAAAATTAAACAGTGGTAAATATAAAACCGGGTGTGATATTTACACCCGGTTTTTAAATGTTATAAAATGACGGGAGAATCAGCCTTGGTATCCAATCAAAAATTTGAATTCACATTATCAGAAATTCATGAAATCACCAGTCTTTCCTGCTATCTCTTCACTGCGGAGGGAATGCTGATAGCATCGGTTGGCGAGGAATCGGCAGATGCGGAAACGGCATTTTTGAAGCTGAAGCAGCAGGAGTTTGAACAGGAGCAGGAAGCACAGTTTCATTGCTTTTTGATCGCAATCGAAGAGGAAACAGAATATGTCCTGCTTTTATCCGGAGAACCGTATCAGGATACGATTGGCAGGATGGCTGCGGCACAGGTTCGCACCCTGGCAATGGCTTCGGCACAACAGTATGACCGTGCCGGCTTCATGCAAAATGTGATTCTGGCCAATATGCTTCCGATTGAGGTGATTACCAGAGGCAAGAAATTACATGTGGAAAATGCAAGGCGTGTGGTTTATATTATTGATACTGCGAAGAAAAACCACGAGCTGGTATTGGCTACGGTAAAGAATCTGTCCAATATCAAGAACAAAGATTTTGTATTTCGACTGGATGAATCATCTGTCATCCTGGTCAAGGAACTTCCGGAATGTGATAATGAGACAGAAGAGGATCGTTTCCTTCAGGAGACGGCATCTCAGCTGGTTGACAATATTCATATGGAGGTTATGGTCAAGGCGAGAGTCGGATATGGCAACCCGGTGGAAAAACTGATTGATGTTGCAAAATCATATCAGGAAGCCAGAATGGCACTGGAGGTTGGCCGTGTATTCTATGCACAACAGGATACGATTTCCTATGGCAGACTCGGTATCGGCCGTCTGATTTATCAGCTTCCGCAGAGTTTATGTGAAATGTTTATCCGAGAAGTCTTTGGTGAGACGGTCCCGGATATTTTAGAGGATGAAGAGGCGATGAATACCATCAATCGCTTTTTCGAAAATTCATTGAATATTTCAGAGACGGCAAGACAATTGTATTTGCATCGCAATACACTGGTATACCGTCTGGAACGAATTGAAAAAGCCATCGGCCTTGATATTCGTAATTTTGAAGATGCCATGACATTCCGCATTGCGGTAATGGTATTGGCACATATGAAGGAGAATGTTTAATTTATGGCAACAAAGTATGATGCGAGCAGTATTTCCATATTAGAAGGTCTTGAGGCGGTGCGCAAGCGTCCGGGAATGTACATCGGAAGCGTAACGACCAAGGGACTGAATCATTTGATTTATGAAATCGTGGACAATGCGGTGGATGAGCACCTGGCAGGCGAATGCGACACAATCTGGGTGACTTTGGAAGCGGATGGCTCCTGTACGGTAGAAGATAACGGACGCGGTATTCCGGTGGGAATGCATGCAAAGGGCGTATCTGCTGCACGTATTGTATTTTCAACATTGCATGCGGGTGGTAAATTTGACAATACCGTTTATAAAACAAGCGGTGGTTTGCACGGTGTTGGTTCTTCGGTTGTAAATGCACTTTCCACACGCATGGATATCGAAATTTCCCGTGACGGCCTGATTCATCATGATGGATATGAGCGCGGTGTGCCGGTGGTTAAGCTGGAGAAAGGACTGCTTCCGACACTGGGAAAAACCAAAAAGCATGGCACGAAAATTAATTTTCTTCCGGATCCGGAAATCTTTGAAAAGACCAGATTCCGTGAGGATGATGTCAAGAGCCGTATGCATGAAACGGCATATTTAAATCCTAATTTGACAATTATCTATGAAGATCGACGCGAAGATAACGAAAAGCGTCCGGATGGACAGCCGGAGCATATCGAATTTCACGAGCCGGAGGGCATTGTCGGATTCGTCAAAGATATCAACAAAAAGCAAAAACTTGCCGGACTTCATGATGTCATTTCATTTCATGGTGTGGCTGAGGGGATTGAAGTGGATGTTGCATTTCAGTATACCGATGAATTCCATGAGACAATTTTAGGCTTTTGTAATAATATTTTTAACTCTGAGGGCGGCGCGCATCTGACCGGATTTAAGACTGCTTTTACAGCAGTTATCAATTCTTATGCGCGTGAACTCGGAATTCTTAAGGACAAGGATCCAAACTTCAACGGAGCAGAAGTGCGAAGCGGCATGACGGCCGTTGTCTCCGTAAAACATCCGGATCCTCGTTTTGAAGGACAGACAAAGACCAAACTGGATAATCAGGATGCGGCCAAAGCGGTATCAAAGGTAACCAATGACAAGATTCCACTTTATTTCGATCGAAATCTGGAAGTGTTAAAGGCTGTGATTGCCTGCGCAGAAAAAGCGTCAAAGATTAGAAAAGCAGAGGAACGCGCGCGCACCAATTTGCTGACCAAACAAAAATATTCCTTTGATTCCAACGGCAAACTTGCCAATTGTGAAAGTCGTGATGCTTCCAAGTGCGAAATTTTTATCGTCGAGGGAGATTCTGCGGGCGGTTCTGCAAAGACGGCACGCAATCGTATGTATCAGGCAATTTTGCCGATACGCGGTAAAATATTAAATGTCGAGAAAGCAAGTATTGATAAAGTGTTGGCCAATGCGGAAATCAAGACGATGATCAATGCATTTGGCTGCGGATTTTCTGAAGGCTATGGCAATGATTTTGATATTTCCAAATTGCGTTATGACAAGATTGTTATTATGGCCGATGCGGACGTCGACGGTGCGCATATTTCGACCTTGCTGCTGACTCTGTTTTACCGCTTTATGCCGGATTTGATCAATGAGGGACATGTCTATGTGGCAATGCCTCCGCTCTATAAAGTACAGCCGGCAAAGGGTGATGAGATTTATCTGTATGATGATGCGGCTCTGGAAAAATACCGCAGAAGACATGAGGGTGAAAAATTTACACTCCAGCGTTACAAAGGTCTTGGAGAAATGGATGCGGAACAGCTGTGGGAGACCACTTTGAATCCGCAAACCCGTATGATGAAGCGCATCGAGATTGAAGATGCGATGATGGCAAGTGATATGACTTCCCTTTTGATGGGAAATGATGTCGTGCAGCGCCGCGAATTTATTTATGAGCATGCATATGATGCAGAGCTCGATTATAATGCATAAAAAACAAGAAAGAAGAGTATTTGAATGTCTGATCAGAATATTATTCAAACAGAATATTCCGAACATTTGCAGAAATCATTTTTGGATTATGCGATGTCTGTCATTGTTGCGCGTGCATTTCCGGATGTGCGTGATGGATTAAAGCCGGTACAGCGGCGCACTTTATATGATATGTATGAACTGGGTGTGCGCTATGACAGACCATATAAGAAGAGTGCACGTATTGTCGGTGATACCATGGGTAAATATCACCCGCACGGTGATTCTTCCATCTATGGAGCACTCGTTGTTCTGGCGCAGGATTTCAAAGAGGGCCAGGCACTGATTGACGGGCATGGTAACTTCGGTTCCATTGAGGGAGATGGCGCAGCGGCAATGCGTTATACGGAAGCACGTCTGCAAAAAATCACGCAGGAGGCATATCTTGGCGATCTCGACAAGGATGTTGTTGATTTTATACCGAATTATGATGAAACCGAAAAAGAGCCTGTGGTACTGCCGGTACGTGTGCCGAATCTGTTGATCAACGGATCGGAAGGAATCGGTGTCGGAATGGTGACCAGCATTCCGCCGCACAATCTTGGCGAATGCATCGACGGCGTGATTGCCTATATGAAGAATCCGGATATTACCAATGCTGAAATGATGGAATATATTCCGGGACCGGATTTTCCTACAGGCGGAATCATTGCAAACAAGGATGAATTGCTCAGCATTTATGAAACCGGACAGGGAAAAATCAAGGTGCGCGGCAAAGTGGAGCTTGAAAAGGCAAAAGGTGGCAAAGAGCGTCTTGTCATTACAGAGATTCCGTATACCATGATCGGTGCCAATATCGGTAAATTTTTGAATGATGTGGCTTCTTTAGTTGAGACACGCAAGACTTCCGATATTGTTGATATTACGAACCAGTCTTCCAAGGAAGGCATTCGCATCGTGCTTGAGTTAAAGCGCGGTGCTGATGTGGAAGCATTAAAGAATCTGTTATACAAAAAGACCAAACTCGAAGATACATTTGGTGTGAATATGCTTGCGGTGGCGGACGGAAAGCCGGAAACCTTGTCTTTGGTGCAGATTATCCGTCACCATGTCAATTTTCAATTCGATGTCAATACCAGAAAATATAAGACGCTTCTGAGCAAAGAAATGGACAAAAAAGAAATCCAGGAAGGCTTGATTGAAGCTTGTAATGTCATCGATTTGATCATTGAGGTGTTGCGCGGCAGCAAGGAAGTGAAGCAGGCGAAGGCCTGTCTGACCGAAGGAATCACGGACGGAATTGCCTTCAAGTCAAAAGAGTCCGAAAAAATGGCGAAGCAATTGCATTTCACACAAAATCAGGCACAGGCGATTCTCGACATGAGACTGCACCGCCTGGTTGGTCTCGAGATTGAGGCACTCATGGCAGACCACAACGAGACACTTGCAAAGATTGCGGAATATCAGGATTATCTGTCAAACCGTGCATCTATGGCAAAGCATATCATGAAGGAATTAAAGGCGTACAAGAAAGAGTATGAGCGCGCCAGACGAACCGAAATCGATAACCTTGCGGAAGCGGTTGTGGAAGAAAAACCGATTGAAGTGAAAGATGTTGTCTTCCTGATGGACCGCTTTGGATATGCAAAGACCATCGATCTTGCAACTTATGAAAGAAACAAAGAAGCTGCCGATGCGGAAAATAAATATGTCTTTGTCTGCAAAAATGTCGGAAAGATTTGTATCTTTACCGATCATGGCAATATGCACAGCATAAAGACACTGGATTTGCCATTTGGAAAATTCCGTGACAAGGGAGTTCCGATTGACAATCTCTCCAATTATGACAGCAAACAGGAACGCTTTATCTATGTCTGTGATCTCGATGCGATTGCGGGACAAAAGATGATATTTGCGACGAAGACTGCGATGATTAAGCAGGTTGACGGCACGGAATTTGTGGCATCAAAACGCACCATTGCCGCGACCAAACTGGCAGATGATGATTTGGTATTGAATGTCAGCCCATTGACAGAAGGAATGACCATGGTGATGCGCTCCGCAAAGGAAGCATTCCTGAGAATTGCCTGTGATACCATTCCGGAAAAGAAAAAAACTGCAATTGGAGTCAGAGGTATGAAGCTGGATGCACAGGATGAATTGCAGGCAGTATATTTCCTTACAGAGGGTGACAACCGTGTGGTTGAAGTGAAGGGAAAAGAGGTTTCCCTGAATCGTCTTCATATCGGAAATCGTGATACGAAAGGTGTTAAGAGATAAGTGACTACAGAACTCTTACAATTCTTGGATACAATCAAAAACAAAGGCTCTGTGCTAGGCCTTTCAAATATGAAACATTTGATGGAGGCTCTGGGCAACGTACAATTGGCGTTGCCCATTATCCATATTGCGGGAACGAACGGAAAAGGTTCCGTGGGAGCTTATCTGTCTTCCCTTTACCGCCGGATGGGACTGACGGTAGGCAGATATACTTCACCGGCAGTTTTTTCGCCGCTGGAAGTATTTACATTGAATGATATTCCGATGTCTGCCGATGAATATGAGACTCTTATGGAGCAGATTCGCTGTGTATGCAGCGAACTGCCGGAAGCACAGTGGCCAACCATATTTGAAGCGGAAACAGCAATTGCCTTTTTGTGGTTTGCAAAGAAAAAGCCTGATATCATATTGATGGAATGCGGTATGGGCGGAGCGGAAGATGCGACGAATGTGCTGGATACACCGATTGCATCGGTTATCACATCCATCAGCCTGGATCATATCCGCTTTTTGGGAAATACCTGTGAAGAAATTGCTTCCGTAAAAGCGGGAATCATCAAGTCACATTGTCCTGTTTTTTCTGCTCCGCAGACAGAAGGTGTCAAATCGGTTTTGTCCAAATATGCAGACGAAAAAGATGCAGAAATTACATTTGTTGATACGCATGATATCCGGCTCGAATCAGAAAAGCCTGGGCAGTTATGCTTTTCATGGAAACAGATTACATTTGAGACAAAAATGGCAGGCCATTATCAACTGATTAACTGTGCATTGGCTTTGGAGACATTTCTGGGGACCATCGATCGGATTGCACCGGATTGTCTGGCAAAAGATGCGGCATATACTGCAAAGCTTCAGGAAGCGATTGCAAATACATCATGGCCCGGCCGTTTTGAAGTGATTTCCGAAAATCCGTTGGTGATTCTGGACGGCGCACATAATGAAGGGGCGGCATTGGAATTGGCAGAAAGCTTACGGCACAGTTTTGGCCAATCAAAGATCGTTATGGTTATGGGTGTGTTGAGCGACAAGGCTCATGCGAAGATGTTGTCGATTTTGCTACCGTTTGCATCCGAACTCATTACGCTGACTCCACCGGACAATCCAAGGGCATTCTCCGGGATGGAATTATATCAGGAAGCAAAACAACTGAATCAAATGCCAATGCGTGTGGCCGACAGTGTCCGGGAAGCAATTCAGATGGCGCTTGAGCAGAATCAACCGATTCTGTTTTGTGGGTCTTTATCGTATTTGGGAGCTGTAAGAAAGGAATGGAATGATGGAATTAAAAGTAGGATTAACAAATGAAGTGAGTGAAGAAGTGACGCATAATCGTACAGCAGAATCCATGGGAAGCGGTCTGCTCCCGGTATATGCAACACCTGCAATGATTGCCCTGATGGAAAATTGCTGCTGTTACAGTGTGGCGCCTTATTTGGAACCGGGGCAGGGGACGGTCGGAATTGCTGTAAACATTCGTCATGTTTCTGCAACGGTTGAAGGACGTAAGGTACGTGTCTGCTCAGAATTAAAGGCGATTGATGGACGTAAACTGACCTTTTCGGTTACGGCATATGATGAAGCCGGAGTGATCGGAGAAGGGGAACATGAGCGCTTCGTGATTGACAGCGCCAGATTTATGGAAAAAGCAAAGGGGAAAGCATAATGAAAATCGGGAAACATGAATTTGATTTGAAACATGACTGCTATATCATGGGAATTTTAAATGTAACACCGGATTCCTTTTCGGATGGCGGAAAATGGAATGACATCGATCGGGCATTATATCATGTCGAAGAAATGATTGCAGAACATGCTGCCATCATTGATGTTGGCGGAGAATCTACCAGACCTGGCTACGAACGAATCTCCGATGAAGAGGAAATTTCTCGTGTCGCACCTATCATTGAAAAGATTAAGACACGATTTGATATTCCGATTTCGATTGATACATATAAGAGCCGTGTTGCTGAAGCGGCTGTTGCTGCCGGCGCTGATATGCTCAATGATATCTGGGGATTTCGCGCAGATGAACAGATGGCTGCTCTGGCTGCGCGCGAGAATATCCCATGCTGTCTGATGCATAACCGTCAGGAACCGGCAGTGTCTGATTTTGTCGCAACCATGAAAAATGATTTGATGAAATCATTGGAAATTGCAAAATCTGCCGGGGTGAAGGATGAGCAGATAATTCTGGATCCGGGGGTTGGTTTTGGCAAGACCTTTGAGCAAAATCTGCTGGCAGTGAAACATCTTGACAGTCTGCTGGAACTTGGATATCCGGTCTTGCTGGCAACATCGCGCAAATCGGTTGTCGGTTTGGCTTTGGATCTGCCGAAAGATCAGCGCGTGGAAGGAACCGTTGCGACGACGGTGATGGGCGTGGAGCGCGGAGCCTGCATGTTCCGTGTTCATGATGTGAAAGAAAATTATCGCGCAATGCGTATGGCACAAGCAATTTTCAATGCGATGGAGTAAAAATGAATCAGGATTATATTAATGTGGAAGGCCTCCAGATATATGCATATCATGGAGTATTTGAAGAGGAAAAACAAAAGGGGCAGACATTTTTGATCAATGCAAAAGTGTATTATGATATGTCTGCGCCTGCGCAGGAAGATCAGATTCAGGCGGCACTCAATTATGCAGACCTGTGTGTTTTTATGGATGCATTTTTACGCAGTGAACATTTTGATCTGATTGAGGCAGCGGCAGATGCAGTTGCCAATGCAGTCTTACTTCATTTTGCACAGGCAACCCGAATCGTCCTCTGCCTGCGTAAGCCGTCAGCACCAATCGGGCTGCCGTTTGAAGATGTCTCAGTGACAGTGGAGCGCGGTTGGCACAGGGTATTTTTGGCAATCGGTTCGAACATGGGAGACCGCAGAGCTTATCTTGACTCGGTGCAGGAGGCACTGAAAGTGCCGCAGGTGCGCGGAGTCCGTGTTTCTGGCTATATAGAGACCGAACCATATGGAGGTGTGGAGCAGGACCGATTCTTAAATGGTGCGATAGAATTGTGGACGACAGACTCTCCGAAGGAGTTGCTGGAGCGATGCCATGCAATCGAGCATGCTGCGCACAGAACACGCGAAATCCATTGGGGTCCGCGGACACTTGATGTCGATATTCTGTTTTATGATTCCCTGATTTATGACGATTCGGATCTGATTATTCCGCATATCGATATCAAAAACCGGAATTTTGTGCTGCGCCCGATGACGGAACTGGCGCCGGGATTTGTACATCCTGTTTATCATAAGACAATGCGTGATTTATTGGAAGAATTGGAGTAGAATGAAAGATGTATCGAGTGATTCTTTTTGATTTGGATGGTACATTGATTGATTCGTCAGATGGAATTATCAAATCGGTTTTATATACTTTACAATTTTATGGAATAGAAGAAAGCGATACAGACGGACTCAGACGTTTTATCGGTCCGCCGCTTTCGGAAAGTTTTGAAAAATTTTATGCTTTTTCAAAGGAACAGGCACGCGAAGCGGTTGATAAATTCCGTGAAAGATATAATGTGAAGGGCTATCTGGAATGCGAATTATATCCGGATACAAAACAGGTGCTGACGCAGCTGAAAGAAGACGGATTCCTTCTCGGGGTTGCAACCTCCAAACCGGAGATTACCGCACGGCGCATCCTGGAACAGAAAGGAATTGCAGATTTGTTCGACGAAATCTGTGGGGCAACCATGGATGGAAGAATTGAAAAAAAGGCGGACGTATTACAGGAACTGTTGCGTCGTCATCCGGAATATGTAAAAGAAGAGATGGTGTTGATCGGGGATACGGCTTTTGATGTGCATGGTGCAAATGCATTGGGAATTGATTCTGCGGCCGTTGGCTTCGGGTTCGGAAATGTTCAGGAAATGAGATTAGCCGGAGCGGTAGAAATATTTGATTCAATGCAAGAATTAAAAGAATATTTTATAAAATAGGGGGCTTTTATGGAACAGTTTAAATTGAAAAATTCGATTCCGATTCTGGTATGGCTGGCAATTTATCCTGCGCTGTTATACTATGCAATTATGTATATCCTGTCGACATTATGTGCTTTTTTTGCAAGAAACATATTAAATGTGGAATTAACAGAGAGTGTAAAGGCAGTTGTCCTGCTGGTCTCATCGGTTGCCACTATTCCGTTTATGTTTTCAGTCTATGCGAATGACCGAAATGCCGGACTTGGCATCGGCGGCTATCTGCGTGAGCATAAACCTTCTGTTTCCAAACAAAAGATTAAGATTGCATTATTTGCCGCAGTAATTGTGATTGTGATGGGATTTGCGTTGAATAACCTGATTGGAATGACTCCACTGATTCGCTGGTCAGAAGGATACCGGAATGCGAATGCGAATCTGTATAGCGGATCGCTGGTGGTGATTTTGATGCGTAGTGCGTTTTTTGTTCCTATCCTTGAAGAACTGACATTCCGTGGAATTGTCCAGTTTCGTATGTCCGTGCGCCTGCATCGTATTTGGGCAATCCTAATTGCAGCATTATTATTTGCGGTGATGCATATGAATGTCGTGCAATCCACCTATGCCTTTTTCCTGGGCATTGTACTGGGAATCATCTGCGATCATGTCGGCCATATTTATCCGGCTGTCATCGGTCATATGGCCGTGAATGCAGTTACGGTATTGCGTGTGCAATTCCAATGGCTTCCGAGTCTGTCAGACGGAAGTGTAAGCGCATGGCTGATTTCTCTTGGCATACTATGCTTTGGAATTGCGATGCTGTTGTTATTTGTTAAGATTCCGATTGATTCGAATCAGAATCAGATTCATTCTGAGCAGACGCATTGATGTCTGCTGCACCGGATGCCTCTTTATTATCGTCGCGGTGTCCGGTGATCATCTGATACAGGAAAATATAAAACCAGATCAAAATCGGAATGACGATAGTCAGTCCAACGGCTCCCTTAAACATCATCATGGAATGTGTATGATCAACAATTGCTACAATCAATGTGGCAACATACATCGCAACCAGAATAATAATTCCTATCCATGCAAGAATTCTCTTCATATTTCTCAATTCTCTATTCCTCCATTATCCTTATACGAAAATCTTTCCTTCTAATATATCATTCCCCTTCACGGGATTCCACCCCCAATTTTCACCCGCTGTTCCGATGCCCATTCCGGCCCCCACATGGCATTTGAAAACATAATCCTCAGCCCATAAACTCGGTACCCCCTTCACGTTTTTGCGAATATTTTAGTTTTTCAATATGCAAAAGGCGAGCATCAGACATGTGTCTTTTGGTGAATGAACCATTTTGAAAATAGTTTATGAAGTGGCGGACACCTAGTTTGTTGATATTATGTACTCCTCAATCTAAGGGATACCCGGGTTCAGACTCCGTTTGCATAGCG
>NZ_PDYG01000088.1 GCF_002735305.1 Agathobacter ruminis
TCTGAGTCAGCATCAGTAAGCGCAAGCGAATCAGCAAGTGTATCTGCATCTGAGTCAGCAAGCGTATCTGCATCTGAATCAGCAAGTGTAAGTGCTTCCGAGTCAGCAAGCGTAAGCGCATCTGAGTCAGCAAGCGTAAGTGCTTCCGAATCAGCAAGCGTAAGTGCATCTGAATCAGCAAGTGTATCTGCATCTGAATCAGCAAGTGTATCTGCTTCTGAATCAGCAAGCGTATCTGCATCTGAATCAGCATCAGTAAGCGCCAGCGAGTCAGCAAGTGTAAGTGCTTCTGAATCAGCAAGCGTATCTGCATCTGAGTCAGCATCA
>NZ_PDYG01000089.1 GCF_002735305.1 Agathobacter ruminis
TGCTGATTCAGAAGCACTTACACTTGCTGACTCAGATGCAGATACACTTGCTGACTCACTAGCACTTACTGATGCTGATTCAGAAGCAGATACACTTGCTGATTCAGATGCACTTACTGATGCTGATTCGCTTGCGCTTACTGATGCTGACTCAGATGCAGATACGCTTGCTGACTCACTTGCACTTACGCTTGCTGATTCGGAAGCACTTACGCTTGCTGACTCAGATGC
>NZ_PDYG01000090.1 GCF_002735305.1 Agathobacter ruminis
TTGAAAGAACAACCTCAATCAAAGAAGCGGTGCGCGGCTTTGCAGAGAATCTTGCTTTCGAATGCCGTGTGTCCTGACCGGCCGGCAGGGGGCGACAGACCGGAGGCCCGGGCATGAGGAAGGGGGAACGAGGGGCGCTGGCTGGGGGATTTTGGGGACTGCGACATGGGACGGCGGAAATTGTGAAGTTATAAAAAATAGAAAAGGCTGTAAGATTGCAAGTGGACAAAGAGTTGGGTATAATAGATTCGTGTAACTTTTTTGGAAGGTGAGAAAACAATGGAAGATAAGTTTGAGACAAATAATGAAAATAATAATGAAAATGAATACGAGGAATTTTGTTATATATGCAGAAGACCGGAGTCGGTGGCAGGAAAGCTGATTCGGTTGCAACCGAATTTGTGTGTATGTCCGGATTGTATGCAGAGAACCCTTGATTCGTTTAGCAAGGGAATGAACGGAATGCCTCCGTTTTCTGACATGATGTTTTTCCCGCAGGATGGCAATCCGACGCAGAATGGGAATCAAAAGCAGGAAAATCCGGAATCGGGCGATCAGCAGGATGAGAAGGCAAAGAATGGATTTCATAATATTGCGGGAGGATTTCCGAATATCCAGTTTTTGAATCTGGGTGAATTCGGTATGCCGGAGACGCCGAGGGTAAAAAAGAAAAAGGTTAAGAAAAAGCAGGTTGAACCGGTACTGGACATTCATTCGATTCCGGCACCGCACAAAATCAAGGCTTCGCTGGATGAATATGTGGTTGGACAGGATCAGGCCAAGAAAATTATCTCTGTGGCTGTCTACAATCATTACAAGCGCATTATGAGCAAAGTGGAAGAGGACGGCGTCGAAATCGAAAAATCCAATATGCTGATGCTCGGACCGACCGGTAGCGGTAAAACCTATCTGGTGCGCACACTTGCACGTCTGCTCGATGTGCCGCTTGCAATTACGGATGCCACTGCGCTGACGGAAGCGGGATATGTCGGAGATGACATCGAGAGCGTTGTCAGCAAATTACTTGCTGCGGCAGACAATGATGTCGAAAAAGCAGAGCATGGTATTATTTTTATCGATGAAATCGATAAGATTGCAAAAAAGAAAAATTCCCATCAGCGTGATGTGAGTGGTGAGTCTGTTCAGCAGGGCATGCTCAAACTGCTCGAAGGCGCGGAGGTGGAAGTACCGATTGGTGCGACCAGCAAAAATTCGTTTGCACCGATGACCACGGTTGACACAAGTAATATTCTTTTCATCTGTGGCGGGGCGTTCCCGGATCTTGAGGAGATTGTCAGAGAGCGTCTCAACAAATCCGCATCCATTGGTTTTGTCAGCAATTTAAAAGACCAATATGCGGATGATGAGAACATTTTACAGCAGGTAAAGACAGAAGATATCCGCAAATTCGGTATGATTCCGGAATTCATCGGTCGTCTTCCGGTTATCTGCGTACTGGATGCATTAAGTGAAGATATGCTGGTGCGCATCCTGAGTGAGCCGCGCAATGCCATTATCAAGCAATATCAAAAATTGCTGCAGCTCGATGAAGTGAATCTGCAATTTGAAGAAGATGCGTTATATGCAATCGCCAGAAAGGCAAAAGAAGAGAAGGTAGGTGCACGTGCACTTCGTTCCGTACTCGAGGAATATATGCTTGATATCATGTATGAAATTCCTAAGGATGACAATATCGGTACGGTAACCATTACGGCGGATTATATCGAAAACCATGGTATGCCGCGCATTGAGATGCGCTCCGTACCACAATTGGAGGATAAGAAATCATGAAATTGATTCATTGTGCGGATTTACATCTGGATTCCAAGATGCAGTCAAATTTGTCCAAGGAACAGGCAAAAGAGCGCAGAGCAGAGATCCTGCGTACTTTTGTGCGAATGGTTGATTATGCGGAACAAAATGAAGTGTTCGGAATTATGATTGCGGGAGATATGTTTGATACACGTGCTGTTTCTGCAACCACCCGTAATATCGTAAAATCCGCAATTGAAAAGCATCCGCAGATTCAGTTCTTTTATTTGAAGGGAAATCATGACCTGGACAGTTTTGTCTCCAAGTTGGAGGAAATTCCGGAAAATCTGCATTTGTTTACGGATGAGTGGACAAGTTACCGCTATCCGGGCGTGACAATCACCGGTATGGAGATGACTCCGGAAAATCACAGTTCCATGTATCATTCTCTTGTATTGGACCATGATTGTTACAATATTGTACTTTTGCATGGACAGATTGAAAATTATCAGAGTGGCAATCCGGAATCAATCAGCCGTGTGGATCTGGCAAACAAAAATATCGATTATCTTGCGCTTGGGCATGTGCATACAATGCAGACCGATCGCATTGACAGACGCGGTATGTATGCCTATCCGGGCTGTCTGGAAGGACGTGGATTTGATGAATGCGGGGAGAAGGGATTCATCCTGCTTAATATCGATGAGAATTCACAAACTGCGGAATACAGCTTTGTTGCAATCGCGGAACGCAATTTGTATGAAATCGAGGTGGATGTCACCGGAGCAACCGGCTCGGATCAGATTGCCCAACTGATGGAAGAAGCAATTTCACGGGAGCAATATCCGGCTAAGAGCATGGTCAAATTCATTTTAAAAGGTGAATTAAATGTAGAATGTGAAATCAATCTGGATTATCTGACCGAGATGTTTGAGGAATATTTCTATTGCATCAGGATTAAGGATGAGACGACCCTTTTGATTTCCTATGAAGATTATGCAAAAGATGAATCGCTCAAGGGAGAATTTGTCAGAACCGTTATGTGCTCGAATATGGCGGAAAATGAGAAGGCAGAAGTAATTCGATGTGGCATTCTGGCATTGTCAGGGGAGGATTTTTAAAGTGAAATTACTACGGTTATATGTAGAAAATTTTGGAAAAATCAATAATCTGGAATTGAATTTTGAAGATGGTATCAATGCGATTACCGAGCCGAATGCATGGGGCAAGAGTACATTGGCTGCATTCATTAAAGTCATGTTGTTTGGATTTGAAAGCAAGAAGGCATCCGCGCTTCCGGAAAGTGAACGCAGTTTTTACAAGCCATGGCAGGGCGGAACCTACGGAGGAGAACTGGATTTTTCCGTAGGCAATCGCAGCTATCGTATCAGCCGTACATTTGGGGCTTCGGAGCGCACGGACGTATGTCATGTATATGATTTGCAGACAATGCTCGAGAGTGTGGATTTTGCGGGAAATGTCGGAGAAATTCTATTTGATCTGGACAGCAATTCGTTTAAGCGAAGTGTATTTATCGCACAAAATGACTGTGCAAGTCAGTCTTCGGATGCAATCAATGCCAAGCTCGGAAATCTGGCGGAAAATACCAATGATATCAATAATTATGAGACAGCGCAGAGCCGTTTGAAAGAAATTGTCAATGCGCTGACACCGAATCGCGCGACCGGCCGTATCAAAAAGCGGACGAATATGATTACGGAGCTGGAGCAGGAATTAAAGGGTTATGATGCGGCAGTCAAATCACTTGAGGAATTCTCCGAGAAACGGGATTTGGCAGAAGATAAGAAAAATCAGCTGATACAGGAACGCGATGAATTGGCAAACCGGTTACGCCTGGTCAGTGAGGACAGCAGAAGACGCGAATTGCAGCGCCGCTATCGCGATTTGTGCGCGGATGTTGTGGAAAAGCTGGAGGCACTCGAGGCATTCCGGGAAACATTCCCTGTCGGTGTGCCGGATGAGGCATTACTGAATGCACAGATTGAGAAGGCACGTGAGCTGGAACAAAAGCGTCTGCAGATGGAACATTTGCGTTTCAATGACGCGGAAGAAGCACAATATCAGAATCTTTCATCCATGTTTACCAGTGCGATTCCAACGGAAATCGAGATTGATCAGATGATTTCCCGTTATGGAAAAGTCACGGACATGAAAGAAGATAAATTCAAATTAAATGCAAGCCTTGAGGAAAAGGAGAAGACTTCGATGGTAGTCGATCCGTTCCCGGACAAGCCGAAACCGGTTAATGCATTTACCGTAGCCGGTGCAATCATAGGCAATATCGGAATTTTGACTTTTGTTGCCACATTGGTGTTGTTTTTGTTACATAAGTATCCACCGTATTTTATGTTTATCGGTGTCGCATTAATTCTTGCGGCAACCGTGATTTTTGTCCTTGCGAATCTGAATCATCGCAGAAGTGTGCGCCTTTATGAAGATGAGGTTGCACGCGTTATGCAGCGCCAGCAGGAGGAAATCGATGAGATCGGCAGAATCAAAGATCTCGCAATCGGCAAGGAAAATGAGATTACCGATCTGGAGGAAGAAGTCCGCCAGTTTCTGGAGCGCTTTTCTGTTTACTGCCCGGCGACAGGATATTCAGGCGCCTTGTATGAACTGAAAGCGCAGGTAAAAGAATATCTCCGCTTACATGACCGCAAGCAGGAATATGACAGAACGGAATTTGCTTGCCGTGACATTGTCAACAAAATTGCGGAGTTCCTTGGAGACTGGCATCTTCAGCTGGAAGAACCGTATACACAGGGACTTTTGGAATTCCAAAAAGAACTTGTACGATATCGCGGTGTTCAGAAGGCAAGCGCCGAGGCGACGGAAAAGAAGAATCTTTTCGAGCGCGAGCAGGATATGGCAGATGTCGAACTGCATGTCGATCCGCAGGATCTGGATGAAATCAATGAACAGATTGCGGAATATGACAGCCATCTGGAATCTGTGCGTGCTGCAATCGATCAGTATCAGAGACAGATTGAACAATTGCGTGAACAACTGGATGAATATGATGAGCGGCGCGGTGAACTTGCCACATTGCTGGCAAAACAGGAAGAAGACCGTCATCGCTTTGATATTGTTTCCCGTACACAGGAATATCTGGCCACCGCAAAGGAGCAGTTTACGGCGCGTTATATGGCGCCGATTTCGAATGCGTTCCGCAAATATTATAATCGGATCATTGAGACGCAGGGAGATGACTGGGTCATTGATGCCCATATTGCACTTAAGCGCCGCGAGATGGGCGAGTTGCGTGAACTGACACATCTGTCAGCGGGATACCAGGACCTGATCGGTGTATGTATGCGTCTGGCACTGGTGGATGCAATGTATCAGGAAGAAAAACCATTTTTGGTTTTTGACGATCCGTTTGTCAATCTGGATGAAGAGAAAACAAAGAAGGGAATGGAATTATTGAATTTTGTGGCAGAAGAATATCAATTGATCTACTTCACCTGTCACAATAGCAGAACACCAACCTAGTACCACAGAAAGGGGTTGTAACATGAATAAGATTAATGTGTCGGCATATGCTTTGGCAAAAGAAAAGCTGTGCGTGGAGAATGATACCATATCAGACAGTCTGTTTTCCGAGTATGGAGTAAACCGCGGTTTGCGTGATGTAAACGGAAAAGGTGTATTGACCGGTCTGACCAATATCTCAAAGATTGTATCATTCAGGGAAGAAGGCGCCAAGTCGATTCCGTGCGACGGAGAACTCTGGTATCGAGGCTATAATATACAGTCTCTGATCCGGGATCTCGAAGAGGGCGAATTTGGTTTTGAAAAGACGGCATATCTGCTCTTGTTCGGAGAAAAGCCGAATGAGAAGGAACTCGAATATTTCAATGAAGTTCTGGCTGAAAGTCGTGGACTTCCGACCAATTTCACGCGTGATGTCATTATGAAAGCACCGTCAAAGGATATTATGAATTCCATGACGCGAAGCATTCTGACACTTGCATCATACGATCCGCAGGCGATGGTGACGGAAGTATCCAACTGTATTCGTCAATGTTTGCAGTTGATTGCAAATTTCCCGATGCTGGCGGTATACGGCTATCATGCTTACAATCATTATGACAACGACGAGAGTATGTATATTCACCGTCCGGATCCGAAGCTTTCGACCGCAGAGAATTTCCTGCGTATGCTTCGCCCGAACAAGACCTATACACAGGTAGAGGCCAGTGTTCTTGATGTCGCATTGATGCTGCATATGGAGCATGGTGGCGGAAACAATTCGACCTTTACGACGCGTGTGGTAACTTCTGCAGGCACGGATACCTATTCTGCCATTGCTGCGGCAATGAGTTCTTTGAAAGGTCCGAAGCACGGTGGCGCCAATATTAAGGTAATGGAAATGATGGAAGACATTCGTGCGAATGTGAAGGACTGGGAAGATGAGGACGAAATTCACGCTTATCTGAGCAAAATCATGGACAAGCAGGCCTTTGATCAAAAGGGACTGATCTATGGAATGGGTCATGCCGTTTATTCCGTATCCGATCCGAGAGAACGCGTATTCCGTAGATTTGTGGAGCGATTGGCAGTGCACAAAAACAAAGAGCGTGATCTGGAATTATATAACATGATCGAAAAGATTGCACCGCAGGTTATCGCGGAAAAGAGACAGATTTTCAAAGGTGTCTCTCCGAATGTCGATTTCTACAGTGGATTTGTATATGAAATGCTTGAGATTCCGATGGAATTATATACCCCATTGTTCGCAATCGCCCGTATTGTGGGATGGAGCGCACATCGTCTCGAAGAACTTGTCGGAATGAACAAGATCATTCGTCCGGCTTACAAGAGTGTTATGGAAGAAAAGGAATAAGGTAGTATCATGAGTTATCAGCAAATTGAAGGTGGCGTATGCGCCGCACAGGGATTTTGTGCAGCCAGCTGTGAAGCAAATATCAAATATGAAAACAGAACCGACATGGCGATGGTATTTTCCCAAACACCATGTGTATCTGCAGGAACTTTTACAACAAATGTGGTTAAGGCTGCATGTGTGCAATGGGATCAGAAACTGGTGTCTTCCGGGGACCCGATTCATGCGGTTGTCATCAATTCCGGAATCGCAAATGCGTGTACGGGACAGGAAGGTTTTGATGCCTGTGAAGCTACGGCAAAAGCGGTCGAAGCACAGTTACAGGTACCATATACATCCGTAGCGGTCGCATCGACCGGTGTGATCGGAATGCAGCTGCCGGTAGCAAAGCTGGTTTCCGGCGTTCAAAAGATGAGCACGGGACTGTCCGATAGCAATCAGGCCGGCACCGATGCCTCGAAAGCGATTATGACGACAGATACCGTCAACAAAGAGATTGCGGTGACATTTACCATCGGCGGAAAGCAGGTTGTACTCGGCGGTATGAGCAAGGGCAGCGGAATGATTCATCCGAATATGTGCACCATGCTTGCATTCTTGACCAGTGATATTGCAATTGAAAAATCATTGCTGCAACAGGCTGTTTCAGAAGTGGTTGCAGATACCTTTAATATGATTACGGTAGACGGAGATACCTCTACCAATGATACGCTGCTTTTGCTTGCCAACGGGCTTGCAGGCAATCCATGCATCACGGAAGCAGATACGGATTATGAGACATTTAAGGAGGCACTGTTTTATGTATGCCGCTTCCTTGCCCGCAAAATGGCATCAGACGGAGAGGGTGCCACAAAATTGTTTGAAGCAAAAGTGGTCAATGCAAAATCCAAAGAAGATGCGCGCATTCTGTCGCGTGCCATCGTCGGATCCAATTTGTCAAAGGCTGCGATCTATGGCTGTGATGCGAATTTCGGCCGATTCCTGTGTGCTATGGGTTATTCGGGTGCCAAGTTCGATCAGAATGATGTCGAATTGTTTTTTGAGAGCAAAAACGGTCGCATGATGGTATTTTCCAAGGGTGTGCCGCTGGCATTTGACGAGGATCGTGCACTTGAAATCATGAAAGCGGATGAAGTGACTGTGTATGTGGATATGCATGAAGGTGATGCGCAGGCAACAGCCTGGGGATGCGATTTGACTTATGATTATGTAAAAATCAATGCGGATTATCGTTCATAAATAAAAAGTAGGTTGACATTATAAAGAAATGTAGGTATGATTGTTAACATAAAAAAGAAAAATGTTTAAGAAATGAACAAAGGAGTTCAAACCAAGGGTTTGGACTCCCTTTTTTATGAATTGGCAGGAGGATTTATGAGAGAAACAATTGATAATGTGGACGAAAAAATCATTGCGATGATGCAGGACAATGCGCGTGTGGCAATCAAAGATATTGCTGCGGAAGTATATATGTCCTCTCCGGCGGTTGCTTCACGCATCGAGCGACTCGAAAAGAATGGAATCATCAACGGCTATCATGCACAGGTCAATATGGAATCCATCGGATATCGCATCAAGGCATTCATCAATCTCGATATGGAACCGATGCAAAAGAAAGACTTTTATCCGTTTGCGCAGCAGTGCAAAAATATTGTGGAATGCAATTGTGTCACCGGAGAATATTCGATTCTGCTTGAAGTGGCCTTCCATGATACCCTCGAACTGGATCTGTTTATCAATGATTTGCAACGCTTTGGCAAGACCAAAACACAGATTGTATTCTCGACTGCGGTAGAACATCGGATTCCTCCTATGGAAAAGATAAAAAAGCCTTGAAATATTTCGTAAGTATGGTAGAATAACTTTTGCGTGAATGCGAAAGGAGTATTTGATACTATGAGTCAGGCGAAGGTAGATCAATACAAAAAAGAGAAAGCAAGCCGCAAGAAAACTCTTGCAAAGCAAAAGGTTGCAAAGCGTATCGGAAAGATCGTGGCAGCAGTTGTTGTGATTGCTTTGGTTGCACTCGGTGTGTATAAGGGAGTGGACAGCTATTACAAGAATCTTCCTGCTGAAACCTACCAGGTTGACCTGTCTCCGATGTCAGATTATATCTCCGGATTGTCTGAATAAAACTTTTTTGAAAAAATTAAAAAAAGTTGTTGACAGCATCCACCACATTTGGTATCATATCTCTTGTGCTTGAGAGAACAGCAACAAGATATGCGATAGTGGCGTAGTTGGTAACGCGCGACCTTGCCAAGGTCGAGACCGCGGGTTCGAGCCCCGTCTATCGCTCGCAAAAAGCTTTGGAATTCATTCCAAAGCTTTTTTCTTATCTGTCAACGAACATTATACGTGAGGTAAAACATATGGAATGTCCAATTCTCGATCGCGCAGAAATCACCATGGAAAAATGCTGTGAAATCTGTGCCGAATCATACAAAGACAAAAACGGAAAAGAACTTCCAAAAAAGATTAAGCGCATCATCGGCTGGAAAGGAATCTGCAAATCCTGCAAGTACCATGTGCGGCCACAAAAGTAAAATGACCGGATCACCGGCAATAATCATGCTCTCAACCAAGGTTGAGAGCATTTTTTACGAGAAAATTTCTCCGAAATTCCTATATCATAAAAAGCGCTCCGCTATGGATGCGCACTCGCACGATAGGAAAACCGCGCTCGGCGCGAGCATGTTGCAAGCAACATGCTTTCTTATGCGCTACAGCTATGAGCAAAAATGTGTTGAAATGTGCTATTAAGGATGAGTCAAATCTAAAATAAGTCTCGAAAAAGGAGAATTTGTTTTTCGTATTTCATCTGATTTTATTGACAAGAAAAAATAATATATATATAATCTATTCACTTTAAATATATGGGAGCAATGTAAGAAAAATAGTTAAAAGAAAGGAAATGAGATGAAACGAAAAGTAAAAAGATTGGCGAAAATGCTGTTTTCGCTTTTATTGTGTTGCGCATTAACATTGACTTCAATTCAGATGCCGGCATACGCAAAAAGCGGTGAATGGACAGGAGGGCAGGTTGATAGTGGATACAGACTGAAAATTGTCTACTCTGAATCGGCTCAAAATCCAAAGACAAACACGTCGAAAGTTACCGCAACATTATATCTGGTTCAGGACTAAGGCTATGATCTTTATATAGGAGCCCGGTCTGCAACCATCACAATTAACGGAAATCAGACTACGATTTCAAATATTCCCGCAATTCGTAATACGGGAAATGTAACGACCAAACTTGGGTCGGCTACAACCACAGTCAAACACACATCTGATGGTTCCAAATCAATTACCATTTCTGCAAGTTTCGATATGAATGCAAAATTAAGCGGAACTTATTATGGAACCATGAGTACCTCCAAGAAAGTTTCATTAGATAAACTAGATCGAACAGCTCCCACTGTATCATTAAAACTAAATAGTGTTACATCAAGCAGCGTTAAGATGACAGCAACTGCAGATGTTTCCTGCGATAACTGGCAGTATTCACTAGACGGAGGAAGCACATGGAAAACATTTGCAAGTTCCGGAAAATCAAATGCGTTTACGATCAGCAACCTTTCCGGCGGAAAGAAGTATACGGTTGTGGCAAGGGCCAGAAAAACAGACAACAATGTTTTTTCTGAGCAAAGCAAATCGGTTAGTGCGACCACAAAACCAAATCCACCGGGAAACCTTTCTGTGAGCGCAGTTAAGAAAGATTCTGCAAAACTATCATGGAATAATACAACCGGAGCGACTTCATACAATGTATATTTAAATGATAAGGTTATAGAGAAAAATGTACAAGGAACAAGCTATACCTTTTCGGGCCTGATTCCAAACAGTGCATATACATTTGGAGTTTCTGCGACAGGTACAAGCGGGGATAGCTCACTTGCAAAAACAGCAGAGTATGTCACACTTGCTAGTGCTCCAACGAAAGTAAAAGTACAAAGTCAAAATCAGGATAGTGTAAAACTGAGTTGGTCGCAAAGCACAGACGGAAATGAAGCGACAATTACCTATAACATTTATCGGGATGATAAATTAATCGGAACCAGCAGCACAAATAGCTACACCGATACTGTTTACAATAATACTGACTGCAAGTATGCGGTATGTGCAGTCACATCGGCTGGAAACTCTGCTAAATCATCAGCCGTTTCGGTAAAGCATGTTCCGCTGTCAATCAATGCTGAAGCGACAAATAAGAGTTATTATACGATTATCACCCCGACTTATAAAGGCGGCGTGAATAGGGAAATCGATCCGACTTCCTGCAAATGGGCATACGGAAATAAAGAAATATCCGATTTTGAAAATGGCGGATATGCTTTTTCAACAAGTTTTGCAGTGACAAAGAACGGAACATATACTGTGTATGCGCAGGATGTAGATGGAAATGAAGCTGTCGGAATAATAACTGTATCTGACATTTATACAATAGATACAATTGGTGCATTTACGGAAAACGATACAGATTTATATGTGGAATCCATTGGACTTCCGGTATCTTTTGAGCGAACTTATAATTCCATGAGCGAGGATGATATATTTGGCAAGGGATGGTCATTTAACTATGCAAAAAAGACTGTACTAAATGAAGCCGGAACCGTCAGAATCGTTTACTTGCCTGATGGCAGTATCAATTATTTTACAGTAAATGATGATGGAATTTTTTCCGGAATCAAAACGCAGAATACTTTAACAGTAGCAAACGATATCTATGAAGTAACAACAAAGGATAACTACAAATACATTTATGAGAATGAGACGTTAACAACGATTCAGGACGCAAATGGCAATAAAATCATTATTGATTTAAATGCCAAACAGTTACCTGAAAAGATTACAGATAGTGCAGACCGAACCTATACCATTGAATATGATGAGTCAGGTCATATCACAACAATCACCGATCCTGCAAATCGCTGTGTATCATATGCATATGATAATGGCATGCTAACTTCTGTGACAGCGTTAACACAAGAAGTATCGGAAACCTATGAATATACCGATGGTTTGCTTACGGTTGTAAAAGATGCATCGGGTAAGGTGACCTCTCAACTCATTTATAATGACCAAAAACAAGTCGATAAATTAACGAATGAAGAAGGAGATGAGACATACTATTACTATCACATAACGCGAAATGGGGAAGTCGTCGTTTATGAGGATGATGCAGAAATCATAATCGATGAGATGGACAGCGATAGCAATCCGGCAAGCAATATCTATAATACGTTTGGGCAGCTTATCGTCAGTGCGGATGGCTATCTGTATGAGTACAATCAAGATGGTACGATTTCCAAAGTAGACGGAACAAACAGCGACAAAACCTTAGTGGTATACAGTTATGATGATTATGGAAACGTAACCAAAATCATAACAAAGTCTGCAGACGAGCAGACTCTAGAAGAAGAGAAATACACATATACTTATCACGATGGAACTTCCGCGATTGCATCTGAAGAAATCACAACAACTTCATATAATTATGACAAATCAGGTGAATGCGAAAGCACGGAGACAAAAACCTCAAGCTATTCCTTCGACAAGTGTGGAAATGTGTTATCAGAACAGGAAGATACACAGTCTGAAGATGCAATCTCTTATAGCTACGACGAAAAGGGACTTGTATTAACAAAGACTGATTCGAGCACAACGGTAGAATATACCTATGATGCAAACGGCTATATCAGTACTGAAGAAGTCAGTGAAGATGGCAAAGAAACCACGAAGGAGACTTCTTATAATGTAATCGGAAATCTGCTTTCTACAACCGAAGGTGGACTTACAACAGAATATCTGTATGATTTGGCAGGAAACGAAATCCGTATCAAGCAAAACGATGGGGATACGGTTTTAGTTTCAAGATACATATACAATCGCAATCATAAAGTGATTCAGGCAATTGGAGCAGACAATTATTCGGAATCGGATGACTTGCTTAATCCGGATGAGAATGGTCTTTGTCAGGAAAATATTTATGAAGATAGCAATGCCGGAGAGCGATATACCTATGATGAGGACGGGAATGTCTTAACCTACATCAATGCCGCAAATAATCAAACAGTTAACACTTATGATGCAGATGGGAATCTTGTAAAAACAGTTACTTATGAAAGCTGCGATACAACCAAAGATGGTCTTACCACCAGATATGTGTACGATTCAGAAGGGCGTCTGACTCAAACCATCTATCCGCATCAGTATCAAGCCTCAAAGGATCAGCTTGATGTGGAAAACGGTATCAACGAGTATGATGACGATAGTGTAGGTGAGAGAGCATCATATGATGAAGACGGAAATGTGATCGCGCAAACCAATTCCTTTGGCGAAGAAACCACCAATTTGTATGATGCAAATGGAAAACTGGTGAAATCCACAACAGGAAAGAAGGTTATACGATTCGTCTATGATGGTGGAGAAAATCTCCTTCAGGTTATCTATCCGGATCAGTATGACGAGGAAGATGACAAGCTGGATTTAGAAGCGGATGAACCAATCGATCAGTATGCAAATGCAGATGTGGGCGACCGTTATGAGTACGACTCAGACGGAAATATCATCAAATATACAAACTCCTATGGAATCGTATCCGAAAATACATATGAAGACGGGAAGCTAATCAAAGTATCCCGATCCGATGGAACTGAATTTTCATATAATAAAAGTGGCGAAGCAACCAAAGAAACATATGCAAACGGCCTGACAAATGAAATCTCGCATACTGAAGATCAAACCATTATCACAGGCTCAAATGGACTGACCACGACTTATCAGAAAAATGGATTCGGAGAAATCACATCCTATCATTTAGAAACGGATAATCTTGATCAAGACTATACCTACACCTATGATGCGAAGGGAAATATTCTTTCAGTATCATTAAATGATAACCTATTACAGTCCTATTCTTATAATGCATCTGATGAGTTAATTCGCGTCAATGATCAGGTAGCAGACGAAACTGTCACCTATCAGTATGATTATGTAGGAAATATCACAGAGGTTGCAACCTATGCTTATACAGAAGGCTCTCTTGGAGATGCAATCACGACAGAAGTTTACACCTATGATACAAACAACCGTCGAACTGATTTAACCTACGATGACGATGGCAACCTGACTCAGTTCAATGGATATGAATTATCATGGACCGATCGCAGACTAAAGTCTGCAACGAGCTCAGATCATGACATATCCTATACCTACAATTACGCAGGTATCCGTACATCCAAAACCGTA
>NZ_PDYG01000091.1 GCF_002735305.1 Agathobacter ruminis
CCTTTTCACATTCCCAGAAAGTTTTTCCATCAAACAATGGTTCTTTTAGAAAAGCATCCAGGCTTTCTTGGTTAGTGTGGCCCTCTATACTCCAAAGTACCTCTGTCTTTGGTTCCCACATCACAAGTTCAAAATAATAATCACCGTTTTCCTGGGTATATCCCTGAGAAAAATACTTCTTCCCCTTATAGGTATAAATCACTTCCTCACCACCCCAGAGTTTGTCTACGAATTCATCAATATTTCCGTTAATCATAGTTCTGCTCCTTTAAAAAATTTCTTATAATACTTGTATAATCGAGAATTCTTATGCATTCTAACCGTTGTCCTTTCAAAACGTCCAGTTTTATTCTGGCTGAATTCCTTACCATAAATATGATAATGAAGAACCTTCGGTTTATGCTTATCAATTTTAGACTCAAAATGATAGGCAATCTCCAGTCTGAGATTATGATTCTTATCATATATTCTCATAGTATGAAATGTTCCATCAGGATTCATTTTCAAATACGCCATACTCGAATGCGACGATTCAGGCAGACCGTGTTTGCCAGAACCTTCACTTCCTTTGAGGACTTTAACACCATTAAACTTGCCGCCTGCAAAAAATGAAGTATCTACTTCATAAACATATGGAACAGGATTTCCTGCGGCGAACGTACCTCTACCACCCATCAGCGCACCACCTTTCTGGATTTTTGATAATCTACCACAACAAGATTACCTTCCATTTCCTCAAATGGATCACCCAAACAGATAACGGCTTCAGGTTCAATTCTATCAAGCATTTGGTAATATCCACGCAAAAAATCACGTTTATTGCGTTTGCAGCCAATCATTCCAATCGCCACAATGCAATGCTTTTCAATTGCATCAAAGCAATATTCGTAGCTACGTGCAGAGCCC
>NZ_PDYG01000092.1 GCF_002735305.1 Agathobacter ruminis
CGTGCGCATCCTCGCGGAGCGTTTAACTCAGTCGGAGCTTGTACCCCGACTGAGTTAAAATTTATCTAGTGACTTCTTCCGACCAGATTTTTTGTTCTCCATTCATGCGATAGGATTTTATCGAAACAGAAAGCAGCTTCCATCCATAGCAAGGATCCACAAACTGTAAGCGGTCAGTATATGGCACTTCCATCGAAATCTGATAGGTAATCAGATCGTAAGCATCTTTGTACACGCCATCTGCAGCTTTATATGTCCCATTTCCTGTCTTTTCAATTTCATAAACATGCGGATTCTCCCCGCCCTCTTCATTTGCCCAGACAGTGGTCACTTCAAATCCATCGGCATTTGGCACATCCGGCCATGAAATCAGAACTGCATCGCCATCACCTTCTATAGATCCCGCATCAATCAGTTCCTGATGGTGTTGTTCCCAATATTTGTGATAAACATCCTCTTCCACTTCGATAAATTCCGGCGCTGCCAAAACTTCTGATTCCGTATTTTGAGTTGCATCATTTAAATCTGCTGTATTTTCTGTATCTCTTTCGCGGGTATTCTCCTGCTTTTTCGAATCAGCCGGCTGTGATTGGGTGGTGCCAGATTCTTTATTGAAAGAACGGTAGATTCCTACTCCCGCACCGGCTATCACCCCTACTGAAAGAACTCCTGCAATCGCAATTCCAAGTACCTTTGTGCTCACCGCCTTTCCTGCAATTGCTGCAGTTTGTGCTGCATGTGTTGCAGCTGAAACACCGGCGTAGCCGGCTGCAGGCGGTATTGCAATCGTCGCTGCCTGGGCACTAACTCTCTGACGGAACAAGAACAAAAATAGTGCAACTCCTGAAAGACCATGAAGACGAATCCCCTTGGTCTCTTCAAACAAAAGCACCTTCTTTTCGACCTTCTTCTTTCCCTGCTTCACGCGGCTTTTAATGGTTTCCACCGGAACTTGATACAATTCTGCGATTTCGCGGCATTTCATGCCTTCGAGATAATAAAGCGATAGCGCTTCCTGCTGATAGTCCGGCAATTCATCCAAAATCTCTGCGACGATTTCCTGTAATTCTTTTTGCTCCAACAGTTCTTCCGGTGTCTGATAAAAATCTCCGGCTTTTATAATCGCATTTTGAATCTCCGAACGATGCGCCTCGATTAAATCCATTTCCCCATCATCCATTTCCGTCTGAAATGATGACAGAATCTCATCCGGTCTTTTTTTCGCTTCACGCGCTTTGATATGATCCTTTGCAATATTTTTTGCTATCGTCTCAATATAAGCTCCAAATCCGAGGATTTCAACTCCGTCCTGCATTTTAGAAAAGCATCGCAAGAAGCTCTCCTGTACAATGTCCTCACACTCTTCGTGTTGATTGATAATCTGGCGCGCAGCAACATAAGCACGTCTGTAATATGTCTCATACAAATCTTTGTATTCACGCTGCTTTGCATCGTCCATCTGTTTTTTTATTTCACTCATTTTCATTAACCTTTTCTTTTATTACACCTTTGCGTTTGCCGCCAGTCCTTGGCACCGGCTTGAACCCTTTCTTTGGTTGATACATTATATATCTAAATCTTTGTAACATCAAGAATGGCATTGACATCGTTCCACTATATTCGCTTCACTTCCGATTATTTCCGACCACTCAGGTCGATTATCAGTCAAAAACAGGTCATCGTGAATCTGTGTGGTCAGGCGAATGCCATCCCAATCTTGTACATTCCCCTTCATTAAATCAAATATGCATAATATCGAATCATCTGTGCAATGTGCGCTTTCGGGAATAGGTACCGCACCTGTTCACAGAATCCATAAAACCATTCATCAACATTATGATCTCTCATAATGCTAATTTGCGCATCACTAGGTCCGCGACCATCCATTGATAAATAACCCACAAAATAGTTAAATTTAATGATTTTATTTACCGCTTTTTCTTCTTGACTCACCAGTTCGCACCTCTTTGCATCTAATATCTTGTATTTTAACACAATTTGTCGAACCCTACTACACATCATACAGCTTATCTTCTGGAACAATGTCGCAAATCAATTGTCCTAATCTCAAGTCTGGATATTGTTCCCAGACACACTTTAGTTCTTCCAACATTGGTTCTATTCTATTAATATCACGCATTAAATTCCTCCTCTTTTCACTTTATGCCAATATCTCCTGCAGCGAATCGCCTTCCTTCATTTCCATAAATTTCTTTAGGTCTACAACATTCTCATTAAATAGCATTAACATTTGCTTTCCATCATTCCATGGAAATAAGCGGTCTGCATGAAAGTGTCCGAACGCCCATCTCCTGTAATCTAAATCAAATTCAATTTCTCCAAGATATCGCTCCATAGATTTGTCCACCATACTTTGGTCAATTCCTGTCAGAAACAAATCTCTCGGCTCATATATAAGTGGACAGGTATGCGATATTACTAAATCAATCTTCCCTTCCCTCTCTACAAGTTCTCGGCCCGATTGCATTTCCGCTTCGGTTAATTGCTCATCCTCATACCATGTCCAATGGCGAGCCAATCGATACCACTTATCAATGCTGTAAGCTCCTGGAAACGATAGCGTTCTATACCCAGCAAGGTCATATATAGCTGGCGCATCTGATAGATATTCAATCATTGGAAATTCTTTTTCCACATATACTTCTCCACCATATTTCTGAACCGACTCCCAGCGTTTAGGATTTCTTTCCATCACTATAGCTACTCGCGCTTCATGATTTCCACGCAGGCAAATATATGTAAATGGTAGCTGCGACAGTTCCATCTTGAATTTATAATCCCGCTGTCCAGTAAGTGCAAAATTACAGCCTACATCACCAAGTAAAATAATATGATTATCACAGTCATCTAACGATAATCTTTCCCTGTTCTGATAATAGAAATATCTAATTGGTTCTGCGCTTCCATGGATATCTCCTAGAAGGAACCAATTCTGTTTTATTTGCTCACTCATTTTCAATCTCCATTCCATATCCCATCTGGACGCATTTTTGCTAATGCTATCACGTCTCCTTATCTCTTTTAATATGATCAAACAGCGTAAATTCTTCCCTTTCTGAATATAGAAATGGAGCCATAGCTACGCCATGACTCCACCATCAAATATTTGCCCACATTGCAGCCATGTGGATATTCCTCAGTCAACTGGCTTAACACTTTA
>NZ_PDYG01000093.1 GCF_002735305.1 Agathobacter ruminis
GCACTCGATCATCGTAACCCAAAAAAATATAAATGATCTCTTTATATGTGCGCATACAAAAGCACGACATAGCTATTCATTTAGTACGTTCATGAGAAAAGCGAAAAAAGAATGGGGTAACGAGTGTACTTTTCGAGTTTTTCATTTTAAATAGGGGATGTGGTTATGAGAACAAAGAAATGCAGAATACTGGTACTGACTGTGTTGGTGCTTGCCTTGCTGGCGGTTGCCGCATTTTTTGGATACCGGCAATGGTATCGACGCTTAAATGTGGAAGAGCTTGAAGTATTCTTTGAGGTGCACAAGGATGTGGACTTGACGCAGGAACATGTGGATGAGATTAACAGCATGCTTGATCAAATTGCAAGTGGTAAGATAAAAGCAAATGAATGGACCGGGGCAATGAATATAGCTGACTTAAATGATAATCAGCAATATGGGGAGCTCTTTGATATATTTGTTCGCTATGAGTGGACAAGGAAATGGACCGGAAATGATTATAAGGTCTCTTATGCCATTGATTATTCAAACTTGGATGAGGATGAACAGGTGTTTTTCGCAGAAATGGGAATGAATGAAGTGGATGAACTGTTCCATGAGGAGGATACCGATAAGAAATGCGCGAACGGTGTGATTTTATGTGGATGTACTTATGGCATGTCTTATGATGCGATTGCAAAGATCGCGAATAAGCTGAAGGTATATGCGTATATCGAGGATCAAAAGGGACATGTCAGCAAGCGACAATTGACGGTTTGTGCAGACAATTATACAGTTGGATATGAAGCTAATGAAGGTGAAACATATGAGTCGTTTCTAAGTATGTTTAAACCAAATCCGTTTGAATAGGTTGCAGAATGAAAGGAGTTTTTTATGAAAAATTATTTGAAAAGGGTTACTGTTGTATTACTTGCGCTTGTCCTAGGGATTATGTCGCATACTTCAGTGGGATTGAAGGCTGACGTGGCTCCACCACCGGATTTAAAGTGGAACGGAGAAGCGGCCGCAGAATATGCCAGAGAA
>NZ_PDYG01000094.1 GCF_002735305.1 Agathobacter ruminis
GACATATTTGAGGATACGAATACCCTCCAAACAAGTATTTAAATTATAGTTTTCTATGGAGTTTATGTCAAGAGAAAGAAAAATGAAACTAAACGTAAAGAAAGATGGGAATGTGGCAAATGCGCTATATTATACTTTGACTTTCGGAGGAAGAAGAAAATGGAACTTTATATGAAATAAGAGAATAACAATTTTAGGGAGATACTATGAACGTTTTAGTTGAAACAGAACGATTAATAATTACCGAAATGACTATGGATATGGCTATGGATATCCATAAGAATTCTTTGGATGAGGATACAAGAAGATTCGTACCGGATGAAGTCTTCGAAACATTGGAAGATGCAAAAGAAACGGTGGAGTTTTTGATGTCTCAATATGGTTCTACGGAAGGTCCACTGGTCTATGCAGTGATTCTGAAAGCCGACGATACAAATATAGGGTATGTTCAACTTGTTCCTATCGGAGAAGGCAAGTGGGAAATAGGATATCATGTGGCAAAAGCATATACTTGCAAGGGCTATGCAACAGAAGCAGTAAAAGCATTTCTTCCGCTTATGGCAAAAAGAGTTGGGATTGAAGAAGTATATGGCATTCGACTTCTGGAAAATGTTTCCTCAGGACGTGTTTTGGAAAAGTGTGGATTTGAAACTTTCTTTGAAGGAGAAGGAGAATATCACGATGGAATATATGAAATAAGTAAAAGTGTTTGGAAACTGTGATAATCCATTATTGATGTGACGGAGGCCGGATCATGAAGAAATGGTTTGACGAAGAGTATGAATTTACCGTAGAGGTTGTGGGATTCCTTCGAGGGGATCATACTGAGCGATATTGCAGAAACGGAGAAGAAATCGGCGATAAGTATACCTGCACATATGGCTGTCCTGTGAATCAAGATGGATACGGTATATGTTCTAAGACAATGATGATGCTTTATCCATTGATGGAAGCAATACGGAGCGGCGGGGATCTTGAAAATCTGGGTGGCGACAGTAAATATAGCAAGACGATAGTTTGCCCGGATGGTTGTGTTATGTTTCGATTAACAGCAGAGTCACTTGGAAATGAGAATTTTCATAAGGGTGGATTCTGGAAGGATACATCATCTATTATCGTGGAAAAGTAGTCGGTGGCATTTATGATGACCGTTTTCTTGTAAAGCCTGTAAAGTCTGCTGTGAAAATGATGCCGGAAGTCGGTCTGGAACTTCCATACGAGGGAGCGAAGGAGATGCTCCTTGTCGATAATGTTGAGAACAAAGAGTTTCTTCGCAATCTGTTAGAGGCGCTGTATGAAGAGCTACCGGCCCCGAAAAAAAAGAAGTGAGCTATAGTAAGGAAAATATCCAGTCATATTCTTAACTTTTAAGGATGTTAAATTTGATACTTGGGATGCAACAATAGATAAAATTAGGGGACTACTTCAAGATATGATTCTGAAATGAAAGAGGATGAAATTACTGAAATCTTAAAGTTTGGAATTGCTTTTTCAGGAAAGAAAGTATGTGTGAGAACTGAATAGAACAAGAATTTAGTGTAAAGGAGGCAATCGTATGTTTCCAATAATAGATAAACACCGCACCGGGGAACAAATCCGGATGTTAATGAAACGACAGAATATAACAGTAAAGCAGATACAAGAGTATTTGAACTTATCCTGCGTACAGGGCATTTATCACTGGCTTGATGGAACTAGCATGCCAACAGTTGATAACTTATATGCTTTAAGTGAGCTATTTGAGGTTCCGCTGGATGATATCGTTTGTGGCAACAGAAAGTACAAAGGAACCAGAAATATTTGCGATTCTAATAGAAGAATGATGGAATACTACATCAGGATAGTAAAGGTTGCGTAGGAAATATTTTATACTACAAGTCCAATGACAACTTACAAATCCTCCCTTAGAATTATTTACAGAAA
>NZ_PDYG01000095.1 GCF_002735305.1 Agathobacter ruminis
AAAAAAAAACAACTTACTATTTAATTATAATAAAACAAAATTGAAATAAAATGGTGCTTTCGTCCCAAATGCAAAAAAGGGGCTGTCGCTTTTTCTTCCATTTCTTGAAACTGAAAGCTTCTTGTTTCTCTCTTCAAACGCGGTCTTGCAGTTATTGCCTTTAATACAGTCTTTCTTGTATGGACAGCTATCACAACTATTACACTCGTATATAGTTACTTCCCGCTGATCCCCCGTTGCTGTTTTCTGTGTCCTTTTGGATACTACAGTGAGCTGTTTGCCGTTTCTACATATGTAGCTGTCTGATTCTGGATCATAGTCCATGTTAGGTATATAATTTTTTCTACCTTCCACCATGACATACTCTCGCTCAGTATCACTTTGAGTAGAACCAGTTTCATCAATTTGTG
>NZ_PDYG01000096.1 GCF_002735305.1 Agathobacter ruminis
ACATATTTCATATGCAAATCTCTGCGCATCCTCGCGGAGCGTTTATCTCAGTCGGAGATTTTAACCCCGACTGAGACCAGTATGTTATAACCCCTACCTTCGCTTAGAGGAAGGGGTCTTATCCGACTGAGATAAATTAATATCAATTATACCATATGCTGTCATCTACTAATAGAATCTATTCCTATAATCTATTCCTCTCAGGTGGGCTGGGCACGCGGATTCAGTGTTTTGGCTCGCGCGCGTGCCCTGGATGCCGCGGGGCGGCACGCGGATTACGTAGATTGGCCGATTCGCGTGCACGGTGACGCGCGAGCTGGCACGCGGATTCTATGTTTTGGCTCGTGCGCGTGCCCTAGATGCCGTGGTGCGGCACGCGAATTCTGTGTTTTGGCTTGCGCGCGTGCTCTGGATGCCGCGGGCCGGCACGCGAATTACGTAGATTGGCCGATTCGCGTGCTCAGCATTGCTCAAAAAAAAGAGCGGCAAGAATACTCTTGCCACTCCCTAATCTCTTCTTTTTAACTGATTTTTGTTTCTCTTTGAATTTCGCGTCCCAGCATCACCCGCATCGAATCGGTAATCTTCTGATGCTGCACACGTGCCGCATCAAACTTGACTGAATGAAATGCCATCTGCATGATTGGTCCGGTACCAAATGCGCAGATTAATGTACCAAGTCCCACTGGTCCACCAAGCAACCAGCCAATGAAAGTTGCTGTACTAAGCAATGCAATGCTGACCGCGCCAATCGGAATACGTTTTGCCCTCTTCGTCAATGCGACAAGCAAAGTATCTCTTGGTCCGCAGCCAAGGGCTGCTGCCATATAGATAAACTGTGTATAAGAAATAATCACTAAACCGATTATCATAGCGAAAATTCCCTGTGGAATGTTCGTACATTTAGGTACTACATTCAAATGATTAAATAAATCTACCGCTTTTCCAACGACAAACGCATCGATAAACATTGCAATTCCAATCGGTTCGCGTAGCAACAGATCAATTCCCAGAATCGTGTATGATACTACGATGGAAGCTGTGCCATATAAAATGCCAAAGGTATTTGCCAGGCCGAGATTCAATACATCCCATGGGCTTGCTCCAAAGTTTGCCTGAATCGTCAGATATACACCGAATCCATTGATAAACAAACTCAATGCTGCCATCAGCATATGTATCACGATTGCCTTTGTTGTTCGATTGTTCAATAATATCATTTGCTTCATGACTTTACATGATCTCCGTATCACTTCAACTCATTGTGCACTATAAAGTCGCAACAAATTAAATATATCACAAATTTCTGTAAAATCAATTTATTAATTCAAACAATTCTATATTCACACAGTCATATATTTACGCAATCATTTATTCGTGCAGTCTTATATTCACGCAGTCATATATTTGTGCAATCATTTATTCGTGTAGTCTTATATTCACGCAATCATTTATTCGTGCAATCATATACTCATGCAGTTATACAATCGCTTTACAATATCATTCTTTTCATATCCTTTTCCTATGAATACAACCTGATTACATCGATCTCCATAGGTTTCGTCCCAATCATCTTTAATATCCGGGAAATCCCGAATGATTGACTCCAGTTCCTCTTTCGGCCAGGCAGAGATCCACTCGGATAATTCTGTGATTGACGCATTTCGTCCGGCCTGTTCAAAAAGCTGTATATGCTTCCAGTCATCTGCAAACCAGATATATCCTTTTGTGCGAATAAGCACTTCCGGATAATCCTCCACAAACCGATTGAAAGCGTCACGATTAAACGGGCGGCGGTCTTCAAAAACAAATGACGAAATGCCATATTCATCCACACATGCTTTTTCATCATCATGCTCACAGTTGTTCAGCGCCCGTTGAACAGCACTATAGGCTTCCACTTCATCAAAATCAAAGTCTTCCCGGTCAAGGATTTCGCACAGATCGACCTGGCCGTGTGTACATGTAATCATTTCTGCCTCCTGTTGCAGATTCCGTAATGCCGCTTTGACTTCATTCAGCTGTTTTTCTGTCAGCAAATCCGTTTTATTTAAAATCATCAGATTGCAAAATTCAATTTGATCCATAATCAAATTGATGACATCACCATCTTCAGTGTCGTCCTCAGAGGACAAATCATGCAAAAATTCCCGATAGATGCGGTCAACATCTACAACGGATACAACCGTTTTTAAATATACGCGTGTATTTTCCGTCATTTCTTCGTAATTAATAAATGCACCGGCGATGGATGACGGTTCGCTAATGCCTGACGCTTCCACAAAAATTGCTTCAATTGTTGGGTCCGCAGACAGGCGCTCAATTTCAGCCATAAACTCATCTCGCAGGGTGCAACAGATACAGCCATTCTGCATTTCCACCATTTCGACCTGAACCACCTGATTTCCTGTCTGATTGAGTATGAAAGCATCTATATTGATACTTCCCATATCATTAACTATCAATGCAATTTTTCTTTGTTCCTGCTTTAGTATATTTTGCATGAGGGTGGTTTTCCCGGAACCAAGGTATCCTGTTACTACGACAATCGGTACTTCTCTTCTTGACATATCTTTACTCCAATCTATTGACAATACAAATAAATATCCTCCGGTGACGGTGTATGCTTCCAGTCCGTAATCTGTAGCACTACAATCTGCCGGTCCTGCATCAAACCTTTTTTGATAACAGCTTCCACTTCAATCCAGTCACCATTTTTTATCTCCGAAACCTCATTTTCGTTACCGATTCCATCGCCTGAATCATAGCTTCGGTCGCAATCTGCCAATTCTGCTACAAAACCGACAAACTGCGCATCCTCCGGGCAACATATCAATACATATCGCCCCAAATAGAATCGCTTGCCGCTTGCGTGCAAATCTCTGGTCACCATACCGGTGAAGTGAACTTTTTTCCCATAATAGCGGTCCGTATGCTCAATGGTATCCACAAACCATCTGCAAAACAGTTCTTCCGAAATGGTTAGCAGCCCGTCTTTGTCCGATTCCAATAATATATCGCTGCAGGATTCCAGAGTTCCATCCGGTCTTGTAAAAAATACTTCTGCATTTGGATTTAACAGTTTGATTGCCCGCCGTGTATCCTCACGAGGGAATGATTCATCACAGCGATTAAAAATAATCACATCCGATACACTGAGCGGACTCATGATAATCAATCGCATATTTTTCAGATAGAGCGCATATGTCATCGCATCCACAAAGCTAAATACGGTAGAATAATACCACTGCTTCGGCAATGGTTTTTCAAGAAATTCTTTTAAATTCCACATGCCGTTAAATTCAATAAAGATTTTTTCCGGCTGTTCTTTTTGCGCAATCCGCTCCCAGAATTCCAGTGTCACTTCTTCTTTTTCTTCAACATAAATTACTTCTGCATTGATTGCTTCAAGCAGTTGATCGGGATATGTTTCCTCACCCTCTTCCATGCATATGATGATGGACTTTGCATCCCCCGGCTGATAACTCCTTTGTAATGCCCCAAGCAATCCCGTGGTTTTCCCCGCATCCATAAATCCGGCAAATAAGAAAACTGCAGTCTCCATTTTTAACTCTTTTCACTCCAATCAATCTATTTCCGTACATTTGCAACACAGTCGCATTTTATTATAGTCACGGGCTTCTCCTGTGTCAACAGTATATGCAACACTGTTGCAAATATCGGATTAAAAAAATGTAGCTGTGCGCATATTCCATGCGTAAACAGCTACATTTTATAATTCATAGTCAAGACTCGCTCGCGAGTCTTGCGCGCCGGATTCGGGTCTGCTTCAGCAGACAAATTC
>NZ_PDYG01000097.1 GCF_002735305.1 Agathobacter ruminis
TTTTAATAGAAATGCATTATGATCATTATCTATCGTCCCCATATAATTAAAATATCCAATATCGGATACCAAAACCACAAGATGATTTCTCTCACCCACACCTATAAAGCCAATACTAGATGCACAAAAATCCACCGTCTCATTTTCTTCATTTTCCAACTGAAAGTCTGCATAGGCAATCTTACCGTTTGTACAGGTATTTCC
>NZ_PDYG01000098.1 GCF_002735305.1 Agathobacter ruminis
TTCTTCATTTTCCAACTGAAAGTCTGCATAGGCAATCTTACCGTTTGTACAGGTATTTCCATTAAATTGAGCATCTTCCAAGCCGATTTCATTCCACTCATCCTTGTTCTCCTCAATTTCATTTGTCAGATATACTTTCTTAACAGACAATTTCAGTTTGATTTGCCGAAAAGTTCCATCATTTTCCTGAATCCAATCAAAATAGCACGACTCTTGCAACTGTTTAATTGCAGAATAATCCATTTTC
>NZ_PDYG01000099.1 GCF_002735305.1 Agathobacter ruminis
GAAAAAGTTGAGAAAACAAATATTATGTTGGGGATTCATAATCATACTTGTCGGTAACTGTTTTGCCTGCTCTACAGTAAAAGAAGAAGCTCGTTCTCGAACAAATAGTTTGTATGGAAGCGAGGCTTCAGAAACTGCGATGACGGAAGAAACAGAAAACCCGGATGATTATTATATCGTTCAAGGACATAAAATTCCAAAATCGAAAATGGATTATTCTGCAATTAAACAGTTGCAAGAGTCGTGCTATTTTGATTGGATTCA
>NZ_PDYG01000100.1 GCF_002735305.1 Agathobacter ruminis
CGAGCCAAAAAACCTAGAGTTCGTATGCATCCCAGCGCGGCAAAAGCATACGAACGAGCCAAAAAACCTAGGGTTCGTATGCACCCCAGCGCGGCAAAAGCATACGAACGAGCCGAAAAACTTAGGGTTCGTATGCATCCCAGCCCAGCAAAAGCATACGAACGAGCCAAAAAACCTAGAGTTCGTATGCATCCCAGCGCGGCAAAAGCATACGAATGTGCCAAAAAACCTAGAGTTCGTATGCATCCCAGCGCGGCAAAAGCATACGAATGAGCCAAAAAATATTCGCAAAATGTGAAGGGCGTACTGGGGCCATGGGGCGAGGATGCTACTGTAATACATGCTGTGAATGGTAACTAAAAAATATGTCAGACAATACGGGGGCAGAGCGATAAATAGTTTGAAAGTATGATGCAATGTGATAAAATAAAGAAGTAAGTGCGATGAATTATCTGATAATATGTCGTGATTGGAGGGGTAAAGGTGAAGGAGTATTTTAAAAATGTGAATCGTCCAAAGATGTGGTGTCTATGCATGATGATCATTGGCGTATTGCTGAATGTGCTTCCGGCATATCTGGTCTGGAAGCTGAAAGTGCCATTATATCTGGATACCACAGGAACGGTGTTTACTGCGGCATTGTGCGGTGCATTTCCGGGAATTGTCACCGCATCGATTTCAAATGTGGTCGCAGGCCTGTTCAATGGTGTTTCACCTTATTTTGTTATTATCAATGTATGTATCGCAATCTGCGTGGGGTGGTTTTCGAGACTCAAAAAATATAAGAAAAAGCGCATGGCACTGTTGCTGATCCTGATTCTGGCAATTATCAGCGGCGGCATTGGAATTATGTTCCAATGGCTGCTGCTGGACGGACCGCAATTTGCAGATGTGCAGGAAACCGCAAAAGCATTGTTTACATCCAATGGTGCAGGATATTTTGTGGGGGCTTTATGCATCAATATCGGACTGAATTTTGTGGATAAGACGATTACGACTTTGATTGCGCTGTTGGCAATCCGGCTGATGCCAAAGCAGATGGTACAGGATTTGTGGAATTGCAGCTGGCAGCAAAAACCGTTGATGCTTCCTGAAATCCGTCGCATGAATGCCAAGAGCAACGGCAAAAAGTATACCGTCCGAAAGCGGGTGACAACCATGCTTGTGATTGTAGCGCTTGGCCTTGCAACCATCATTATCTGGATCAGTATGGATTTGCATTTCAAAAATGAGCGTGAGCGATATACGCAAAATGCGCATTATGCCGCCCGGTTTGCTGCAAGTATGGTTGACCCGGATCGGGTGGACGATTATCTGGAATACGGAGAATCTGCGGAAGGCTATCAGCAAACCAAAGATATGTTATACAAAATCCGGGACAATTCAGACGGCGTGAAATATCTGTATCTGGTAAAAATCAAAAAGGACGGATGCTATTTTATTATGGATTTGGATTCCGGAGATATGGAGAGTTATCAGCCGGGAGAAAAAGCGGAATTCGAGGAGGCTTTTGAACCGTATCTGGAGGATTTGCTTGCCGGTAAACAGATTGAGCCAATCGAATCAAATGATAAGAGCGGATGGGTTTTGACCGATTATTGTCCTGTACGCAATTCGGCCGGTGTGACGGTGTGCTATGCCGGTGCGGATGTGGCGATGGAAAATCTCTCTGCCTATATCTATGAATATATGATCAAGGTGATACTGGTATTTTCCGGATTTTTCATTCTAATCATGGGGTATGGCCTGTGGACTTCCGGAAATTATCTGGTTTATCCGATTAGCAGCATGGATGCTGTGATTACTAATTTCCGCGATGATGATATGACACAGGAAACCCTTGAGGCGAATGTCAAAAAGCTGCGTGAACTCGACATTCGTACGGGAGATGAAGTTGAGCATCTGTATAATGCCATTTACAAGATGGCATATGCCATGGCAGAGCAGATGCGCGATATTCGTCATTATGCGCAGGCAACGGCTGACATGCAAAACGGTTTGATTATTACCATGGCGGACATGGTCGAAAATCGTGACTCTGATACCGGTGCTCATATCCAAAAAACAGCGGCATATGTCAGAATTATATTAAATGGTTTAGCCGAAAAAGGATATTACAGTTCGAAACTGACTCCGAAATATATCGAAGATGTTGTCATGTCGGCACCACTTCATGATGTAGGCAAAATCAATATTCCGGATGCAGTTTTGAATAAGCCGGGCAAACTGACCGATGAAGAATTTGCAATTATGAAGACGCATACAACGGCCGGAAAAAAGATTATGGAGCAGGCAATCAGTACGGTCAAAGGAGAAAACTATCTCAAAGAAGCACGCAATATGGCTGCTTATCACCATGAGCGCTGGGATGGAAAGGGCTATCCGGAAGGACTGGTCGGAGAGGTGATTCCGTTGTCTGCTCGCGTCATGGCTGTTGCGGATGTGTTTGATGCACTGACTTCGCCGCGCGTGTACAAACCTGCTTTCCCAATTGAAAAAGCTTTGGAAATCATTCAGGAAGGTGCGGGCACGCAGTTTGATCCGAAATGTGTTGAAGTATTCATGGATTCCCTGACAGAAGTTAAAGTGATTTTGCAAAAATATCAAGAAGCATAAACACGCGGAAGGTAGGGCGAATATGAAGAACAAAAGGTGGATAAAAAAATGTGCCGTGGCAGTGGCAGTTCTGTTCGTATTTACCGGCGGATTTATGCCGACGGGAGCTGATGAGACAGAGAACACGACAGGTGGCGGCTTTACGGCCAGCGGTCAGACAGATGGAGGCTACCTCGCCAAACTGTATGATGCTTCCAACGGCTTGCCGACTTCTGATGTCAACTGTGTTCTGGCTGCGAATGACGGTTATTTATGGACTGCAGGATACAGCGGTGTATTCCGCTACGGCGGTGAGAATTTTGAGCGAATGGACGCGTCAAAGGGACTGACCAGTGGACGCGTACTGTTTCAGGATGACAAAAATCGCATCTGGGTAGGCACGAATGACAATGGTGTTGTGGTAGTTGACGGGAGGGAATGTACACATATTACCTACAAGGAAGGTCTTCCGGCTTCTTCCATCCATGGATTTGCGCAGGATGAAGAAGGCAATGTCTGGGTTGGAACAACCAATGGAATCGTTTTTGTGTCGGATGATTATCAGGTACATCCTTTTGAAGATGCCGATTTGGCGGATCAGTATATCATTCGCCTGGTCGCGGATACAGAAGGAAAAATATATGGCACGACGCGAAACGGAGACGCATTTTGCATTGCACATGGCAAGGTTTCGGCAATTATCAGTGGCGAGAAAATGGGTGTTGGCGCATTTTCTACCATATATCCGGATCCGGATAATCCGGGATATGTATATCTGGGTGCAGACGACCGTCATGTTTATTTTGGCAAGCTGCAAAGTGACTTGAAATCTTATCAGATGATTCAGACGGAAATGCCGGATGAAATTGTATGGATTTCGTCAGAGTGCAATCGCATCTGGATCTGCTCCAAAACAACGGTTGGCTATCTGGATTTGAAGAAAGAATATCATCCGCTTACGGAAGTGCCGATGAATGCTTCTATTGAGATGCTTACCAGCGATTATCAGGGCAATCTGTGGATTGCATCATCCAAGCAGGGTCTGATGAAGGTGGTTTCCTCGAACTTTCGCAATGTGACTGCAATCTCCGGAATGACAGAGGATGTGGTCAATGCAACCTGCGTATTTGAAAATGCACTGTATGTCGGAACCGATCATGGCCTGCAGATCATAGACCAAATGAAACCGGTTACCAATGAACTGACACAAAAACTTGATGGCGTACGAATCCGCTGTATCATTCAGGATGCGGACGGAAATATCTGGATTTGCACATATTCCAATGATATGGGCGTTATTTGTTATACACAAAAACACGAAATCCTTCAGTTTACAACAGAGGACGGGATGCCATGCAATGAGGCAAGATGTGCATGTCTGGCGCATGACGGCAGGGTTCTCGTGGGAACCAACATGGGACTTTGTGTATTCCGGAAGGGACGGCTTGTAAGCACCGTCGGGAAAGAACAGGGACTTGACAATACCGTGTTGCTGACGGTCGAGGAAGGAAAAGGTGAAGAACTGTATTTCGGTACGGACGGAGACGGTATTTATGTCTATGAGCATGGCAAGGTTCGCAAGATTACGAGGGATGACGGACTGACAAGCGATGTCATTCTCCGATTGAAATATGATGCGACCAATGACGGGATGTGGATTGTGACATCCAATTCCATCGAATTCATGCATCATGACCTGATTACCAATATTGACAGCTTTCCGTATAACAACAATTATGCAATATTCTTTGACAATCAGGAACATATCTGGGTGGCCTCATCATATGGACTGTATCGTGTCAAAATAAGCGATATGCTGGCCAACAACATCCATGAATATCGCCTGTACAATATGGAAAACGGATTGAGCAGTATCCCGACAGGAAACGCCTTTAGCGATATCGATGAGAATGGCAATCTGTATTTGGCCGGACGAACCGGTGTATGCAGTGTCAATATCAACAATTACAGGGAACTGTCTTCCCACATTCGTATAGGCGTTCAGGAAATCTATTGCGACGGAAAAATCATCCAACCGGATGCGAATGGCACCTATATATTGCCGAAAACCGCACATCGTGTGCAGGTAAATCCGGCAATCCTTGATTATTCCATGTCTAATCCGACCGTCCATATGTATCTGGAAGGCATGGATGACAAGGGAATTACGGCATCGGTTCATCGCCTGAACTATCTGGAATATACGGGAATTCCGTATGGCAATTATACATTGCATATTCAGATTGTGGATGCAACCGGTCAAACCATCTATCAGGATCAGACATTTGCCGTGATGAAACGCCCGAAACTGGTAGAACTCTTGGTGGTTCGGATTCTTGCAATCGCGGTCTGCGTAGGTCTGATTGGATTCTTTATCTGGCGTATCCTGACCGGTACCATTATTCGCAAGCAATATAATGAAGTGCAATCGGCCAAGGCGGCAGTGGAACAGGCCAATGCAGCCAAGTCCCACTTCCTGGCAAATATGTCACGCGAAATCAGAACGCCGATCAATACCATCCTCGGATTGGATGAGATGCTTTTGCGTGCGGTCGCGCCGGAATCGGCCAATGAGTATGGCGCCATGGTCAAATCCCACGCAACTGAAATTCATAGTGCATCAGAAGTTTTGCTGGGACTGGTCAATGATTTGTTTGACATCTCCATCATCGAATCCGGCAAGGCACATTTAAACAAGCGTGATTATGATACGCAGGCACTGATGCAAAAAATCGTTGCCTCGGTACGATTGAGATGCGAGGAGCATAATCTTGATTTTCAATTGGAACTGGATCCGACTTTGCCGGTGAAATTATACGGAGATGATGGCAAAATCAGCCAGATTATTATGACGCTGCTGAATAATTCCATCAAATATACACCGATGGGAACCATTACCTTACATGTCATTGTGGTGGAAAAGACAAGTGAAATCTGTCGCCTGCGCATCTGCGTCAAGGATACCGGTGTCGGCATGACGCCGGAACAGGTGGAGAAAGTGTTCCTTGCCTATGAAATGCTGGATGAACAATCGGGAGAAGATACCGATGATATCGGACTTGGATTAAGTATCTCCAAACAGTTCGCACAGATGCTCGGTGGCGATCTTATGTGTGAGAGTACTTACGGGGAGGGAACGGAATTCATTCTTTCTGTCGAACAGCTGATTCGCGATCATACAGAAATCGGCAGTTTCAGCGAACAGAGTCAATCAAAGGAAGTGCAGCCGTATGTGCCGAAATTCATCGCACCGGATGCGGAAGTCCTCGTAGTTGACAACAATCCAAAGAATCTGATGGTCATCCGAAATCTTTTGACGGAGACGCGCGTGTTTGTGACGACTGCCGGAAATGCTGCCGAATGTTTGCAGAAAATCAAATACGGCACCTTTGATGTCGTCTTTCTCGATACCATGGTTTCCGGAAATGATGGCATCCCTATCATCGAAAAAATCCGCAGGCGCCATCCGGACCTGCCTGTCTATGCATTGACCGGAGACATGATTGCAGACGGTGACGCTTATTACCGCAGCCTCGGATACAACGGATACCTCGTCAAACCAATCGATTCTCGTGAACTAGAATATGCCATTATGAGTCATCTACCTGATGAAATCATGATGCGCCCGAAAAAACCTGTTACTTAACATGCAACCCCCGGCCATCGAGCCTTTTTGTTCGATGCGCCGGGGGTATTTATCTCAGTCGGGGTTACAATCTCCGACTGAGATAAACGCTCCGCGAGGATGCGCAGAGATTTGCATATGAAATATGTCAGCTACGCTGACGCAAATCTCGCGCCAAGTCTCGCGAGCGAGACTTGAATTGCGCGCATTACCTAATATCCTCAGCCCATAAACCCGGTAACCCCTTCACTTTGCAAGAATATTTTGGTTTTCATATATGCAAAAGCTCGCATCCTGATTTTCATGTGTCTTTTGAATGCCTGTACAATTTTGAAAAAAAGTTTATCGTTGGCGGACACACAAAGCGATTGTATATGGACTTCTCATCTAAAGGATACCCGGGTGAATTGGAGTGAGCCCTAGTGAAATAAAAATGAGTTTTGATGTTTATAGGTATGCGCCGCCACGGAAGGCGGCGCAAATGCGATTGCAACACGACGTTGCGTAATGCATGGTGCCTATAAACACAAAACTCATTTTGTCATTTCACTTGGCAAACGGAGTCTGAACCCGGGTATCCCTTAGACTGAGAAGTACATAATATCAACAAACTAGGTGTCCGCCACTTCATAAACCTTTTTCAAAATGGTTCATTCATCAAAAGACACATGTGTGATGCTCGCCTTTTGCATATTGAAAACCTTAAATATTCGCAAAATTGTGAAGGGGGTACCGGGTTTATGGGCTGAGGATGTCAGGCAATACATGCTGTGAATGGCAACGGCGGTGGAGAAAAAGTACTAGGAATGTATGGGGGCTTATGATAAAATATAAGGTAGGAGTAGAATGACATGAAAAAACATTTGATTGGAAAGAATTTTATTCTAGTTTTGTCTGCAGTGGCAATGTTGCTTGGAGCGACATTTGGCGCTTCTTTTTTGCGTGCAGAAGGGAAGGAACGAAAGGTACTTCTTTTGGCGCGCGCGGCAGCTGCGAGTGATTTACACTCAATTATGGAGGCTGCTTCGACACTTGACAGCCCGGTTACTGTGACACAATCTTCGAGTTTTAGCATGTTGGGGGGATCTTTGAGCGAGTATTCATTGATTTTTATTATGATGCCGGATACAAGTCTGGTATCCTATGCAGATAATTTGTCCAACTATGCAAATGCAGGAGGATGTGTCGTCCTGTGCGGAGAATTCGGGGGCCCGAATCGTGCTACCAATTTGATTTTGACGGAGCTGGCGCAGGCGATGGGAACTGATTTTGAAATTTCACCGGACTTGGAGATTAAGAACGGAGCGTATGGCGGATTGTATTACGGCGACCTGAATATGGACTCCGAGCTTGCAAACGGAATTACGAGCGGGCATGTGAACATTGCGGCATCCGGCGTATTGGTGGGATTGCCGGAAAATGCACAGATTGTGGCAACGGCAACGACAGATCAGGAATATGTGATTGCAGCGGATTTGAAGGTGCGAAATGGCTATTTGACGGTTTTTGCGGATACGAATATTTTTGATCGGGACCGCAACAATGTGAGATTGTGCCATAATCTTTTGACACGAAGTGTGGAACAGATTGAGGAATTTTCACATAGCTGGAATTACGAGAGCGGGGAAGGCGAAGACGCCAACAAGATTTATGCATATTGCACGCAGGAACATACCTGCGATTATCATCGTGACAACAAGCTGGTATTGTCGCTTGAGGCAAATGACTTGCTTTATAATATGGCACCATATGAAAATTATCATATCGATGATCGGATTACAGGCGTGACGAAGGCAACGCTGGAGATTAGTTATTATACGGATGAGGATTTAAACAATCCGACAACATCGGTAAATGGTGCGACAACAGAAGGCGGAGCACCGACAGAGATTGGCGATTACTGGATGAAGGTTAGTGTCATCGAGGATGCGACTGTCAAAGCATCGGCTTCGGCCGGATTTGCAATTATTCCGGATGTTTTATATGTGAGGGACAAGGATGTCAATGTGGTCTATGACGGGGATCCTCATACGATTTCCATTCGTGTCGTGAATCCGGTTGCCTATGAGATTACCTATGGTTATGAAGAAGGCACCTATGATATGACAGAAGCACCGACCCAGACGGATGTCGGCAGCAAGACCATTTATTATCGTGTGACTGCCCAAAATTATGAAGATGTGTACGGCGTGGCGACGGTTACCGTAACCCCGAAAACACCGGAATATGAGATTCAACTGAATCCGGATGTGGAATATGACAAGGATGAGCATTGGATGGAAACCCATTCGGAGATTACAGGCGGCTCAATCTATTTTAGAATCGGAACAGATGGTGAGTGGAAGACATCGCGCCCGGGTGCGACGGATGCCGGCGATTATGAGGTTTATTACAAAATCATCGGAGAACCGAATTATTCGGATGTGGAGGAGACGAGGCTTGGAACCTTCAAAATCCTGCCGAGAGAAATTGAGCTTGTGTGGTCAGACTTTGAATTTTCATATGATCGCAATTATCATAAGCCGACCGTTCGCGCAGACGGTGTTTTGCCGGGCGATTCCTGTGATGTGATTGTGACCGGAGATGCAAAAAATGCGGGAAGCTATGAGGCTGTTGCAACGATACAGGCCGGATCAAATTATTGTTTTAACGGTGAGAATACGCATGGATATGTGATTCATCCAAAAGAAGTCACCATTGTGGTGGATGATGTGCAAAAGCATGCGGATGAAGAAGAACCGACTTATACATTTTATGCATCCGGAATTATCCCGGGTGATACGATTTTTGGAATTCATATGACGCGTGAACCGGGAGAAGAGGTTGGCTCTTATGCGGTTACAGCCGGCGAAGAGAATGGCGCCAATCCAAATTACAGTCTGCAGTTTGTGGATGGTACTTTGACGATTACGGATCATGTGTATTCGAATCCTCCGACCTTTACCTGGAATGAAGAACTGACAGAATGTATGGCGCGTTTTATCTGCGATTACAACAGCAGCCATGTTCTTGATGAACCTTGTGAGATTACGGTGACAGGAGATGATTCTGCAAAGACATATGTCGCATCTGTTACGAAAAACGGAAAAACCTATACGGATACGGTTTATGTCTATAATCATTTAAAGAATGATAACCGGGATTCGGACGGCAGAAAATTTGAGTCCCGTGTCCTGATTCGGTATCACATTGGCGATAATGAGATTGAAGAAACAATCAGAAATCTTGGTTATACGAATGAACAGCGATTGCAGGACGAAATGATGCGACAGTTGATGCGAGATGAGCCGAAGTGGAATGCACCGGCGGGCATCACCGTTAAACAGAAAATGTATTCTGTGATCATGCAGATTACCTATGATGGCGGTCAGACCTGGGAGCGGGCAACAAGGGAGCATTTCCCGGCAGACGGTATTTCGTTTTCATTGCCTTATCCAAAAGGGACCAATGCAAAAGACCATAATTTTGCTGTTTCACATATGTTTGCAGAAGAAATGGGCATGCATGAACCGGGAGAAACCGAGCTGCCTGAGGTACAGGAGACCGAAGAGGGTCTTGTGGTCACCGCAACGAGCCTGTCTCCGGTTATGATTGCATGGACGGATGCAGTCGTATCCATCGAGTTAAACAAAAAAGAAATTCGATTCGACCGGACTAAGGGCGAAGAAAAACTGATTGCGACTGTTTTGCCGCAATCTGCGATGGAGAAAGGTGTCATCTGGACGACCAGCAATGCGAAAGTGGCGCAGGTGACAGAGGATGGAACTGTGGTGGCAGTCGGCACGGGAGAGTGTATGATTACAGCAACGACAAGGGATGGCGGTAAAACAGCAAGCTGTAAAATTGTCGTGGCGGAGGTAATCAATCGTGCGCACAATGTCCGGTTTGTACCGGATACCGGAGATGTTAAGCCGTTTGGACTGTTTTTGCCGATGGCAGTTGCATGGCTGCTGCTGATAAGTATGAAACGAAAAAATAAATGATAAAAAGTCCCGACATCTGTCGGGACTTTTGAATTTCATGAAAAGTGATTATAACTGGATGGCTGCCTCGAGAGCAAGCTTCATCATGGTGGTGAAGCTGTTCTGGCGTTCTTCTGCAGTGGTATCCTCATCGAGTACGAAAGAATCGGAGATGGTCAGAAGACATGCTGCGCCTTTGCCCAGCACGTTTGCATTGTGGAATAATGCAAAGCTTTCCATTTCGACTGCTTTTGCACCATGGTCGGTGACATATCGCTCGAAGCTTCCGTTGGTGGCTTCTTCGTAGAAGACATCGGAAGAGTGAATGCGCTCAACCTTAACCGGAATATCAAGAATTTTTGCAGTTTTCAGAATCGTATCGTTGATTTTGACAGACGGATACATGACATCATCTGTGGTGCCGTTCTGTACGCGTGCAAAAGAAGAACCGCTGTATGCACTGTTTGCAAGAACAACATCGTAAACATGCAGATCAGGCACATAGCTGCCGGCTGAACCGATGCGGATGATATTTTCGACATCGTATTGTGTATATAACTCATAGGAATAAATTCCGATGGAAGGCATGCCCATTCCGGATGCCATTACTGATACCGGAACATCTTTGTAAGTGCCTGTATATCCGTATACGTTGCGCACGGAAGTAACAAGCTTTACATCATCAAGAAATGTTTCTGCGATAAATTTTGCTCTGAGAGGATCGCCCGGCATGAGGACGGTCTTCGCGAAATCACCCTTTTGGGCGCCGTTATGTGGTGTTGCCATATTTTCTTCCTCCTAAAATATGTTTATGTGTTCTATTATATATGAAAAGACTTCATTCGGCTAGGAGGAAAAGAATAAACAAAAACAACAACAAGTGAAAAAGTGTTGTCAAATTAGTACAAAAATGAAAAGAAATAATGTATTTGATTTAGTACACTTGCTTTCGTTTACAAAGGAAAAATGATGTGCTAGCATAAACTATATATGGGCTAAAGTAATGAAGAGAGAGGCCCTGTTTACAAAAGGAGGTTGAATTTTATGCCTAGAGCAAAACAATCTATGGATGGTAATACAGCCGCTGCACATGTTGCGTATGCATACACCGAAGTAGCTGGTATTTATCCAATCACACCATCTTCACCGATGGCAGATTCTGTTGATCAGTGGTCTGCAGCAGGACTGAAGAACATTTTTGGTACAACAGTTAAAGTAGTAGAGATGGAGTCGGAAGCAGGTGCTGCCGGAACCGTACACGGTTCACTGGCTACCGGTGCATTGACCACCACATTTACTGCTTCACAGGGATTATTACTCATGATTCCTAACATGTATAAAATCGCAGGTGAGAACCTGCCATGTGTATTTGATGTATCTGCACGTACTGTATCATCTCATGCACTGAACATCTTTGGCGATCACAGTGATGTATATGCTTGTCGTCAGACCGGTTTCGCAATGTTATGTGAGACCAATCCTCAGGAAGTTATGGATCTTTCTCCGGTTGCACATCTGGCAGCTTTGGAAGGAAAGGTTCCTTTCATCAATTTCTTCGACGGATTCCGTACTTCTCACGAGATTCAGAAGATCGAGAAGTGGGATTATGAAGATTTGAAAGAAATGTGCCCAATGGATGCCGTTAAGGAGTTCCGCGCACATGCTTTAAATCCAAACCATCCAACCGCTCGTGGTTCTCATGAGAACGGTGATGTATTCTTCCAGCACCGCGAGGCTTGCAACAGCTTCTATGATGCACTTCCTGCAGTCGTAGAGAAGTACATGAACAAGGTAAACGAAAAGCTCGGTACAGACTATAAGCTTTTCAACTACTATGGAGCTGCTGATGCAGAGCGCGTAATTGTAGCTATGGGCTCAATCAACGACGTGGCTGAAGAAGTAATTGATTACCTGACCGCAAAGGGAGAGAAAGTCGGACTTGTTAAGGTTCGCTTATATCGTCCTTGGTCTTCAGAAGCACTCCTTAAGGTTCTTCCTAAGACTGTTAAGAAGATTGCCGTATTAGACAGAACAAAAGAGCCTGGATCACTCGGTGAGCCGTTATATCTTGATGTATGTACCACTCTTCGTGAGGCTGGTCTCAATGATATCGTATTGGTTGGCGGCCGTTATGGTCTTGGATCAAAGGATACTCCTCCTTCATCTGTATTTGCAGTATACAAGGAACTGGAGAAGGATGCACCGAAGAACCGCTTTACCATCGGTATTGTGGATGATGTAACCAATCTTTCACTGCCTGAGGTGAAGCCGGCTCCAATCACTTCCGCACCTGGTACAAAAGAGTGCAAATTCTGGGGTCTCGGTGGTGACGGTACTGTAGGTGCCAACAAGAACTCTACCAAGATTATCGGTGACCACACCGACAAATATATTCAGGCATACTTCCAGTATGACTCAAAGAAGACCGGTGGTGTAACCATTTCTCATCTGAGATTCGGTGACAACCCAATCAAGAGCCCATATTACATCAACCAGGCTGACTTCGTGGCTTGCCACAACCCTGCATATGTAATCCAGGGAATGAAGATGGTTCAGGATGTTAAGCCGGGCGGAGTATTCATGATCAACTGCCAGTGGTCTGACGAAGAATTAGAGCAGCATTTAAATGCTGAAGCTAAGAAATATATCGCTGACAACAACATTCAGCTTTATACCATCAATGCGATCGACAAGGCAATCGAAATCGGTATGGGCAAGAGAACCAATACCATTTTGCAGTCTGCTTTCTTCAAACTTGCAGATGTAATGCCAATCGATCAGGCTGTTGAATATATGAAGGCTGCTGCAAAGAAGTCTTACTCTAAGAAGGGTGATGCTGTCGTAGAGATGAACTACAAGGCAATCGATGCCGGTGTAGATGCTGTACACAAAGTAGAAGTACCTGCTTCATGGGCAAATCCGGAAGCTGATGCACCTGCTAAGGAATTGACAGGTCGTCCTGAAACTGTGAAACTTGTTAAGGATCTCTTAACTCCGATTTCAAAGATGGATGGAGATTCCCTTCCGGTATCTGCATTCAAGGATTGCGCAGACGGTCAGTTCGTAACAGGAGCTTCTGCTTATGAGAAGAGAGGAACTGCTGTATCTGTTCCTGAATGGAATGCTGAGAAATGTATCCAGTGTAACAACTGTGCATTTGTATGTTCACATGCTACCATTCGTCCGTTCCTGTTATCAGACGACGAAGTAAAGGCTGCTCCTGCAAACATCAAGCTTGCAGATATGAAGCCGAAGGCAGGCGCATACAAGTACACCATGAGCGTATCTCCGCTTGACTGTATGGGATGCGGCGAGTGTATCACCGTATGTCCGGTTGGCGCAATCGAAATGAAGCCACAGGAATCTCAGTCTGCAGAGCAGCCTGTATTTGATTACCTGGTTGCAAATGTATCAAAGAAGACCGATGCAGGCATGAACGACTTGACCCCTAAGGGATCACAGTTCAACCAGCCATTGCTTGAGTTCTCTGGCTCATGTGCAGGTTGTGCAGAGACTTCTTATGCAAGATTGATCACCCAGCTGTTTGGTGAGCAGATGTTCATCTCCAATGCAACAGGATGTTCTTCTATCTGGGGTAACCCGGCTGCAACCTCACCATATACCGTAAACATCGACTCTAAGAAGGGTCCGGCATGGTCTAACTCATTATTTGAGGATAATGCTGAGCACGGTCTTGGTATGTATGTAGGACAGAAATATGTTCGTGAAGCTGCAATCGAAAAGATTAAAGAGATGGCAGCAGGAGATAAGGCTACTGCAGAATTCAAGGCAGCAGTTGATAAGTTCCTTGAGACCAAGGAAGATACCAAAGCAAATGTTGAGCCTACCAAGGTACTCATCGAAGAATTGGAGAAGGCTGCAGCAGCAGGATGCCCAATCGCTCCGGAAGTACTCGAGAAGAAAGATTACCTCGGCAAGAAGTCTGTATGGATCTTCGGTGGTGACGGATGGGCATATGATATCGGATTCGGCGGATTGGATCATGTCCTTGCTTCCGGTGAGAATGTAAATGTCATGGTATTCGATACTGAGATGTATTCTAATACCGGTGGACAGGCTTCCAAGGCTTCCAATATCGGTGAAGTATGTCAGTTCGCAGCAGCCGGTAAGGAAATCGGCAAGAAGTCCTTATCTGAAATCGCTATGAGCTACGGATATGTATATGTTGCTCAGATTGCACTTGGTGCAAATATGGCACAGGCTGTTAAGGTTATCGCTGAAGCAGAAGCTTATCCGGGACCATCACTGATCATCGGATATGCTCCATGTGAACTTCACGGAATTGCCAAGGGTGGTATGAACCACTGCCAGGATGAAATGAAGAAAGCAGTTGCAGCAGGTTACTGGAACCTCTTCTCATTCAATCCTGCACTCAAGGCAGAAGGCAAGAATCCATTCACTCTTACCTCTAAGGCAGGAGATGGTTCTTACCAAGACTTCTTAAATAACGAAGCCCGTTATACACGTCTGATCAAGCCGTTCCCGGAGCGTGCTGAGAGACTCTTCAAGAAGTCCGAAGAAGTTGCAAACGAGCGTTTTGCTCACTTAGAAAAATTAGTTGAATTATACAAATAATTCTGCAAGCCCCGCACAAAAGTGCGGGGCTTTGTGGTAAAATATGAATATGGGAGTAGCAACATAGTTTGATCACATTTGAATGGTAAAGTGTTATGAAGAAAGCAATGATTTCTTTGTGCGTTTCCTGTGTGGTACTATGCATGCTGCTGGTTTTTGTGGCAGTGCAGGAAAAGCAAGGCAAAACAAACACAAGAGTGATTCGCCAGGAACCGCTTCCGGGTGCGGCCGGGGCTGTGCGGAAGGAAGAGTCACAAAAGCAGACCGAGCAGGAGGAGCCTGTCGCAGAATTGCCACAGGTAGAACTTGTCATGATCGGCGACATGCTGATGCATACACGCGTCCTCGATTCCGGAAAGGCGCAAGACGGAGCATACAGCTACGATCATTTGTTTCGTCAGGTCAAAGATAAGGTGGAGCAGGCCGATCTGGCAATTGTGAATCAGGAGACAATCCTCGGTGGTACTGAACTTGGATTGTCCTCTTATCCATGCTTTAATTCGCCTTATGAGCTCGGAGATGCTGAAGTGCGCGCCGGTTTTGATGTCATACTGCATGGCACGAATCATGCGCTGGATAAGCATGCGCGTGGAATCAACAATTGTATGCAATTCTGGAATGAAAAATATCCGGATATTGCGGTGCTTGGAATTCATGACAGCTGGGATGACCAGAAGGATATTTATGTCTATACCAAAGAGGGAATCCGGATTGCTGTATTGAATTACACATATGGGACAAACGGAATCGAGATGCCGGATGGCATGGAATATTGCGTGGATTATCTCGAGGAAGAAAGAGTTCGCAAGGATGTGGAGAAGGCAAAGGAGTTGTCTGATTTTGTGGTGGTCTGCCCGCATTGGGGAACTGAATATCAGCTGACTGCAGATGCATCACAAAAGAGATGGTGTGAAAAGTTTTTGGATTGGGGCGTCGATTTGGTGATCGGGACCCATCCGCATGTCATTGAGCCCGTGGAAATGTACACGCGCAAAGATGGCAGCAGAATGCTCGTCTATTATTCGTTGGGCAATTTCGTCAACGGAACAGAGAGCAAAAAGAAGGGGATTGGTGTACGAATGATTGGTGGAATGGCGGATGTGACCATCGGCTATGAACCGGACGGTACGGTTGGTATTTTGTCCTATTCGATTTTGCCTGTTGTATGCCATGAAGATGAAGGAACTTCGTATACGGTATATTTCTTGGAGGACTACACAAAGGAATTGGCAAAGCGAAACTGGATTGTGGAGAGTGATCCGAATTTTTCGAAGGAATATTGTGATTCCGTGGTCCGTGAAGTCTGGGGAAAAGAATCTAGAAATTAAAGGGGGATTCTTAGGTGGAAAAGAATCATTTGCATTATTTGGAACAATTGTCGGAACAATATCCGACCATCAGCAAGGCGTCTGCGGAGATTATCAACCTGCAGGCAATTCTGAATTTGCCAAAAGGCACAGAACACTTCCTGTCGGATATTCACGGAGAATATGAGGCATTTTCTCATGTGCTGAAAAACGGCTCCGGCGCTGTGCGCAAGAAAATCGATGATGTATTCGGACGGAGTCTGAGCGAAGCGGATAAGGCTGTACTTGCAACGATTATATATTATCCGCGTGAAAAAATAGAACTTGTAAAAAAGACAGAGGAAGATATGGACAGCTGGTACAAGGTGACTTTGTACCGACTGATTGAGGTATGCAAAACGGTTTCATCCAAATATACCCGCTCCAAGGTGCGAAAAATGCTTCCGCCTGACTTTGCTTATATTATAGAGGAATTGATCACCGAAAAGCCGGAGGTGTTAAACAAAGAGGCTTATTATGATGCAATCGTAGATACCATTGTCAACCTCGGACAGACGGAGGAATTTATTCTGGAACTGGCCACTCTGATTCAGCATCTGGCAGTGGATCACTTGCATATTATCGGAGATATTTATGACCGTGGCCCGGGCGCTCACCTGATTATGGACCGCCTGATGAAATATCATTCGCTGGATATACAGTGGGGCAATCATGATATTATCTGGATGGGGGCTGCAGTAGGGCAACTTGCCTGTATCGCGACCGTCATTCGCAACAGTATTCGCTATGATAATCTGGATATGATCGAGGAAGGCTATGGAATCAATATGCTTCCGCTTGCAACTTTTGCAATGTCGACCTATGCGGATGATCCATGCGATATTTTTGTTTTCAAACAGCTTGGAGATGCGACGCGTACCGTCAGCGAATCTTCTCTGATTCGCAAAATGCATAAAGCAATCTCGATTATCCGTTTCAAGCTGGAAGGGCAGCTGATTAAAAAATGGCCGGAATATGGCATGCAGGATCGGCTTTTGCTCGAAAAAATTGATTATGAGCATGGAACCATTGAACTTGACGGAGAGGTTTATCCTTTGCGCGATTGCAATTTCCCGACCGTGGATCCGGAAAATCCTTATCAGCTGACAGAAGAAGAACTTGCAGTTATGATGCGTTTTCGTTCCTCTTTTTTGCATTGCGACAAATTACAGAAACATATGCGCCTGATGCTCAAAAAAGGAAATATGTATAAGGTTTATAACGGCAATTTGCTTTATCACGGAAGTGTGCCGCTGAATGAGGATGGCACGTTCCGCAAGGTCAATATTTACGGAACCGAATACTGGGGCCGTGAATTGTTTGATGTGCTGGAATCATATGTGCGCAAAGCCTTTTTCTCTACCGATATGAAGGAAAAGGAAAAGGGTGCAGATCTGATGTGGTACATCTGGACAGCTCCGTATTCTCCGTTGTACGGACGCAAGAAGATGGCGACATTTGAGCGCTATTATATTGACTGTCCGGACACCTGGGTGGAACCGAAGAACTGCTATTATGAATTGATTAATCAGCCGCAGATTGCAGAGATGATTTTGCATGAATTTGGCTTGTACGGCAAAAATATACATATCATCAACGGCCATGTGCCGGTTCATCGTTTAAAAGGCGAAAGCCCGGTAAAATGTGACGGAAAAGTGATTATCATTGATGGCGGATTCTCACGCACTTATCGCAAACGTACAGGGATTGCGGGATATACTTTGATTTTTAACTCCTATGGACTGACGCTGACTGCGCATGATCCGTTTGAGTCGGCAGAGACCGCGGTAAAGGACGGAGTGGATATTGTATCACGCCGTGAAGCCGTGGAACTGGTGGACCGTCGTATTCTCGTAGGGGATACGGATGTCGGAAAGCGCATGAAGGAGCGAATCCGCGATTTGCGTGATCTAATCTCGGCATATCAGGAAGGTGCGCTTCCGGAATTGGAGAGCAGCAATTATATTGTTTATTAGAGGTGGTGCTATGTACGAGGCGGAAGGCCTGATATTTGAAACAGAAGAAGAGGCGGCGCAGGCGCGGTCAGAGGCCGATGCGGTTCGATATATTCGTGAGCGGACCAAAATGGACGATCCGGATATGGTTTTGAAATTATATAATAATCTGTTAAAAAAACAACTGTTTAAAACGGAAGTCGGCCTCAAGTTTTTGTTTGAATTACAGGAATTTTTGGTGACCATCCCTTATATCAAAAGTGAGGATATCAAACCGATTCCCGCCCGCAATAATGCGAAAGCACAGATGGAGGACTTGCGTAAGAAGCAGTTGGAAAAGAAAATTCGCGCAAAGGACAAGCGCCGTACGCGCAGCTTTCGCATTCCTTTTTTTATTACATTATTTACGAGTATTGTTCTTGCTGCATCTGTGATTGGAATGTATGTAATCATGATTACAACGGGCGCAGATGAAGTCATTGATTATGAAAATGAACTGGTCGACCGCTATTCCGTATGGGAGCAGGAGTTGAATGAAAAGGAATCACAATTGATGGAATGGCAGAACAGACTGGAGGAATTGGAAAATGGACAAAATTAAAGTGCTGGTTGCGGATGATGAGAGCCGCATGCGCAAACTTGTCAAAGACTTTCTCGTGAAGCGCGATTTTATTGTCCTTGAGGCTTCGGACGGGGAAGAGGCATTGAGCTATTTTTATAAAGAAAAAGATATTGCATTGTTTATTCTGGACGTGATGATGCCGAAGGTCAACGGATGGGATGTGTGTAAGGAAATCCGACAGACTTCCAAGGTGCCGATTATCATGCTGACCGCAAAAAGTGCGGAGGACGATGAATTAAACGGATTTGATCTAGGAGCGGATGAATATATTACCAAGCCGTTTTCTCCGAAAATTCTGGTGGCCCGTGCAGAAGCACTTTTGAGACGCAGTAATGCAATCACGGAAGATGCACAAATTCTTTCCTCCGGCGGCATAGAATTGAACAAGACCGCGCGTATTGTCAAGGTCGACGGAAAGAATATCGATCTGAGTTTCAAAGAATTTGAATTGCTGGAGTATTTTATGGAAAATGTAGGGATTGCACTGACCCGTGAACGCATTCTGGACAGCGTCTGGAATTATGATTATTACGGGGATGCGAGAACCATTGATACGCATGTCAAAAAACTGCGCAGCAAAATCGGAGAAAAGGGAGACCTGATTAAGACCGTTTGGGGTGTGGGATACAAATATACGGCAGGAGAATAAATGAAGAGAAAGCCCTTATTTTTACAATTGTCCATCACAATGACCGTTTTGGTTACGTTTGTGATTGTTGCATGTGGAATTATCAATTATACACAGTTGGAACGGTATTATGTTCGTGAAAAAGTAGAGACGCTAAAAGATGCCTACGATGTCATCGACAAAGCCGAGATGCAGGGAAATCTGGCCAGTGATGCATTTGATGTCACCTTTGAGAAACTGTGCGCAAGAGACAATCTGAATATCCTGGTGCTGGGAAAAGGGGAAGGCGTTTTGCGCTCCAACAGCAGTACGGATTTTGCAACAATGCAGATGAATGAATTATATTATGAGCAGCAGGAGGACAATGAACGGGTATTGCTGCGTTCGGATTTGTACCGCATCGAGCGTCGAAATGATTTGCGTATGCAATCGGAATATCTGATGCTGTGGGGAACACTCGAAGACGGCAGTCCGATTTTGATCCGGACAGCTCTTGAGAGTATTCGCGAGAGTACCAAGATTTCTCTCCGGTTCTTTTTCCTAATTGCATTTGTGGCATTGCTGATCAGCATTGTCATTATTTTGATTGTCTCCCGCAAAGTGGCGAACCCGATTCATCATTTGACGGAATTGTCGCTGAGAATGTCCAATCTGGATTTTGATGCGCGCTATGAGAGCAGCAGTTTTTCAAGCAGAGAGATTGATACGCTCGGCAATTCTATGAATGAGATGTCGGAAAATCTCGAGGTTGCCATTTCGGATTTAAAATCCGTCAATAATGAATTGCAAAAAGACATCCAGCGCAAGGAACAGATTGATGAAATGCGCAAGGAATTTCTTTCGAATGTCTCACATGAGTTAAAGACGCCGCTTGCACTGATTTCAGGCTACGCGGAGGGATTGAAAGAAAATATCAATGATGATGAAGAAAGTCGTAATTTTTATTGTGATGTCATTATGGATGAAGCGGAAAAAATGAACCGCATGGTAAAACAGCTTCTGAATCTGAATGAGATTGAATTCGGACGCGACATGGTGGAAATGGGACGATTTAACATGACGGAACTGGTCAGAGGCATTCTTTCTGCAAATGCCATTTTGGCAGAGCAGGCAGGTGCAAAAATCGTTTTTGATGAGACATTGGATCCGGCATGCGTCTGGGCGGATGAATTCCTCGCAGAGCAGGTGCTGACCAATTTCCTGACCAATGCCATTCATCATTGTGAGGGTGAGAAGATTGTCCGCATCAGTTATCTGCTGCATGATGAGCTGTTGCGCGTATCGGTATTCAATACCGGAAAACAGATTCCGGAGGATGCCATTGACCGCATCTGGGAAAAATTCTACAAAGTGGATAAGGCGCGCACGCGTGAATACGGCGGAAGTGGCATCGGTCTTTCCATCGTCAAGGCAATTATGGATTCGCATAATCAAAAGTGTGGAATCATAAATCATGAGGACGGAGTGGAATTTTGGGCAGAATTTGATTGTATGCTGGGCAAAAATGATTGTACACCAAAGAAATAAGGTGTTGATATCAAAAATGAAATATGATAACATACAATTATATAGGAATAAAGTATCAGAAATAATGGGGACAAAATAAAGAGCACATGAAGAAGAGAAAAATAGCAGGATTGTTCCTGATTATGGCAACGATCTTGTCGCTTTCTGCGTGCGGAACCCCGCTTTATACGATGTCGGAAGATGAGTATGAGCTGGTTATAGCATATGCAGCGGAATCGGTAGCAAAATTCAATATTTATCAGAATGATGGCGTGATTTCTCTCTCCAAAAAAGAACTGGAATCTTATTTGGAGGAAAAGAAACCGGAGCCGGAGACGGAAACGCAAGATACGCAGGATGATAAAAATACCACAATCCGTCCGGGCGAAGGCGGCGAAAATCAGGATCCTTCTGTGACACAGCAGGATGTGACGGTACAGGAAGCGCTGGGATTGCCGGATACGATTTCTTATACCTATCGTGGCATGAAGGTGGACGACCATTACAGTGAAACCGCCGGAGCTTTGACTGCAAATGAAGGAAATACTTTTGTGATTTTATCATTTGAATTGAAAGCAACCGCGGATACTGAAATTGATTTGTTTACGATGGCACCAAAGTTCAAACTAAGCGCAAACGGAAAAGAAGTACAGCAAAAGTCATCTCTTTTGACTTCGGATCTGGCGACTTACATCGGTGCGGTTGAGGCAAAAAAGCCGAAAACAGTGGTTCTTCTGTTTGAAATGTCCAAGGAAGATGCCGCAGCTGTGAAAGATTTTTCATTGCAAGTGACTGCAAATGACAAGACCAGCTCAATAAAATTAAAGTAATTTGCAAAAAAATAGGCACAATACATAGTCAATATGATATAATAAATAATACTTAGAGCGAATAGTGGAGGGTGAATATGGATACAAATATTCTTCTTGAATCCGGAACAAACGAACTGGAAATTTTAGAGTTTACACTCGCAGACAATCATTATGGAATCAATGTTGCAAAAATTCGTGAGATTTTGCAATATCAGCCGGTTACTCCGGTTCCGAATACGCATCCGAGCGTAGAAGGAATCTTCATGCCGCGTGATACGATGATTACCGTAATCAATTTAAGAAAATGTCTTGGTCTTCCGGAGGCGGATGAAGAAGGTCTTTTCATCATTACCAACTTCAATAAACTTGATATTGCTTTCCATGTAGACCAGGTAATCGGAATTCATCGTGTATCATGGGAAGAGATTATTAAGCCGGATTCGACAATCAACAGCCAGGACGGAAGTATTTCCACCGGTGTAATCAAGATGGAAAACAAATTGGTAGTCATTCTTGACTTCGAGTCCATCGTATCCGGAATCAGTCCTGAAACAGGATTGAGAACATCTGATGTAGATAATATGGTAGAGCGTGAGAGAAGCGATTCCACCATTTTGATTGCGGAGGATTCTCCGCTGCTGAGCAAGTTGATTACAGACTGCTTAAGAAAAGCCGGATATGATAAACTTGTTATTAACAATGATGGACAAGAGGCATGGGACAAGCTTTGCGAATACAAGGCTGCAGGCAATGCATTTGACAAGATTCAGTGCATTATTACCGATATTGAGATGCCTCGCATGGACGGACATCGTTTGACCAAGTTGGTAAAGACAGACGACGACTTGAAGAATATCCCACTCATTATCTTCTCATCTTTGGTAAACGAGGAAATGCGGCGCAAAGGCGAACAGCTTGGAGCAGATGCTCAGCTGACCAAGCCTGAAATTGGACAGTTGGTTGATGCAATTGATCATTTGATTGAAAACGCTGCAAACAAATAACGAGACTAATAAGAAGAGGATGTGTGTACGCACATCCTCTTTTGGAGTATTCTATGAGCAACAAATCATCCGAAAACTATTTAGATGAATTATTATATTCGTTGAATGGAAAAGGCGCAGACCCGGTTCCGGAAGAATCCGAAGAATCAAAGGGGACTGAGCCTGTTTTTGATGCGCAGGAAAATCCGGTCAGCGATGAAGATTTTCTGAAAGAATTCGAGGAAGACCTGGGGATCTCTTCTTCAGATGATTTTTTGTCCGGATTTGAAGACGATTTGGGGATTACCTTTGATGGCGGATCGCGCAACATGGGAAGCAAAGATGACGATTTGGATTTGTTTGATGATCTCGAGGATCTGTCGGATGCCGATTTTGACGAGCTTGACGATTTCCTTGCAGAACTCGATGACAAACCGGAAAAAGAGGAAACACCGGCCGCTTTGCAATTTGATGATGGATTGCCAAATATCAGTGATATGATTGATCTCGATTCCGTGCAGGCTGCACCGGCAGACAATCCACCGGCAGAGGCTGACACCGTACTTGAAGAGACTCCGGAACCGCAGACGGACACCGTGATTGAAGAAACTCCGGCACCGCAGACGGACATACCGCAGGAAGAGCCTGATTTGGCCGCTGAAGTGGATTTGTCTGCTTCGAATGTGGAGTTGCCGATTACGGATGCGGGAGAGCCTGACCTGGCAGGAATCGACAGCGATGACCTGCTTAATATGCTTTCCGAGACGGAAGGAATGGAAGGGATCGGCGATCTGCTTTCCAAAGATGAGGATGGCACAGCGGTTGATACCAATGATGCAATCGGTGAATTTGCAGAGCGACAGATGAATGGCGAAGATGATGCTGACGGAAAGGGCATCGAAGCGGAAGAAGAGGAAGCAGACACTCCCAAAAAGAAAAAGAAGAAAAAGAAAAAAGAAGCAAAAGAAGCGCAACCGGGATTTTTTAAACGCTTATTGAATAAGCTTTTTGAATCCGATGAAGATCTGCCGGATGATGAGGCACTTGATATGACGCCGATCGATGGTCCGGGCGTGGAAGAATTATCGGAAGAAAATATGGCCCTTCTTCGGGAACTTGAGGGTGCGGATGCACAGGACAAGCCGGAGGAAGAAGACAAAAAGGAAAAGAAGAAAAAAGAAAAGAAAGAAAAGCCGAAGAAAGAAAAGAAGGAAAAACCGAAAAAGGAAAAGAAACCGAAGAAGCCGAAAGAACCAAGAGAAAAAGGCAAGCCGCTTCCAAAGAAACCGGTGATGTTCCTTTGCCTGCTGGGCATTTCCATTGGTGCAATGATTATGATTGCAACGAATCTCGCCGGCTATTCTGTTCCGATGTCTCAGGCCAAGAATCTGTATGACAAAGAAGAATTCGTAGAGGCATTCTCCAAGATTGAGGGCATGAAAATCAAAGAGGATGACGAAGCATTTTATCAGAGAGCATTGATTTTGGCAGAGGTAGAGATGGAATATCGTCACTATCTGATTTTCAAAAAGACAACAGACGAAAAAATGTCTGATGCCATGAGAGTGGAAACACTGGATGCACTTGTATGTGCGGCAGGACGATACAATACCCATCTCGAGGATGCACAGGAGTATCAATGTCAGGCACAGCTTGCAGAACTCGGAGGCAAAATCGAAGAGGCTTTGCAGGCAGATTACAAGATGTCTATGGATGAGGCGATTGAAATCTATAAGGCACGCACCAGAAAGCAATATACAATTTTGATTTATAAGAAGTTAAAGGAACTGGGACTGTACAATAATGATAGCAATAATTGATTATGGGGCCGGCAATTTAAAAAGTGTGGAAAAGGCACTGCTTGCAATCGGCAAAGAATGCGTGATTACCCGAAATGAAAAAGAGATTCTACAGGCTGACCATGTGATTTTGCCGGGCGTCGGAGCATTTGGCGATGCGATGAATCATTTGAAACAATATGATTTGGATAAGGTGATTCGTGAATATGCACAGACAGGGAACCCGTTCCTCGGAATCTGCCTTGGCCTGCAGCTCCTTTTTGAAGGCAGTGACGAATCGGAAGGCGTGGAAGGCCTTGGACTGTTAAAGGGCGAGGTGGTCCGGATTCCGGCTGAGCCGGGTTTGAAGATTCCACATATTGGCTGGAACTCTTTGCATTTGCAAAATAACGGACGCTTATTTGCGGGAATGCAGGATGAGCCATATGTCTATTTTGTCCATTCCTATTATTTGAAGGCAAAAGAGCCGCAAATTGTAAAAGCAACAGCAGAATATGGTGTGACCATACATGCTTCGGTGGAAAAGAATCAGATTTTTGCCTGTCAATTCCATCCGGAAAAGAGCGGTGCGATCGGATTGCAGATTTTGCGTAACTTTACTGAAATAACAAATCAATAGGAATACAAAGATGTTTACGAAGAGAATTATCCCATGCCTGGATGTGAACAACGGTCGCGTTGTGAAGGGCGTTAATTTTGTGAATTTAAGAGATGCCGGAGATCCGGTTGAAATTGCGGCAGCATATGATCGCGCGGGTGCTGATGAAGTGGTTTTTCTTGATATTACGGCTTCGTCAGACCAGAGAGGCACGGTTGTAGATATGGTGCGCAGAGTGGCTGAGCGCGTCTTTATCCCGTTTACAGTCGGCGGTGGTATCCGCACGGTTGAAGATTTTAAGGTGCTTTTGCGGGAAGGTGCGGACAAGATTTCCATTAATTCCTCAGCAATCAATACGCCTGAATTGATTGGCAATGCGGCTGACAAATTCGGAAGCCAATGTGTCGTGGTTGCCATTGATGCAAAGAAAAGAGCGGATGGCAGCGGCTGGAATGTATACAAAAACGGCGGCCGGATTGATACCGGTCTGGATGCGATTGAATGGGCAGCCAAAGTGAATCAGCTGGGCGCCGGGGAAATTCTGCTGACCAGCATGGATTGCGATGGTACAAAAGCAGGATACGATATCGAACTGACCAGACAGATTGCGGAGACTGTTTCGATTCCGGTTATTGCATCAGGTGGTGCCGGTACGAAAGAACATTTTTATGACGCGCTGACAGAGGGAAAGGCAGATGCGGTACTTGCAGCATCCCTGTTCCACTATAAGGAGCTCGAAATCAGCGATTTGAAGCAGTATTTGCATGAGAGAGGCGTGTCTGTGAGACGATAAGGATAAAAGCAATATGAGTGCAATTGAGAATGACTGGAAGGACGCTTTGGAGCCGGAATTCCATAAAGATTACTATAAAAAATTATATCAGTTTGTAAAACATGAATATGAGACGCAGACAATATTTCCACCTGCGGATGACATTTTTACGGCATTGCATTTGACACCACTTTCAGAAGTGAAAGTGGTGATTTTGGGTCAGGATCCATATCATAATGTGAATCAGGCACATGGCCTTTCTTTTTCGGTATTGCCATCACAGCCGGTGATTCCGCCATCGCTGCAAAATATTTACAAAGAGTTGGCCGATGATCTGGGATGTACCATTCCGACGACAGGTTATTTGAAGAAATGGGCGGAGCAGGGCGTATTGATGCTCAATACCGTATTGACGGTGCGTGCACATCAGGCAAATTCTCATAAAGGGAAAGGTTGGGAACAGTTTACGGATGCAATTCTTGAGGCTGTGAATCAAAAGCCGGAACCTGTGGTATATCTGCTTTGGGGCGGACCGGCGCAAAAGAAAGCCGCAATGCTGAATAATCCGAATCATCTGATCCTGACAGCACCACATCCGAGCCCACTTTCGGCATATCGTGGATTTTTCGGTTGCCATCACTTCAGCAAGGCCAATGCATTTTTAAAGCAGCACGGAATCAAAGAAATCGACTGGCAGATTGAATCATAGGCATAATTAAATGAAAAATAAAGACAGACAGCAAAAAAGACACTTGATAAAGTGTCTTTTTTTAACCCCGATACCCCAATCTCCTAAAAAAGAGGAGAGCCCTGCAATCCGTAGAGAACAGGGCAAATTATGAAAAAACTAACAAGTAAAATACTTATTAACCTAAGAAATATATTAACACTTTGTTCAAAATAAATCAACAAAATATGTACGATTTGTCGAAAATGAATATATTCTAACAATCAATTTGTGCAAAATGTACAGAAAATAAAAATGGTATCTTGAAAAATAGTACTTTAGGGTGTATATTGAAAATAACAATAGGCACTTTTTAACCGACACCGTTTTCAAAGGAGTGAATTCGATGAATATTGGATCATTTAATTCCGATTCAATCGGTACCTTGCTTTCGAGTCTGCCCGGCAGTCAGAGGGGCAACACTTCAGCAATGGCAAATATGTATCAAAATCTAAATGAACTTGCCAGTGTAAAGAGTGGATCATATTATAAACTGGCTCGTTCTTATTATGCAAAAGAGAACGAACAGACGAGTGAAAAGACGGACAAAAAGACTGTCAAAAAGGAGAATACATCTACCTCCAAAAGCAGTACAAAGGAGTTGGCGGAACAGGAGAAAGCTGCAACTGAGCTGATCGAGTCTTCCAAGGCTTTGTACAAGAGCAATTCGCTGTGGAAAAAAGATGATGAGGGCAATTACAACCGTGATAAAATCTATCAGGCTGTTTCCGCATTTATCGACGATTATAATCAGACCATCAAGGAGAGCGCATCTTCTGAAGTGACCGGGATTGCACATGCGGCAGCTGCTTTGGTCAATGCCAACCGTTCCAATTCCTCGTTGCTTGACAAGATTGGAATCAGTATGGATTCGTCCAATTATAAGCTGAGCATTTCGGAAGAGACATTTAAGAAGGCTGATATCGGCAAGATTAAATCGCTCTTTTCCGGAACAGGAAGCTATGCATATCAAATGGGAGCACAGGCTTCCATGATTCAGAATTATGCGCAGCTTGAAGCATCAAAAGCCAATACATATACCAAAGGTGGTTCTTTTGGCGCAACACATGCGAACGGATCAATCTATGATTCGATTACTTAATGCTGAACAGAAAAAAAGAGGTGTGGAAACACCTCTTTTTGTTTTGCTTATTTTGATTATTGAAGAATTAATTCAAAAATTAATTTTGGCAATTAATCCTCATCGTCTGTATTGTCAGCAGTATATACCTGGCGCTTTCTTGCCATTGCATCGCTTTCAAGATATTCGTCATAGGAAGTAATCTTGTCAATCATGCTTCCATCCGGAAGGAATTCGATGATACGATTTGCAGTGGTCTGTACAACCTGGTGGTCACGGCAGGAGAAGAGAATGACGCCCGGGAATTTGATCATTCCGTTGTTTAATGCGGTGATACTTTCCATATCCAGGTGGTCAGTCGGCTCATCAAAGATGAGAACATTGCTGCCCATAATCATCATACGGGAAAGCAATACACGCACTTTTTCCCCTCCGGAGAGAACGCTCATTTTCTTGACACCGTCTTCGCCGGCAAAGAGCATTCTGCCGAGGAAGCCGCGGACATAAGTCGCATCTTTGATTTCAGAGTACTGGGTGAGCCAGTCTACAATCAAATCATTGGTTGCAAAAATTGCGGTATTGTCCTTTGGAAAATAAGACTGGCTGGTGGTAACACCCCATTTGTAAGAGCCCTCGTCCGGTTCCATTTCCCCGGTCAGAATCTTAAAGAGTGTGGTCTTTGCCAATTCATTTCCACCGACAAATGCGATCTTATCATCATGATTAACGGTAAAGGTGATATTATCAAGTACTTTTACACCATCGATGGTCTTGGAAATTCCTTCCACAAACAATACATCATTTCCGATTTCACGTTCTGGACGGAAATCGATATATGGATATTTACGGCTGGACGGCTTAATCTCATCAAGCTGAATCTTTTCCAATGCACGTTTACGAGAAGTTGCCTGCTTTGATTTGGAAGCATTTGCAGAGAAGCGAGAGATGAAATCCTGCAACTCTTTGATTTTTTCTTCCTTCTTTTTGTTGGCTTCCTTCATCTGACGAACAATCAGCTGGGATGATTCATACCAGAAATCATAGTTTCCGGCATAAAGTTGAATCTTGCCATAATCCATATCTGCGATGTTGGTGCAGACTTTATTTAAGAAATAACGGTCGTGGGAAACCACGATGACGGTATTCTCAAAGTTGATCAAAAATTCCTCAAGCCATGCAATTGCATCGAGATCAAGGTGGTTGGTCGGCTCGTCGAGAAGCAGGATGTCAGGGTTACCGAAAAGTGCCTGAGCAAGGAGTACCTTGACTTTGGAAGCACCCGGCATATCTGCCATCATGTTGTAATGCTCTTCGGTTGGGATGCCAAGTCCGTTTAAGAGAGTAGCAGCATCGCTTTCTGCGTTCCATCCGTCCATCTCTGCAAATTCAGCCTCAAGTTCGCTGGCACGGATTCCATCTTCCTCGGTGAAATCTTCTTTCATGTAGATGGCATCTTTTTCTTTCATGATGTCATACAATTTCTGATTTCCCATGATAACAGTATCAAGAACAGTGAACTGGTCATATTTAAAATGATCCTGCTGCAGGAAACTCAGACGCTGTCCCGGAGTGATGACGATATCACCGCTGGTAGGCTCCAGCTGGCCGGACAAAATTTTTAAAAAGGTAGATTTTCCGGCTCCGTTTGCTCCGATTAATCCATAGCAGTTTCCTTCGGTAAATTTAATGTTTACATCTTCAAACAGCGCTTTTTTGCCAAGGCGCAATGTGATGTTATTTGCACTAATCATTTGGTTACCCTTTCTATCGTTTCTGAATGTTTCTGAAATTTTAGCAATCGACCTCTATTTTACAATAAATTTTGCGATTTGCAAGTGGCAAGTTGACGAAAAGAGTGGTATAATCGTTACAGATTTTGTTATGGAGACCGGAAATGGAACTAAATGTATTGGAAAAGATGTGTTTACCGATAGCTTCTGCGATCATTTTACGGGATCAGTTTTGGAAGTATGTCGATGTAAACGAGCAATTTGTATCACTTTTGGGGTATACGCGTGAGGAATTTCTGAAAATGCCAGTAGATGATATCATCTACGATCGCAATAACCGTGAATTTCTGAATGGGGACATGGAGCAGGCGATGCAAGGCAAGATTATGGAGAGTGATATCCGTTGTCGGCACAGGAATGGCACAGAATGTTGGGTGCATGGATGTGTCCGTGTTTTTGAACAGCGGGATGATCAAACGCTGTTTATCGCAACTTATATCCCTATTACAAAACAAAAAGAAGCAGAGGCGGCAGCAATCCTTTTGCAACATAAGTATGATTTGATTAGTCAGACAACAGGTGAAATCCCTTTTGATCTCGATCTGTCCAACTGGACCGTGCTTGTGTCAAATGGGTTTAATAGTGTGCGCGATGAAGCACATCAATTCACCGGAGAAGACTATTATATTCCGTTTGAGGAGAGCCTGTCCATGGTTCATCCGATGGATCGCGATGAATACAGACGTTTGATGAAGGAAGCTGCATCAAAGGTCGTTACAGGCATGCTTGAAAGCCGCATCAATATTGCATTGCCCGGAGAAAAGGCCAATTTTCAATGGTTCCGCATGTATTATCGCAGCATTTGCAATGAAGACGGCAAGATGGTGCGTGTCATCGGCCGCAGCTATAATGTGGATGAGGATAAATTAAACAGAGAAGCGGCACGGAGAGACTATCTGACCAATTTCTTCACCAAAGGCGAAATTATCAAAGCAATCAATCACCAGATTGAAAGCAATCCGGAAATGTCATATGTGATGATGGTGATTGATATTGACAATTTCAAGAGCATCAATGATACCTTTGGCCATACATTCGGCGACAGTGTAATCAGCGACAATGCCAATACCATCCGCTCGGTCCTTCCTTCCAATGCATTGCTCGGAAGAGTCGGAGGCGATGAATTCGTGGCACTGCTTCTGGATTGTACCATCGAGCGTGCGGGTGCAAGAGCACAGGAACTTTGTGCTGCCATTGCCAAGGACTATACCGGAGCCGGTGTGGTCAGACATATTTCGGCCAGCATTGGATTGGCAGAATATGGCAGACATGGTGACAATTATGAAGAGATGTTCGAGATGGCTGACGGCGCGATGTATCGCGTGAAGCAAAAGGGCAAGAGCAATTATCAGGTGGCCAATAAGCGCGATCATAAGAAGCTGGAGATGCGCGTAAAAGAGACTGCCGATTCCCGAGTGAATCTGGACAAAGAAGGTCAGCAGTTTATGATTTTTGCGGTCAATCTGATGATTCATGCCAGAAATATCGACGGCTCTCTCAACATGCTCTTAAAGAGAATTACATCACAATTTAATTTTGATCATATTCTCTTGTTCGAAAATGTTATGAATCAGAATTATATGATATTGTCGAATTACCAGAGTGAGCAGCTGACATTCCATGAAAAATCGACTTTTAAAAAAGATTCACTGATTCAGGGCGGAGAACGCGTCAATGATTTGCAGATTATTGCCGGGGATGAGGCACAGAATTGCATTCTCTTCCAGGAACTGTACGAGGAGAATGATTTGGAGATGCCAAAGAATCTCTCTATCGGTGTGGCAAAATATGAACATATCGGCGACCGTGACGGCTTTGTGTTCTTTATGAGTGAAAATGAAAACTTTGAGTGGACGGAATCGCTTTGCAGTCTGTTGGTGGAACTGATGCGTATCATCTCGATTTTCGTATCACTCCGTTTTCGCGTGGATGAGAGCAAAGCTGAGATTCGTCATATCCAGCGCCGTGATCAGTTGACCGGTTTATATAATTTTGAACCGTTCAAGGTAAAAGCGGTGGCACATATTGAGAGCGCTACCGAAAATAATGTATTTGCGCTTGAATATCTTGATATTAACAATTTTGGATATATCAATGAAAACTATGGATATAAAGTCGGGGATACGGTATTAAAGGGACTGGCGGAAGATTTGAAGAATCAGCCGTATTTTGTTTCCGGATGCCGAATCTATTCCGATTTCTTCCTGATTTTGTATGTGGGTGAGACGGTGGAATCGCTGCTTGCGGATATTCGTGCACAGCATCGTCGTTTTACCAATATGCATAATTTCCAGTATCCTAGCAGCGGCATGGGAATCAGCAGCGGTATCTATGTGGTTGACCGCGAATCCCCGGATATGGAAGTGGCTTTTGAAAATGCGATTCTTGCATGGAAACAATCCAAAAAAGAGCGCAAAAATGAGATGCATATCTTCACTTCGGATCTGCGCAAAGCGCGCAATCGCGAACAGCAGATTCTCGGTGAATTCTATGAAGCACTTTACAGAGACGACTTCCAGCCTTATCTGCAGCCGAAATTTGAGCTTGGCACACGAAAAGTATACGGAGCGGAAATCCTGGCAAGATGGCGCAAGCCGACAGGTGAAATCATTCCTCCGGGAGAATTCATCGAGCCGCTCGAACGCATCGGCTATATTACGGAACTTGATTTTTATATGTTTGAGGAATTATTGCGCAATCTGACCAGATGGTCCAAACAGGGTAAGCCTGCATTGATTTATTCCACAAACTTCTCCGGCAGACATTTTGAAAACGGAGGAAAGGATTTTATGAACAGAATCCGGACACTCCTGGCCAAATATCCTGTGAATCCGAATTATATTGAACTTGAGATCACAGAAGGGGTTCTGATCAAAGAGAAGGCAGTTGTGTTTGAATGTATGCAAAGCCTGAGGGAGCTGGGCTTCCGCGTATCGATTGATGATTTCGGAAGCGGATATTCATCCCTTTCAACTCTGTTCGAAATACCGGCGGATGTGGTAAAAATGGATAAGAGCTTCATCGATGTCGAACTCAATGATCATCGCAAAGATCTTTTGTCGGAATTCTGTCGCCTAATCAATGTCGCAGGAAAAGAATCCGTTTTCGAAGGCATTGAAGAGGATGAGCAGGAGGCATTTTTGATGGATTGCGGATACAATCGCGGACAGGGATTTGTATTGAGCAAACCGGTTCCGATTATGGAATTTGAAAAATTGTATCTTTCAGAATCATAGATAATTTCTTTACAAGAAAAAGGTGAAATGATAGAATTGAAATTGTGTAAAGGAGCTATGGATTTATGAATATTGTATCCGATGAAAAGGATCTTTTATCGCAAATAGACGAATTCAGACAGAGAGCGGAACATTTACAGACCGCTTTGAATGCCAGAGAAGAGAAGGCAGAACAGCTTGAGCTGGTAGTGGCGGAACGCCAGGAAAAGGCGGATGAACTCGAGCAATTGATTGAGGAACGCGAGAAACAGGCGGATGTCATCAAGAGAACGATTCACAGCGAGATGATAACAGTCTCGGATCAGCTTACAACTGAATTATCTCAATTGCAGGGAAAACTGAATGATATTGTTCAGCAGGCGAGTGATCGCCATTTCAATCAATTCAAAGATATGACCCAGTCTTTGGATGATTTTTCAACCAGACTTGATGAATTGCAGGCTACTACGGAAACGATTCCGGATGCAATACACAAAGAAGGGGTCCAGGTGTATCGCAATACACAGGAGACCATCAAGTCACTTGAAGAGCGGGTTAAGGAAATTGATAAAGTTGACAGACATGTCGGACGGGCGAAAGCACCTGCAGTCGTTGCTGCGGTTTTTGCAATTCTGACATTCGGAGGAGTTGTTTTCTCGACTTTATTGACATTGGGTGTGATTCATTTTTAAAAAAGACGCGTCGGATAAATGAAAGGGCATTTATCTGGCGCGTATTTATCTTGAAGGGAACAAAAATATGACAAATAATTCTGTTTGGGTAATTGGACATCGACATCCTGATACAGATTCCATCTGCGCAGCAATCGCATATGCCTATCTGAAAAATCAGATTGATCCGACGCATACCTATGAGCCGAAGAGAGCCGGCAGTATCAATCCGGAGACGGCATATGTACTTGGCTATTTTCATGTGGATGAACCGGAACTGGTAACGGACGTGGGTACGCAGATTATGGATATCGCATTTCGCGAGACTGCCGGAATCAGTGGCAATATTTCTATGAAAAATGCATGGGAACTGATGCAGAAGATGGATGTTGTGACGCTGCCGGTTGTGAATAAGAAGAACAAGCTCGAGGGTCTGATTGTGGCCGGTGATATTGCAAAATCCTATATGGATGTCTATGATACCACCGTATTATCAAAGGCCAAGACGCAATACAAAAATATTTGTGAGACATTAAACGGTGAAGTGATTGCCGGCAATGCACACGGATATTTTGTCAAAGGTAAAACCGTTGTGGCAAGCGGCTCAATTAAGCGTATTACAGGAATTTTGAATCCGGAGGATCTTGTGATTGTCAGTGACCGGGAGGATGTGATTCCGGTTTGCATGCAGTCCAATGTCAGCTGCATTATCCTGACCAACAATCCAAATGTCAAAATGGAGATTATCGAAGAGGCAAACAAACGCGAGATTGTCATCATCCGTACACCGTTTGATACATTTACGGTGGCGCGACTGATCAATCAGAGTATGCCAATCAAACATTTTATGACAACCGATCATATTGTACATTTCCATATGGATGATTATCTGGATGAAGTACGTGAGGTAGTATCCAAGATTCGTCACAGGGATTTCCCGGTTCTGGACGAGAACGAAAATTATATCGGAATGTTTTCGCGCCGTAATTTGCTCGGCGCGCAAAAGAAAAAAATAATTCTGGTCGATCATAATGAGCGTTCGCAGGCTGTTCATAATATTGAAGAGACAGAGATCCTCGAAATCATCGATCATCACAGAATCGGAAGTCTTGAGACCATGGCACCGGTTTATTTCCGGAACCAGCCGCTTGGCTGCACGGCAACCATTATTTATCAAATGTATCAGGAAAAGGGCGTAGAAGTGACGCCGGTGATAGCTGGTTTGCTTTGCTCCGCCATTTTGTCCGATACATTGATGTTCCGCTCACCGACATGCACGATATTGGATAAGGAAATCGCATTGAAGCTTGCGGAAATTGCGGAAATCGATGTGGAAGAACATGCGACAAAAATGTTCGAGGCGGGAAGCAATTTTGCAAGCAAGACAAATGAAGAGATATTAAATCAGGATTATAAAACATTCTATTCCGGCAAGCTCGCCTTTGGTGTGGCACAGGTCAGCAGCATGAGCCGGACAGAGCTCGACAAAGTAAAAGAGCGTCTGTACCCTGAACTGGTGACAGAGATGGGAGAGAAACATCTTGATATGATTTTTATTATGCTGACAGATATCTTATCAGAATCAACAGAATTGGTTTGTGCAGGCGACGGCGCAGAACTGCTCGCAGAATCGGCCTTTTCCGAGCATGTTGTCGGGCATGGCCTGATGCTGAAAAATGTGGTATCGAGAAAGAAACAGGTGATTCCGGCTTTGATGAATGCTTTGGCGGAACAGTAATGATGATTTAGGAGGTTTTAAAATCATGAAATTTACAAAAATGCACGGATGCGGAAATGATTATGTTTATGTGAATCTATTTGAGGAACAAATCGAGGATGCACCGGCACTTTCCATTCGTGTGGCGGACAGACATTTCGGAATCGGAGGAGACGGACTGATTACCATCGGACCTTCCGACAAAGCAGATTTTCGCATGAGAATTTATAATGCTGACGGTTCGGAAGCGGAAATGTGCGGCAATGGAATTCGCTGTGTAGCCAAATATGTATACGATCATCATCTCACGAATCAGACCACAATCCGGATTGAAAGCGGTGCCGGAGTCAAAACGCTGGATTTGACTGTCGAAAACGGACTGGTCAGCCGTGTTTGTGTGGATATGGGCGAACCGATTCTCGAAGCAGAAAAGATTCCGGTTGTTGCAGAAAAGTCTCCGGTGATTGATGAACCGATTACAGCTGGGGAACGTGACTGGAAGATGACCTGTGTCTCAATGGGGAATCCGCATGCGGTTCTGTTTGTCGATGATGTAAAGACATTTGATCTGGATACCTATGGACCGTTGTTTGAGCATCATAAACGCTTCCCGAATCGAACCAATACGGAATTCGTAGCAGTACATTCCCGCAAGGAGGTTTCCATGCGTGTTTGGGAGCGCGGCTCCGCAGAGACATGGGCGTGCGGTACGGGTGCCTGCGCCAGTGTGGTTGCGTGCATCTTAAACGGATTGACAGAAGATGAAGTCCTGATTCATTTGCGCGGAGGCGATTTGACCATTCGCTGGGACAGACAAAGTAATCATGTCTTTATGACAGGCCCGGCAACAGAGGTCTTTGAGGGAGAATTCCCATTATAATAAATGTTAAATGGAGATTAGAATTATGAAACTTTCTAAGTTGTTACATGAGCTGGATTATGAATTGCTTTCCGGATCAGAGGATGTGGAGATTACAAGTCTCGTATATGATTCCAGAAAAGTAGAGAAAGGCTCGGTATTCGTTTGCATTTCCGGAAGTGTCAGAGATGCACATGATTTTATCGATGAGGTGATTGAAAAGGGTGCTGCTGCCATCGTGGTGGAAAAAGATGTACCATGCAAAGAAGGTGTGACCTATATCAAAACGGCCAACAACCGTCTTGCCCTTGCGTGCATGTCTGCAGCATATTTCGACTATCCTGCCAGACATATTAAAACCATCGGTATCACCGGTACAAAGGGAAAGACAACTACGACATATATGGTTAAATCAATTCTGGAATTGTCCGGAATCAAAACCGGTCTGATTGGGACCATTGAATCAATTATCGGAGACTGTCATATTCCATCCGAAAATACGACACCGGAATCTTATGTGGTTCAGGAAACATTCCGCAAGATGGTTGATGCGGGACTTGACGCAGTTGTCATGGAAGTATCTTCCCAGGCGATGATGCTACACAGAGTCTCCGGCTTTACATTTGATTACGGTGTATTTACCAATCTTGAAGAAGATCATATCGGAGAGAATGAGCATAAGGATTTTGCGGATTATATGCATTGCAAGAGTCTGTTGTTCCGCCAATGCAGGGTTGGTATCTTCAATGGCGACAGTGAATATTTCTCGGGAATTCTCGAAGGACATACCTGTGAGGTTGAGACTTTCGGATGTGCAGAAACACTTGATCTGCGTGCGGAAGAAATCGAATTGAAGAACCGGCATGGAGAACTGGGTGTGAAATATCATGTGCGGGGGCTGATGAACTTTGATGTGGAAGTCAATGTACCGGGAAAGTTTTCGGTATACAATTCGCTGACCGCGATTGCCATCTGTCGTCATTTTGGCGTGCCGACGGAGCAGATTCAAGAGGCATTGAAGCATGTTTCGGTAAAGGGGCGAATCGAGCTGGTTCCGGTATCAAAAAAATATACTGTTATGATCGATTATGCACATAATGCGATGTCTCTGGAAAGCCTTCTTACCACTTTGCGTGAATATGAGCCGAAGCGTCTGGTTTGTCTGTTTGGATGCGGTGGCAACCGTTCCCGCAGCCGCCGTTTTGAGATGGGAGAGGTTTCTTCCAAACTGGCTGATTTTACAATTGTTACTTCCGATAATCCAAGGGATGAGGATCCGAAGGCTATCATGGAAGATATTCTGGTCGGCATAAAAAAAGCAGATGGAGAATATGTGACCATTGAAGACCGAAAAGAAGCAATCGCCTACGCACTATTAAATGCAAAAGAGGGAGACATCATTGTCCTTGCAGGAAAAGGACATGAAGACTATCAGATTATCCGTGGCAAGAAATTGCACATGGATGAGCGTGAATTGATTCAGGAAATCATAAAAGAACATCCTGAGATTGTCTCAGAAGCATAAAAATCACAAATCAAAAACGGCTGTCATCCTGTAAGATGACAGCCGTTTTTTGTCTGCTTGATTTTATCTTTTATTTTAGAAGTGTATCCATCAGAAGCGCAAAAACTTCATCGCTGGAATTTTTCCAGTTGTTACAGATGGCTTCCGCCTGCTCTTTGGTATGAACATTAATCTGTAAGGCCAGCTGATCGCGACCGTCATCCTGAATATGCAGATCAACCTGATACGATTCCGGTCCGATGCGACGATAGTCGGAGAAGACAGAGTTTTCCAATTTGAATGACATCTGGTTTTGCTCAAAGAAAAGACGAATGTCATTTTTTAAATCATGATTTAGTTTATCCTTGGAAAAGGAGAGTGTCTCCTGACCTTTTTCGGAAATCGTATATTGCGTATTCTCATGCGTGACCTGCTCATTGATGAGCCCAAGCCGGATGAGTTCGGCCAGAATGGACTGCACTTTAAAATAATTTGCAAATCCTTCCTGCAAAAAGAAATCCGAAATCTGCAGATTGCTCAGTGCACATTCAGACCGGTCCAGCAAATATAAAATAATGGTTTTGTATATTGTGTTTGGTTTTGCCATTTAAATATGATCCTTTACTGCCTTGGCAACCACATCCGCAACGCGCGGATCGAATGCCTCAGGGATGATAAAATCTTCATTTAATTCGCTGTCGCTCACAAGACCTGCGAGGGCGGTTGCTGCGGCAAGCTTCATTTCGTCGGTAATCTGTGGAGCGCGACCTTCCAATGCACCGCGGAAGATGCCCGGGAATGCGATGACATTGTTGACCTGATTCGGGAAATCGCTGCGGCCGGTTCCGACAATACGCGCTCCGGCAGCTTTTGCAATATCAGGCATGATTTCCGGAACCGGATTTGCAAGTGCAAATAAAATGGAATCGGAGTTCATTGTCTTGACCATTTCGGCGGTGACGGTATTCGGTGCGGAAACACCGATGAAGATATCGGCACCGACAAGTGCGTCAGCAAGATTTCCGGTCTTGTGCTCAAGATTGGTAATCTCTGCCATTTCTTTTTGCATCCAGTTCAAACCTTCTGATTCTTTGCTGATAATTCCTTTTCGGTTACAAAGTGTCACATACTTAAATCCATATTTAAGAAGAAGCTTTGCAATTGCGACACCAGCCGCACCGGCACCGTTCATAACGACACGGCATTCTTCTTTTTTCTTGCCGGTGATGCGAAGCGCATTGATGATGCCTGCCAAAACGACAATTGCGGTTCCGTGCTGGTCGTCATGAAAAACCGGAATGTCGAGCATTTCTTTTAAACGGGTCTCGATTTCAAAACAACGTGGTGCTGAGATGTCTTCGAGGTTGATGCCACCGAATCCCGGAGCGATATTTTTGACTGCGGTGATGATTTCTTCGGTGTCCTGTGTATCCAGGCAAATCGGAACGGCATTGACATCGCCGAATTCCTTAAATAATACGCATTTGCCTTCCATAACCGGCATAGCAGCATACGGACCGATATTTCCGAGTCCGAGAACGGCACTTCCGTCGGAAACCACTGCAACGGTGTTGGATTTCCAGGTGTAGGTATATGCCTTTTCTTTATCCTCGGCGATGACCTTACATGGCTCTGCAACACCCGGTGTGTAGGCAATTGCCAGATCCTCTCTTGTGTTGACTTTGGATTTTGCAATTGTCTCTAATTTTCCATTCCATTGTTCGTGCATTTGAAGTGCTTTTTCGTTGGTATTCATAATTCCTCCTGTCTATACCGGAAAATCCTTGCCTAAAAAATTCCGAATGTTATCATAGCATTGATTTTTTTGAGAATCAATATCTTGCCAACCGGAAATTCTATGTTATAATGTACCAAAATAGTCTTTGTCCGTGTCGGACAGATATCCCAGTGAGTTTAGGAGAATCAAATGGCAAATATGAGAGAAAAGTATGAGAGCCTGTCGGTAAATGTGCTGAGGGATCTCGCAAAGGCGCGTGGCCTGAAAGGGATTTCGGCGCTAAAAAAGGGTGAGCTCGTCGAAGCAATGTTAAAAGAGGATGAGAAAGAAAAAACATATCCCGTTGACCCACCGAAAGAAGTTCAGGAAGACGTTGTCAGAGAGAGTGCAGCGCAGGAGGACAACAAGGCACCGCAAAAGCAGAATATGATTCCGGAAAACGGACAAACTGTTACAGGTTTGCTTGAACTGGTACCGGATCAGCCGTACGGATTCCTCAGAGGCAGCAATTATTTGCCGACGGATGATGATATTTATGTCGGACATCAGCAGATACGCCGATTCGGTCTGAAGACGGGCGATGTGGTCAGCGGAATCGCCAGACATAAGAGTGATAAAGAAAAATTTGCACCGCTTGTTTATATATCTTCCGTAAATGGCGGACCACCGACCGATATTATCAATCGACCGAAGTTTGAAGATTTGACACCTGTTTTCCCAAATGAGAGATTACGCCTCGAGCGCGCGGGCGGTTCAGTGGCAATGCGCGTGACCGATCTGGTTGCTCCGATTGGAAAAGGACAGCGTGGTATGATTGTTTCCCAGCCGAAGGCCGGAAAGACCACACTTTTGAAAGAAATTGCAAAATCAATTAAGGCAAACAATCCGGAGGTTCATCTGATTATTCTTTTGATTGATGAAAGACCGGAAGAAGTCACCGATATTAAGGACAATATTAAGGGTGACAATACAGAAGTTATTTATTCCACATTTGATGAGGCACCGGAGCGCCATAAGCGCGTTGCCGAGATGACGATTGAGCGAGCAAAGAGACTGGTTGAACAGAAAAAAGATGTTGTGATTTTGCTCGATAGTATTACCCGTTTGGCAAGAGCATACAATTTAACAGTGACGCCGAGTGGTCGAACCCTTTCCGGTGGTCTCGATCCTGCGGCTTTGCACCCGCCAAAGCGTTTCTTTGGTGCTGCGCGCAATATGCGTGAGGGCGGAAGTCTGACCATCCTTGCTACGGCTCTGGTTGATACGGGAAGCAAGATGGATGATGTCGTATTTGAAGAATTTAAAGGAACCGGAAATATGGAGCTTGTGTTGGATCGCAAGCTGTCTGAGAAGAGAATTTTCCCTGCAATTGATATTGTTAAGAGTGGTACGCGCCGCGATGATCTGCTTTTGAGCAATGAAGAGTCTCTGGCTTTGGATAAGATGCATCGCAGCTTTAATGGAATTCATCAGGAAGAAGCAATCGAAAATACATTGAATATTTTTGCCCGTACCAAAACCAATCGTGAGACCATCAATTTGTTGATGAAAAATACATTTATTAAGTAAATAGGTATTGCATTCTTGCGGCAGCTATGTTATTATAAACAAGCTGTTTATCGGGATGTAAACGGACGATCGTGTCATTCTTTGCAGTAAGTATCATATGCGGATCGGGCATACGGGTATAAAAGAATGTAACATTAGTAATAAACGATAAGACAAAAAAGAGGTGAAAATCATGAGAGAAGGAATCCATCCAGATTATTATCAGGCAACTGTAACCTGCAACTGCGGAAATACTTTCGTAACCGGTTCTACCAAGCCTGAAATCCATGTGGAAATTTGTTCAAAGTGCCATCCATTCTACACCGGACAGCAGAAGGCTGCTCAGGCACGTGGACGTATCGAACAGTTCAACAAGAAGTATGGTATGAACTAAACAAGGAAAAACAAAGGTTGAGGATTTTTCCTCAACCTTTTTTCTTTTTTCAGTTTCATTTGAACTGATGACATTCAATCTGTTTTTTGAGGTTTATGATATGGCTTATTCAGGCGTCGGCGGACAGGCGGTTATGGAAGGTGTCATGATGAAAAATAAGGACATCTATGCCATTGCAGTCAGAAAGCCGGATCAGACAATCGATGTGACCACTGAACATTACGGTACATCAAAACAATATAAAATATTTCGCAAAGTTCCGATTGTACGAGGTGTAATCAGCTTCGTGGATTCGTTATATCTGGGAATGCATTCCCTGATGCATTCGGCTTCTTTTTGGGAAGAAGAGGATGAAAGCGAAAAGAAAAAGGACATCGACCCGAAGAAAGAAAAGGCACAGGAAAAAGCTGTGATGACGGGAACCGTTATTTTCTCCATCGTTGCAGCATTTGCTATCTTTTTCGCATTGCCATATTACCTGTCGGTTTTTGTGGGCAGATGGGTATTCAATCCATGGCTGATTGCGTCCATTGAAGGCGTGCTTCGCATGGTGATTTTTATCGGATATGTGGCATTGATTTCGTTGACAAAAGACATTCGCAGAGTGTATATGTATCATGGAGCGGAACATAAATGCATCAATTGCATTGAATCCGGTCTGCCACTGGATGTGGACAATGTCAGAAAAAGCACACGCTTTCATAAGCGGTGCGGAACCAGCTTTTTGCTTGTGGTAATGATTATCAGCATTGTGGTATTTATGTTTATTCGCGTGGATTCAAGGGTGCTCAGACTGGTATTCCGTCTGCTGCTGATTCCGGTGATCGCAGGAATCTCCTATGAATTCATTCGCCTGGCGGGCCGTTATGATAATCTGCTGATTCGCATTCTGTCACAACCGGGTTTGTGGCTGCAGCGGATTACAACAAAAGAGCCGGATGATGAGATGATTGAGGTTGGAATCGCTTCCGTTGAGGCGGTTTTCGACTGGAAAAAATGGCAGGAAGAACAAGGGGAATAAGGATATGACTTATCGAGACGCGCTTCAATCGGGAGAATTGGTTTTGTCCAATGCGGGAATCGAGGATGCAAAAAATGATGCATGGCTGTTGCTGGCCATGGTTTGTCATATTGATCATACATTTTATTATGTGCATGTGGACGAAGAATTGCGTGAGGAGCAGGCGAGAGAATACAAATCTGTGATTAAAAAGCGCGCAGAGCGTGTACCGTTGCAGTATATTACCGGCGAGCAGGAATTTATGGGACTGACCTTTCATGTCAATTCAAATGTGCTGGTTCCGAGACAGGATACGGAGACCTTGGTGGAAGAAGCTTTGAAAATTGTCCGTCCGGGAATGCATATTCTGGATATGTGTACAGGCAGCGGATGTATTTTGATTTCTGTATTAAAGCATGCCAGGGATGTGATGGGACTTGGAAGCGATGTCTCAAAGCAGGCGCTGGCCGTCGCCAAAGAAAATGCGCGTCTGAATGATGTGCAGGCAATGTTTGAATGGGGAAATCTGTTTGAACAAATTGAGGAACGATTTGATGTGATTATGTCCAATCCACCATATATTCCTTCGGCGGTGATTCCGACTTTACAGACGGAAGTGGCCCAGTTTGAGCCGGTCAATGCGCTGGATGGCGGAAGCGACGGATTGGATTTTTATCGTAAGATTGTAGCGGAAGCGTCGGATTATTTGAATGAAAACGGCTATCTGCTGTTTGAAATCGGACATGATCAGGGAAAGGAGGTATCCGATATGATGATTCATGCAGGATATCGAGAAGTAAGAGTAGTAAAAGATCTGGCCGGCAATGACCGTGTGGTTTGCGGACATCTCTAGCGAAGAGTTGTTGCCGTAAAACCATTTGAGATAAAGGAGATTACCATGTTTGATAAATTAGAAGATTTAATCCATCATTATGAGGAATTGATGAATATTTTGAGCGAACCGGATGTGGCAAGCGATACCAAGCGTTTTCAGAAACTGATGAAGGAGCAGGCTGACCTTGCCCCAATCGTGGAAGCGTACAAAGAATATAAACAGTGCAAGCAGAATATCGATGATTCATTGCAGATGCTCGAAGATGAGTCGGATGAAGAAATGCGTGAGCTTGCGAAAGAAGAACTGAATGATTCCAAGAAGCGTCTCGAGGAACTCGAGCAGGAATTAAAAATCCTTCTGTTGCCGAAGGATCCGAATGATGACAAGAATGTCATCGTTGAAATTCGTGCCGGTGCCGGCGGTGAGGAAGCAGCACTTTTTGCAGCAGAAATTTATCGTATGTATGTACATTATGCAGAGAGCCGCAATTGGAAAGTTGAGACACTCGAAGTGGACGAAACCGGAATCGGCGGCATGAAATCCGTTGACTTTATGGTTACCGGTCAGGGTGCATATTCCGTATTGAAATATGAGTCCGGCGTTCATCGTGTACAGCGTGTGCCGGAGACTGAATCACAGGGCCGTATTCAGACTTCTACCTGTTCCGTCGCAGTGATGCCGGAGGCAGAGGATGTCGAGATTGAAATTAACGAAAAAGACATTCGTATTGATGTTATGCGTGCATCCGGAAATGGTGGACAGTGTGTCAACACCACGGACTCTGCAGTTCGTCTGACACATTATCCGACCGGAATTGTAATCTACAGCCAGACCGAAAAGTCACAGCTGCAGAACAAGGACAAAGCATTTGCACTCCTTCGTGCAAAATTATACGATTTGGAATTGCAGAAAAAGCAGGATGCGGAATCTGAGATGAGACGAAGCCAGATTGGAACGGGAGACCGTGCGGAGAAGATTCGTACTTACAATTTCCCGCAGGGACGTGTGACCGATCATCGTATCAACCTGACTCTCTACAAACTCGATAAGATTATGAATGGTGACATTCAGGAAATCATTGATGCATGTATTGCGGCAGATCAGGCAAAGAAACTCGCAAACATGAACGAGGACGCATAACAGAACTGTCAAAATTGAATAAAAAATTCTGATTTGTCGGTTGCGTGAGAATCAAAATTTGTTTATAATATTCATGCAAATTTTAAACATATAGACTGAATTGATGAAAGGCAGGTGAGCAGAATGGATAGTTGTGATAGTCATAGTCGAGGTACCAACGAGGTAGCGGATGGTCACATATATTCATTTGTTTACCTGCCTTTTTTGGCATAAGACAAGTGACGATATGCTTCCATCTACTGCCTCATTCAAAAATGAATTATGAGGTGAGAAAATGGAAGAAGAATTATTAGAGGATCTTGTTCTTTCTCAAAAACCGGACTATGCAACCGAAATCATCGGTATCCTCCGCGGAAATGAGGCACCGAGAGTGATTGCGGATAAATTGTCCGATTATCATGAGGCGGATATCGCAGATATTCTGCCTATTATTTCCGAGCAAGAACGAAAAAAATTATATCGAATCGTAGATGTGAGCTTTTTGTCTGATATTCTTGAGAGCGTGGAAGAAGAAGAAGCTTCCAAATATCTCGACGAAATGGACCTTCGCAAAGCGGCAGCAATTCTGTCCAAGATGGAGCCGGATGCAGCTGTGGATGTCCTTCGTGAAATCAGAAAAGAGCGCAGGCTGATTTTAATTGATTTGCTCAATGACGAGGCAAAGAAAGACATTGCTTTGATTGCATCTTTCGACGAGGATGAGATCGGTAGCAAGATGACCACGAATTATGTGGTCATCCGTGAGAATCTTTCCATCAAGGAAGCAATGCATTCCCTTGTGGATCAGGCAGCAGAGAATGATAATATCTCCACTCTGTTTGTGGTAGATGAAGACGGCATCTTTTATGGTGCAGTCGACTTAAAGGATTTGATTATCGCGCGTCAGGGCACCAAAATGGATGAGTTGATTATGACTTCTTATCCGTATGTATACGGCCATGAGACCGTAGACGACTGTTTGGAACGCCTGCGTGATTACAATGAGGATTCCATCCCGGTTCTGGACAATGACAATACGCTTTTGGGTGTAATTACCTCGCAAAGCATGATCCAGGTTGTCGATGATGCGATGGGTGACGATTATGCAAAGCTCGCTGGTTTGACCGCGGAGGAAGATTTGCAGGAGCCGCTCGGACAGAGTATGAAGAAGCGACTGCCATGGCTGCTGATTCTGCTTGCACTTGGCCTGGGCGTATCAACCGTAGTCGGCGTCTTTGAAAAGGTGGTTGCGGAGCTGACCATTATCATGGCATTCCAGTCACTGATTCTCGACATGTCCGGTAATGTCGGCACACAGTCGCTTGCGGTTACCATTCGTGTTTTGATGGATGAAAATCTGACAGCAAAGCAGAAATTCGGTCTGGTGACCAAAGAAATGCGTGTCGGTTTCTTCAACGGATTGTTGCTGGGTATTATATCATTTATATTTGTCGGTCTGTACATCGGACTGGTGAAGAGACGCGGTATTGCATTTGGCTATGCCGTATCCGGATGCATCGGGGTGTCCATGATTGTGGCAATGGTAATTTCGGCTGCGGTCGGAACGTTGATTCCATTGCTGTTTAACAGATTGAAAGTGGATCCGGCAGTCGCGTCCGGACCGCTGATTACCACAATCAACGACCTTGTTGCGGTGGTGACATATTACAGTTTGAGCGGACTTTTCCTGATTGGAATATTCCATTTGGCATAAGGATAGGAGTTGAGAATGAGTACCTTTAATGTGGAATTAAAAAAAGTGGTAGACGACAGTTATGAAATTGAAATCGGATATGATCTGAAAAACAAACTGGTATCCGATTTGGAAAAAGGATTGATCGGTAATATCAAAAAGATTGCGGTCATCACAGATTCGAATGTGCGCGATCTCTATGCAAAAGAAATCTGCGAAGCAATCGTAGATGCCGGATATTCTCTCGATCTGTTTGTATTTGCAGCAGGAGAGAAGTCCAAGACCCGCGAGACAAAGGCAAAGATTGAGGATGCGATGCTCGAAAAGGGTTATCGCAGAGACTGTGCCATCCTTGCAATCGGCGGAGGTGTTGTATCCGATCTGGCAGGATTTCTGGCAGGGACTTTTGCAAGAGGTGTTCCGTTTATCAATTATTCCACCACATTATTGTCGGCTGCGGATGCATCGGTCGGAGGTAAGACAGCGGTTGATACGCCGCTTGCAACCAATCTGATTGGTCTGTTCAATCAGCCACGCAAGGTATATATCGATATCGAAACATGGAAGTCGCTTCCACAGCGCGAATTGCACAGTGGAATGGCAGAAACCATCAAGCATGCATGCATTCGCAGCAATGAGATGTTCCTCTTTCTGGAACAAAACATGGAAGATATTTATGCATTAAAAAAATTCCCATGTGAATATATCACTGAGAACAATTGTCAAATCAAATATCAGGTTGTAATGAAAGATGAACTTGAGAGTGGTTTGCGTGAAATCTTAAATCTCGGACATACGGTAGGACGGGCAATTGAAACCGTCAGCGATTACCGTCTGCTCCACGGAGAAGCTGTTTCCATCGGACTTGCAGCGGAAGTTCTTCTGGCAGCCAGACTTGGATATATGTCGGAAGAGGAAGCAGATCGCGTCATCGCACTGTGCCAAAAAGCGGGTTTGCCGACGCGAATCCCGGAATATATCGACCGAGAAGCTCTGGTGCGCAAACTATATACCGACAAAAAAGTACGTGACGGCAAATTGCGTTTTGTATTGCAAAAAGGAATCGGTGATGTCGTGGAATTCGGACCAAATGTGTATTCCACCCCGATTGAGGAGAGCGTTGCACGCGAAATCATTATGGAATTATAATCGGTGACTGTTGCATTTCATTGATGCGCGGGGCAAAGTCCTGACAAGCCATCTGTTCATATAATGCAGCAGCATACAGATCCAATTCAAAAACAGAATATGCAGATTCATGAAGCAAGCTTTGTGCCGATGCCGGTTTGGTAATCAGCGGGACAGAGCTTGTTTTTTTGATTTGAGAAAGCAGTTCCTGTGCGCTCATTCGAAAGCCGAGTACGCGATAATAAGGCGCATAGTGCATATCCTCATTTTTGATATTGAGCATGATATGCAAAAGCACACGACAAATGCGGGTATAGGTATAATTTTTGCTTTTGAGCAAATGCGCAAAAGATACAAAATCCGTATATTGCGGCAGTAATTTGCAGATGCGGTTGCTCAAGTCTTTGTCACAGTCGAGATATTGGTCGTAACCGGCCTTCTGTGCGGCAAGCAAAGCCTGGAATACCAATGCATTCATATCGGTTTCGCTGACATATTTGCGCTCGGTCGGCTCCGGACTTTCTGTTGCAAGCAGTTGCGTACGGATGGCACTGGCAGACAGATATTCTCCTTCCGTGGAATTGTCATGATAGCTGTGCCCGATACGCGCAATCGGAAGCACCGTGCAATGATGGCGCAGTGCGGCGATGGTATATTCGATTCCCAGAATGGTATTGGGCTCGGATAATGCTTCCAAAATGGCAAAATCGTTTGCAATTTTGTGAGAAAGGCAATAATCGGACAAAGCCGCAGCCCTTGCTGCCGGATAAGTCAGTCCGGATGCAACCGCAGAACGAATGGATTCCTCAATCTGCTCGTTTTTTTGCATGAGAATATCCGCAATCGTCTCAAACGGAAAGTCCGGATGCTCCGTACCAAAACAAATGCAATCGACAACACCGGTATCGACGAGCATGCGAACTGCATACTGCGCGAAATATTCTGCCGACGCAGTGGCATACAGACACGGCAATTCGATGACCACATCGGCCATGGAGAGCGCCATGCGTGTGCGCGTATACTTGTCCATGCATGCAGGCGTTCCCCGCTGCACGAAATCTCCGCTCATTGTGACGATGGCATAATCTGCCCCGGTGCGCTCCTTCGCGCAGCTGATCAAATATGCATGTCCCTGATGAAACGGATTAAATTCTGCAACAATGCCGATTGCTTTCATAAAAATTCCTTTCCCATTCTCTCTCTATGCTTCGATTATACACTTTTTATCTTCTTCCCACAATGACAGTTCGCCCCTCTTACCGCCCCACTATCATCTGCCGGTCAGGACACACGGCATTCGAAAGCAAGATTCTCCGCAAAGCCGCGCACCGCTTCTTTGATTGAGGTTGTTCTTTCAACTATTTGCACTTCTCCGGCACTGTCTTTTCCACGCAAACACCCGATATTCCTGATCACTTTCCTGGGCCATATAGACCGGTGGAGGAACATCATTGGGAACGCGCTTAGTAAAACAGAAGCCGCTTTTGCGAAGCGCTCGATACGAGCCGCCACGGACGGCGGCGAGAGCCGATGGCGTCCCGGATGGACGCTCTGAGGCGGTATCGAGCGCTCAAAAACGGCTTCGTTGTTTTACTTAGCAAATGGACAGTGTTCCGTACCGGTCTATATAGGACAGGCGCGCCTATCATGTCCTGACCGGCAGATGGTGGCGGGGTGGCAGGAGGGGCGATTGTTTGCGAAATGGAGAAAAAAGTGTATAATACGAAGCGATATACAATAGAATGTGATGGAGATTTTATGAAGAAAAAAGCGGTATTTTTTGATATTGATGGGACACTCTGGGATGAGAAGATGCATATTGAGGAGAGTACCAAAGAGGCAATTCGTAAATTGAAGGAGAATGGCCATCTGGCCTTTTTGTGCAGTGGACGCAGCCGCTCCTCGATTCAGGCGCAGCATCTTTTGGAGCTTGGCTTTGACGGAATTATTGCGGCATGTGGCAATTATGTGGAAATGAACGGAGAAGTCATTTATGACAATGTGATGACGACCGAAACCGCAAACTGGGTGGCAAAGACACTTGCGGACTGCAGGCTGCCATCGGTGCTGGAGGGTCCGTATGACTGCTGGATCGATACGGAAGGATTTGAAGAGGATCCGTATGTTGATTATCTGTTTGCGCTTTTGGGCGAGAATGCACATCCGATCCGGAATTCGCAGAAGGACTTTTTGATTGAAAAATGTTCGTTTGACAATTTCCCGTATTCCGAATATGCAAAGGCAAAAGAGATACTCGGAGAGAAGTTTGATTTTATCGAGCATTCGAGTGAGCGTGATTTTCATGTCGTGGAGATGATTCCGAAGGGGACATCAAAGGCGACCGGAATCGAATGGGTGCGCAAATATCTTGGTTTAAACCATGATGATATCTATGCGGTTGGAGACAGCGTCAACGATCTGGATATGCTCAAATATGTTTCTCACAGCATCGCAATGGGCAACGGCGTCGAAGCAATCAAAGAAATCTGCGAATATGTCACCAAACGCATCAACGAAGGCGGCATTTATCATGCGATGGAATATTACGGATTAATATAAAAAAAGTATAAAACCTTACAATGTGACTTGACAAATGAAGGGTGGAAAACTAATATAGGATTATCGGTTAGCACTCGAAAGAAAAGAGTGCTAATAAACAGATAAAGGAGGCAACATAAATGAAGTTAGTACCATTATCAGACAGAGTTGTTTTGAAGCAGCTTGAGGCAGAAGAGACCACAAAGAGCGGTATCATTCTTGCAGCAGCAGCACAGGAGAAGCCACAGCAGGCTGAAGTTGTAGCCGTCGGACCTGGCGGTGTGGTTGACGGAAAAGAAGTGACCATGCAGGTAACCGTAGGTCAGAAGGTGATCTATTCGAAGTATTCCGGAACAGAAGTAAAACTGGACGGAGAAGAATATATTATTGTTCGTCAGAATGATATTTTGGCAGTTGTAGAATAGGAAAGAAGGAAACAAAAATGGCAAAAGATATTAAATACGGATCAGAAGCAAGACAGGCACTCGGTGCAGGTGTTGATAAATTGGCAAATACCGTTCGTGTCACATTGGGACCGAAAGGAAGAAACGTAGTATTGGAGAAGTCTTACGGCGCTCCGCTGATCACCAACGACGGTGTGACCATTGCAAAGGAAGTTGAGCTTGAGGATGCATTCGAGAACATGGGTGCACAGCTTGTAAAAGAAGTTGCAACCAAGACCAATGATGTAGCCGGAGACGGAACCACAACCGCAACTGTTTTGACCCAGGCTATGGTTCAGGAAGGCATGAAGAACCTCGAAGCAGGTGCAAATCCAATCGTGCTTCGTCGTGGTATGAAGAAAGCAACAGAGTGCGCAGTTGCAGCACTTGCAAAGATGAGCAGACCGGTCAACGGCAAGGATCAGATTGCAAAAGTAGCAGCCATCTCCGCAGGAGACGAGCAGACCGGTAATATGGTAGCTGACGCGATGGAAAAGGTAACGAACAACGGTGTCATCACCATCGAAGAGTCAAAGACGATGGAGACAGAACTTGACCTTGTAGAAGGTATGCAGTTTGACAGAGGATATCTCTCTGCTTATATGTGCACCGATATGGACAAGATGGAAGCTGTTTTGGATGATCCATATGTATTAATCACAGACAAGAAGATTTCCAATATTCAGGAGATCCTCCCATTGCTTGAGCAGGTTGTACAGGCAGGTGCAAGACTGTTGATCATTGCGGAAGATGTCGAAGGCGAAGCCCTGACAACCTTGATTTTGAACAAATTGCGCGGAACCTTCAATGTGGTAGCTGTCAAGGCACCGGGATATGGTGACAGAAGAAAGGCTATGCTTGAAGATATTGCAATCCTGACAGGCGGACAGGTAATCACATCAGATCTTGGTCTTGAATTAAAGGATGCAACCATGGATCAGCTTGGTCGTGCAAAGTCCGTAAAGGTTTCCAAGGAGAATACCGTCATCGTGGACGGCGCAGGAGACAAGGCTGCAATCGAAAGCCGTGTAAATCAGATTAAGGGTCAGATTGAAGAGACCACATCTGAATTCGATAAAGAAAAATTACAGGAAAGACTTGCAAAGCTTTCCGGTGGTGTTGCAGTAATCCGTGTCGGTGCAGCAACCGAGACCGAAATGAAGGAAGCAAAGCTTCGTATGGAAGATGCTTTGAATGCAACCCGTGCTGCAGTAGAAGAAGGAATCATCGCAGGTGGCGGATCAGCTTATATCCATGCATCCAAGGAAGTTGCAAAGCTTGCTGAGACACTTGAAGGCGATGAGAAGACCGGTGCAAAGGTCATCTTAAAGGCACTTGAGGCTCCGTTATTCTACATTTCCGCAAATGCAGGATTAGAAGGCGCAGTCATCATCAATAAGGTACGCGAGTCCGAAGAAGGTGTCGGATTTGATGCAGCCAAGGAAGAATACGGCAACATGGTTGAGAAGGGAATTCTTGATCCGGTTAAGGTAACCAGAAGTGCATTGCAGAATGCAACATCTGTTGCATCCACCCTTCTGACAACCGAATCTGCAGTCGCAGTCATCAAAGAAGATACCCCTGCTATGCCGGCCGGAGCCGGAATGGGCGGTATGATGTAATCTGTCGCTTGCTTGCGAAGCAAGGATGCGACTCGGAAATCTGTCGCTTGCTTGCGAAGCAAGGATGCGACTCGGAAATCTGTCGCTTGATTGCTTGCGTAGCAAGGATGCAAAAAGTGCTCTCGATATCGAGAGCACTTTTTTTATGCCTGTTTCAAGGTGGACATGATTTCTAACTTTTAAGGAAACCATTTCGACCTAATGTGGCTTTTAACACTACATTTACAACGCGTCTTGTATTATGTATAATCTGATATGTTGAATAAAAAAATTAAGATATGGTTTCAAAAAACACATGATGGAATCGACTAAGGAGAAAACCAAAATTATGAAGAACGTTTGCGTAATTACAGACAGTAATAGTGGAATTACACAAAAAGAAGCAAAAGAATTAGGGGTTGTGGTAATGCCGATGCCTTTTTATATTGACGGAGAAATGTTTTACGAAGATATCGATTTTACGCAGGAGCAGTTTTATGAGAGACTGCAAAGCGATTGCGAAATCAAGACTTCGATGCCGCTGGTGGGAAATGTGACAGATAAATGGGACAAGATTCTCCGTGAATATGATGAAATCGTATATATTCCAATGTCATCCGGCCTGAGCAGTTCCTGTGAGACCGCATATATGCTGGCGCAGGGATATGACGGAAGAGTTCAGGTGGTCAACAACCAGCGCATCTCCGTGACCCAGAGACAATCCGTGCTGGATGCAAAAGAATTGGCTGCAGCCGGAAAATCTGCAGAAGAAATCAAAGATATTCTCGAGAATGAGAAGTTTGAATCATCCATTTATATTATGCTTGACACCTTATATTATTTGAAAAAAGGTGGACGCATCACACCGGCAGCCGCAGCGCTCGGCACATTGCTGAAATTAAAGCCGGTATTGCAGATTCAGGGAGAGAAGCTTGATGCATTTGCAAAAGCAAGAACCGTCAAGCAGGCAAAAGATATCATGATTAAGACAATGCATCATGATTTTGATGAGCGTTTCAAAGATCCGGAAGGAAAAAATATGCATCTTGAGATTGCATATACCTATGACCGTGAAGCAGCAGAACAATTTAAGCAGGAAATGCTGGCTTCCTTCCCGAATTTCAAGGATGAAGATGTCGTATTGAATCCATTGTCACTGTCCGTATCCTGTCATATCGGACCGGGCGCTTTGGCAATTGCGTGCTCAAAAAAGATTCAGGTATTATAATTTTTGTGAGATATTTCGTTTACTTATGCAGGCAAATCCGCTATAATCAATAAGTAAAAACGGCAGGACAAGCGTGATGTTTTTACATCGCGCTTTTTCTTTGCAAAAATAAGTATTAATTTTGACGCTAGAAAAGAGGATGAGAAATGTCAAAAGTAGATGTGGTAATTGGTTGCTTTTACGGAGATGAAGGAAAAGGCAAGGTCATTGATTATCTCGGAACCACTGCAGATGTGGCAATCCGTGCAACAGGTGGTGATAATGCCGGACATACCATCAAAGTGAATGGTGTGAAATATGCAATGCATTTGATCCCATCCGGACTGCTTTCCGGACATACCGTTGGTATCATTGGCAATGGTGTGGTTTTAAATCCGCAGGTATTGCTCGATGAAATCCATAATTTGAAAGACCATGGATTTGATGTCGACCGATATTTGAAAATCAGCGAAAAAGCACATGTCATTTTCCCATATCACAGACTGTTGGATGCGGCTTTGGAAAAGGCAAGAAAATCCAAAATCGGTACCACAGGTAAAGGAATCGGACCATCTTATTGCGATAAATTTGAGCGTTGCGGCATTCGTATGGAAGATCTGTATGCAGAAGATTTCAGAGAAAAGCTGCAGGAACAGTTTGAATCGAGACTGGCTCTGTTAAAATTCTACGATCCGCAGGAAGATTATGACAAACTGCTCGACTTTGAAAAAGTACATCAGGAATATGTGGAATATGCGAAGCAGCTCAAACCTTATGTGTGCGATACCTTCACATTGATTCACAAAGCGCTTGAAGCAGACAAGAAAGTGGTTGTAGAGGGTGCGCAGGCAACACTTCTGGATATCGACTTTGGCTCTTATCCGTTTGTAACTTCTTCGAACCCGACCATCGGAGGTGCGCTGACCGGTTCCGGACTGAGTGCATCCGATATTGGAAATGTATATGGTATCATCAAGGCATATTCAAGCCGCGTCGGAGAAGGCCCGTATGTAACCGAACTGCTCGATGAGACAGGAGACCGCATCCGTGAACTCGGACATGAATATGGTACGACCACCGGTCGCCCGAGAAGATGCGGATGGCTCGATCTGGTGACACTGAAGTATGCAAAGCGCCTCAACGGCTTGACCGCATTGTCTGTCAACCATCTTGATACCATCGGTAAATTCGACAAGATTAAAGTTTGTACGGCATATGATGTAAACGGCACCATCACCGAAGACTTTACCACCAATCTTAATGTATTGAATCATGCGAAACCTGTATATCAGGAACTCGATGGCAATTTCGGTGACATCGAGGGCATTACAAAATTTGAAGATCTGCCAAAGAATGCACAGGATTATATCCGTTTTATTGAAGATTATATTGGAATTCCTGTGAAATTCATCGGAACAGGTGCAGACAGAGAAGCCATGATTGTTCGTGACTAAAACCAAAAACTCGATTGTCTGATTTGCGAGAAAGTTCTATAATAGTAAATAGTGTTTATTATAAAAACTTTAAAATAGACATAAGGAGACGAGAAAAATGAATGTATTAGTAGTAAATTGTGGAAGCTCTTCATTAAAGTATCAGCTGATCAATTCAGACACAGAATCCGTATTGGCGAAGGGCCTTTGCGAGCGTATCGGAATCGATGGCCGTCTGGTATATCAGAAAGCCGGCCTTGACAAGGAATTCACCGAGGCACCGATGCCGACACACAAGCAGGCGATTCAGATGGTTTTGGATGCGTTGGTAAATGAAAAGACCGGTGCAATCAAATCATTATCAGAGATCGATGCAGTCGGACATCGTCTGGTACACGGCGGCGAGAAATTCTCAAGCAGCTGCGTCATCAACGACGAAGTCATAAAGGGCGTAGAGGAGTGCAATGATCTTGCACCGCTTCACAACCCGGCAAACTTAATCGGTGTGCGTGCATGTCAGGAACTGATGCCAAATGTACCGATGGTTGGTGTATTTGATACCGCTTTCCATCAGACCATGCCGGCAACCGCTTATATCTATGGTCTGCCATATGAATATTATGAGAAATACAAAGTTCGTCGTTACGGATTCCACGGAACCAGCCACAGTTTTGTATCAAAGAGAGTGGCTGAGCTTGTAGGAAAGAATTACGAAGACTTAAAGATTATTGTATGTCATCTCGGAAACGGTGCATCCGTATCCGCAGTCAAGAATGGAAAGTGTGTAGATACTTCCATGGGATTGACTCCGCTCGAGGGACTTTTGATGGGAACCCGTTCCGGAGATCTCGATCCATCCATTCTTGAATTCATCTGCCAGAAAGAGAATCTGACAGTATCCGAAATGCTGACTGTATTAAACAAAAAGTCAGGTGTGGAAGGAATTTCCGGGGTGTCTTCCGACTTCCGTGATCTGACAGCAGCTGCTGAATCAGGCAATGAAAAGGCAGCACTTGCAATTGAATCATTCTGCTATCGCGTTGCAAAATATGTCGGTGCATATGCAGCAGCAATGAACGGTGTGGACGTGATTGCATTCACAGCGGGAATCGGAGAGAATGATGACAATGTTCGTTCTAAGATTATGGGATATCTCGGATATCTCGGAATCGGACTGAACGAAGAAGTAAACAAGAAGACACATGGCGATGATGCAATGATTTCCACCGCAGATTCAAAGGTTCAGGCATGGGTTGTTCCAACCAATGAAGAACTTGCTATCTGCCGTGAGACAGTCGCACTTGTGAAATAAAAAAGATATTGACAAATTGCAAACATCTCGCTATAATAGTTCGAGTGTGGGTAGGAGTAGACCATGATTTTTGATATTACTGATGTTATAAAGACAATCAATAAGAAAAAAACATACGAAGCTCCGATTGAATTGGAGACATTCAGCTCGCGTTTGGGAGATTTCCCAATCACGAAAAAAGCACCTGTGAATCTCACTGTTGAGAACCAGGAAGATGCGGCATTGCTCGTATCCGGTACGGTTGAATTGACAATGGAGATTCCATGCGATCGCTGTTTGGAACCGGTTCCTACCGATTTTTCATTTCAAATCGACAAAAAGCTGAAGCTGGTTGACGGTGAGGCAATCGATGAGGAAATGGAAGAAACAGACTACCTGATTGGGTTTGAAATGGATGTAGACAAATTGATCTACGCCGAAATCTTGGTGAACTGGCCGATGAAAGTTCTGTGCAAGGATGATTGCAAAGGAATTTGCAAAGTATGCGGAATGAACTTAAACGCAGGCACCTGCAAATGTGACACTTTTGTTCCAGATCCAAGAATGGCAGCAATCCAGGATATATTTAAAAATTTTAAGGAGGTGTAAACAGATGTCTATTTGTCCAAAGAATAAGTCTTCTAAGGGAAGAAGAGATAAGAGAAGAGCAAACTGGAAGATGAGCGCTCCTACTTTAGTTAAGTGCAGCAAGTGTGGTGAGCTTATGATGCCTCATCGTGTTTGCAAGAACTGTGGATCATACAACAAGAAAGAAATCATTCCACAGGCATAAGAAACATGAATTCAAAAACCTCTCGCTTTATGCGAGAGGTTTTTTATGATACAGGAAATTTCTCCGAAATTCCTATATCATAAAAAGCGCTCCGCTATGGATGCGCACTCGTGCGATAGGAATATGTTGCCTTCAGCAACCGCACTCGGCGCGAGCATGTTGCAAGCAACATGCTTTCTTGTACCTGAAAAACAGCTTTTCGATTGCAAAAAAATTTTGTATAATAGGGAATGGTTTTATGAAACCTGAATAAAAATAGGATGGTGAGGATTATGGCAGAAACTTTGAAAAAAAGAAGTGAGATTCCGGAGAACCTGAAGTGGGATCTTTCTTTGATTTATGAGAATGATGATGCGATGTACCGTGATCTTGAAAAGGTCGTAAAGATGGCCGATGAGATTGAGCAGGAGTTTAAGGGACACCTGAACACGGCAGATGCAATCTGTAAATGTATGGATCAGCTGGCAGAATTTCATTGCACGGTATCATGGATTGGGGAGTATACGATGCTTGCGGTATCGGTGGATTATACCGATGCAAAAGCTCTGAAGAGGGATGAAAAGGTCAGCAATGAATATCGCAAGGCAATCAGCAAGCTGTCTTTCATCGAAGGCGAGATTGGAGAGGCCGATGCGAAAGTCATTGAAGAGGCAATTGAGAAGACTGCAATCGCAAAGAATTATCTGCGTGATATTCTGCGTGCACAGCCACATCGCCTGAGCCCGGAGACAGAATTTGTATTGTCGACACTGGATGATACTTTGAATGCAAGCTATGGTTTATATGAGCAGACCAAGCTTGCTGACATGAAATTCCCGGATTTTGAAGTGGATGGCAAGAAGTATCCGCTCGGCTATTCTCTGTTTGAGGATAATTATGAATACGAAAAGGACACCGCGGTACGTCGCGCTGCATTTTCTGCATTTTCGGCAAAATTGCGTGATTATATGTATACGACGGCTGCTGAGTATCAGATGTGCGTAAAGCAGGAAAAGCATATGGCGGATTTGCGCCATTTTGATAATGTATTTGATTATCTGCTGTTTTCACAAAAAGTAACACGTGAAATGTATGACCGTCAGATTGATCTGATTATGGAGAAACTGTCTGTGCATATGCGCAAATATGCGAAATTGCTGCAGAGAACCAACCATTTGGACAAGATGACCTATGCAGATTTAAAGATTGCACTGGATCCGGAATACGATCCGCATGTTACCATCGAACAGTCCAAGGAATATATTCTTGAGGGACTTTCCGTTCTGGGTGAAGATTATGGCAAAATGCTCAAGGAAGCATATGAAAAACGCTGGGTGGACTTTGCACAAAATGAAGGAAAGTCAACCGGTGGATTTTGTGCATCGCCGTATCAAAAGGGATCGTTTATCCTGCTTTCATGGAATGAGCGCATGAGTGATGTATTTACTCTGGCACATGAACTCGGTCATGCAGGGCATTTCCGGCTTTGCGGACAAAATCAGAGCTTTTTTGATGCAGAAGTATCCAACTATGTGGTGGAAGCACCTTCTACCATGAATGAACTATTGATGGCAGAGTACCTGAAGGAAAAGAACGCGGACGATAAGCGTTTTAGAAGATGGGTGCTTTCCGCACAGATTTCGAATACCTATTATCATAATTTCGTAACGCATCTGCTCGAAGCGGCTTATCAGCGTGAAGTATACAAACTGATCGATCAGGGAGAAGCGGTTCCGGCAGAGACTTTAAATGAAATTTATCGTGGTGTGCTTGAAAAATTCTGGGGAGATGCAGTGGAACTGACAGATGGATGCGAACTGACATGGATGCGTCAGCCGCATTATTATATGGGCTTGTATTCCTATTGCTACAGTGCGAGTCTGACCATCGCAACAGAAGTGGCTCAGCGCATTCGCAAGGACTGTCAAGCAGTTGATGACTGGAAAAAGACTTTGATGGCGGGCGGTACCGTAACACCGGCTGAATTTGCAAAGATGGCAGGCGTGGATGTGACAACAGATCGCGCACTTTGCGATACCATTGATTACATCGGATCAATCATTGATGAGATTGAACAATTGACCGACGAGTTGGAGGCATAAATGTTGGATGAAGAAAAGTTGCGCAAACTATATGAGGTGAATCCGTTTAATCAAACTCTGGGCGGAGAAATTCTTGAAATCAAAGAAGGATATGCAAAGGGACGCCTGGAAATGGACGCGCGTTATGAGAATATTTACGGAGGCATGCACGGCGGATGCCTGTTTACACTCGCGGACTCTCTGTGTGGTATTGCAGCTGCAACTTACGGACATTATGTGACGACATTGAACGGCAATATCAATTATCTGCGTGCGGCAAAGAACTGCAGGGAAGTGATTTGTGAAGCGCAGGTGGTGCGGATGGGCAGAACCATCGGTGTCATAGACTATACGATTTGCGGGGATGATGGAACACTTTTTGCCACAGGCACTTTTCATTATTACGCATTACAGGAAGAATTAGAATAACAAAGGAGAATACCATGAAAACAGAATGGAATTTGGACAAACTTTATCATGGACTTGACGATCCGCAATACAAAAAGGATTACAAGACCTGTGAGGAACTGATTGAGAATTATAACCGGGTGATTGCTGATATGCCGGATGTGCCTGGAGTCAAAGAAGCAGAGCAGATCCTTTTGCTGCAGGAGCAGATTCAGGAAACATTTATGAAACTGATCCTCTATGTGGAATTGCGTCAGGCAACCGATACTGAAAACGGTGATCTGATGGCAGAATCCAACAATCTGACACGTCTCGACTCCACAAAGGTTGCAAGCGATACCAGAGCCGGCAAGATTCTGGCAAAACTCGACAACATTGAGGAGGCTGCCAAGCAGTCGGAAGTGATTGCGGATTATCAGTTTTATCTGACCAAAATCAAGGAAAATGACAGTCATATGCTTTCCGATGAGCAGGAAGAATTATATGCGCAGATGGATATGACCGGCGGATCCGCTTGGTCTAATTTGCAGAATTATCTTTCTTCAACCGTGAAGGTAGATTATGACGGCAAACAGATCACATTGACTGATGTGCGTAATCTGGCTTATGATGCCGACAAAAAGGTCAGAAAAGATGCATATGAAGCAGAAATTGCCGCTTATGACAAGATTGCGGATTCTGTTGCCTATGCATTGAACAATATCAAATTGCAGATGAATATGATTGCAGAGAAGCGCGGTTTTGAATCTCCGCTTGCGATGACTTTGCAGCAATCCAATATGAAGCGCGAAACACTCGATGCCATGATGGGTGCCATCAAGGCACATTTGCCAAAGGTGCGCAGATATTTCCTGCATAAGGCAAAAAAACTCGGATACGAAGGCGGTTTGCCTTGGTATGAACTCTTTGCACCGCTTGGAAAGGATGAGCGCAAATATTCCATTGACGAAACAAAGGAAATCCTGACAGGCACCTTTGAAAAATTCACGCCGGAAATGTCCGGATTGATGCGGGAAGCATTTGAAAATGAATGGATTGATTTCTATCCGCATCAGGGCAAGAGCGGCGGCGCGTTCGACTGCGGTGTATCCATGATCAAGGAAAGCCGTGTGCTGACCAACTTTGACGGTACATTTACCGCAATTGATACACTTGCGCATGAACTTGGACATTCCTTCCACGATCGTCAGGTGCAGGATAACAGACCGATGAATCAGGATTATCCGATGCAAGTGGCAGAGACCGCTTCCACATTCAACGAGACATTCCTTTGCAGCAGCTATGTGGCAAATGCAAAATCGGATGAGGAGAAGCTGGCACTGCTTGAGGGTCTATTAAAAGAGCAGACACAGTGTATCGTTGATATTTATTCCCGTTACCTGTTTGAGACGGCTGTATTTGAACAGTGCGAGAACAAGTTCCTGATGACGGATGATTTGAAAGAGCTGATGCTGGATGCACAGCGACAGGCATACGGAGAGGGACTTGATGAGAACTGCCTGCATCCGTATATGTGGGTATGCAAGGGCCATTATTACAGCACCGGTCTGAGCTTTTACAATTTCCCTTATGCATTTGGCGTATTATTTGCAGCTGGTTTGTATCATCTTTATCTCGAAGAAGGTGCAGAGAGCTTTGTGCCGAAATATAAGGCAATGTTAAAAGCAACACCTACCTGCAATGTAGAGGAAGCAGGAGCTTTGATGAACATCGATCTGACCGACCAGAAATTCTGGGAGTCTTCACTGGAGGCAATTGAAGCAAATATTGATGCATTCTGTGCATTATAATCATATGGAATCACGAAACAGGCTTTGCATGCAAAGCCTGTTTTTTGATTGCGTTCATGGACACAGGCAATGGCAGAATACGGATATGATAAAAACTTGTCGACAAGTTGACGAGTTGGGTGTAAAATGGTTTTAACGAGTGTTTGAATTATGAAAAGGAGACATATATGGCAGAAGAGACGAAAAAGGAGCGTCGCCCTCTGGATCCGAATTCGGCAAAATACAAACTGAACCAAATTGCGGCAAAGGCATATTCGGATGCGGCAGAAGCAAAGGCGCGCGGTGAAATGGTTGGATGGTGTTCGAGCAATTTCCCGGTTGAAATCCCGGAGACACTGGGATTATATGTAGTTTATCCGGAGAATCAGGCAGCTGCAATCGCTGCCAGAGGACAGGGAGAGCATATGTGTAATATCAGCGAGGCGGATGGATATTCGAATGATATCTGTGCCTATGCCAGAATCTCGCTGGCTTATGCAAAGGTCAAAGATTCCAATGGCGGACAGGAGATGCCGCAGCCGGACTTTTTGCTGTGCTGCAATAATATCTGCAATTGCATGATCAAATGGTATGAGGATCTCGCAAGACAATTGCAGATTCCGATGTTTTTGATTGATATTCCATTCAATCCGGATTATGAGGTATCCGATGCGCAGCTGGCTTATGTGCGTGCGCAATTCTGGGATGTGATTCACAGGCTTGAAGCATTCACAGGCAAAAAATGGAACGAAGAGAAATACAAAGAAGTGATGGGATATTCCGGCAGAAGTTCGCGTGCATGGCTTCGCGCAACGGCAAAGGCCCAATACGAACCTTCTCCGTTTAACGGATTCGATCTGCTCAATCATATGGCAGTGATGGTAACGGCAAGAGGAAAGAAAGAAGCTGCCGAAGCGATGGAACTGCTTGAAAAGGAATACGAGGAAAACCATCAAAAAGGGGAATCCACTTTCCGCACGGAAGAAAAATATCGCATTATGTTTGAAGGAATTGCCTGCTGGCCGTGGCTGCGCGTGACCGCAACCGGGTTAAAGAGCCGTGGAATCAATATGGTTACGACCATTTATGCGGATGCATTCGGTTTTGTCTATGATGATTTTGACGGAATGGTGCGCGCTTACTGCAATGTTCCGAATGCAATCAACCTGGAACATGCGCGCGACAAGCGTGTCAAGTTGGCAACGGACAATCACATTGAAGGACTCCTGGTTCATACAAACCGATCATGCAAATTATGGTCCGGTTTCATGTATGAGATGAGTCGTCAGATCGGTGAAAAGGTCGATGTGCCTGTGGTGAGTTTTGATGGGGATCAGGCTGATCCGCGTAATTTCTCGGAGGCGCAATATGATACGCGTGTGCAGGGATTGATGGAAATTATGGAAGCAAATAAGGAGGCCAGAGCATGAATACAGCAGAATTATTTGAACAATTTCATAAGATTGCATTGAATCCGCGTGCGCAAAAGGACGCCTATCTGAAAGATGGGGAAAAAGTGGTATTGGTCACCTATTATGTGCCGGAGCAGTTGATTCATGCCATGGGTGCCATTCCGTTTCATACATATGGCGGAGACCTTCCGGTCAATGAGGCAAAGCAATATTTTCCGGCTTTTATCTGTTCTGTGATGCAGACTATGCTTGAGTTGGGCATGAGAGGCACATTCGAGGGCTGCAGTGCCATTGTGATTCCAAGTCTTTGCGACAGTCTGAAATGCATTGGACAGAACTGGAAGTATGCGGTTCCGTCGATTCCTTTTATTCCGCTGACCTATCCGCAGAATCGCAAGCCGGATTACGGTGCGGCTTTTACACGCGCCGGCTATGAGCGTATGGTTCGCGAACTCGAAGCGGCAACGGGATTGCAGCTGGATGAGACCAGATTAAAGGAGTCCATCCGCATATATAACGAGCACAATGCACTTATGAGAGAATTCAGTGCATTATGTGCAGAATATCCACAGGTGACAGCCACACAGCGAAGTGATGTCTACAAGAGCGCAGGCTTTATGAAAAAGGAAGAACATGCGCAGCTTCTGCGTGAACTGATTGCCTGCATGAAGCAGGAAGTGGCCCAAAAATCGTCCGGAAAGCGTATTTATATTTCGGGAATCCTTGCAGATGCACCGGAATGGAATCGTATTTTGGAGGATTACGGATTACAGGTTGTCGGAGATGACATTCTTGCATGCAGCCGCTTATATCGCGATGACTGCAGGATGCCGGAGGACGGAGAAGATGCAATGGATGCGCTGGTACGTCTCTATTGCGACAAAGACCATTGTTCACTGCTCTATGATGAGAAAAAATCCCGTGTGGAATTTATTGTGCAGGAAGCAAAACAGCGGAAGGCGGACGGTGTGATTCTGGCATTGACCAAATTTTGTGATCCGGAGGAATTTGACAATCCGATGATCAAGGATGCATGTGCCGAAGCGGGCCTGCCTTGTGTCGTAATAGAGATGGATCGTCAAATGCAAAACTATGAGCAGGCGCGTACCATCATGGAAACCTTCGCGGATATGATTGGATAGCAGAAAATGAGAGGAGATACAGGATGGCAGAGATGACAAAACCACTCGCAGGCGTCAAGGTTGTGGAGCTGGCAACATTTATCGCGGGACCGTGCTGTGCACGATTTCTGGCAGATCTGGGCGCTGATGTAATTAAGATTGAATCACCAAAGGGTGATCCGCTGCGATATACTGCGGTGAATGAGGGCAGACCGTACGGCGATGCGGAAGATACTTCCTTTACCCTGGAAAATACAGGCAAGCGCTGTGTGACCTTGAATACCAAAACCGAAAATGGAAAAGCAGCACTGGAAAAACTGCTTGCATCGGCGGATGTGTTTATCACCAATATCCGCCCGAACGGACTGAAGAGAGCCGGACTGGATTATGAGACGTTAAAACAAAAGTATCCAAAGCTTGTCTTTGGTTATGTATCCGGATACGGAGAAAAAGGTCCTGCCAGGGATCTGCCGGGATTTGATTATACGGCATTCTTTGCAAGAGGCGGAGTGATGGGAACCATGTATGATGTGGATGCAAAGCCGATGACACCGGTGGCCGGTTTCGGAGACCATCAGGTTGGCATGTATCTGGCTGCGGGAATTCTTGCTGCACTCTATCGTGCAAGAGAAACCGGCAAGGGTGACCAGGTTACGGTATCTTTATTCCACAGTGCAATCTGGGATATCGGATTGTATCTGCAGTGCAATCAGTATGGAGATTCATCCACACAGTGGCCGATCAGCCAGAAAAAAATCGCAAATCAGTTTCAGGTACCACATAAGACAAAAGACGATCAGTGGATCATGATGTCCATGCCGCAATATGATGCAATGTATGACCGCTTCATGCCGGTCATCGAACGGGAAGATCTGATCGGAGATCCGCGGTTTTATCCGCAGACAGCATTGCAGGATCATCTCGAAGAATTTTATGAAATCATTCATCAGGAAGTCGCAAAATATACGAAGGACGAATTCTGCAGCAGAATGGATGCGGCAGATCTGCCATATGCGGTATGCCAGACTTGGAATCAGGTATTGGAGGATCCGCAGGCATGGGGCGCTGACTGTCTGACCAAAGTAACATTCCCGAACGGAAAGGAACGCACAATGGTGCGCACACCTGTTGTCTTTACAGATACGGAAATGCCGGAATATGAAAGAGGACACTTCCTCGGAGAAGATACAAGAGCGGTGCTGGCACAGCTGGGATACAGTCAGGCGCAGATTGATGCGATGATTGCAGCCGGTGAGGCAACGGATGTAACACGAATCGGATAGGAGTACAAATGTATACACTGGGAATAGATATCGGTTCTACAACTTCAAAATGTGTGATCCTTGAGGATGGAAAAATGATTCGTGCCATGTCACTTGTCACTGCCGGCACGGGGACAAACGGACCGGCGCAGGCCTATGAGCAGGTATTGCAAAGCGCGGGACTGACACAGGCAGATTTGGATTATGTCGTGGCAACAGGTTACGGACGAAAGACATATGAGGCTGCGGATGCGCAGATGAGCGAGCTGACCTGTCATGCCAAAGGTGTTTATTTTCAAAATCCCAAATGTCGTACCATCATTGATATCGGAGGGCAGGATGCAAAAGTAATCCGGCTCAATGAAAACGGAGGAATTGCTGATTTTGTGATGAATGACAAATGTGCGGCCGGCACAGGAAGATTTCTGGATGTCATGGCTGGCCTGCTGCAGATGCCGGTGTCTGATTTACAAAAATATGCACTGGCTGCGAAGGAACCGGTGCGGATTTCGAGTACATGCACCGTCTTTGCAGAGTCGGAAGTGATTTCACAATTGTCGCAAAATGTGGATATGGCGAATCTGGTAGCCGGAATCTGCAATTCCGTGGCGAGCAGAACCGCGGCATTGGCCAAGCGGGCGGGAATTCGCGAGACGGTATGCATGAGTGGTGGAGTTGCACAAAATCACGGTGTGCTGAGCGCTCTTTCAAGAGAGTTGGATGTACCTGTGGTGGAAGTGGAATATGCGCAGTATATGGGCGCTTTGGGAGCTGCGATTGCAGCTTACGAAAAAGTAATTTAATAACTGGCTTGAAATGGACATTTTGCTCAAAATGTCCATTTTTTTGTTGCAAAAACGGGTATCAGACTAGAACAGAAGTACTATATTATGCAAAATGTTTAATAAAAGTATACAAATCAGCCGGTTGTTTGTGAAAAGTGGCATATCAAACTTGTATACAAGTTTGATATAGTGTAAAATTACTTTTGTAAAAGTGATTTTGGACAGCCCGTTGTCACTTTTTACAAATTATTACATGTTATGGAGGGTTACTATGGAAAATTCAAAAGCAAAAGGATTTGGGGCAAGAGGCTGGCTCCTCATCGTAGTTTTGTTCACCAGTTTCATGATGTTCCAGGTGTTTACCAACTTCCCGTTGAACATTTTGAAAGACTTTTACGGCGGCGATAAGGCAATCGCACCGATTATGTCAATCGGTACATTTATCGGTATCGTATTGCAGATTATTATTTCAAGCTTCGTAGGACGCATTAAGAGCATCAAGCGCGTGGCTGCAGTTGTAGGATGCATTGCTCTGCTTTCCGCAATTGTGGTAGCAGCAGTGCCGGTCAAATTCAATGATCAGCATGCACCGCAGGTTACTATCCCGATGTTATGGTATGCAGCATATCTTTTGGTAAATGTTTGCTCAACCATGTATGCATTGTTCTTCCTGAGCATTCTTGCAGGTCAGTGGTTCCCAACCAGAAAAGGTACTGTTATGGGTATCGCAACCATTGCTTATCCGTTCTGTAACGGTGTCATTGGATTCTTCGCAGCAACTGCACTGACTCCTTTGGATAATGGAAAAGAACCTGCAATCTTTATGGCTTTCTTACCGTTTATTATTGTTTGCGCAATCGGATATGTGTTATTCCTTGTAGGCATTTCGGATTATCCGGAGCAGGTTGGCGCTTATCGTGACAATGACAAGAATCTGACTCCTGAAATTGCAAAGAAGATGATGGAAGAGGAAATCGAAAACAAAAAGACTTCCGTATGGCATACCGGTCATACATTCATCAGCCGTGATTTCTGGTTTGCATCTGTCACCTGTGGTTTAATCCTGATGGCAGCAATCGGAACCATGGTTCGTTCACAGGATATTATCGCATACTTCCCGAAGCTTGATTACAAGATCATTATGCTGATCGTCGCAATCTTCGGTGCAATCGGAAGCTGGCTGCTTGGTGTATTGGATACCGCTGTCGGAACCAAGAAATCCATGTTGCTTGCAACCTGCCTGATGATCCTTGCAGGTATTCTCGGAACCATTGCCGCATTCAACCAGATCGGTGTACTTGCAACCATTTCAATGGTATGCATCGCAATGTCAATGGGTGCTTCATCAAACTATACCGTATCAGTTGCAGCACAGTATTGGAGACGCGAAGACTTCCAGAGCGTATTTGCCTGCCTGAATCCGCTTTCCAATATCTTTAACGCATTGGCAGCAGTGGTAGTAACATTTATTATCAACAGCAATTCAACAGGCAATAATATTCCGGCCGTATTCGCATTCGTTGGAATTCTCGGTGTGGTAGCATTTATCCTGATGAGCCTGTTCAGTGCGAAACATGTCAAAGAAACCGATGATAAGTATCGTGAAGCAGCAGGCAAGCCGCTCGATGATGCATTGGTTGGACGCAAATAGTGATGATGAAAAAGGTGTGTCATTTGACACACCTTTTTTTAATTCTGCCTTTACAAAACTGAAAGAAAGAATTAAAATAGAGATGTAACTTGTCGACAAGTTGACAAGAGAGGAAACAAATATGACATCTGAGGGGTTGTTATTCGACAATTTCATATTGAATGAGATGACAATCGGGGAGTTGTTTGCAAAGCGTGTACAGGAGACACCGGATGCCGTGGCTGTGGAATTTGAAGGAGAGCAGACCACATGGGCAGAGTTGGATCTCCTATCGGACTGGCTGGTCAAACGCTTTGACAGTTTTGGGATTCATTCCGGGACAAGATGTGCAATCTGGTGTGGCAACCATCTGCAGTGGATCATCGTATATATTGGTTTGCAAAAGATTGGCGCGACAGCGGTATTGGTCAACCCGGGATATCTGGCGGATGAACTGTATCGTGTGCTTTCCTACGCACAGATTGAATTTTTATTTTACGGAGAGACATTCAAAGACCAGAAAATGACAGATATCATCGATCAGTTGGATTTGAATGAGCATCCCTATCTGAAACAGACAATCCCAATCGAACTGGACGATGCAATCCGGTTTATGATTGATGGGGCAAGAAGCCTGACGGCGGAGGACTGTGTGCGCATTGAGGCATTAAAAGCCATTCCGAAACCGCATGACATTGCCTGCATGTTATTTACATCCGGGACGACGGCGGTTCCAAAGGGCGTGATGCTGACGCATTATAATCTGGTCAATTGCGCGAAGGCAACGGTGGAAGCGATGCACTGGAATTCGACGGACAAGGCCTGTGTCATGGTGCCGCTGTTTCACTGCTTTGGTATGACGAGCTGTCTGCTCGGAGCTTTGACGGCCGGATATGGCTTGTATGTGATGAAATATTATCGGACGCTGGATGCGTTATATGCAATCGAGAAGTGTGGATGCACGATTTTAAACGGAGTTCCAAGCATGTTTCTTGCGATGGTACACAATCATCGGCTGCCGGAATTCGATTTGTCGAATCTGGTGAGTGGAATCATTGCCGGATCGCCGATTGCAGAGACGGATTATCAACTGATCTGTGAAAAACTCGGGATGAAACATTTGCTGATGTCATACGGACAGACAGAGACATCTCCGGGCGTGACATTCTCGCAATACGACGAGACAGTCGGAGAAAAGGCTGACAATGCGGGATTTGTCATTCCGCAACTCGACGCAGGAATATGGGATGAACAGGGACAGCTGCATCTTTGCGTGGAACAGGGACATTTTTTAAATCATGCCGGAGGCGTGACCGGAGAAATCGCAATCCGCGGATTCGTGGTGATGCGAGAGTATTATAACCGCCCGGCCGAGACAACTGCTACATTGCAACAAGACGGATGGCTCCATACGGGAGACCGTGGATTCTTTGATGCAAACGGGCATTTGCACGTGCTGGGGCGACTGAAAGACGTGATCATTCGCGGTGGAGAGAACATTTCACCGGCCGAGATCGAGGGCTGCATCAGCCAGATCCCGCAGGTGAAACAGGTCAAGGTGGTTGGCGTGCCACATCCTGTTTTACAGGAGGAAATCGCGGCTGCCATTGTGCGAAAAGATCAGGAGACGATTTCGGAAGATGCGATACGTCAATATTTAAGTGCGCATCTTGCAAAATATAAGATTCCTGCTTATATCGCTTTTGTGGATGAAATACCGATGACAGAGAGCGGAAAAACATCTACAGGGCTTTTGCGTGAAATGATGATGGAACGATTTGGAATCAGTCAGGGAAAAGGAGGTATTCAATGATTCTTTCAAAAGAGCATGAATTAATGCGGAAGAATTTTCGCAATTTTGCGGAAACAGAATTTACAAAGGAAATTCAGGATGAACTTGATGAGACAGGGGAGTTCAATTGGGAAATCTGGAACAAGATGGCAAAATATGGGTTTGCCGGCACCAAGATTCCTGTAGAATATGGCGGACAGGGGGGAGATACCCTTTCCTATGTTCTGATGAATGAAGAATTCGCGCGTGTCTGCCCGGTTCTGGCTATTTATGCCAATACACCAAACTCTCTGGGTGGCGGACCGTTGCTTGCATGCGGAACAGAAGAGCAATTGCAAAAATATCTGACACCTGCGGCGCAGGGGAAAAAACATATTGTATTTGCACTGACGGAACCGGGCGCCGGATCTGATCCGGGAAGCATGACCACAAAGGCTGTACAGGACGGTGAATATTTTGTCTTAAATGGAAGAAAATGTTTTATTTCCGGTGCACCGTTTGCAGATTATGCAATTGTATATGCGCGCACGGATTTGCAGTCCAAAGGACCGAAGGGGATTTCGATGTTTATCGTCGACATGAAGCTTCCGGGCGTATCCTGTGGAAAGCCGGAGCATAAGATGGGAATCAACGGATATCCGACTTCGGATATTATTCTCGAAGATGTCAGAGTCCATCAGTCGGATTTGCTTGGACCGCTGCACAAAGGATACGCAGTTGCAATGAAGACACTCGACGGCGGACGAATCGGTGTGGCTGCACAATCACTCGGCTGTGCACAGGGCGCATTAGAGGAATCCATCGCCTATGCAAAAGAGCGCAAGCAGTTCGGCAAGCCAATCAGCTATAACCAGGGCATCAGCTTTATGCTTGCAGATATGGCAACAGAAATCGAGGCGGCACGCACACTTCTTTATACGACTGCTCAGGCAAAGGATGCCGGAGATCCGAATGCATCCATGCTATGCTCTATGGCCAAATATTACTGCTCAGAGATGGCAAACCGCGTATGCGCCAAGGCAGTACAGATTCATGGCGGATATGGCTATATTAAGGAATACAAGGTTGAGCGGTTCTATCGTGATGCACGGATTATGACATTATATGAGGGAACCAGTCAGGTACAGCAGATTGTCATTTCAAGAAGTCTGCTGAAATAAAAAGGAGAATTCAAATGAAAGCATTTGTATGTGTAAAACAGGTTCCGGATACTTCGGGAAAAGTTGCAGTCAATGACAATGGAACACTCGATCGTGCGTCCATGGCAACCATCACCAATCCGGATGATCTGGCAGCAGTGGAGGCTGCATTAAAATTAAAAGATGAGTGCGGATGTGAAGTGATTGTGGTATCCATGGGACCGCCACCAGCAGAGTCCATGCTCCGTGAGTGCCTTGCAATGGGGGCTGATTCGGCAGTGCTGATCTCGGGACGCGAATTCGGCGGATCGGATACCTTTGCCACATCCCAGATTATTGCCGGCGGATTATCCAATCTTGGAATCGGAGAAGAAGATGTAATCTTTTGCGGACGTCAGGCAATCGACGGAGATACGGCGCAGGTGGGACCGCAGATTGCAGAAAAACTCAATCTGCCGCAGGTGACTTATGCGGCTGAAATCCATAAACAGGGAAAGACGCTGAAAGTCAGACGACTGCTCGAAGACGGCTATATGACCATCGAGGTGCAGACACCTTGCCTGATTACCTGTGTCAAAGAATTGAACCAGCCGCGTTATATGACCGTCAGCGGAATCTTACACTGCTATGAAAAGCCATATCAGGTCCTGGATTATGATGCTTTGAAAGACGAGCCTTTGATTGATCCGTCTACAATCGGATTAAAAGGTTCTCCGACGAATATTTTCCGTTCATTCACACCGCCGCAAAAGGGCGCCGGCAGGATGCTTACGGGCAGCGGTGAACAGATGGTTTCCGAACTTGTGACCAATTTGGCGAAGAAACATATTATCTAGGAATATTCAGGAGGAAAAGCAATGGCATTTGACAGTTCAAAAATTGAAGAATTCAGCGATATCTGGGTATTCTGTGAACAGCGCGACGGCGCAATCATGGGGACGGATATTGAATTGATTAGCGAAGGCCGAAAACTTGCAGATGAGCGCGGCGCAAGATTGATCGGACTGCTGCTTGGCGGAAAAGGCATCGGAGAAAAGGCACACGAGCTGGGCGGATATGGCGCCGACAAAATCATCGTGGTGGAAGACGAACGACTGGAGGTCTATAATACGGATGCATATACCAAGGTGATATGCGATATCATTATGGACAAAAAACCGGAAGTGTTTCTGGTAGGCGCATCCAATATCGGACGTGATCTCGGTCCGCGCGTGGCTGCAAGACTGCATACGGGATTGTGTGCGGACTGTACGCATCTGGATATTGCAATGGAGCCGTATACGGATTTTCTGCGCGAGGCATCGACCATTGATGTCGATCATGTGACATTTGATATGTCTGACACAAATATGAAGATGACACGTCCGGCATTCGGCGGACATTTGATGGCAACCATTATCTGTCCGAGATTCCGTCCGTGCATGGCGACCGTTCGGCCGGGCGTATTAAAGAAAGCACCGTTTGACGAGACAAAGGCAAAGGCCGTTGAAGTTGAGCGTGTCGCAGCAGTATTAAATGATTCCGATATCCGTACAAAAGTGCTTGAGGTGGTCAAGGAGAGCCGCAAGATGGTAGATCTGATTGGCGCGGAGGTGATTGTCTCTGTCGGAAACGGAATCAGCAAGGATCCGAAAAAGGGAATTGCACTTGCAGAGGAACTCGCGAAAGCACTCGGCAACGGTGTCGTAGGCGCTTCGCGTGCAGTGACCGATGCGGGATGGCTGACAGCGGATCATCAGGTTGGCCAGACCGGTAAAACGGTTCGTCCGAAAATCTATGTTGCGCTTGGCATTTCCGGTGCAATTCAGCACAAAGCCGGAATGCAGGATTCAGAAATGATCATTGCGGTCAACACAAATGAAGATGCTCCAATCTTTGAAGTGGCAGATTACGGACTGGTAGGAGACCTTTTCGAAATCGTCCCGCTTATGATTGAAGATATCAGCAAATTATAGTATAATAGCAAAGGCCGCTTCTTTAGGGGAGCGGCCTTTTAAGTGTATTTTACACAAGATTAGGAATTCGTAGACGAAAAGGAGAACGTGTTTATGACACAAGAAGAAATCCGCTCTTTAACCAAGAGCAGATGGGGCGTCTTGATTGCAAGCTGTCTCATCAATTTATGTATTGGATCCATGTATGCATGGTCCGCACTCTCTGCACCGATGGCAGATGCTTTGGGGGAAGCTCCACAGAATCTGGCAATTGTTTTTTCCATCTCAAATGCGGTTGGATTCATTGCCATGATTATCGGAGGTTTGTTGAATGACAAATTCGGACCGCGATGGGTTATGTTTACCGGAGGTGTGATGTTTGGCCTTGGTATGTTCCTGTGCGGCTATGCACAGTCTGTCACCCATTTGATTCTCAGTTACGGACTTTGTCTCGGACTTGGATTGGCATTGGTTTATGGCTGCACCATTTCCAATACCATTAAATTCTTCCCGGACAAGCGTGGGCTGGTTGGTGGAATGACAACCGCCTTTTATGGAATCAGTTCCGTTATTTTTGCACCGCTCGGAACCGCAATGGCAAGTGCCTGCGGTGCCCGTAACACATTTAAGATTCTCGGCGCAATCTTTTTGGTAGTAATCTGCCTTGGTGCTTTGATTATGAAGACCTGTCCGCAGGGATTTGTGCCGGAAGGCTATGTCGTACCGGCAGCACAATCCGGCAAACAGAAAGTCGACAAGACACCGACAGAGATGCTAAAGACACCGATTTTTTATGTGATGCTGATCATGCTGACAGCTGGCGGCACCTTTGGTCTGATGATTATTTCAACGGCCAAAACGATTGCGGAAAAAATGGTACAGGCGCCGACTGCGACAGCGACATTGTTTGTATCCGTATTATGCCTGTTTAATACTGCAGGCCGTCTGATTGCAGGTACTTTGAGTGACAAACTCGGACGCATCAATACCTTGACGACTGCATTGCTGATTGCCCTGGGCGGTCTTGGACTGTTGATTGGCGCTTCAGCAACCACATCCATCGCATTGTTTGCAGTCGGTGTGATTTTGATCGGTATCTGCTTTGGTACATTCATGGGTGTATTTCCCGGATTTACGACAGATCAGTTTGGTACTAAATACAATACCGTGAATTACGGAATTATGTGGATCGGTTTCTCCATCGCCGGACTTGCCGGCCCAAGTATTCTGACAAAGACTTATGAGTCGACAGGCAACTATACCACAGCTTTTGTGATTGCAATTATCATTGCAGTGGTTGGTCTGTTAATGTCCGTAATCTACCGGGCATTGCAAAAGAAAAACATGTAAAGGAAATCAGTATGTCATTGTTTGCCAATGTAATCGTGGATATTTCCATTGAAAAATTAGATAGACCTTTTCAATACATCATCCCCGATGCATTGGCAGACCGGATTTATCCGGGCGTGCAGATTGAGGCTCCTTTCGGGAACCGCACGATAAAGGGATATGTGATAGAAATTACGGACACTCCGGAGATTGCGCTTGACCGAATCAAGCCGATTTCCGGAGTGCTTTCGGGTAGTGTGGCCATGGAATCGCAGTTGATCGAGCTGGCTGCATGGATGAGAGCTAATTACGGTTCTACAATGAATCAGTCACTCAAAACAGTTTTGCCGGTCCGTAAAAAGACAAAGCCGATGGAGCGAAAATGGCTGGAGCTGGTTGCCGACGAGAATGATGCGCGCATGAAACTCGCCATATATGAGTCGGGCAGATCGACAGCAAAGGCGAGATTACTTCGGGAGCTGATTGTACAAAAGCGCATAGAGCAAAGTCTGGTGACTGCCAAACTGAATATCTCAGGTGCGACAATTAAAAGTCTCGAAAAAGATGGGATGATTGCTGTTTCGACGGAAAAGCAATATCGAAATCCCATCGCCAATCTCGAACAAAACAAGAGAAATCTTCAATTGAATCCCAACCAGAAACGGGTGGTGGACGCAGTCCTTGCCAATGTGGATGCGGGGATTCAAAAAACTTATCTGTTAAAAGGGGTCACAGGCTCCGGAAAAACAGAAGTCTATATGGAACTGATTGCGCATGCAATTGAAAAAGGGCAGCAGGCAATCGTATTGATTCCGGAAATTGCCCTGACGTATCAGACGGTTATGCGATTTTATAACCGTTTTGGAGACCGCGTGTCGATTATGAATTCGCGGCTCTCGGATGGCGAACGGTACGACCAGTATTTACGCGTATTGCACCATGATGTGGATATCATCATCGGTCCCCGTTCCGCTTTGTTTGCCCCATTTGAAAATCTCGGTCTGATCATCATTGATGAAGAACATGAGACTTCTTACAAGAGTGAGACCGCGCCGCGCTATCATGCGCGTGAGGTCGCTATTCAAAGGGCTAAAATGTGCCATGCCAGCGTTGTGCTGGGATCGGCAACGCCATCTATGGAGAGTTATTATCGGGCCATGGAAGGCGAATATGAATTATTGGAATTAAATCAGCGTGTGCAGGACCGTCCGCTTGCACAATGCGAAGTCATAGATATGCGCGAAGAATTGCGGCATGGAAACCGCTCGATTCTGAGTACGCGCCTGCAGGAACGGATGGAAGAATGTCTGCAGAAGAATGAACAGATGATGTTGTTTTTGAACCGGCGTGGTACTGCCGGGTTTGTATCCTGCCGGGCATGCGGAACCGTACTCAAATGTCCGCATTGCGATGTCTCACTGAGTCAGCATCGCGGAGGCAGACTTGTCTGTCATTATTGCGGATATGAAATCCCGCAGCCAAAGACCTGTCCGGAGTGCGGATCCAAGTATATTATGGGATTCAAGGCCGGGACACAAAAGGTCGAAGAATTTGTGCAGAAGCGTTTTCCAGATGCCAAAATCCTGCGAATGGATTATGACAGTACGCGCACAAAGGACAGTTATGAATCCATTCTGAATGCATTTGCCAACCATGAGGCGGATATTCTGATTGGAACACAGATGATTGTAAAAGGGCATGATTTCGCAGGGGTGACGCTCGTCGGAATTCTTGCGGCAGACATGTCGCTTCATGTCCCGGATTTTCATGGCACAGAGAGAACCTTTGATTTGATCACACAGGCGGCCGGCCGCGCGGGGCGCGGTGATTTGCCCGGCAATGTGGTTATCCAGAGTTACGATCCGGACAATTATGCCATTCAGGCAGCAAAAAATCAGGATTATGATGCTTTTTACCGGCAGGAAATCGCCTATCGCGGGATGATGAATTATCCGCCGGTGAATCATATGCTTGTCATCGGACTGGCCAATGAGAATGAACAGATACTTGCAAAAGAGGCAGAAAATATTACAATTTATATCGATAAGCTGTTGCAGAACCATCGAAGGGACTGCGCGGTGATTGGACCTGCGGATGCAAGCATTGCAAAGATGAATGACATTTATCGAAAAGTCATTTATATTAAGAGTAAAGATTATTCTTTACTCGTGGCGGTGAAAGACCGCCTGGAAAAGAAACAGGCACTCAGCAACATTCAATATGATTTTGATCCCATGAGCGGATTTTAAAGAAGGAGATTAATTATGGCACTTAGAAACATTCGTGTGCAGGGAGATCCTGTACTTAATAAAATTTGTAAACCGGTAAAAGCAGTCAATGGTCGTACACTTGAGCTGATTGATGATATGCTTGAGACCATGTATGAGGCAAACGGCGTCGGCCTTGCCGCACCACAGGTCGGAATCCTCAAACGCATCGTGGTCATCGATGTGGGAGAAGGCCCGCTTGTAATGATTAATCCGGAAATTATCGAAGCATCCGGTTCCCAGACCGGAGACGAGGGCTGTCTGTCCATTCCGGGAAAGGCTGCCTGCGTGACACGCCCGAATTATGTGAAGGCACGTTTTTATGATGAAGAAATGAACCTCTGCGAAGTGGAAGGAGAGGAACTCCTTGCACGCGCAATCTGTCATGAACTCGATCATCTTGACGGACATTTGTATGTCGAGAAGGCAGAGGGTCCGATTCATGAAGTTGTATACAGTGAAGAAGAAAACGATGAGGAAGAAGCATAAATTATGAGAGTTGTTTTTATGGGAACACCGGATTTTGCGGTGGGGACACTTGAGGCAATCATCAAGGCAGGACATGAAGTGGTGCTGGTTGTCACACAGCCGGATAAGCCAAAGGGCAGAAAAGGAGAATTGACCCCTCCGCCTGTTAAGGAATGTGCACTGCAATACGGACTGCCTGTTTTTCAGCCGGATCGCATCCGCAAGCCGGAAAATCTGGAAACATTCTTAAAAACAGAATGCGACATGATCGTGGTGGCAGCTTTCGGACAGATTTTGCCAAAAGAAATTTTAGAGCATCCGAAATATTGCTGTATCAATGTGCATGCATCGCTCTTGCCTAAATACCGTGGCGCGGCGCCGATTCAGTGGGCAATTATCAACGGGGATGAACAGACCGGTGTGACCATCCAAAAGATGGCACTCGGCATTGATACCGGCGATATTATCAGCAAAGCGGTCGTTGAGATTGCAGAGGATGAGACGGGCGGCAGCCTGTTTGACAAGCTTGCTGATGTCGGTGCACAATTGTGCGTAAAAACCATGGCTGATATCGAAGCGGGGATTGCAAGCTACGAACCGCAGGATGAGAGCATGGCGACACATGTCGGCATGATTTCAAAAGAATTCGGTATCATTGATTTTACAAAGCCTGCAAAAGAGATTGAATGTCTGATCCGTGGCCTGAATCCGTGGCCAAGTGCGTTTACCAAACTGAAAGGCAAGACATTTAAAATCTGGAAGGCAAGTGTGGTGCCGGGCAAATCCGACTGCGCACCGGGAACCGTTCTTCGCGTTGGCAAGAATGAGATGGTGGTACAGACCGGCAAAGATGCGCTTTCGTTGCAGGAAGTACAAATCGAGGGCAAAAAGAGAATGGATATCGGAAGCTTTTTGCGTGGATTTGAAGTGCAAGAGGGCGAACAATTATGACAAACACGGAGAACATGCGCCAAATTGCGCTGGAATCTTTGATTGAAATACTTGAAAAAAAGCAATATGCGAATCTGATTGAAAATCAGGTTCTGACAAAATATGCTTATCTGGAAAAGCGTGACCGCGCATTTTATACCCGCTTGGTGGAAGGTACACTGGAACGTCTTGTGACACTGGATTATTATATCAATGCTGTATCAAAGGTTCCGGTCAAAAAGCAAAAGCCTTTGATCCGCACCCTGCTTCGCATGAGTGTGTATCAAATCCTGTATATGGATTCCGTGCCGGATTCGGCTGCCATTAACGAGGCCGTCAAGCTGGCAAAAAAGCGCGGATTCGCATCTCTGTCCGGATTTGTGAACGGGGTATTGCGCAATCTCTCGAGACAAAGAGACCAAATTGCACCTCCGAAGGATCTGGCAACCGTCTATTCGTATCCACAATGGATGGTTTCGTATTTCATGGAACAATATCCGGCTGAAAAAGTCGAAGAAATATTACATCATCTGAATCTGCCGCAGGATCTGATTGTGCGTGTGAATCTGCAGATGAATACGGTTGAACAGCTGCAGAAAGAGCTTAAGACATGCGGGATTACCGCCGTGCCCGTACCGGAGACATCCTGCGGACTTGCTTTGTCGCAGATTGACCGTCTGACGGATCTGGATGCCTTCGTACAGGGCAAATTTTATGTGCAGGATGCAAGCTCCATGATGGTTGCGGAGCATGCAGGCATCCGCGAAGGTGATTATGTCATTGATGTATGTGCCGCACCGGGTGGGAAAAGTACACATGCGGCGCAGATTTTGAATGGAACAGGCTGCGTGGATTCACGCGACCTGACGGAATATAAGGTCTCTTTGATTGAGGAAAATATCAACAGGCTCAGACTGAGCAATATGACAGCAAAAGTCTGGGATGCGACAGTGCTGGATGAATCTGTCGTGAACAGGGCGGATGTTGTAATCTGTGATGCTCCCTGCTCCGGTCTGGGCGTGATGGGTAAGAAAAAGGATATCCGCTATCGCGTGACACGCGAGGATATCACCGAATTGAGTCATTTACAGATGAAAATTCTCGAAAATGCAAAATGCTATGTCAAAAACGGCGGCACTTTGCTGTATTCGACCTGTACAATCACAAGAGAAGAAAATGAACAGGTGGTAGAACAGTTTTTGAAAAACAATCCGGATTTTACACTGGAAATGCAAAGACAGATTCTGCCGCATGAAATTGGAAATGATGGATTTTTCTTTGCTAAGATGAAGAAAAATCAGGGATAAGAGGAATCAGATGGATCAACAGAAGATTGATTTAAAATCCAAAAATCTGGAAGAGCTGACTTCCTATCTGCTTGAAAAGGGAGAAAAGAAGTTTCGCGCAAAACAAATCTATGAATGGATACATATCAAGCGCGTGCGCGACTTTGATGAGATGACCAACATTTCGGCAGCATTGCGCGCAACCTTGAAGACAGAATGTACGCTGACCACTTTAAAACCGCAGACCGTCCAGATATCAAAGCTGGATGGAACACGCAAATATCTCTTTTTGCTTGAGGACGGAAATGCGGTGGAATCGGTGCTGATGCGCTATCATCATGGTAATTCGGTCTGCATTTCTTCACAGGTCGGATGCCGCATGGGCTGCAAATTCTGTGCATCGACATTGGACGGATTACTGCGCGGTCTGACACCGGCGGAGATGCTGGATCAAATTTATGCCATCGGTCTTGATATCGGAGAACGCATCTCCAATGTTGTGGTGATGGGGACCGGAGAACCGTTGGACAATTATGATAACCTGCTTCGTTTCATCGCGCTGCTGACCGATGAAAACGGATTGCATATTTCACAGCGCAATCTGACGGTTTCGACCTGCGGACTGGTGCCGAAGATGCGCACACTGGCTGATGAAAAGCTGCAAATTACACTGGCATTGTCATTGCATGCATCCAATCAGGAAAAGCGAAAAGCACTGATGCCGGTTGCAAATTCTTATGAGATTCACGAAGTGGTCGATGCCTGCAAATATTATTTCGCACAGACGGGACGAAGAGTGACATTTGAGTATTCGCTCGTGGGAGGTGTGAATGACACGCAGGAGGATGCAAAGGAATTGTCGGAACTGATTGGCGGCATGAACTGTCATGTGAATCTGATTCCGGTCAATCCAATCAAGGAGCGTGATTTTGTTCAATCCGACAAGTCGGTGATTCAGGCATTTCAGAAAAAGCTTGAAAAGGCCGGAATTGCCGCAACCGTGCGCAGAGAAATGGGGCGCGATATCGACGGCGCATGCGGTCAGTTGCGTCGTAAACATTTGCACACATAAGGCTTCTATGCTAAAATATCACTAAGTATGTGTTCATACAGAAAGGACGATCGGGAGTATGTATTCTTATTCCGTTACGGACACCGGTATGGCGCGCGAAATGAATCAGGATTATTGTTTCGCATATGACAATCCGGTAGGTAATTTACCCAATCTTTATATTGTAGCAGATGGAATGGGCGGCCATAAGGCCGGCGAGTATGCATCGAGATATACAGTTGAGCGGATTTGCGCATCTGTTGTGCGATGCAAGCAGACAGAACCTGTAGAAATATTAAAGGAAGCTATCACCCGTGCCAATCAGATTCTGGCAAGCGAATCCGAACAGGATGAGGAAAAAGCCGGGATGGGAACGACACTGGTCATTGCCACAATCGACAATGGGCATGCTTTTGTCGCAAATGTGGGCGACAGCCGTCTGTATCATATTTCGGATACCATCAGACAGGTTACAAAAGATCACTCTCTCGTACAGGAAATGGTCCGGGTTGGAGAGCTGAATGAAGAAGAAGCAAAAGACCACATGAATAAGAATATTATCACCAGGGCAATCGGAGTGTCCGAGACCGTGGAACCGGATTTCTTTGAAATTGATGTCAAAAAGAAAGAGCAGCTGCTGCTTTGTTCGGACGGATTGACCAACATGGTGGATGATGATGAAATTTTAGATATCATCAAATCACATAAGTCTTTGGAAGAGGAAGCCAAAGCACTTGTAACCGAAGCAAATAAGAATGGCGGCCGTGACAATATTACGGCGCTTTTAATTGAAATATAGAATCGAGGTAAACCAATGTTATCAGAAGGAATGTATGTTGCAGACCGCTACGAAATCGTCAGCAAGATTGGCGCAGGCGGAATGTCAGATGTTTATAAAGCCAAGGATCATATTCTTGGACGTTATGTTGCAATCAAAGTATTAAAGCAGGAATTTTCGGAGGATCGCAATTTTGTTGTAAAATTCCGTACCGAAGCACAATCGGCAGCAGGACTGGAGCATCCGAACATTGTCAACATCTATGATGTCGGAAGTGAAGAAGGATTCCATTATATCGTCATGGAATATGTCGAGGGAATCACTTTAAAGACATATATCGAAAAGAAGGGCAGACTCTCATTTAAAGAGTCGGTCAGCATTGCCATTCAGGTAGCAAGAGGAATCGAAGCGGCACACAACAAAGATATTATTCACAGAGATATCAAGCCACAGAATATTATCATTTCCACAGAAGGAAAAGTAAAAGTTACGGACTTTGGAATTGCAAAAGCAATTTCATCCAATACCGTCAGCTCAGATGTGATGGGATCGGTACATTATACGTCTCCGGAGCATGCGAGAAACGGACAGGTGGACGGTCGCAGCGATATCTATTCGCTTGGTATTGTCATGTATGAGATGGTGACCGGACGTGTACCGTTTGACGGTGAGACAACAGTCGCTGTTGCAATCCAGCATCTGCAGGAAGAGATGGTATCTCCGGCTGCTTATGCAACCAATCTTCCAATCAGCATGGAAAAGATTATCTTAAAATGCTGCCAGAAGAATCCGGATCGCAGATATCAGACCATTGCAGAATTGCTGAATGATTTGCGCAAGGCATTGAATTATCCGAATGAGGACTTTGTTGTTATTGCGCCGGGACCGGAGAGCGGACCGACCAAGATTATCACACCGGAAGAATTAAAGGAAATCAGCGAAATGTCTGTCAATGATACCAATGACGAGTATGACGATGATTATGATGACGAATTCGATGATGATGAATATGATGAAGAAGAAGAGGAACTGAATCCAAAGGTAAAGAAAGCAGTTACCATCATGTTTGTGGCACTTGCCGCAATTATCATCGTATTGATTATTTATATTTTTGGCGCATTCCTCGGTTTGTTCAAATTCGGACCGCGTGACAACAGTGAGGCAACCACACAGACCAATCATACAACGCAATCCGAGTCGCTTAACAGCACAGAAGAATTCGAGATGATTGACTTGTATGGCATGACCGTCGATGAGGCAACACTCGAGCTTGAAAAACTCGGTCTGTATATGACCATCGAATATACCGAAGATGACGAAATGGCTGCAAAACATATTGTAGATCAGACACCAAAGATTGGCGATAAGGTCAAGAAGGGTGACACTGTTGTGGTCAAAGTCGTTCGTGAAAAAGCAGACACAACAGAATATATCAATGTACCGGATGTGACCGGAAGCAGCGAAGAAGATGCAGTCAAGACACTTGAAGACAAGGGCTTGAAAGCGGATGTTGACTATGAATACAGTGACACGGTTGAGAAGGGCAAAGTTATTTCTCAGGTTCCGACCGGCGGAAGCATGGAAAAAGGATCAAGAGTAAGACTGGTTGTTTCCCGCGGTGCAGAATCCGTGAAGGTGCCGAATGTACTGGGACTGTCTTCCGAAAAGGCGCAGGAGCGCATGGAACAGCTTGGTCTGAAAGTGAAATTTGTAGATGCAAAGAAACATGATGAGAATTACGGCGAAGGTGAAATCTGTAAACAGTCGGTAGCAGAAGGCAAATCGGTAGACAGAGGCACCACCATTACCCTGACCATCAATATTGCAAAGAAAGTGGTTGTCTATGTACCAAAGGATAGAACTGTAACGATACCTGCAGGAGCAACCAATATTGAATGGAAGCTGCTTGATGGTGAAAATATTATTACAGAAGGAACTGCAGAAGATGGAACAACCAGTTTGACCATGAGTTCTTCTGAACAGTTTGAGACAAATGAAGGTGAATTGAGCTGGGTAGTATCTTATATTCCGGAAGGAGCTACAGAACCTACTACCAAATCGTATAAAGTATCATTCGTGGCAAAGTAATCTATGACTGGTAAGATTATGAAAGGCATAGCCGGATTCTATTATGTATATGTATCCGGCTATGGCCTGTTTGAATGCAAGGCAAAAGGCGTTTTTCGCAAAAAGGGAATCAAGCCGCTCGTCGGCGATCTGGTAGAAATCGCAGTGATTGACGAGCAGGAGATGACAGGAAATATCGAGGATATTTTGCCAAGGAAGAACGAATTGATTCGTCCGGCGGTTTCCAACATCGACATGGCTTTGATTATTTTTGCAATGGCAAAGCCGGATCCGAATTTGAATTTGCTGGACCGGTTTCTGATCATGATGGAATTCCAGAATCTTCCTGTTACAATCTGCTTAAACAAAGCAGATCTGGCAGATGAAGAGGCATGCGAATATTTTCGCAGAATCTACGAACCGGCAGGCTATCGGATTATTTTTTGCAGTGCAAAAGAACAGAGCGGAATCAACGAATTAAAAGAGCTGATCTCGCATAAGACAGTGGCGGTTGCAGGACCGTCCGGCGTCGGTAAATCATCGCTTGTGAATCTCTTACAGAGCAAAGAGGTGATGGAGACCGGAAGCATCAGCGAAAAATTAAAGCGTGGCAAACATACCACGCGCCACTCACAAATTCTTCCCGTATCGGATGAGACTTTTATCGTCGATACACCGGGATTCAGTTCACTGGATGTACCAGGAATGGAAAAGGAAGACTTGTGGCGTTATTATCCGGAATTTGTACCATATGAACCGGAATGTCGCTTTCAGGGATGCAGTCATATCAATGAGCCGAAGTGCGGCATCAAGACTGCGGTGGAAGAAGGAAACATTCCGTTGGAACGGTATGACAATTACAAATTGCTATTCGAGGAACTAAGACAAATCAGGAAATACTAAAAGAAGAGGCGAAAATGAATTGTTTATCACCATCCATCCTGTCCGCGGATTTTGCGCGGCTGGGAGAACAAATTAAATTGCTCGACAGTGCAGGAGCAGAATATGTGCACATTGATGTCATGGACGGTGCTTTTGTACCGAGCATTACTTATGGATTTCCAATCATTCAGGCCATCCGTCCGCTCACAGAGCGCATGTTTGATGTCCATCTGATGATTGAGGAGCCTTCCCGTTATATTGATGAATTTGCAGAGGCGGGAGCAGATATTATCACAGTTCATGCGGAAGCATGCAAACATCTTGACAGTACGATCGATGCCATCAAGGCAAAAGGATTGCTTGCGGCGGTTGCCCTCAATCCTGCAACTCCGATTTCTTCAATCGAATATGTTTTGCCAAAGCTGGATATGGTTTTGGTGATGACAGTGAATCCCGGATTCGGTGGTCAGAAGCTAATCCCATATACCATTCAAAAAGTCAGAGACTTAAAGGCTATGATTGACCGCAGGAATCTGAAGGTTGATATTGAAGTGGATGGTGGCATTCATCTGGGAAATGTAGAACAGGTAATGGAGGCAGGTGCAAATATCATTGTCGCCGGAAGTGCGGTATTTCGTGGCGATGTTGAGGAAAATGTACAGGCATTTTTGAATATTTTGCACTCATAGAGTCAGACAGGAGAAGATGAAATGAATGGATTAATTGTAGCTGGTGGAAACATCAATGACAAATTTGCATGCGATGTCATCAAAAATGGCGCATTTGAAGTGATTTTTGCTGCTGACTCCGGAATTGATTTTATGTATCGCAATCATATTACACCGGATATCATTGTCGGTGATTTTGATTCTGCAAATCCGGAAATATTATCATTTTATCGAGACATGGATCAGGTGGCAATTTCGGAATTAAATCCGGAGAAAGATGATACCGACCTCGAGCATGCTCTGCGGGATTGCGTACGCCTCGGCTGTGATGAGATCACGATTCTCGGATGTTTCGGCAATCGAATCGATCACTCATATGCCAATATGATGCTTCTTGGCATCGGACTCGAATACGGTGTCGAAATCCGACTGATGGATGACAAAAACAGAGTGTCGATGCATTGTTCCGATTTTGTATTGAAGAAGAATGATCTTTACGGAAAGTATGTTTCTTTATTGCCAATCAACGGAACGGTTCACAATCTGACCATTACAGGAATGAAATATTGTCTGGAAAATACAGATCTGCTTCCGTTTACGACACTGGGTGTCAGCAACGAACTGGTTGAAGATCAGGCGCAGATTACTTTTGAAGACGGAATTCTGTTGTTGATTGAATCCAAAGACGAATAAAGGGCAGATTGGGTGATTGACTTGGAAAAAAAGAATAACTTGGAGAAATATTCCAAATTGGAATTAAAAATACAGGAAGTCGGTACACATGTCAGTGTAGCACTGGAGCTGGTTGTCGCAGTTTTGGTTTTGCTCGCCTGTATATGTGGTCTGATTGCACTGTTTCCGCATTTGGCAGATATGTTTGCGGGATTGAACAAAATGGCAGGACAGAAGAATATGCTGAGTGATTTTCTGGAACGTGTATTTACTGTTGTTGTCGGTATCGAGTTCTTAAAAATGTTATGCAAGCCAAGCTCTGCCAATGTGCTTGAAACAATTATATTCCTGGTTGCAAGACATATGATTTTGGTTGAATCGAAACCATGGGAGGATTTTTTGTATGTCATGGCAATCGTATGTCTGGTTTTGACCAAACATTTTCTGGTGCGTGATAATCGTCAGTTTGTTTTTCGCGGAAAAAAACAGGATGAAGGACAGACTGATACAGAAGTGTCATAACGATCATATAAGGTATGTGGGGTTCGAAAAATGCGTAAAATAAAATCTTTGTCTATTCGATTGCCGCTCATCTTGATATTGAGTTATATTGTATTGATGGTTTTTACGATTACGGTGGTCTTTCAGCGCTTTGAAAAGCGCATGCTTGAAGATTATACGCGTATGGCAAAAGGCGCGACACAGCTGATGGCGGATGCCATTGACGGCGACAAAGTCGACGAATATATTGAGCAAAATTTTGCATCGGAAGAGTATCGAAAGATTTCCGATTATCTTGCCTCTATTCAGGAGAATTATCCGGATACGCTTTATGTATATGTCTATCGTATTCAGGAAGACGGCGGTCATGTCGTTTTTGATATTGATTCCGAGGGCAAAGAAGATGCGGATGAACCCGGAGCAGTCTACTCAATCGATGAACCTTTTTATTCTCAGATTTCCAATATCATGAAAGGGGAGGAGACTCCTGCATACACCGTTCATTCTCATGAAGGCGAATATCTTTTGAGCTATATTCGTCCGGTTTTTGACAGCAAAGGGAATTATGCATGTAGCGCCTGCGTCGATTTTTCGATGGACCGCATGCATGAAAAAGATTTTGATTTTGTATTGCCGACATTGGGAATGGTTGGAATCCTGATTTTGATTTTGGTATCATTCAATATTCTTTTGATTCACAGAACCGTATCCGCGCCGATTAATCGTATGGTGGAATGCAGTCATAATTTTAATTATGAAACAGAAAACGATCGATTCAAAAATGTGCAGACACTTGAGAATCTGAATATCAAAACCGGCGATGAAATCGAAGAATTATATCAGACATTTACTTCGGTCATGAAGGAAAGCCTTTATTATATGACCAACTTTAACCGGGCACAGATCGATATTCGCACCAAAAACGAGCGAATTGATGAAATCAGTGCGACTGCATACAAAGACGCGTTGACCGGAGTGGGCAGTAAGGCTGCATATAAGAAAGTATTGAAAGAAATCGATGGCGATATTTTTTATGAGAGTGCAGAGATTGCGATTGTACTTGCAGATGTAAACAATCTTAAATATGTCAATGACACATTTGGCCATGAATATGGTGATGCGTATCTGGTCGGATGCTGTAATCTCTTAAAGTCTGTATATGCCAATTCGGATATCTATCGTGTCGGTGGAGATGAATTTATCATCCTGCTTCGCGGCAGCGATTACAAGAATCGGGAAGAGCTGCTGAAAAAGGCACGCGAACTGTATCAAAATGCGCATGACAATGAGTCCGCAAATCCATGGGAGCGCTATTCAAGCTCCATCGGAATGGCAGAATTTGAGACCGGCGACACCAATGCGGAAATGATTGTCAAACGTGCCGATACCGCCATGTATGTCGAAAAGACTAAATTCCGTGCAAAGCATGGCAGTTACAGATAAAGAAACAGGTCCCGGTACTGTACCATTCACACTCTGTTTTATTAAAAACATCCTTGCCCTCATGAACCCGGTAGGTGCTTCACATTTTGCGAATATTTTAGGTTTTCAATATGCAAAAAGCGAGCATCACACATGTGTCTTTTGATGAATGAACCATTTTGAAAAAAGGTTTATGAAGTGGCGGACACTTCATTTATTGATATTATGTACTCCTCAATCTAAGGGATACCCGGGTTCAGACTCCGTTTGCCAAGTGAAATGACAAAATGAGTTTTGTGTTTATAGGCACCATGCATTACGCAACGTCGTGTTGCAATCGCATTTGCGCCGCCATCCGTGGCGGCGCATGCCTATAAACATCAAAACTCATTTTTATTTCACTAGGGCGCACTCCAATTCACCCGGGTATCCTTTAGATGAGAAGTACATATACGATTACTTTGGGTGTCCGCCAACCATAAAACTTTTTTCAAAATTGTACAGGCATTCAAAAAACACATGTCAATCAGGATGCGAGCGTTTGCATATATGAAAACCAAAATATTCTTGCAAAGTGAAGGACTTACCGGGTCCATAAGGCAAGGATGTCTGGCAATACCACAAACTGTGAATGGTACAGTACCGGGAGCTGTTTTTTATAGGAGTAATTGATATTTGCGGTCGGAATTTATATAATATAAAAGTATGACCAAAGGGATGGAGTATTAGTATGATTAGTCATTATGTAGTATATTTTGCAATTTATAGTTTTATGGGATGGATTTACGAATGCTTTTTTGCAATTGCAACCAAGCATGAGTGGGAGAATAGAGGATTTATGTTTGGGCCGGTGATTCCGATTTATGGAGTGGGCGGCGTCTCCATTATGATTTTGCTTCGTGTCTGTGAGGTATATCATTTGACACCGAGTGTATGGCAGCTCTTTTTGATTGGTGCATTTGGCAGTGTGATTCTGGAATTTTCAACACATCTTTTTCTTGAAAAAATGTTCCATGCATATTGGTGGGATTATTCCAATATGCCATTTAATATCCAGGGGCGTGTCTGCCTGCCGTATACCATTTGTTTCGGAGGTGCCGCAATCCTGGTGGCAAAGGTGATTGCACCGTTTACCGTGCATATGGTCGCATGGATGCCGGATTTGTTGTTTGAAGGACTGGCCTTTTTGTTTGTTGCAATTTTTGCGATGGATTTGGCTTTGACGGTTTCGATTCTTGCTGATTTTGACCGAAAGGTTGCATCGGTAGACGAATCGTTTAATCAGACGATGGAGAAGGTGATCGAGGGCAGCAAGGCTGCCATGTCACGCGCAATTTTTACGCGAGAGTGGTTTGCCAATTATCTTTCCGGACTCGATTCCATCAAAAAAGGCGCACTCAAGAGAATGCGCGGGTATCGTAATCCGAAAGTGGAAAAGAATAATATGGATGAATTCTTTTCCAGCTTAAAGAATCATTTGCCTAAGATGAAACAGTAGTACGGATGACAGGAGCAAAATTCGCCCGTGCGACTTTGGATAAATCATCCGGTGTCAGCTCAATGGTATCACCGATGCGACCACCGCTGATATAGATGAAATCGAGATTTGCAGCGGATTCATCGATAACGGTGTGAAATTGTTTTTTCATACCGATCGGACTGCAGCCACCGCGTACATATCCGGTGATGGCGGTCAGTTCTTTCAACGGAATCATTTCCACAGATTTCTCCGAAACTGCCCGTGCGGCAGCTTTGAGATCCACTTCAGCGGCGACAGGGATGACAAAGACATAATATTGTTTGCTCTTGCCCTGCATCACCAGAGTCTTGTAAGATTTTTCTACCGGGCATCCGGATAATTCAATAGAATGGATGCCGTCGGTAAATTCATTGCATTCATAATGAATGAGTCGATATGTAATTTTATTTTTCTCGAGAATGCGCATCGCATTTGTTTTTGTTTCTTTTCCCATGTCAAATAGTTTATCATTATCTCGAAAAAAACGCAAAAGTCGGTTACAATAGAATCAGAAATACAGATAGGAGCACCATTATGTTATATATCATGCGTCATGGAAAGACAGACTGGAATGCCGCATATAAGATACAGGGCAGGACAGATATCCCTTTGAACGACGAGGGAATCGCGATGGCCCAAAAGGCACAGGCACAGGTGGATCGCATCTCATTTGACTGCTGTTATGCTTCGCCGCTTTCGCGTGCCTATACCACAGCACAGATTGTTTTGCAAAATCAGAATTGTCCAATCATAAAAGATGAGCGGCTGTGTGAGATGAGCTTTGGCATTTGCGAAGGCGATACCCGCATCCTGGAGCATCCGGATCATCCGTTATATCGGCTGTTTCGCGATCCAAAACATTATCTTCCGGTGGAAGGGGCAGAAAGTTTTGCACAATTACATGACAGATGTCAGTCCTTTTTGGATACTGTGATTCTGCCGCAGCTGGGGAAGGACAAAAATATTCTGATTGTCGCACATGGGGCGTTGAATTGCCAGATTCTTGGAATCCTGCGCAACACACCTTTGGAACATTTCTGGGATAATATGACTGCAAATTGCGAAATGGTTTTGGCAAAATAAAAAAGGAGGAGCTATGGAGTGGAACCAATATGCGAACAAGCAGATTCTTGTCGTTTGCTCGCGTGAGATTTGCTATTTTAGCGGTAATTTTTTTGCGGCACAAATGGCGGATGCGTTCGAGCGTCTCGGATGTGATGTGACCCGGCTGGAATTTACGGTTGAGGATGACCTTGATGCAATCTTAAAACCGCTTCATTATGCGAATTTTGACCTGATTGTGGATGTGAATTCACAGATGTGTCATCTCGAGGATGATGACGGAATGGTACTCGATCTGATTGGAGGACCGTTTTATGATTATATTGTCGATCATCCGCTCTTTCATTACAACAGCCTTCATATGCCGGTCAGCGATATGCATGCAATTGTGGTGGACAGAGGACAGAAGCGTTATGTGGACGAGTATTATCCAAATGTAAAATCGACGGTCTTTATGCCTCTTTCCGCGAATGAGGCGCTTGAACAGCGCAAGATTACAGACAGGCCGGAACGTATCCTGATGATGAGTACTTATGTCTCTCCGCAAAAATCCTATGAGGTAGTGGAGAATGCACCGGAATTGCTGATGAAACTGCAAAAGGGAATCATCGAAATCCGTACGCAGAATCCGTATGTAACCAATGAAGCTGCGCTTGAAACCGTATTGCAGACGCAGGGGTTCGGCGTGCAGAAACGGGAAGAAATTGACGACAGACAATTTGCTTTGTTGCTGAATTATTGTTATCCGGCAGATACCTATGTGCGCAATTATTTTCGTGACAAAGCGACCAGGGCATTGCTCTCTGCCGGAATTCCTGTTGTTGCGGTCGGAGATGGCTGGTATGACTTCCAGCATTCCAAAGAATATCTTTTGCAAATAGAGCGCCCGTGTGATTTCTCGCTTTCCTATGAGCGGATTGCAAAAGAGCATATATTATTTAACAATGCACCGATGTTTCCGGATGGTATGCATGACCGTGTGGTTGGCGGGATGGCAAATCACTGTGCGGTTCTGACCGAGCGCACTCCATTTCTCGAAGAACAGTTTGAGAATCAAAAGGATTTGCTGTTCTATGACGGTGCACATATCAAAGCCCTGCCGGATATTGCAACAGAGATGCTGTTGAATCCGCAGCTGATTTATGATATACAGGAAGCCGGTTACGAAAAGTACCGCAAAGCGCATACATGGGATCATAGGGCTGTACAATTATTGGAGGAAGTTTATGGCAATCAGCCATCCACTGGAACCGTTATATAATCAAGAGTCAAAGATTCTGATTTTGGGATCTTTCCCGTCTGTCAAATCACGGGAAATGGGATTTTATTATGCACATCCGCAGAATCGTTTCTGGAAAGTTCTCTCAAGTGTACTAGATGTTCCCTGTCCTGCGACTGTGGAACAAAAAAAGGCAATGCTTCTGGAACATCATATCGCACTTTGGGATGTGATTGCTTCCTGCGAAATCGAGGGGAGCAGCGATTCGTCCATTCATGATGTGATTCCAAACAATCTCAATCGGATTCTTTCATCCGGATCAATCCGGATGATTTATTGCAATGGAAATACCGCCTATCGGTTGTATCAAAAATATTTACAGCAGAAATACAGCAGCTATCCTGTAACAAAGCTGCCATCCACCAGCCCGGCCAATGCGGCATGTCAATTGCCGATGCTTTGCACTGCCTGGGCAAGAATTATGCATATCCTAAAGCGCGACAACTGGGAACTGCCCTATTATTCGCTCAACTGTTTTGCACAGGATTTTTATGACTGCAAATTATATCGTCTGTCATTGTCCGGCGGATTTACGTGCCCGAACCGTGACGGCAAGATTGATACACGCGGATGTATCTTTTGTGACGGCGGCGGAGCAGGAGATTTCGGCGGTGGAAGCCGTGCAATTCCGGCACAGCTCGATTTGCAGAAGCAGTTGATTGCAGCAAAACTTCCCAAAAATAAGTGCGTGAAATACATCGCCTATTTTCAGTCGTTTACCGGAACATATGCACCGGCAGACAGATTGCGCAAGATTTATTCGGAAGCGGTTGCAGATCCGCAGGTTGCGGTTTTGTCGATTGCTACGAGACCGGATTGTCTGGGGCCGGAGGTGCTCGAAGTGCTTGCAGAAATGAACCGGACGATTCCGGTATGGATTGAGCTGGGATTGCAGACTGCCAATGAGCGGACGGCGGAATATATTCGGCGTGGTTATCCGAACAAAGAATATGCGCAGGCCGTGCGGAACCTGCAGGCAATCGGAATCCGTGAAATCATTACACATATTATTCTCGGATTGCCGAATGAGACACGAAAAGACATGCTGTATAGCATTCAATACGCATGTGACTGCGGAACAACCGGATTGAAATTACAATTATTGCATGTACTCGAACAGACTGATCTGGCTGCGGATTACGAAGCCGGCGCATTTGAGGTGCTTGCACTGGAAGAATATCTGGAGATTGTGGAGGATTGCATCCGCGTGATTCCGCCGGATATCGTGATTCACAGACTGACCGGTGACGGAAACAAAAAGCATTTGATTGCGCCGCTTTGGAGCGCGGATAAGAAGCGCGTCATCAATGAAATGTCGCGCCGACTAAAAAATGGATACCATACTAAAAAATAGACCCTTAAAACATGAGGGTCTTTTTTTTATGCTTATAAAGAAGCGAGTCTTGACTGTGGGAAAAAATGTAACGGAAGGGTCAATATGAAAAAGAGAAATAAAATCATAATCAGTATCATCGCCGTCGGTGCGATATGTTTGGGAGGAATTGCAGGATTTATGTTTTTGAAACAGAATGACAAACAAAATGAACGGGTCGGATATCATACCAATCTGCTCGGGGACAGGGTTTATATTTTTTCGGAAGAAGATGATCCGGAAGACGTACAGAGAATTGTCGATGAGATTTACCAGAAGCAGGAAAGCAATCAATTCGGAGATGACCGTTATGCGATTTGTTTTATGCCGGGAAAATATCAGGATATCAAAGTCAATGTTGGATTCTACACACAATTGGCGGGACTGGGGATGCAAAGTCCGGACGACACACTGATTGGAGGTGTGAATACACAGGCAAGATGGCTGGATCCATCTTCGGATAATCACAATGCGACATGCAACTTCTGGCGCAGTGTGGAGAATCTGCATGTGCCGGACAATGTGACATTTGCAGTATCACAGGCAACAGATATGAGACGCATGCATATAGACGGATCGTTGTATCTGCATGATGAATACGGATGGGCAAGCGGTGGCTTCCTGAGTGATTCGCAGATAGAAAAGATGGTTGATTCGGGATCACAGCAGCAATGGCTGTCCATGAACAATCAATACAAAATCTGGATGGGTGAGAACTGGAATATTGTATTTCTTGGAGATGAGGAGAGCGGACTGCCGAGAGGCACCTGGCCATTGTACTCCTATACAAAAGTACAGGCGCAGGAGAATGTCGGAGAGAAACCGTTTCTCGTCTATGACGAACAAAAAGGATATGGCGTAGCCGTCCCGAAAGTATTGAAGCGCACACCAAGGAGCTGGTCGGAAACAGATTTTGTTTCACTGGATGATTTTTATGTTGCAAAGCCGACAGATACGGCGGCAGACATCAATAAGGGGCTGGAAAACAAAAAGCATCTGTTGCTGACACCGGGTGTCTATCAGATTGATGAGACCATCAAAATCAGCGGCGAGAATCGTATGATCCTGGGACTTGGACTGGCAACTTTGCGCAGCCAGAACGGTGTCACGATTATGGAGACCAAGGATGCCCCGGGAATGATTATGGCCGGCGTGCTGTTTGATGCAGGTACCACAGAGTCCGAACATTTGCTTGTGGTCGGAGAAAACGGCAAAGATGCCGCTGCTGTGCAGTTGTATGATCTGTATTTCCGTATCGGAGGGATTGCCACAGATCAGCCATGTAAGGCAAAGAATGCGGTTACCATTGATGCGGATGATGTGACCGGTCAGAATTTCTGGGTATGGAGAGCCGATCATGGTGATCAGGTGTACTGGGAAGGCAACACCGCTGCAAACGGGATTACCGTAAACGGTGACAGGGTTCGCCTGTACGGATTGATGGTGGAACATTTCCAGGAGTATCAGACGATCTGGAATGGAGAAGACGGTCAGATCATTATGTATCAAAGTGAGATTCCATATGATGTGCCTTCACAGGATGTGTGGAAGACCCCGGAAGGAACGGATGGATATGCATCGATTTATGTGAATCCGGATGTGGAACGGTTTGAGGGAATCGGAATCGGCATCTATTTATATAACAGAGACAGAAGCGTGAACCTGCATTCTGCAATGGTTATGCCGGATAAAAAGGATGTATCGGTTGAGCATATCATTACGGTAATGCTGAACGGAAATCCGGGAATGGAACATGTTCTCAATGATGCCGGCAATCCGGTTATGACAACCGGCGCAGAGGCTTACATATTAAATTATTGCAATGGAGACTGGAAATGATGAAAAAATGTGAATTTATAGGAGAAAACGGAACCTTTCGACTGACAGGCGCACAGAGATACCGCGATTTGTATTTTCCGATTGCCGGTGAATACGGACTGAAGAGTGCGGTAACACCTCAGATGGCCGGCGATGCCAAACTGGATCAGAATCATTTTTTATATGAACCGGTCAGCTCCTGCGATATTCAAAACCGTCGCTTTTCCCGTAATTTCTGGGTGATGGCGGATGGATGCGAACCATGGTCAGCAATGGGATGTTCCTCCATGCAGCGTGCTGCTGTCTATACCAAGAAGGAAGAAACAATCACGGTGACCGCAGGATATATGTGGCAGGAAATCAAGACGGAGGGAAAATACCTTCCACTGACTGCCACCACGACAATGTTTATTCCTGTGGACAGAAACCTCGAAGTGATTCGTGTGGAAATTGAAAATACAGGAGATGCGCCGCTGGCATTTGAATCCTGTTTCGCAATCCCGCTTTATGGAAGAAGCGCGGATAATCTCAGAGATCACAGACACGTAACAGGATTGTTGCATCGAACTTCAGTGGAAAACAACATCATCTCAGTCAATCCGACACTCTCTTTTGATGAGCGCGGGCATCAGCTAAATGACACGATTTATTTTGCAAATGCAAAGAGCGAAGGACAGAATCCGGATTCCTTTTATGTCAATCAAAATGATTTTATCGGAGAATGCGGAGACTTTGAGCGCCCGGAGGCTTTGTTTACCCATGCAGCAGCTGTGGCAAACGGATATTGCGAGAATGGTCAGGAAGCAATGGCAGGTTTCCGTTTCGCAAAGACAGTTCTTCAGCCGGGTGAGAAAAAACAATTCCTCTGCATGGCTGGTGTATGCCATACAGCAGAAGAAATCGACGGAATGCTTGCGGACTTGTCTGAGCCGAAGGAAGTGGAATATGAACTGACACGGACCAGACAATATTGGCAGAACAAAGTGAATTTGAAATATCATACAGCGGATGAGAATTTTGACCGGTTTATGGACTGGGTCAATTTCCAGCCGGAATTGCGCAGACTGTTCGGCTGTTCGTTCCTGCCGCATCATGATTACGGAAAAGGCGGAAGAGGATGGCGAGACCTGTGGCAGGATTGTCTGGCTTTGCTGCTTATGAATCCGAGCGGCGTACGCCAGATGCTGATTTCAAATTTCGCAGGTGTGCGTATTGACGGAACAAATGCAACCATTATCGGGGAACATCTCGGAGAATTCAAAGCGGACAGAAATTCCATCACGCGCGTATGGATGGATCATGGACTTTGGCCGTTTAAGACGACCAAACTTTATATCGATCAGACCGGAGATCTGGATATTCTGAATCAGGAAGTGTCTTATTTCAAAGACCGACAGGTTATGCGCGGCACGGAAGTGGACAATAAATGGACAGAGCAGATGCATTGGCAGGAGGATACACGTGGCAAAGAATACCACGGAACCATTCTCGAACATCTGATTTTGCAAAATCTTACCGCCTTCTGGGAAGTCGGAGAACATAATCATCTTCGCCTGAGAGATGCCGACTGGAATGATGCATTGGATATGGCCGGAGACAGAGGAGAGAGTGTGGCATTTACCTGTGCTTACTCGCAGAATCTTCTGGAATTGGCAGATCTGATGGATGAATATGCGAAGACCAATCCGGAAATTCTGCTTTTGCAGGAGGCAGCAGTCTTATTGCGGGACGAAGACGGTTTGTTTGATACACCGGAATATAAGCAGACATTGATCAAAGAATACGGTTCAAAGGTGCGCCATGTTGTGGCCGGTATCCGAATTCCGTTTGCCACGGAGACGATTGCACAGAATCTTCGTGCAAAAGGAATTTGGTTGCAGGAACACTTGCGCAAAACCGAATGGATTGAGGATCCGATCGGAGGCGGCTGGTACAACAGTTATTATGACAATGACGGAAATGCACTTGAGTCGGCGGGTGAAAATGCCCATATGATGCTGACAGGACAGGTTTTTGCAATTATGTCAAAAACAGCAACAGACGATCAGGTAAAACAGATTTGCGAAGCGGCGGACCGCTATTTGTATGATGCAAACTGCGGTGGCTATCGCCTGAACAATGACTTTGGTGAAATCCGTACCAATATGGGAAGAATGTTTGGATTTGCCTTTGGTGAAAAGGAAAACGGAGCTGTCTTTTCTCATATGGCAGTCATGTATGCCAATGCATTATACAGCAGAGGATTTGCCAAAGAGGGATATCGTTCCATGGATAGTCTGTTCCGCCAGTCGATGGATTTTGATAAGAGTCATATCTATCCGGGCATTCCGGAATATTTCGGACGGGGCGGAAGAGGTCTGTATGCATATCTGACCGGTGCCGCAAGCTGGTATCTGCTGACAGTAGTCAATCAGATGTTTGGCGTAAGAGGACAGTTGGGCGATCTGGTGGTAGAACCGAAATTGCTTGCATCGCAGTTCGACGAATCCGGAATTGCGGAAATCAATCTGAAATTCCTCGGACATGAGTGGACTCTGCGCTATGAGAATCCGAATCATCTGGAATACGGAAGTTATCGGATTCAGGAAGCAACCTGCAATGATCAGGCACTGACTGTGACAGATGGATGCATTGTGATTCCGAAGAATCATATCTTAAATATGGATGCAAGAGTGAACAACAAAATTGTGGTTCATCTGAATGAGTAAAAAGGAGAAAAGAAATTATGAAAGAACGCATGGAAAATTATGGAAGAAAATCGGAATTTTCAAGTTTTCTTCCGGGAATTGCAGGAATTAAGGGAATTCCGATCTGGTGCTACTATGTCAATCGCGGACAGGGTGTTTGCAGTTTTGGTGTGGATAATAAAGATCATGCCATTATGGAATTCTTCCCTGCGCATAATGCATATGAAATGGTAAAAACCAATGGATTTCGTACTTTTATCAAAAAGAATGATGTCTATACCGAGCCGTTTGCGGATGAAGAAAAGCAGCATGTAATGGAAATCATGAAAAATACCATGTCTATCTGTGAAACAGATGAGGCCAATGGTATTCAGACAGATGTAACCTATTTCATTCTGCCGGAAGAAAATGTGGGCGCGCTGGTGCGTAAACTGACGATCACCAACCTCGGAGAAGATGCGGATTTTGAAGTGATTGACGGTATGCCTGCAGTCATCTGTTACGGAGTCGGAAATGATTCCATGAAAAATATGCTTCAGACCACAAAGGCATGGATGCAGGTGGAGGATACCGAAACCAATATTCCATATTACAGAGTGCGCGCAAGTATGAATGATTCTGCAGAAGTGACGGAAGTATTGGGCGGCAATTTTGCATTTGCAACGGATGAAGACGGCAACTTAAAGACTCCGATTGTGGATGCGGATGCGGTATTTGATTATGATAAGTCTCTTCGCAAGCCGGTGCGCTTTGTCAAAGAAGGACTGGCAGCAGTGCTTTCCTATGAACAGATTCATTCCAACCTGCTTCCGATGGCAATGTTTGCGGAGAAAAAACATCTGAAGACCAACGAGAGCATGGTATTGTACGAACTGATCGGACAGGTGGAAGAGAAGAGCTATCTGCAGCAGTTCCTGGCTGCCCGACATGATGGTGCTTATTATGAGAAAAAGTATGCACGTGCAAATGAACTTGCCGAGGAACTGTGTGCGGGAATTGAAACAAAGACAGGAAATGAGCGGTTTGATGCATATTGTTCTTATACCTATATGGACAATGTATTGCGCGGTGGCTATCCAATCAAACTTGGCAACAACAAGATCTTTTATGTTTACTCCCGTAAGCATGGGGATCTGGAGCGCGATTATAACTATTTCTCGATGGCACCGGAATTTTTCTCACAGGGAAACGGTAATTTCCGCGATGTCAATCAGAATCGTCGCTGTGATACCTTCTTTGCGCCGTATGTCGGCCGCGAAAATATCCGGATGTTTTACAGCCTGATTCAGCTGGACGGATACAATCCGCTTTCCATCGAAAAGCTGATTTATGAATTAAATGAAGAACAGGCAAAGAATCTGCTTGGGTCTGTGGATCAGGCTTCTGAACTGATCAAACTTGTAACGGAAGGATTTACACCGGGTAAGCTGTATCGCGCATTGCAGAAATATGTGGCACCGGATCGCGTGGAAGAATTGTTCTATGCGCTGATGGATTTTGCGACAGAGAAGAGCCGTGCGGTATTCGGAGAAGGATATTGGTGTGACCACTGGACCTATAATCTGGATTTGGTAGAAGAGTATCTGAATCTCTTCCCGGAAAAGGAAGAAGAAATGTTATTTGAAAAGGCATATACATTCTTCCTCTCACAGGCGAATATCAACGATCGCAGCAAGCGTTATGCTGTTACACCAAAGGGCATTCGTCAATATTACAGCTTAAATCAAAAGAGCCTGCGCAATACTGAGGACAAACGACTGCATGCCGCATTCGGCAAGGGAGATTTGATTTATACCACCCTGCTCGAAAAACTCATACTTCTTTGTGCAACCAAATTTGCAACTCTGGATGCCTACGGAATGGGAATCGAAATGGAAGGCGGCAAGCCGGGCTGGTATGATGCCTTAAACGGTGCACCGGGAATGCTTGGCTCATCGATGGCAGAAACCTATGAACTTGCGCGCATGCTGGATTATACCATTTCGGCATTGAAAAAATTCCCGCGCAAAATCACTCTGTTAAAAGAAGTGGCTGATTTTGTATCGGAGCTGAATATTATCAATGATATGGAGCGTCCGCAAATTGAGACAAAGCAGGAGCTGCTCGCATTCTGGAATAAAATCAATGATGCGAAGGAAGCTTATCGCAATCAGACCTATGAAGGCATTTCCGGAGATGTCAGCCAGGTGGATTCCAAAGAAGTGCTCGATGCACTCGAGGGCTTTAGAAATACCGTTGACTATGGTATCCGAAAAGCAATCGGCTACGGTGACGGAATCTGCCCGACTTATTTCACATATGATGTGACAGATTATGAGCAGAATGAAGATGGCATCTTCCCAATGGGATTTGCGGTACAGACAGTGCCTTATTTCCTTGAGGGACCGGTTCGCTTCCTGAAATTAAAAGAAGACGAAACCATTCTCCCGAAGAAGATCCTTTATCGCAATGTGAAAGCATCCGATGTCTTTGATCGGAAACTTCATATGTATAAAGTCAATGCATCTTTGGAATCTGCATCATATGAGCTCGGACGAACCCGCGCATTTACTCCGGGATGGCTTGAAAACGAATCCGTATTCCTTCATATGGAATACAAATATTTGCTGGAAACCTTAAAGAGCGGTCTGTACGAAGAATTCTTTGATGATTTCCACCGCATGGCAATTCCGTTCCTGGATCCGGATATGTATGGAAGAAGCACTTTGGAGAACAGTTCGTTCCTTGCAAGCAGCAAAAATCCAAATCAAAGGATTCACGGAAAAGGATTTGTGGCTCGTCTTTCCGGATCCACGGTCGAATTTATCAGTATGTGGAAGCGCATGATGTTTGGTGAGAAACCGTTTGTGCTGAAGGATGGACAGCTGACCGCTTTGCTGACTCCGGCAATTCCGGCATATTTGATCGGCGATGACAATACCGTTTCGGCGACATTCCTCGGAAAGACCAAAGTGACTTATCAATTTGCGGAGCGAAAGGATTATATTCCGGGCAAATATGAAATTGTTGAGACTGTTTTGAACTATCAGGACGGTACCAGCGAGACAATTTCAGGTGGACAGATCCCTGAAAAAGGCGCGAAAGCTCTGAGAAATGGAGATGTTTGTCAAATTTGCCAAAAAATAAAATAGGGTCGACTAAAAAAATGACACCTAACTAAAATTTGGTACATGTTATTCAATCTTGATTCTCTCTATAATGAGATTATCAACAAAACACATAAAGCTGTTGAAACACAAAAGGAGGAAAGACTTTATGAAGTTAAAGAAGTTAGTTTCTGTATTGTTGGTGGGTACAATGTTAGCAACACTTGGTGCCTGCGGCAGCAATGAAAAAGGAACGGAAAGTGCTGCAAAAACAGACAGCAGCAGCACAGAGCAGGAAATGGTAAGTGCAGGCGAGGATGGAATTACCATCTGGACATTTACCGAAGACTTAAAGACCATGGCTGAGAAGTATACAGAGGATACCGGTGTTGAGGTAGTTGTAAATATTATCCCAACCGCTGATTATCCTACAAAGCTTACAACTGCTATGCTCGGTGGATCTTGCGATGCTGATATCATCGTAGGTGAGCCACAGATGTTGGATGATTTCTTTGATAACGGATTCTTTGCAAACCTTGATGATCTTGGAGCAAAGGACTATGACGGAAAGATCGTAGATTACGTTTGGGCTCGTGGTAAAGATTCAGAAGGTGTTCAGAGAGCAATCTCTTATCAGATTACTCCGGCAGGATTCTTCTATCGCCGTGATATCGCAAAGGAAGTATTTGGAACAGAAGATCCTACAGAAATCGGAAAGATCTTCAGCAACTACGATGAAATCGTAAAGGCCGGTGAAGAATTAAAGGCAAAGGGATATCGTATCTTTGCTTCTGACTCAGAAGTAAGCTACTTCTCAGGAAACGAAGCATGGGTTGTAGACGGAAAGTTAAACGTAGCTGATTGCCGTACAGAATATATGGATCTTGTAGTAGATCTTTATCAGAAGGATTTAACTGCTTATGCGAACCAGTGGTCAACACCTTGGTATCAGGCAATGGCAGGAGAGGTTCCGATTCTGACAGCTGATATCCAGAACTATCAGGACGATTCCGTAAACGTTTGGGATGCTGATCAGTTTGCTGAAGCAACCAAAGATCTTGACACCACTCAGGTATTCGCATTCGGACTTCCTTCATGGGGCGTACTTACCATGAGAGATCACGTAGGTGATACCGCTGGTTCATGGGGCTTCTGTGCAGGACCTGCAGCCGGATTCGGTGGCGGTACTTACATTGGTATTGCTGATACCTCAAACAAGAAGGATGCTGCTTGGAAATTCCTTCAGTGGTGCACATTGAACGAAGATACAGCTAACTGGTGGATTGAGAAGTCTCAGGGTGATGCAGTTTCTTTGATCTCTGTATTGGAAGCACATGCATCTGATGAGAATCCAACTTATGGAAACCAGCATATGTATGAATTGTTCTTAGAGCTTGCTAAGAAGATTGACTACTCTAAGGTTACCCGTTACGATCAGACAATCGGTGATCTTTGGGGCAAGGCTATCTCAAACATCAAGACAGGAGCAATGACAAAAGAAGAAGCAATCAACGACTTCTACGATCAGGTAGAATCAACCTACGCAGGAGAAATCCAGGTAGAGCGCTAATTAAATATGGGCCCGTCTGAGGGCGGGCCCGTGTTTCTATATTTTTATCACTTTCAAATTGAGGATTTGTTATGGCAAAGACAACAAAAAAACATTCCAAAATAACGGCTTATAACAACTGGGGATATGTATTTGTAATTCCATTTGTTGTAGTTTTTTGTATTTTCAGTATTTATCCGGTTCTTAGAACCTTGTGGCTGAGCTTTACCGATTTGAAGGTAATGGGCTCATCTAAATTCATTGGATTAGCAAATTATGTCCGCGTTGCAACCGATAAATTTTTCTGGAGAGCTGTCTGGAATACGGTTCGCATCTGGATTGTAAATATTGTATTGCAGTTAGGTCTCGCTTTCCTGTTAATGATGGTATTCTCCGATGTGAAATACAAATTCAAAGGATTGCGCGTTTTCAGATTGGTTTATTATCTTCCGAACCTGATTGCAGCTACATCAATCGCATTTTTGTTCCAGACACTTCTGGATTGGAAATTCGGTTCCTTTAACCAATTGATTTCATTGATCTACAAATTATTCGGTCAGAACTATACCTACGTGAACTGGCTTGGAGACCCGAATTACGCCGGTCATACCATTGCTGTGATTCAGGCCTGGGTATGGTTTGGTAACTCATTTTTGATGCTGATGGCCGGTGTGCAGGGAATCAATCGTGATTATTATGAGGCAGCTGCCATTGACGGAGCCGGAAGATGGACCGTATTTGGCAAGATTACACTGCCGTTGATTCGCCCGATTATGATGTATGTTGCAATTACTTCATTGATTGGTGGTCTGCAGATGTTCGATCTGCCTTATCTGATGGTACAGGCATCAAGCTCATCTTATGATTCTGTTCAGACCGCAATGATGTATCTGTATCGGTTCGGATTCCATCAGGGAACCATCCAGACCGGGTATGCCTCATCAGTGGCTTACATGCTGTTCCTGATTATCCTGTCGGTATCATTGATTCAGCTGAAGTTATTTAAGAGAAAGGAGAATTAGGCAGATGGACGCAACACAATCTTTCAAATTAAAAAAGATACGTAAGCCTGTAAGCTTTTATGTATGGTCCGCTATCATATATTTCCTTTTGGTGGCACTGGCCGTTATCTGCGTCATTCCGTTTTTGATGATGCTTGTAAATGCGACCAGAAGCGGTGATGAGATTATTAAAGGATTTACACTGATTCCAAGTGACCAGATTGTACATAACTGGAAAACCGTATTCGGACACTTCAACCTGTTCCGCGGTATGTTAAACTCCGTTATGATTGCAGTGCCTGCAACCGTATTGTCGATTTACTTTTCGACATTGACTGCATTTGCACTTGCTTTCTATAAATTCAAAGGAAACAAAGTCATTTTCATGACAATATTGATCTTTATGATGATTCCCGGACAGTTGTCGTTGATCGGATTCTATCAGTTGTGTGCAAAACTGCACCTGATTGACAGTTACCTCCCTTTAATTATTCCGGCCGTCGCTTCACCGGGAACCGTATTTTTCCTTAGACAATACATCCTGGCTTCCATGCCGCCTTCATTGCTGGAAGCCGCACGTATTGACGGTGCATCGGAGCTGTTCAGCTTTCACCGTATTGTATTCCCGATTGTTCTTCCGGCAATTGCAACCATGGGAATCATGGGATTCATCGGAAACTGGAATTCTTACCTGCTTCCAATGATCCTGATCAATACCAATGAGAAAATGCCACTTACCGTAATGATGACGACATTGAATGCGTCCATCGATATTACGAAAAATCAGGGAGCTACCTATCTGTGTGTCGCAATTTCGGTTGTTCCGATTCTGCTGGTATTCTTCTCATTCTCAAAATACATCATCAGCAGTGTATCTGCAGGTGCTGTCAAAGAATAAAAAGTTTACTAATTTTCTTTTTCAAATACTTTTTTTGTTCCCCGGGGGGCTGTGTCATGCAGCCCTCCATTTTTTTGTATGCCATGTTTCCGCCGTCCCATGTCAAGCCCCACGAAGCCCCCAGCCCCAGCGCCCACCTCGTACCCCTTCCTCATGCCCGGGCCTCCGGTCTGTCGCCCCCTGCCGGCCGGTCAGGACATGATAGGCGTGAAAGCTTAGATTCTTCAAAGCCGCACGCGCCGCTTTAAGAGGTTGTCCTTTCACCGATTTTGCACTTCGACAAACTGTCTTTTC
>NZ_PDYG01000101.1 GCF_002735305.1 Agathobacter ruminis
GTTCCGCATTGTTGAAATATATATGATTCTTTTCACTATGTATAAAGGCACACCCTTGCATACAACAAAGCATTGTTATCAGCATTAAGGCCCATATAATCTCTATCGTTTTCTTTCTCATTATTAAAAATCCTCCAATCTGATTTTTCGGAACCATTTTTTTAACCAGTTAATGCCATTGTGCACCGCGTCCATAGGTTCAGGTTGTAACACAAAATCCATATATTCTCGGTCAGAAATATTTTTACATATCTCCGTTTCAATAAACAGTTCCGGATCAACAAGCTTTTTGGGGTCATATTCCTGAAAGATGGTATTGCTCATAATTTTATCTACGAGTTCCTCTCTTTTCATCAACGAATAATCCCGTATATGCAACAATTCATAATATGGCGCACAAATACTGTCACACAATTCGATAGCCTGAATCAATTCATCCATATATTTTTCTCCACGAGACCGCTTACCTATAGCCTCAATGTACTTGATTTCAGCTTGTTGTTTAAAACAATATTGGTCCATGTTACGCAATAATATATTCAACATCTCATTCTGCTTGTATAGAACCCACTCAGCACCCAGGTATGCTCCTATCAAATTAGAATTAAAATCATTTGTATCACGTTTCTCATCTAACATATCATAAGCTGCATCATAATCATAAATCAGTCCAAACGTATTAAGAATTGCAATCCTGCAATTTTTTTGAACATCGTCTAAGCTATTATCATTGAGAATAGCCTCTTGAATCATAAACAATTCTTCAGATTCATCTTTTTTTATCATTTTCATATAAATTCCTATTATGTCTCGTTTCCTATTAATCTACTCGACACCTTCAAGTCTCGCTCGCGAGACTTGGCGCGAGATTTGCGTCAGCGTAGCTGACATATTTCA